>JAHEKE010000035.1:22288-31697 GCA_024638505.1 Gammaproteobacteria bacterium | reverse complement strand
CCCAGCTCTTCACCCTGGTTCCCTTCCACGCCCAGCAGGCGCAGGACTTCAGGATTTTTGGAGCTCTTCATCTCATCCACATTAGCCGAGGTCACGCCCAATTCTTCCGCGGTGACGGTAGCGTTATACACCCAGGTGATGATGTCTGACCACTGGTCATCGCCATGTCGCGTGGCGGGGCCCAAGGGCTCTTTAGAAATGATCTCAGGCAAAATGATGTGATTGGCCGGATCCGGAAAAGTCGACCGGGTCGAGGCGAGACCAGATGCGTCCGTGGTGTATACGTCACAGCGGCCGGCAATGTAGTTCTGCCGTGCTTCATCGTTGGTCTCGATTGGCACTGCCTCATATTTCATTCCATTGGCAAAAAAGTAGTCCGCCAGATTGAGCTCGGTGGTCGTTCCGGTCTGGATACAGACGGATGCGCCATCCAACTCTTTCGCGCTGCTGACGCCAAGATCTTTGCTGACCATGAAGCCTTGACCGTCATAGTAGTTGACGCCGTGAAAGCGCAGCTTGACCCCGACATCTCTGGAGAACGTAATAGTCGTGTTGCGCCAGAGGACGTCGCCTTCGCCGGAATTCAGCAAAGTGAAGCGGGTTTTACCGGTGGACGTCACGGATTTAATTTTCTTGGCGTCACCCAGAACCGCTGCCGCAGTGGCACGGCAAAAGTCAACGTCAAAGCCATGCCACTCGCCCGCATCATCTGGGAAGGCGAACCCGGCAACACCGGTGCTGACCACACAGTTGAGTACGCCCCGGGCTTTCACATCCTCCAGCGTGCCTGCCTGGACGCCGCCGGAGATGCCCACCGCCAAGGTAGCTGCGGACAGAATTAGAGTAGATTTAAGTTTCATTTGCTCTCCTCTGTTGGTAGTTGTGGTGTATTTTTATTGTTACCGGTCTGGTCCAAAGTACATTCTATGGACCAACAGACCGGCGCTTGCTTTTAATAATAACCTTGTACGACGGCGTATTGCTATAGTTTTGTGTCATTCGGGTGCCCCACTCCTATGTGCAGCATGATTGCCTGTGGACCGGTCAAAGCCAGAGGCAACGGCGGTAAGGAAGATCTAGATCCATTCTAAACTTGTTACACCCCCCACAGGCTCGGGGCTGCCCTGCAGCATGGGCGACTCAGAATATCTGTTCTCTGAGTTTTTCGGTTTGAGAGGAGAGATTTTCTAATCCTCTGCGATCGAAAGTTTGCTGTGCAATATCGAAGTAAGTTTTCGCCCGTCCGACGGATTCGTTGGACACGTAGAGCAGCGCCAGCGCGTCCGGTTGCCTATGGTACATGGCTCTTTTGGAGACGTTTTTGAGGGATTTGCTGGCAAGTAGTCGGAGCTTCCAGGCTCGTTCCTGATCGCCCTGCGCCCGATAGTGGTTGTAAAGCTGGCGATAATCTTTAGCCCGCTCGATCTGCTGCACGCTATTCTCAAATTCCGCGTAATTACGGTTAATTTCCTGCTCAATGTCGAACAGTCTCCAACGTTCAACCCCAGTGTGTTTGAGCTTTTGCAAGATGTCGCCGGCGCGCCTGATTTGCCCCGATGCTGCATACAAAGTGGCGGCTTCCATCGCCGCCTGCTCTGCCTGAAAACCATTACTCGTCTTGGTATACAGCTGTACCAGCGAATAGTATGCACTGGCGGCTGAACCGAATCGATTAACCGCCAGGCTGTCAGCTACCACGTGTTTCAGGTTTTGCTCGGCGGCGGCGTAGTCTCCTTCACTAAGCTGCCATCGAGCTACCAGCAGTCGGTCATACGCGTCGCCGGCTCTGCGCGCCAGTTCTCTCGACTTCAAATGCATGCGACCCAACTGCATATAAACCTCAGCTTCGCCGACTGCATCCCCCAGCTTGTGATAGACGTCGAGGGATTCCAGCAGGTAAACCTCTGCCGTATCCAGGTCCTGTTCTTCGATGGATAACTGCCCGAGCAGCGACAGAATGTGCCCAAGCTGCGTTTTATCTCCCTCGGCCACCGCCTGCGCCGCTTTGCTCAGCAAAGTATGGCGCAGCTGTGCATATTCCTTCTGTTCCAGCAGCTCGGCCAGGTTGTCACTGATCTTGCGCACCGTTTGTGCGGTTTGTGCAACTATCTCCTGTTCCACCTGCTCATCGAAAGACGGGAGTGCCTTGCCGACGCCCACGGTGGATGCGTTTATCTGCGGTGGAGTGACGGCTATAGGCGTATAGGGGCTTTCTGCATCGAGGAAAAAATAGCGCAGGGAAATCATGGCAACCAGTGAGAGCAAACCAATTATAACCAGGCGATTATGTTTATATGCTTGCACCTCAATCTCCGCGTTATTTCATTAAATATATTATATCACCAAGCTAGTGCCGGGATGCGTAGCGGCAGACCCGGGCTAATATCCCAGTTCGGGGTCCACTATGTTGACCAGAGTTTCACTGGCCTGCCATCGATTAAGGTTATCGATGAAGAAGTCGACAAAGCGGGTCTGCCAGTCTGCCACTGAATCAGACACATGCGGCGAAATGATCAAATTGGGCAGGCTCCACAGCTCGCTGTCCTGCGCTAAGGGCTCATCAGCGAAGACATCTAAATATGCGCCGCCAATTTGATGATTAACCAGCGCGGTGGCCAAAGCCTGCTCGTCGACCACGCCACCACGTGCCGTGTTGATCAGGATCGCATTAGATTTCATCCGGGCAAGCTCTCTGGCGCCGAGCAAACTGCGGGTATGTTGAGTTAGAGGGACGTGCACACAAACGTAATCTGCCTGTGCAAGCACGTCATGCAGGTCGGCGGGTGCCACCATCTCATCGACTGCAGGCACCGCAGTCGGCCTGTTTTTGACACCAATGACGCGCATGCCGACCGCTTTGGTGTATTGCGCGACTTTGCTCCCAATGCTGCCCACACCGATAATCAGAACCGTTTTTTCCGAAACGGATTTCCACTGGAATTTCTGCCATGACCTTTCTCTCTGCAGCTCGATGTAGCGGGGAAAACCGAAATTCCACATTAGTATCGCAGCGAGTACGGTTTCCGCCATGAACGCGCTGCATACTCCAGAAGAGTTAGTAACCGTAAGGTGATCGGGTAGGGGCAGCAGATGCTCGAATCCTGCTCCAGCTATGTGCAGCCACTCAACTGAGGGCAGGGTGACAATCGTCCTCTGTGCTGAAAGCGGAATGGATTTGGTCTTCCAGCTGAATACCACCTGCGGCGCGAAATTCTCGATGTCCTGTCTTAAGCTGGATGGCGCATAGCTGCAAATCTCAACATCCGGACAGCGTGCTTTGATCGCATCGAAGTAGTGTTCACAGTCGTCGTGAATGATCAAAACCCGGGTGCTCAAGCTTATTTACCACCGGTAACATCGATAAAACTGCCCGTGGTATATGACGCTTCATCCGACAGCAGCCACATGATCGCTTGCGCTACTTCCTCCGGCCTGCCGCCCCGCCTCATTGGCACCCGCTCCTTGACTCGATCGACGCGATCGGGCTCACCCCCCGCGGCGTGAATCTCGGTATAGATAAAACCGGGGCGGACAGCGTTTACCCTAACCCCTTCCTCGGCGACTTCCTTTGCCAGACCTATGGTGAATGTGTCAATGGCGCCTTTGGATGCGGCGTAATCTACATACTCCCCCGGCGCCCCTAGTCTGGAGGCACCGGAAGATACATTGACAATTGCCCCGCCGGCACCGCCACTTCGAGTGGACATGCGCTTAACCGCTTCGCGCGCACAGAGGAAACAGCCAGTGATATTGGTGGCGAAGATTTTATTGAGTCGATCAGCGCCCATATTCATCACCCGCGTCTGTACGTCCAGGATGCCAGCGTTGTTTACCAGCGCCGTTAGTGGTCCGAGCTCGCGATCTACGGTATCGAACAACCGTTTAACATCACGCTCGCGACTCACGTCGGCGGCGACGGCGACCGCGCTCTGTCCCAGCTTGACCACTTCGCTAACCACCCTCCCGGCTGCCTTCTTGTTGTGCAGATAGTTGACGCAGACCGCATTACCCTTCTGTGCTGCAAGCAGTGCGGTGGCGGCGCCGATACCTCGGCTGGACCCAGTTATGACAATCACGCCAGCCATGTGCTACCACTGTGGAACTGGGTCATCCGAGTTTGGCTCCATTCGGTACATCGCGCTCCGGAATCGCAAGCACTACATTTCCGTCATCGCGGTAAAAACCAGCTATCAAGCACTCCGAACGCATCGGCCCAATCTGTTTCGGCGGAAAATTGACCACCCCGATAATCTGTTTGCCGATCAGTTCCCGGGCGCTATAAAGTTCGGTAACTTGTGCGCTGGATTTTCTGGTCCCAATCTCGTTACCGAAGTCAACGTTGATCTTATAGGCAGGTTTACGTGCCTCAGGAAACTCCTCAACCGATACAATGGTACCTACGCGAATTTCAACGGCTGCAAACTCAGACCAGGTGATCTCTTTCATGTGTTGTTATCGCTCCGGCTATTGCATGCGGCATAAAAGGTTATGCAGGGCTTGTGAACAATTTGTTGCAAATTTGACGGAAAAATCCTTGTCTGCGCGCGTGGCCCCCTGATTAATGGCCGCGATGGGAATATTGTTGCCACATGCGAATCGCGCAAACCGATATCCTGAATAAACAAACAGGGACGTGCCCACGACCATCATTCCTCGCGCCTGCTGCAGCCATGAAAAGGCGGCGCTTACGCGCTGTTTGGGTACCGACTCGCCGAAGAAAACAACGTCGGGCTTGAGCACGCCGTTACAACGCCTGCAGTGTGGAATAGAGAAATCAGAGAAATCTGCGTGTTCGAGTTGGGCATCACCATCCGGCGCGGCATTGACGCAGTAATCTCGTAATGCAGGATTACTCTCGGTCAGGGCGGACTGAATATGTCGTCGGCTGTATCTAGCGTCACAGTTAAGGCATCGCACTGTCGCCAGGCTCCCATGCAGTTCAATCACGTTGTGCTGGCTCGCTCTCTGATGCAGGCCGTCGACATTCTGCGTTACCAGTGCAGACACCACACCCAGGCGCTCAAGCTCCGCTAGCGAGCGGTGCGCCCGGTTCGGTGTAGCGGCGGCAATTCTGTGGTATCCCAACATGCTTCTTGCCCAGTATCGCTGGCGTACCTGGTGATGCTGTACAAAGTCCCGGTACTGCACGGGACGCGCATGTTTCCAGTGACCTTTGCTGTCCCGATAATCCGGAATGCCTGATTCGGTGCTGCATCCGGCTCCGGTGAGAACAAACAGGGGGCTGTTTGTTCGAACAAAATCGACGAGGCGCTGCAGCTGCTCCGCAGCGCTGTCCGGGGATGGCGTCAAACCATGGGCTGCTTGGCTCATATGCATGTACAATCGAGTGCCTCTTATTTTGCCCTCACCCTGCCTAACTAAATACAGCCAACATGTATATCAATTTATCCGATCTAAGTGAAAGCCAAGTCTATTTCACCATGACACAGACAGTTATTCCACGCCCGATTGCCTGGGTTTTGTCTGAAAACAAATCAGGCAGCTATAACCTGGCTCCTTTTTCTTACTTCAATGCTGTATGCAGCGACCCGCCCCTTATCATGATATCAATTGGCAAGAAGCCTGATGGCAGCTTCAAAGACACCCTGGTGAATATCGAGCAGCGATCGGATTTTGTGGTTCACATCGTCAGTAAGGATCTGCTGGAACCGATGAACAAGAGCTCGGCCACCTTAGCTGAGGAGCAATCTGAACTGGAAGCCACGGGCCTGCAAACGGAACCATTTAAGGGCAGTCGCATACCGAGACTGGCCTGCGCGCGCATAGCGTTTGCCAGCGAACGCTACGAGATAATAAAACTCGGCAGCGTTCCCCAGTCCTTGATTTTAGGAAAGATATCGCACATCTACATCGAAGATAGCGTAGTCGGTAAGGATGACAAAGGACGTATAAAGGTCATGGCCGAGCGGGTAGACCCGCTGGCCCGGCTGGGTGCCAGTGAGTACGTTTCTTTCGGTGAAAAACTTAGGCTGCAGCGCCCGGCCTGAATTCGCCCTGCGCTGTAAAATTTAGTCACAGCTGCAGCGATCTCCCAAAAAAGACTGGCGCAATCCTACTTCTCTGAACAATCGAGACTAGATGGTTCTGTGAGGAGGGGGTACCTGATTAGCGTTCGATCTTGGCGAAAACCTGAGCGATGTTGTCACCCTCTCGATAGATGGGTAGCTGCTGAGACATGTGGGCTAGAGATTCGTCACGCTCCCGTTTCGTATCGTACCAATGTACGCTCTGCCAGTCATCGCCCAAGAGGTGCGGCAGACGCATGGGATTGTTTGCCGTTAGCGTTATTCGAATACCGTATTTCTTCATAAGCTTCCGCCAGCTGTGATCACTTACACCTATACTGAGGCGCGCTGTTGATTAATTTCTCCGCAGTAAGCTTTGCTACCTGATCTACCGGAACACCGTTTTTTTCTGCGATTTGCGAGTATTGCGCTTTCCTCTTTACGTTGACCCCCCTGACTAGGGACTGTACGTCAGGTGGCGCACTGCCTGTGGCCTGCAAATACCCATTCGTTTGTTCGCACGCATGCCCGCTGGCTTTCGCCTCACCGACAGAGGCTGCCGAAACCGGGTTTGCGACCAACAGAGTTAATACAATGATATAGATACTTCTAACCATGATGCAGCCTCCACACAAGAACGCTAGCCCTAAAACAATTCTTTGTTTTCTGACAATAATTCATCGATATCTTTTTCGACCTTCACTCGAATTTCATGATCAATCTTTACATTGAGATTGATTTCAATTGGTTTGTCTGGCGGCTCTACCTTTACGGTCGGGGTACAGCCTAACAGGTAAAGGGCAAGTCCAGCCGTCAACATAAGCTTGGGGTACATGCTAAGGTCTCTGTTTTATTGCTGATTTAAAGATTCTAACCTATATGTAAACGAACGCAGTAGCCAATGGTTGACGCAGTCGGCTACTGTTTTTCTTGTTGAATTTGTTTCAGGATTTCGCTGTGAAAGTCGCCAGTGATCAGGCTCGCCCGTAACAGCCCGGGTAACGTACCGGAGAGGTTGACATTGAACGCTATCGGGTAACCGTCATAGAGCTGCGGATTGCGGCCCTCTATGCGGGAGCGAATCGTGTAATTGCCGCTGGTCTCGTAGTTTAGCTCCACGTCCAGAGCGTCATAGCGGAAATCTTGCAGAGCCTGCAGAGCGATGTTGTCTAGCTGTGGCGCGGATACGTCGCCCAGCGTATAGCTAAGAGTGCCTTTGGTGTCACTCTTTAAAATTCCGCCATTTACCGCTATTCCATCCTGGGAGAACTGCAGCGGTATGGTTCCGCTCAATCGTCCGCTGCCTTTCAGTCCTTCCTGGTCGAGCATCTGCAGCACGTTGTCAAGATTGATATCGTTAACCTTCAGTTCGATGACGTTGGTTTTCCCACTAAGGTCAAGAAAAACTGGCTTCATCTTCACTGCGCCGCCGAATATTGACCAGTCGGCACGGTCGACGTACAGCCCATTCTGCCAACGCGCAGCGAGAGCGATGTCGGTCGCCTCCATATCGTTGGCTAGAACCAGCAGTGGGATCGAGCTTTCAATTAGCAATGACCGAGCAACCAGGTCGGATGAGCTAACCCGTATCGAGCTGTTCCGCAGCTTTACTCCCTGCAGGCGAAGGTTAACATCATTTGCCGCCAACTCCAGCCGGTTGCTGTATACCGCGTTTTCCCAAGTCCAGTTTAATTGACCCGTAAGCGAGCCGCCGGAGAACGCTGCGTCCCATTTTTGCTTGGTGAGAAATTTCTGCAGCGGTTGAGACAGCTCAACCAGAGGCTGGTTGAGTTCGACCTGCAGCGAGCCACTCGCATCGCGCTTGACCAGGGACCATTTTGCAGTTGCTGAACTGCCCCAGTTTACCCTGCCATTAATATCGATTGACTCACTGCTCCAGGTCCAAGCGCCATGCAAATCAAGACCAGGTATTGCAGCGGGCCAGTTGTCGGCGCGGGCTGCGGATACATTAAGAGTTCCTTTAATGGTTAACGGCAAAGTGCGGGTCAAAGTGAATGCAGAAATGAGGTTATCCGCGTTTAGCGCATAAGGGGATACCACCCTGAGGTTCCGCATATCAACAGTAAAGTCCCGCCAGCCGGATGACTGCCATTGAGCCAGTCTGCCACGTAAATCGGTGCCGTCGGAGCGACGAAAATAAAAATCTGCTTCACCACTGCCCACCACAGCGGTTGCTGTGTCGGCGAGTGTACTCTGGTGGAACGAATAGTCTGTGGGTAAATCTAAGCCTATGGTTGCGATATCATCGAGGCTATTGCCGGGCACCTGGATCTGTAAGGCACTCGGATCGGTACATGTAAATTCCCAACTGTCACTTCGAAGGATTAGATTACCCCGTAAATCTGCACTGCCATAAAACTGGGGTGTAGAAAAATCGTCCGCCTTAAGATTGATTCGTGCTTGCCATTCCTTGTTGTCTACAGGCCGCGCAGACCAGTGAATACTGCCGGCGGCAGTTTGCAATTCAATCATCAGATCTCGGTACTCATTCGGTACAACTTGCGCGCCTCTTATCCAGACGAGTAACGGATCCAGCGAGGCCGAACCGTCAAATTCTGCTAAATCCATGTTTCCAAGCTTTATCTTAGCCGACGCTATCTCCGTGCCGTCGCTTTGTTCCATCCGTACCTGGAAATCAGACAGCTTGGCATTCGCCGCGACTTCCAGCTGCAACCACTCGTCGCGGGTGAGCGCAGAAAAACCCTCTGCAGTAGCGGAGAGCTCAAAGAAGCCTTCAAACTTAACCGGGCTGTCTTTTACTGAGAAACGCAACCGGTTGATGACCACTTCCGGTGGAAAATACTGAATACTGGGAGGGTCCGCAGCAGCAGTCGTGGTTTCATTTAAAGCTTCATAAGCAATGCCTCCCTGTTTGACCTCAACCGAACCCGGTCGCAGTTGGTACAGATTGTAGTGAACGACAGCATCGCTTAAGTCGAAGCGTATCCTGCCGCCGGCAAGGTCGGCGTGGCCGGACAGGCGAATGATGGTTGCTTTACTCCAGCCAATTGATGAAATTTCAAGAGAATCAATCTGCAGGATCTCATTATTGATAAGCGGGGGGGCCACTACACTCACGATGCGCGTGGTAAACAGCCACAGGCTTATGGCTGAGAGTGCAAGAAACGATACAATTAAAGTTGCTGTGCCTTTAGCCATTACTGTCGATTATATGACAAGCGCAACATCTGCTTGTCTGAAGTCTGTGTGCAATGCAATGTAAATCTCGACAAATCGTTGTTGCTGACAAGATTACGGTTTCTTCCGTCTGGGCCATACCAGACGAGCGCAAGCGAAGTATTGCCGTGGTGATCGCGCATGGTGCGGGCAACGATATGCATAATCCTTTTCTCAGTTACCTG
>JAHEKE010000035.1:0-22188 GCA_024638505.1 Gammaproteobacteria bacterium | reverse complement strand
GGGTGCGCTGGCGGACTGGTTTTTTTTGGCTATCCACTGCACCCTCCAAAACAGACAGACAGACTTCGTGTCTCTCAATTTGCGAGCATCACATGCCCCATGTTGTTCATTCAGGGAACGCGCGATCCGCTGTGCAACTTTAATTTGTTGCAACGTTATGTATTGGACCCATACGCGGACAGGGCGACACTGCATATAGTTGAGGATGGAGATCATTCTTTCAACTTGCCAAAGACGGCGAACAGAACGGTGCAGGCGGTCTGGCAAGAAATAGCCGCCACAACCACCGCCTGGATAGGCGGGTGGTCCGAGCGGTTAACCCCGGTGCGTTAGCGAATATATGCTTAATATTAAATGCGCGCTTTGCACAGCCCTGTTTACCCTACTGCCGGTGGTGATGGCCGGTACGGACGTCGCCGAAATCGATTATCAAGGTTGGAAACGTTCAATAGAAATTTCCAACGGTCATGCAAAACTGGTGGTGGTGCCCGCTATCGGCCGCATTATGCATTACGGTTTTATCGATAGCGCTAATATCCTCTGGTCCGATCCGAGCTTACATGGCCAAACCTTAGCGGGTGAACCGAAGAGGAACAAGGCTGGCAAGTACGTTTGGACAAACTTTGGCGGGGACAAGGTCTGGCCGAATGAACAGAGTGATTTCAAGCGAATAAACGGATATTCATGGCCACCGGACCACTGGTTTGATGGAGGTCCGCATCAAATTGAGATGCTGGGCGACGGCGTGATCATGACCAGTGCGGTGAGTAATTACAATGGTGCGCGCAGCATTCGCACGATCCAGTTGGCGCCGACGGGAAGTCGAGTAAACATAGATCAGCGAATTGAAAAGCTGCAAACGGCCCGGGCAGAGCCGCTGCGTTACACCATCTGGAGCGTTACCCAGCTTATCCCCCCGCGCGAGGTTTTGTTTAATCTCAATCCCCTCAGCAAGTTTAGCCTTGGGTACTATGTTTTCCCATCCAGCAGGGCAACGGCATTAAAAAACCTCAAGCTGGAAGGGCGCATCGGTGTATTCCTGCCCGATCCGTTGAAATGCCAGAAAATCGGCGCTGACTCGAATCACTGGCTGGCTGCCATAGTGGATAATACCGTCATTGCGCAGTTTTTTCGTCGTGTTCCCGCCCAATCGTATCCAGATGGGGGGCTTAGTGCAGAAGCGTTCACCTGCCCCAACTACACCGAGCTTGAAGTGCTGAGTCCGCTAATGACCCTGCAGGTCGGACAGAGGATGCAGTTCTCAATTTCCTGGGAACTGCACCGCCTCGAAGACGGCTTTGAGACCGCGGAACAGCGCAGAGCAGCCGCCTTGGATTGGCTGTCAAACCGGCCTTAAGTCCGGTTTTACAATCGCTCGCTAACATCAATCTGGGCCACCGCCTCGATCCAGTCAGGAACCTGGCGAGGGCCAAAGCTGCTGCAAGCGGCTGTCCCGCCCGCAGCCGTATCGATAGAACTTGTAACGAATAGGGTTTTTCAGGTAATAATCCTGATGGTATTCCTCAGCAGGATAAAAAGTACCCGCTGCGGTGATTTCCGTCACCACCGGCTGCTCGAATGTCTTGGCCTGTTCGATCTGCTTTTTTGAAGTTTCAGCCTGTTTGCGCTGTTCCTCATTGTGATAAAAGATACCCGGTCGATACTGGTCTCCCTTATCGCAAAATTGACCGTTGGCGTCAGTCGGGTCGTGGTTTACCCAGAAAACTTCGAGCAGTTTTTCAAAGGGCACCTTGGATTCGTCATACAAAACTTGTACCGCTTCAGTGTGGCCGGTACCTCCCGCTGAAACCTGCTTATAGGTGGGATTCTCCGTCTGCCCTCCGGTATAACCCGAAGTGGTCGATACCACGCCCTCCAACTTGTCAAATGGGCCTTCCATGCACCAGAAACATCCTCCGGCAAAGGTTGCCTTCGACAGCGCGTTTAGCCTGGACTCCGTTTCGGACAGCGGCGCAGTTTCTCCCGCGCGTAGCAATGAGGCGGCGGCAACGATGACCACCGATAATGTTAATACTGCTGTCAGTGTCTTGATATTCATTGGTCTTTCCCGCATGGTGTGTCAATTCTAAAGGACCGGTTAACCTGGAATAATGTTTCTAAATTATTCGTAATAATTGGGTTTAACACGACGGAGTCTTAATTAAAGTGCGGGCCACAGCAATCGATCGGCAGCAGAATTCATCGACTTGATATCCTGGACGCGATTGGGATATTGCCGGGTATTCACCCGATCCTCATTCTCGTCGTCATCCCCACTTTTGCAGCCGCTGTCTCTTGAGGTCAGCCCTTGCAGCAGAGCGCATCAGTACCGCTGGGCAGGCAGACAACTTGGCGGTATGCGTCCGACCCCCGCGCACTCATCGCATACAGCGCTGTCGCAGGGGCTAGAAGGTTTTGCCTTGCCAAAGCACATAGGCCGGGATCTTTGCAGAAATTTGGCGCAACACTATTTCCTCCTAGACTTGATATTTGTATCATAGGGCATATGTGGATATGGCATTAGCGATAACAACGCTGTAACAATGTTCGGATTTGATAAAACCACAATGCCCGAGCCAGACAAAGCTTTACCTGGCCGTGACATCTCTATACCGGTTCCGGCAAGACATTTTGTAAAAGGCAATCCAATGCAGCCGCCTTTCCCTGCGGGGATGGAGCAGGCGATTTTTGGTATGGGTTGTTTCTGGGGGGCTGAGAAGCGCATGTGGGCGTTAGACGGTGTGTATACCACTGCCGTCGGCTACAGCGGCGGATATACTCCGAATCCGACATACCAGGAGGTATGCTCTGGTCAAACCGGACATAATGAAGTTGTACTCGTAGTTTTTGATCCAGCGGTAATCTCTTATGAACGTTTGTTGAAAACATTCTGGGAATCGCACAATCCAACTCAAGGCATGAGACAGGGTAATGACATCGGTACACAATACCGCTCAGGCGTCTATACTTACAGCGAAACGCAAAAAGCGGTTGCTATTGCAGCGCGAAACGAATACGGTCGCATGCTGAAAGAATCTGGTTATGGTGAAATCACAACTGAAATATTAGATGCCACAGATTTTTATTACGCGGAAGATTATCATCAGCAGTATCTGGCCAAGAACCCTGGGGGTTATTGTGGACTCGGTGGTACGGGGGTAGCTTGTTCAGTCTGAATTTGCCCGGTAACGTTTCTGGCGATTCGACTTAGCAGTTTTTTATTATTTTTTGATGTGCATTTAAACAATCAGACTAAACAAAAATAGTCATAGTTGTTAACAATCCTTAAATCTTTTTGATTGTCTTCGTCGAACATTTGTTTGCGTGAAGACGATGTTGTTAACCTGATAGATGAGGAAAATAGTAGATAGATGAATATTTACGTTGGAAATCTTCCTTATGATTTTACAGAGGAAGAATTGAAAGACATGTTCAATCAGTTTGGAGATGTGGCAAATGTAAAAATAATTCTCGACAAAATATCCGGTCGTTCAAAAGGGTTCGGTTTTGTTGAGATGGCGGAGAAGTCAGAGGGTCAGGACGCGATCCAGGTGCTCGACCAATGTCCGGTAAGAGGAAGAAATGTCAGAGTACACGTCGCTCGACCGAAAAACGGTCGCCCGCAGCGTAGTAAGATGAAGCGCAGCAAAGAGAGTAAAGCTGAAGAAATTGAAATTCAAACTCCAGTAAAGCACAGCGCAAACGAAGAAGATGCAGCCGTGGGCTGAGAAGCAGCAAAACAAGATGCTCTGACTTTCCGCTCTCATCCACAGCGAATCGCGTAACATAAGCTTCAGTGGATGGGGGTTACCAGCTGAACCAACGAAACGGAATGATTGCCGGGGAATTCTCCGGGCTGACAGCGAGTTCAGGTCAAATCGGTACAAACATCGACATGGTTAGAAAGTTGATCGCATAAAAACGTCGTATTTGTACCCACCGTTAAATCGTATTCTTTCTCGCTGCAGTTTTGCGCAGCGGCGGTGCTGTTGAAGAACTCGAATCCGCATTGGTGCCTAATCTTGCTGCAGCAGATGTAGCAGCATATCTTCTGTGCTGTTACACGGGACAGCACCTGCTTCCAGCAATTTCGCAGATACGTCCACTGGCAGATCGTCCTGCTCTGATTCAGCGACTTGATTCAGTTTGCCACCGATATATATTGGCATGCGCTGCAGACCGCTTTCCCTAAGGTTTTCTTTTAGGCTACGCAGATAGTCAAGGGCGACGCCGTTGTATGTGCTTACCGCAATAACGTCCGCTTTGTGCGATTGAATTAGGTCGATTAAATCTTCCGGGTCGGTGCAAACGCCGCCGTCTATGGCGCTAATGCCAAGTTTTGAAAAGATGTTCTCTATAAGCAGCTTCCCGTATTCGTGAACATCAGTGGTGACTATGCAGATGCGCAGTTTAAGTGTTGACAGTTTCTGCCTCTGATCGTTTGTCAGGCCATTTATACAGTCGTCAGCCTGCTGTTCCAGGGCAGAGATCGTAGCGGCCTGAAACACTGCTTTTCGACCACGGAGATGCGACCGGTCCGCCTCGCCTGGCCCAAACTCTTCTTCGAGGAAACGGGGCCCCAATCGGCGTATCGCGAGTAGCAATTCAAGTGGATTGTTAACATCGATTCCACCACTGGCAAAACCATCCATTACTGATTTTTTAAAGCGCCTTGCACCGTCTACAATCTTTTCAGCAGCAGCGTCGGCTTGCGTAGCGCTGAACATTTCCCGCATTTTACGCGCACGCTCGACCAGTTTATCGGCAAAGAGGTGGGCATCTACGATTTCGTCGACTGTGGGTATGCGATAGGCTTCGCTCACTGGGACCGGATTGATGGCGTGGCCACTCGGCAAGAGCATTTGGGCAAGAGTATCAACTAATAGGTAGCTGCTAAGTCCCGCAAAGTTCGATGATGTGAGCCGGCCGTACAGCGTAGTATTACCGTACACCATTGTTCCCGGTGTAACCGACACTTGAGCTAGGGCACGTTGAAAAGCCAATCGTGCCACCGGTTCTGAATAAGTATGGCCATAGCAGTGGCTGACTGAGCCTTGCAGTAGCTCGTTGACGATGTATTGCTCAATTAAAACTGCTCCCAAAGCGCATGCCAGATCTGTAAACAACGCGGCAAACCCATCGTCCAGGTTTGAATGAATGAGGATGGGGACCGGCTGCGCCGCGCATAGTGATATCGCTTTAATAGTTTGTGCCGTAATGAATACATCGTCGTGCCAGTGCGGTAACCGAAAGCTGAAGTATTGGCCAAGGTTACCGATGCTAGTTGATCCGGCGGTCAGGGCTGCGCAAGTATTTTCATAAGCTGACGGCATGCCAAGCACGAAATCACCAAAGTGTGGGGCAACCGGAGCCTGCTCAGTCAACTGAACAAAGCACTCGCCTGAGTCGAGGATAAGGCCGGTGCCCCTCGGCTTTCGTAATCGCTCGGCTTCAGGATAACCCATACTCCAGTCGAGACAGATTCCGTAGCGATGCAGCGGGCATCCGTTGTCTTGTAACCGCTCGTATATCTGAGCGTAAGCTTGGCAGCTTCGTTCTAAGCTACGATAGCCGATCTGCGCGTGGCGCATGATGCAGCCCAATTGCATCTGGTTGTGTTTATACTCAAATTCGCTAGAGACGCTGTGATGCTTCAGAAAACGGCTGCGTCCTACTTTAACGAGTGATGCATCTTGACGCCCCTGCTGAATAAGTGCGGCTGGATCCGGCAGCTCCCTTTCTGTTAAAACTAGAGCACGTAAGTTAGTCATCGGTTTTGAGTAGCGCTGAAATTAAAAATTGAGATCGAGCATCACAATAGTAATTATATCGCTGATCAGGCTGCATGCGCTGAGCGAAATTTTGAGCCGGCTTTACGTCGTCCCTTTAACCGCGCGCCGTCAACGTTCCCCGGCCAGTGCTTTGCTTGCACCTATGCGCGGCGATCAAGGTGATATAATTGCCCCGATTTGTGTGATCTTGATCCAACCAAGAAACGGTTGAGATTCAACGATGTTGTGCTCTGATAAATACAGAAATAAAATCAACGTCCATGTTTAAACCAAAGCTGTTTTTAGCCAGTACCATACTCTTTCTGCACGCGCTAGGTGCCAACGGGATGGTGTACGCTTCGGATTCGATTTCTGCAGCGGAGTTGAGCGATCGTTTGAATAAAAATGAAGCGCCGTTGATTCTGGATGTCAGAACACCGGCAGAGTTCTCACAAGGACATGTACCGGGCGCGATCAATATTCCTGTCTCTGACATCGCGCTTAGGAGTTCAGAGCTTGGCGCCTACAAGGAAAAGGAGATAGTAGTTTACTGCGCTGCAGGGCCGCGGGCCGGATTTGCCCGGTCGCTCATGTCGCAGCTTGGCTTCACCCGCTTACGGGATCTCGAAGGGCATATGCAGCAATGGTCAGGTGGCGGCTATCCGGTAGAAAAACCTCAGTAGGGCGTATTTCGTACTGGCAGCACCCCGCTTGCCTGCCGCAGTTTCAGGCTCCTATTGTCCAGGTGTTACCTTAAGCGCGTCGCGCGAGCAAAGCTGGCTCGTTTGCGCTGGCCTGGGTGAAAACTCAAGGCTAGCTCAAGCTGCGGCACCGTCAGGCAGGGGGTGATGGCGACTCTTTACACTCTGCTGAACCGTTGCGGTACCGGGGACCATTTCATCCCGCATCATCTGCTCTACTAAATGGGCAATATTGGCGCGTTCTACGCCGATATCTCGCAGCGTTTCGTTACTTAAAGCGGAAAGTTCCCGAACGGCGCGGTTAATCCGGCGACGATGCTTGATTTTACTGATTATGTTCATATTTTCCGTATCTTTAAAAAATCTATTTTTAGGCCAATACCGTTACCGCGACAGTCAGCAGCGCAATAGCGCCAACGTAGGCCGCCCCGGTTCTGATCAATAGACTGTAAACCATAGTTATCTTCTCCTGTTGATTCTGATGCAGTGCACCATTAATTTATTAACGTATAGTAGAGGTATAGATAGTTGAAATCAAAAGAAATATTTTCATCATATACATGAGTAAAAACTCATGA
This sequence comes from Gammaproteobacteria bacterium, assembly GCA_024638505.1. GTDB lineage: Bacteria > Pseudomonadota > Gammaproteobacteria > Arenicellales > JAANXG01 > JAHEKE01. The sequence continues at coordinate 15,138 of JAHEKE010000035.1, read as the reverse complement.
TAAGATTTTCCCGTGATTAGACTACCGCCAACTGCCGCCCTGCGCGCCTTTGAATCGGCCGCGCGCCACCTGAGTTACACCCGCGCTGCTGACGAACTGCACATTACGCAGAGCGCGGTCAGCCACCAAATTCGACATATGGAGCAGATGTGGGATCTCAAGCTGTTTGCGCGGCGGGGGCGAAGCCTAGTTCTGACGGAGGCCGGGCAGGCCCTGGCCCCGGTAGTGCGGGACTTTATCAATCGCATGAGCAGTAAGCTTAAGGAGCTCAGGCCAGGAACCGACCGGGCTTCACTGCGCGTCAGTTTGCTACAGTCGTTCGCTTTCAAGTGGCTGGTCCCGAGGCTAGGCCAGTTCTCGCAAAAGCAGCCGAATATCAATGTCTGGATATCTACTACTGATGATGTGATCGACCTCGGCCAGAGCGAGGTGGATGTCGGCATTCGTCTGGGGCGAGGAGGATGGACGGGTCTGTATGAAAAACTGATTCTTAGAGAGTATGTTTTTCCAGTGTGTAGCCCGCGATTCCTCAAACGGGTGCAACCACCGGAGAGCCCTGAGGACCTATTGCGCTATCCGCTGCTGTACCGGCACGCAACCGACATATGTCCGCGCTGGCGGGATTGGTTTAAAGATGCGGGTGTGGAGGTTAAGTCTCTACCCAAGGGTTCGAAATTTCCCGATACCAGCATGACTGTGCAGGCCGCAATCGATGATTTCGGCATCGCACTCGCGCGCAGCGCCCACGTGCAGGACGATCTGGCCGCGGGTCGTCTGGTCAAACTGTTTGATGTATTCAGTCCATCGCCAGTGGCCTACTACTTTGTCTGCGTAAAAGGCAGGGAGGGGGAATCTAACATTAAGGCATTTCATGACTGGGTCTGTGCTGAAGCGGAAATATCGCAAAAGGAGTTTGACCGCGTATGCGGCGTATCAAGCGAGGCCGGTGAGGAACCTATTAAATCTGCCGCCTCGTAGCGATCTGCGACGCCGTGTGCAGAGGTCAGGTAAAAGTACGCACTCCCTGCTCGCTCGCTTCTGCGAATAGCGTTTTCCCTTGAGTCTGGTCAATACAACAGTCGCCGTTTTGGTCCAGGGCGATTAATCCAAAGTGATAGCCATATCTAACGCCCTCTTCGATGGTTTTGCGTACGGCCTGCTGCAGCCCTAAGCCCTCGAGCCTTCTCGTAGCCACCCGCGGTGCGACGGACAGGCTTACGATGTTTTCGCCTATGCCGGTGCATGATATAGCAACCTGGTCGCAGGCATAATTACCGGCGACGGTGGCAGAATCGCTCACCCGGCCCGGTGTCTCGCCACCCGTTCCCCCAGTCGACGTTGCAGCGAAAAGTTGTCCAACGTCGTCCAGTGCCACTGCGCCTACCGTTGCGCTCAGGCCCTGGTAGCCACTCATATGCTCGCGCAGTCGATGCTCAGTAAATGGGTTATGGCTTTGGAAACCGTGACTCCGAGCGTAACGGGTCGCCAGATCCCCCGCTAAAACGGAGTGTTTTTCTTGGCTCAATCGAGCCGCAACAAGTATCGGGTTTTTCACATACTGGATGTTGATTACGCCAGAGAAGATATTGTGGTAGCCATCCATGAGTGAGGCGCTCATGCGAATCTCACCGTCTGCCTGAATGCGAGACCCGGTGCCGGCGTTGAACAGCTCTCTATCCTCCAGCGCGACCACCGCTGCGAGAACAGCCGCACGCGCGCCATCTTGCTTGAGGATTTGATGGCTATTGCGCACGATGTCCCCCAGCGCCCGTACGTATTCGGCTTCCGTTGCCTGCACATTTTCGAACTCCTTAATTCCACCGTGAATAATGATCCTGGTTGTCATTTTGATTTCTCTTGCCTCCCGTGGATTGTATGCGTAAGTCCCTCATGTGATACAGTGGCACGATATGCAGCAGCCGGCGTTTACCATTGGTATTGAAGAGGAGTATATGCTGGTTGATCGTGTTTCACGCAACCTGATCAGCGAAACTCCACCATCTATGATGCCGCGATGCGAGGCATTGCTGGAAGGGCGCGTATCTCCCGAATTTCTGCAGTGTCAGATCGAAGTGGGGACCCGGGTGTGCAGCAACATCGCGGAGGCCAGGGCCGAATTAGCCCACCTGCGTCGAACCGTAGCCTCGGTCGCGGCGGAGCACGGTTTGGCACTGATAGCAGCTTCCACCCATCCTTTTGCACAATCTGATCAACTCAAGCACACGCCTAAAGCGCGCTATGATCAGCTCGCAGATGATCTGCAGGGTGTTGTGCGCCGATTATTAATCAGTGGGATGCACGTTCACGTAGGTATAGGGGACGACGAGCTGCGGATAGACCTCATGGGGCAGGTGAATTACATCCTGCCTCATCTGCTGGCGCTGAGTACCTCGTCACCGTTCTGGCGTGGACACAACACGGGTTTGAAATCTTACCGCATAGCGGTATGGGATGAGATGCCGCGCACCGGCTTACCAGAGCATTTTGAAAGTTTTTCTGAGTACACCCGGCACGTGAATGCGCTGGTTGGTGTCGGCGTGATAGAGGACGCAACCAAGATATGGTGGGATATAAGGCCCAGTCACCGGTTTCCCACTCTTGAAATACGAATCGCTGATATCTGCACGCGCTTGGATGACGGTGTAACAATTGCGGCTCTGTACTTATGCTGGCTGCGGATGCTGTACCGCTTGCGCAGTAAAAACCAGCGCTGGCGCAGATATTTAATGATGCTGGTAAAAGAGAATAGGTGGCGGGCACAGCGCTACGGCATCGACGAGGGTTTGATCGACTTTGGACGCGGCGAGATCGTTCCCTATCCTGATTTGATGGAAGAATTTATCGAACTTATTGCGGAGGATGCGGATGCATTAGATTGTGTGCAAGAGGTAAATCACGCAAAAGACATTATTGCGCACGGCACAAGCGCGCATCGTCAGATAAGAGTGTACGACCAGGCGCGGCAAGAAGGATGTTCTCAGCAGGACGCGCTTAACGCTGTGGTTGATATGCTGATCGAGGATACGCTGTATGGCACATAGTCCTGGTAAAAGCGCGGCGTTAGGGAATGGAAAGCCGTGTGGCTAATAGATCAGCTGGCGGAAACACGTATCACCGATGCCATACGTTTAGGTCAGCTTGATGATCTGCCTGGAGCAGGTAAGCGAATACCTCTTGATGATGCTCCGCTGGTTGCACCAGATCTGCGCGTAGCTTATCGCCTGCTGAGAATGTCGGGTCATATGCCGCCGGAGCTTACCTTGCTGCAGGAAATCCGGGAGATCGAACAATTGATGTTGGATATGAGTGCGGGCGAGCAAAGATGCTCCGCTGTCAAACGGCTGAACCTGTTAACAACACAGTTAGGAATAAGGGCGGAAAACCTGATTTGTATAGCACAATATTCAAGTAAGGTAATTAGCAAGCTTGACAGTGATGCCCATGCAGAATGATTGCGTCCGCTGTTTGATTTGAACAGGACATTGCGAGGTTTCACGCAGAAAATTGCGGGTTTGGCCATGCTGCTGCTTTCAGCCGTGGCCGGTTGTGACCAAACTCAAATTCTTGACTATGAACAGGCTAGGATTCTTTTCTGGGAAGAGCTGTATTCCAACGGTGGGAAAACACTGTATTGCGGGGATAGCTTTAATTCCCGCTATAGACAAGGATTGAACATCGAGCATATTTTTCCGATGTCGTGGGTGACGAGAGAGCTTAAATGCGGTAAGCGTAAGCAGTGCCGGGCAAACAGCGAACGCTTTAACCGTATTGAGGCGGATCTGCACAATCTCTATCCGTCCCGTCAGGAAGTCAACGATGCACGCAGTAGCTTCCGCTTTGGCCTGTTGGTGGGAGAGCGGACAAGCTTCTCTGATTGTGATTTTGAGGTCGATCGACGTCGCCGCGTGGTTGAACCCAGACCCGCCTCGCGCGGTGAGATCGCGCGCGCGATGTTTTACATGCAGCAAGAATACGGGCTCACCATCTTTCGAAAGCATGGAGAAATGCTTAAAACTTGGCACTTTCGGGATGCCCCAAGTAAACATGAGAAATGGAGGAATGACCGCATAGAGCAGCTGCAGGGCAACAGAAATCATTTTGTCGATGATCCTGACCTGGTCAACCTGATTGATTTTTAAGTAAAGCCGCTGGAGGCATGAGTATGAAGCTTCGTTTTTCTCCAACCTCACCATACGTGCGAAAAGTAATGGTCACTGTTATTGAATTGAATCTCGAAGACCGCATCGAAAAAATCGTGACCAATCCGTGGGTAGAGGACACAGATCTTGTGCACGATAATCCACTGGGTAAGGTACCGGTGTTGATTGCTGCGGACGGCAGTCCTTATTACGACTCGCGGGTGATTTGTGAGTTTTTAGACGGGCTGAATGGCCAGCCCCGGCTTTTCCCAACTGATGACAGCCGTTGGCTGGCGCTGCGCTTACAGGCCCTGGCGGATGGCATTCTCGATGCCTCCGTGGCCCGATTCCTTGAGGGAAAACGCGCACCGGAGCGGCAGTCAGAATCCTGGCTTGCGCGGCAACGCGCGAGCGTTCACAGAGCGTTGGATGCGATGGAACGGGAAGTTCAGTCATGGGCGGGCGGTTTGCATATTGGCCACATCGCAGTCGGCTGTGCACTTGGCTACGTCAGCTTTAGATTTGCCGATGACGAGTGGCAGCGGGAAAGGCGAAATTTAAAACAATGGTTCGAGGAATTTTCCCAGCGCCACTCCATGCAGGCTACGGTACCGGTTGCTCCTGCAGGCGGATGACCTCACTTTCTACTCTCGCTGTTAACATCAATCCTCAAGGAGATACTTAATGAGAAAATTGGTGCTTATGATGGCTTTGCTGAGCCTTCTGCCGTTAGAGGGAATTGCAGAAAGCGCCGAGGAAAAGGGGTTGGCAATTGCCATAGAAGCAGATAGGCGTGACCTGGGCTGGCAGGACAGCGAGACCTCAATGAAGATGATACTGCGCAATCGCCAGGGAGAAACCAGCGAAAGGCAGATAAGGTCGCGCACACTAGAAGTAACCGGTGACGGCGATAAGTCTCTGATCATTTTTGACCACCCGGCGGATGTTAAGAACACGGCGTTTTTAAGTTACACCCATGCCATTCGGCCAGATGACCAGTGGCTGTACTTGCCTGCTTTGAAGCGCGTCAAAAGGATTGCTTCAGCCAACAAGTCTGGGCCATTTATGGGTAGTGAGTTCGCTTATGAAGACATAAGCTCACAGGAGGTCAAAAAATTCAGTTACAAGTGGTTGCGGGATGAAGCCATTGATGGAGAGGAAGCGTTTGTAGTCGAGCGTGTACCGCAATACGAACATTCTGGGTATACCAAACAGCACGCCTGGATCGATAAAGAGCACTACCGGGTTTTGCGAGTCGATTACTTCGATCGCAAGGGCGCGCTGCTAAAAACCCTAACAGCATCAGATTATCATCAGTACCTAGAAAAATATTGGCGGGCGCACCGCATGGACATGCAAAATCATCTGAATGGTAAGAATACGACTCTGTTGTTCAGCGATTATGAATTTCAGAATGGTTTATCAGAGCGCGATTTTGATCGCAATTCGCTCAAGCGCATAAGATGAACAGGCTTTGCCTGAGCGTTGTTACGTCAGTATGCGCCGCTTCGTGGGCGATTTCATCCTGGGCACTGGATTGGAAGGTTTCTGGGTTCTTATCCGCCCAGTTTCAGGGTTTCTTCGATGAACCGCTCAATCCAGTGCAATCCAATTCCGATTTCTCTGCTGCCATTCAACCCGAGTTTTACACGCAGTGGAACGCGGGTACGGACTCATTTACGTTCACCCCTTTTGCACGCATCGATCAACGGGATGACCAGCGTAGCCATTACGACATTCGAGAATTGAATTGGCTGCATGTGGGTAGTGACTGGGAGTTGCGGGCCGGGGTGGGAATTGTGTTTTGGGGCGTGACGGAATCACAGCACCTGGTGGACATTATCAACCAGACAGATGTGGTAGAGGACATTGACGGAGAAGAAAAGCTCGGCCAGCCTATGATCAACCTATCGCTGATTCGCCGCTGGGGCACACTGGACCTGTTCGTTCTGCCCGGCTTTCGTGAACGCACTTTCCCCGGTCGCAAAGGCCGGCCTCGAATTTCCCCTCCGGTCAACGTGGCCATGCCTGTCTTTGAATCCGGAGCGGAGGAAAAACACGTTGACTTTGCGCTCCGCTGGTCAGAGGTGTTCGGTGATTGGGATGTCGGCCTGTCCCACTTTCATGGGACAAGCCGCGATCCGCTATTGGCCTTGGATACGTCAGATCCCGCCTTCCCATCCCTGATTCCAATCTATGATCAGATCGACCAGACCGGCTTAGACGTGCAGTTGACGCACAATTCGTGGCTTTGGAAACTGGAGGCTATTCGCCGTGCGGGCCAGGGTGATAGCTTTATTGCCGCTGTGGGAGGATTCGAATACACCTTCTATGGCATGTTTGACGGGGCAACGGATGTAGGATTGTTAGCCGAATACAACTACGATGAACGCCCGATCGAGACCCGCTCCCCCTTTGAGAACGACGTATTTGGTGGCCTTAGATTCACCCTGAATGATGCGCAGAGCAGTGAGGCGCTGGTCGGCTGTATCTTCGACCTGGACAGTGCCAGTCGCTTCTGTAACGTTGAGGCCAGCCGCCGCTTGGGGGCGCGCTGGGTGGCCAGTCTGGAGTTGCGTACCTTCTCTTCTGTACCCGCGCTTGATCCTTTCTTTACCTTGAGGCGGGACGACTACGTGCAATTTGAATTGGCATACTACTTCTAACTTTCGTCAGTCGGCATTGCAAAAAAACTGATTCCATGCCACAGTCATCATAACAAAATTTAACAAAAACCCTGGTGGGTGAGGCGCGCTTATGGGGGCAAAACACATCCTGGTAATTAACACCAAGGGCGGAGTGGGCAAATCCACTTTATCCTCGAACCTTGCCAGCTATTTTTCTTTTAAAGGGCGTACCGCACTGTGCGACTTTGACCGACAGATGTCGGGCGTGCGCTGGTTGGAAAGACGGGATCCCTCTCGCCGCAGAATCGACTCCATAACGGGGTGGGAGTACCGAGGTACGGACGACTACGACTTTATAGTTATGGACCCCCCCGCCGCTGTTGCGCGCAAGGATCTGGTATCGCTCATGGCGCGATCCGACGTAGTACTCATTCCAGTCCTGCCCTCACCAATTGATATTTATGCTGCGGCTGATTTCGTCCGCGACTTGATCGTGTACGGCAAAATACGCACCACACAAAAGCCTCTGGCGGTGGTGGCGAATCGTGTGCGAACTAACACGGTTATCTATGACAAACTTAAAAGGTTCCTGCAGAGTTTGAAGCTGCCGTTTATTGCCAGCCTGCGGGACTCTCAGAACTACATCCACGCTTCTACCAACGGCATCGGGATCTTTGAAATGGAGCCGATGGTGGTGGCTCGTGATATCGAACAGTGGCAACCTATGTTGAGCTGGATCAACGAAGCGGTTGAGAAAGGAAGAATGCCTCTAATGGATCAACAATCAGCAAGAGCATCGCGTCCTACGCCGCACAAAAAACCAAAGCTTCGTGCTGTAAGTTAAATCTTAGCAACGCATGTCTCTTTGATTATTTAAACGGCCGCAAATAATTGCCCGCAAGTCGTTTACGTTAGTCAGCGTAGGTCCTGTGACCACTAAATCCCCGAGCTGGGCAAAAAAACTGTAAGCATCATTGTTCTCCAGATGAGCCTTGGGATCGAGGCTTTTCGCCTGCGCCCGCGCCAGGGTAGTCGGGGTGATAAAAGCACCGGCGTTGTCCTCCGAGCCATCAATGCCGTCCGTATCTGCGGCGATGGCAAATATGTCAGGCGCTCCGTCCAGCTCCACTGCCAGCCCGAGCAGGTATTCCACGTTTCTCCCGCCGCGGCCTTTACCGCTAACCGTTACCGTAGTTTCTCCGCCGGATAGGTATAGTATCGGTCTGCTTTTGCGGTCTGCAAGCACGCGCCTGGCGTGTATCCCGCCAAGTTCTCTGGCCTCACCTTGAAGGTCATCTCCTATGATGACCGGCGTAATGCCAATTTGCTGAGCGTGTGCAGCTGCTGCATGCACAGCCATAGTAGCGTTAGCAATAATGGTATTGGACACCCGTGCAAACAGCGGGTCCCCAGGCTTCGGTGTCTCACTCCGCTCCGATTCAAGATGGGCTTTTACCGATGGACTTACACTCACACCATAGCGTGCAAGTATATTGAGTGCCTCGTGGCGAGTGCTCGGGTCTGCCACGGTGGGCCCAGAGGCAATAGTAGACGGGTCATCGCCAGGGACGTCTGAAATCATCAGGCTGATCGTCGATGCCGGTGCACAGTGCGCAGCAAAACGCCCCCCCTTGATTGCCGAAAGGTGTTTGCGCACGCAGTTCATTTCCTGGATGTTTGCCCCTGACAAAAGCAAGGCGCGATTGATTTGCTGTTTATCATCGAGTGAAATCCCCGGCGCAGGCAGGACCAGCAGAGCTGATCCCCCTCCGGATATCAAAGTCAGAACGAGATCCTCCTCTCCTAGAGGGTTTACCAGTTCGATCATCCGTTGTGCTGCGACTAAGCCCGTCGAATCCGGCACCGGATGGGCTGCCTCCAATATCTCTATGTGCTGGCATTCCGCCGCGTGCCCGTAGCGGGTCACTGCCAATCCGGATAGCTGGTCAGGCCAATGTTGTTCCACTACCCGGGCCATGGATGCGGCGGCCTTGCCCGCTGCGCAGACCACGGTTCGGCCGGCAGGGGGCGGTGGCAGGTGAGATGGAAGACACTGTGAGGGGTGCACTGCGGCAACAGCAATATTAAAAAGTTGCCTTAATAATTCTGTTTCACTTGACATCATGGCGCGCTAGCTTAGAGGATGTCAGTTATAAACACCAAGAACATGGAGAACATATGACTGAGAATGTAGGACTGATCGGTCCCGGGCTGATGGGACAACCAATGGGACTTAATCTCATCAAGGCCGGCTACCCACTGTGGGTATATTCACGCACAGCAGAGCGTACGCAGCCTTTGCGGGATGCCGGTGCGACAGTGTGCGCCTCGCCGCAGGAGGTGGGCGAAAAAGCCGATATAGTCATCGTCATTGTCAGTGATACGCCCGATGTGGAGGAGGTCGTGCTGGGCGAAAAAGGCGTGATACAGGGAGCATCCGCCGGTAAGGTGGTAGTGGATATGTCCACAATCTCAGCGTCGGCCACCCGAAAAATAGCACAGACCCTCGCCGCCAAGGGAATTGAAATGCTTGATGCACCGGTATCAGGTGGCGATATCGGCGCGCGCGATGGGACTCTGTCCATCATGGTCGGTGGTAAGCCCGAGGTATTTGAGCGGGTTAGGCCGCTGTTTGAGGTCATGGGTAAAAATATCGTTCACGTCGGCGACATCGGTGCGGGGCAGGTCGCCAAGACGTGCAACCAGATGCTGGTGGCGCAACATGTCAACGCGGCTGCCGAAGCGCTCTTGCTGGCAAAAAAGTGCGGCGTCGACCCTGCCAAGGTGCGCGAGGCGCTGCTCGGTGGATTTGCTGCCAGCCGCGTGCTCGAAGTGCACGGTATGCGTATGCTCAATCGGAATTTCGAGCCGGGTTTCAAGGCAAGATTGCATAAAAAAGATATGCGTATTGCCATGGAAATCATTGAGGAGCTGGGCATGGACCTCCCGGCTACCAGGCTGGCTACTGAGGGTATCAATAAAGCCGTAGAAGAAGGCTTAGGTGAGTCGGATACCACCTCCGTGGTGCAGATAATAGAAAAGAAAAACCATGTTACATTGGGCTGACCGCATGATAAGACTTTCAAGCATATTCGTTCTGGCCATGATGGTGTACGGCTGCGCTCAGCAGGCTCAAGTGTCTGTGCCGTTTGCAACCGAGGTCGAAGTCGATGCAGGTAACGACGTGTGGTTTGGGCAGGATGTAATCGGTGAAGTTGAACGCGTAGCAAAGCAAGACTCCGGTACGCGGGTGTTTCTCTCTCTTGATCCGGACAAAATAAAATCGCTGAAGAAAGGTGCCGCTGCTATGGTGGTGCGTCGTGATGGTGCCACCGGTATCGAAATCTTTGATTTCCGCTCCGGACAGCAGCCGCTTAGCGGCAGTGACGAGCTAACCGCTCTGAACAACGGTATAGAATACATTGCCTGGCAAAGTCGGGAGGCTATGGATTTTTCGCACCAGGCATTGTCCGCATTCACCACTTCCATGCAGAATTATTTTGACAGCGAGGAATGGCAGCAGCAGAAAGAGGCAATGGAACAGTCGCTGACTAAAATGGGCGATGACGCGCAGGCGGCGGTTATGGAGATTCAGCGCAACTATGAGGCAATGGCAAAGGAATTGCAGGATCAGTCCGAGCAAAACCGTGCGGAAATAGAGCGGAAGTTTAAGGAGACGGCCGCGGTTTTGCAGCAACGAATCAAGGAGCTGCTGCAGAATGGTGAGGCCGCGCTGGCGGATTCCCTACAGCAATTTTTAGACATGCTGGAGCAGATGATGAAGCAGTCGTCAGAGCGGAAGGAACAGCAGAAAACGTCAGGTAGTCCGGCCTAGAGGGGCATGCGTCAGGTTCGAGGGTAGATGGCAGCACCGCGCCTTCCTTGATCAGGCCTTGCCATGCTCGATGCGCCGCCCAAAGAACGTGAATGGCAGTCCTGGCTGTATGTAGTCGTTTGGTCATTGATAATTTTCTCAACCATCCCCTTCGCCCGTGCGGTGAGGGACTCGGTCAGAGATCATATCGGGATAGAGGTTTTCCTATACGTGACCGTCGCGGGAATATTGCTCCTGGGATTGCCGGCTTACGGCAGTCTTAAAAAAAGGCAGCTTCCCTTCACCGCTTACATTTGGCTGTTCGGCATACTCGCGGGGTTTATAGGGTACGCTTACTATCTGCGGGATATTCCGGAAGAAGCAATTCACGTTCTGGAGTATGGGGTCCTGGGTCTGCTGGTCTATCGTGCCCTGGTTCATCGCGTGCGCGACGTGAGCGTTTACTTAATCGCGACGCTGGTCGTGGGGCTGATCGGCGTGATCGATGAATATATACAGTGGGTCATTCCTTCGCGCGTGTTTGACCTGCGCGACATTAGAACCAACCTTCTGGCTGGAGGGCTATCGCAGCTCGCTATCGCCATGGGGTTAAGGCCCACCCTTGTTGCCGGTATGCCTTCCAGGCAAAGCCTCGGCACGCTCTGCTATTACATTGCGGTGGGTTTGGTCGTGCTGGGCCTAGGCTTCATGAACACCCCGGATCGCGTTGCCTGGTACGCTAAGCGTATACCTTCCCTATCGTTCTTGCTGGACAGTAAAAGCATGATGGTCGAATACGGGCACCTTTATCACGATCCAGATATCGGGATATTCAGGTCCCGCTTTTCACTTGGGCAACTGCAGCTGTACGACCGGCATCGTGGAAAAGAGGTAGCGCAGATACTGGATAGATACATCCGCGGAGAAGGGTACAGCCGTTTTCAGAAGGTCTATTCGGTACCGAGAGATGCCTATGCGCACGAGGCCGGAGTTCATCTTTTTCGGCGCGAGTACTACTTTGATCGAGCATACAAAGAGGGGCGCGGTGAACACTACAACATCGCATTAAGCGAAAATCAGATTTTGGAAAAGTACTTCCCCGCAGCGCTGAATCACAGCAAGCACCGCTGGCGCCCCGAGACCAAAGCAGAGGTGAAAGATAAAGCTGTGAGGGCAGCCGTATACGAGAGTGCCGTCAGCGCCGGGCTGATTACCAGATTCAACCAAAGCCAGGTGCTGTATGCCTTCGCACTGGCGATTGTGGTGTTTTTCACCAGCGGGGCTTATCTGCGAGGTAAATCTTAAGTGGCACCGTCGAATGTGGTTTTTGCAGGTAGAGAAGCGAATGTGGGCATGTATCGGCGGAACGGGTAAAATGAATAAAGGTGGGGAGATGCTTGCGAGACAGGAGACTATCTTTGTCTGGGCAACCCTGCCGCCCAGAACAACAGGAGAAAGAGGAATGTTTTGGAGCAGCGTGTGCTCACGAATTTTGCTACACCTTCTCACCGCACTGTGGCTTCTCGCTCTGCTTGTTTCGCCAGGCGCCACGGCTCAGTCCGAAAGGCAGTGGAGCGTGCTTTTAATTACGGTCGACAACCTGCGCCCGGATCGCATGTCGGCGTATGGGTATGAAAAGGAGACGACGCCCTACCTGAAGAGCTTTGCCCAAGAGTCCGCCGTCTTCGATCATGCATTCTCTACCTCTGCCTGGACTGCCCCGGGAATCGTATCTCTGGTTACCGGCTACTACCCGCCGGTACACGCACAATGGGGCCGCTTCAGTTTCTACGATAAGGAAATGACTGCAGCGCTGCGCGTCCTGGCGGAGAGAGGATACGAGATTTTTGGACAGAGTATCCGTGGACCGAGTCACCAAGACTTTGGGTTTGAGAATAGTCTGGTCCGCGGGCCCGATTCTTTAGAGAACTTTATTGCCGAGAGAATAAACAACGAGCAGCCGTTTTTCGCCTGGGCACATATAAGGGATGTGCATTTACCATACGCCCCTAGCGACCTGAATGCTGCCCGGTTCGGGGCATCGTCACAGACGAGCGAGGGTATCGAGGCGGTACGCAATCATAAAGTTATCCTGCGCCACCCGGAGCGGGCAGAGGTCGAGTTCAAGCATGCCGGGAAGATCGAATTCAGCACGGACGATGTGCCCGTAATCAGAGCCTTATACGACGGCGAGGTGGCGGACGTGGACGAACGGCTGCGCCGTAACCTTGAGTGGATGCGCGAAACGGGGCTGTTAGACCGCACCATCGTTATTATCAGCGCTGATCATGGTGAAGAGCTTTTCGACCATGGCTGGGTTGGCCATGCGTCGACCGGCTACGATGGAAAGCTGTATGACGAATTGATACATATCCCGTTGATTGTCCGCGTGCCGGATAAAGCGCTTAGCGGGAGATTCAGCGCGCTGGTTCAGGGAGTGGACCTCATGCCTACCGTTTTCGACATCCTGGGCGTGGATGCAAGCGGGATGGAGCCGGCCATGCAGGGCGTCTCTTTTCTTCCCGTTATGAAAGGAGAACAGGAAGCGGTCCGGGACTACGTGTTTACTCAGACTACCCTTAAAGGCTGGACCACGCCAAAAGAAGAGATCCCGATCCGCGTGGCTTCGGTGCGAAGCAGCACGCACAAGCTCATCTGGTTTCCCACGGACGAAGGGACCCGTGTCGAGGGCTATGATCTGAGTCGCGATCCTGACGAACTGGACAATATTTATCCGCAGAAAGCGCAAGACTTTGAGCATTTGGAACGGGCGTATCAAAGCTGGATGGCAGGCAATCGATCCGCTGCAGCCACGCTGGTGCTCGGTGGCGCCGAGCAGCGGATCGGTAACATGGCGCAGGCGGCCCTGGGCAAAGCCGGGTTGGTAGCGGCAGTAAACGAATGGTTGGCGATACAGACAATGGGCGATACCTGGGGCCTGGAACCTGACGTTTTCTACCAGCACGAGCCGTACGCCGAGAGATGGCGGGAGGTTCAGCGAAGAGCGGCCGCAATTGTTGCCAAAGCTATGGCGTGCAGCGCGCAGAACGGGACGTTACGCTCGTCAGATACGACGCAGCCGCGGCGGGTCGAGCTATGGCAGTGTGATGCATAGCTGCGAGCCGCGCCTAGACGCAGGCAGAGCTAGCGCTACGGGCAGCAACACGGCTGGATACATATCCTCGATCTTCAGATAATTTGCGACTCGCGCATGACCGGTTCCAGTGAACAAGTCCTCCCTGACAAAAGCCCAAAGTCAGCTGTTTCCCTCTACTTTCAACCCCGTCTCGTTTTTGTATTCGTTATGGGATTCGCCAGCGGCTTGCCGTTGGCGCTGTCCAGTGCAACGCTTTCCTTCTGGCTGGCTGAAGCAGGAATAGCATTAGCCGCCATCGGCCTGTTTGCGCTGGTGGGTACGCCGTACAACTTCAAGTTTCTGTGGGCACCCTTTATCGACCGTATACCGGTGCCGGTGTTGACGCGGCTGCTGGGTCGGCGGCGCTCCTGGATGCTGGTAATCCAGATCGGTTTGATGATCTCTATCGCGGCTCTCGGTTTCAGTGAGCCGGAGAAGACACCGGTATTGACCGCAATCTGTGCGCTGGCCGTGGCTTTCTTTTCAGCCAGTCAGGACATCGTAATCGATGCTTACCGGATCGAAATCCTGGATCCGGAAGAGCAGGGAGCCGGTGCGGCGATGACGCAGGCCGGGTATCGTCTGGGAGCGATTGTCGCCGGCGCGGGCGCGTTATTCCTCGCGGATCAGATCGCCTGGCCGCTGGTCTACGCGGTAATGGCAGGCCTGGTGATAGTAGGTATGGTGGCCGCAATACTTGCTCCTGATCCGGACAGGCGGCGGTCTGCCTCAGTCGAGATCCAGAAATATCCGGGATTTCGCTCAATGGTTGTTGACCCTTTTGTCGAATTTTTCCGCAGGAACTCACCCGCCACCGCGGTCATTATTCTTGCCTTTATCCTGCTGTACAAGTTTGGCGATGCCTATGCCGGTGTGATGGCGTACCCCTTTTACTACCAAACCGGATTTACTAAGTCGGAGGTGGCGACAGTAAGTAAGATCTTTGGAGTGATAGCAACCGTTTTGGGCGTTTTTATTGGTGGTCTGATAGTCAAGCGTTACGGCATTATGCAGAGTCTGCTCGGGTGCGGAGTTTTGCAGATGTTTTCAAATCTGATGTACGCGGCCCAATCCGTGATGGGGCATGATGTACAGTTTCTTTACCTTACCATCGGCATCGAGAATCTGTCAGGCGGGATGGGATCGTCGGCTTTCGTTGCTTATTTGTCCGTGCTGTGCAACACAGCCTACACGGGTACCCAGTTTGCACTGTTTACATCGTTTATGGCGTTTGGGAGAACCCTGCTCTCGGCCTCCAGTGGGTGGGTCGTCGAGCAAACGGGGTGGTTTGATTTTTTTGTGCTGTCGACTTTAGTCGCTTTACCAGGGCTGCTTCTGTTGCTGTGGATGATGCGTAATCTGCCGCTATCTGAGCAGACGGTTCGCGAACGGGGCAGATCAGAACCGGGCTGATAACGGCGT
>JAHEKE010000081.1 GCA_024638505.1 Gammaproteobacteria bacterium | reverse complement strand
CGCGTCAACCGATCGAGAATCTCGGTGTCGTGGTGCTGCCGATAGCTGCAGCTGCCGTTATTGCGGCCTGGCTGTGGCCGTCTAACGGCGAAGGTTTAGTCACGCCGTCGACGCAGCTAACTGTGCATTTAATGGTATCTATACTGGCTTATGCATTTTTGAGCCTCGCCGTAGTGCAAGCCGTGCTACTGAGTGTTCAAGAAAAACGTCTGCGCCAGCGCGACCCTGGTCGACTGCTTAACGCCCTACCGCCAATTGAAACGATGGAAAGCCTGCTGTTTCTGCTTGCAGGGATTGGCTTTGTATTGCTCACACTTACTCTGATCAGCGGTGCGATATACACGCGTTCGCTGTTCGGCGTGACCTTCGCCTTTAATCATCACACTATCCTGGCGATCATGGCCTGGTTGATATTCGGCGTGTTGCTCGCCGGGCACATATGGCTCGGCTGGCGGGGCCGCAGGGCTACATACTGGACCATTTCCGGATTCGTTGTTCTGGTGCTGGGCTACTTTGGTACCAAGTACGTAATTGAGATTCTTCTTGCCTGACTGCCGCTTCATGCAAGTTAGCAAGCGTTCAGGCTAGAATAAGGGTACCTAATACGGGGCATCTGTTTGAACGACGTTTCGGTGAGTTCGCTATTCGCGATTCTCATCTTGCTGATTATTCTATCGGGTCTTTTTTCTGCTTCTGAAACCGCGATGATGGCGGTCAACCGTTACCGTCTCAGACATCTTGCCGAAAAGGGACATCGGGGGGCAAGGTTAGCGCAGTATTTGCTGGAGCGACCGGAACAGTTGTTGGGGACGATTCTTCTAGGCAACAACGCGGCAAACATTGGCGCGTCCGGCGTCACCACAATCATTGCCTTGCGCCTGTTCGGCGACGTCGCCGTGGCCATCGCTGGCGGCATACTGGTTCTGGTGATACTGGTGTTTGCTGAAGTTGCACCAAAAACCATGGCCGCTACGCATCCCGAGCGTATCGCGCTACCCGCGGCACACGTGCTGTATATCCTGGTGAAGTTTGGCCACCCCATTGTCTGGTTGGTAAATCGGATGAGCCGGACATTCTTAGCCCTGTTCGGCGTGCGACTGGGGAAGAAATCAGAATCCTTGAGCTCAGATGAGCTGCGCGTCGCCGTATTGGAATCAGGTTCCAAAATTCCGGAGGAGCATCAGAGCATGCTGCTGCGAATTCTGGGACTGGAGAATATAACCGTGGATGACGTTATGCTGCCGCGCGCCGCGGTGGAGGCCATCAATATCGATGATGACTGGGAGCTTATAGTTAACCAGCTGGCCACCAGCCATCACACGAGACTGCCTGTTTACAAGGGATCTTTAGACAATATTATCGGCGTTTTGCATTTAAGAAAGGTCCTGCACCTCAGCCAGACCAGCGAGTTTACCAAGGAAAAACTGAAAAAAATCATTCGCACCCCATATTTTGTGCCTGCGGGTACTAAAATAACACAACATCTATTGAATCTTCAGAGCAAGCGTCGTACATTTGGGTTAGTCGTAGATGAATACGGCGATATCAAGGGGCTCGTCACATTGGAAGAAATTCTCGAGGAAATTGTTGGTGAATTCACCGCCAGTATCCCCGGTTTCTCTGAAGAAGTTCAGGCACAAGTCGACGGCAGCTTTCTCGTGCGCGGCAACGCTAACGTACGCGAATTGAACCGCCGTATGCAATGGAACCTTCCCCAGAACGGGCCGAAGACGATAAACGGGCTGATTCTGGAGCAACTGGAAGCGATCCCCAAGCCCGGCACGACGGTGCTATTGTCCGGGCATCCCGTTGAAGTGGTGCGAATTCGCGGAACCGCTGTTGACGTCGCGCGCATACAGCCGGCGATCAAATCTGCTGCCTCTTCCGATGAGCACCCGCATTAACCTTACCGCGTTCCTTTTAATTTCCTTGAAACTATCTATAATATCGTAGAGTGAACTTTTGAAAAGTTCTGTATCTCTTTGATTTAAAGAGTTAATATATGACTAAAATAACGCGCCTTTTATGCCTTACCCTGCTCCCCGCATTTCTCATCAGCGCCTGCTCCAGCGGCGTGACCCAATCCAAAGCCGGTGGGGCCGGTACCAACACCGGGTCCACAGGATTACTGGTGTTCGGCACAGTTGAACCTAATCCAACTGTATCCAACGCCTTCGTAGACTGCACCCCGGCGCCTGCACCGGCTGTGCCGGGACCGGCTACCCCGCGTGGGGACGGTATCGCAGATACGGTCAGGCAGCCCATTGTTGGGGAGCTCACGGCAACCGTACAGGATCCGCGGGGTATATACGCCTTTCCCTTCCAACCCCAGGGTGTGACCTATGACAGCTATTCGATCAGATACACGCCAATTACCGCCGGTTCCACGCCATTGTCGCCACGGAATTTTCAAGCCATAACGATTACCATTCCGCTGCAGGGCGTGACCACGCCCGTTTCCGTCACCGATTCCATCATCCTGATGGATCTGGAAACGCTGAAGCAGTTTGAAGGCCGGGATTCGGGTTCACCTAACACTTATGCACTGACCATTACCTACCGCGGTCGGGACTTTATCAAGGGCGAACCGATTACCATGGTGATCAATCATCAGGTGCAGGTTGGCGGTTTTTGTTCGGGATTCGAGCTACCACCCTGATCCGATGAAAAAATTGATGCAAGCTTTCTGGTGGGCTGCAGTCCTTGGACTCAGCCCACTTTCGCATGCGGCGTCGAGCCACCACGTATTCCTCACGGCCAGTGAACAGGACGGCGTTCCGCTAGACCAGCCGGCCACCGAGTTTACCTGCAGCGATAAAATTTACGCAGTCATTGAAGTTGCCGGACTGTCCCGCGACCAGCACAAACTGGTGGCGGTGTGGCGTGACCCGCACGGCAAGGACCGGGAACACACTGAGTATAAGTTTATCGTGAATAACGATAAAGAAAGGATATGGGTGTGGTTGAAACTGCATCGCTCCACCGAGGCCGCACTGGTTTCGTTTATGAACCCAAGCGCGGGGATGGATGAGTTTATCGGTCAATGGGAGCTTCAGCTGGCAATAGACAATAAACCGATTGATAAAAGATCGTTTTCTGTTCTGTGCTGAGCCGCAGGTTGGGCGGCGCTGGAATGCAGAAATAGTGTAAGCCCGCCGGTTTCAGCTAGTTTGTTACCTTGTTTCTGACGTAGTGGGGGGCAAGCTGTTCTGCCGCAATCATCCTGCCGGCTGCATAATACTCTACCGCGATACGCGCGACATCCGTTGCGTGGGGAAAACTGTGCGAGACAAAATCGACGTGCACGCCCGCGTTTCCTGCTTTGAGATCGGTCCGGTATCGATCACAGCCGGTTCCCAGCGCAGTCCATGCATAGTCCGGGTTGAGAACAATCTCCTCGGCGGCGGAAAGCATGACTTCAGTGACCGCTTGCATCAGTCCACTCGATCCCAGTTGATACAGCCCCCAGTATAGCTGCGACATGCGGGCATCAAACGCACACAGGCTGTGTGCTGTAAGATGCCGGTTGGCCTGGGCAAGCAAGGAGGATACCGGAATGACCGGAAGGTCCACACCGAATGCTAAACCCTGTGCTGCTGCAACGCCAACGCGCAAACCGGTAAACGATCCAGGGCCCTCCCCCACCGCCAGCGCATCGCACTGATGCAAACTGACGCCAGACTCGTGCATGATCTTGTCCACCATGGGCAGAATCAGCTCTGAGTGCTGCTTGGATGATATCTCAAACAGCTCAAGACTTGCCCCGTCGAGCCAAAGCGCTGCCGAACATGCCGCGGTAGACGTATCCAAGGCGAGGATTTTCATGCCATAGACACAGCGGTATTAAAGAAGTGTTTCACTTCATCCAGTGTCCGCGTCATGGGAATAGCGGGGAGACTATCCAGAAACACCTTACCGTAGCTTTTTTCGATCAGGCGCGGATCGCACAGCATGAGTACACCAAAATCGTTGCTATCTCGAATCAGCCGGCCCACACCCTGTTTCAGGGCAATCACCGCCTGCGGTAACTGGTAGTCTATAAACGGGCGGCCGCCGGATGACTCAATGGCCTCCAGCCGGGCACGCAGAACCGGGTCCGAGGGTGAGGCAAAAGGCAGCTTATCAATAATCACACACGACAGAGCTTCACCTCGGACGTCAACTCCCTCCCAAAAACTTGCCGTGCCCAACAGGATTGACCTGGGCGTTGAACGAAAGCGCGCAAGCAGTTCGGTGCGCGGCATGTGCCCCTGTGCAAGCAGGCAATAGTCAGAGCAGTCGCTGAGAATTGAATGCGCTTCCCGCAAAGCGTTATGGCTGGTAAACAGAAAAAATGTGCGACCCCCGACAACATCGATAACCGGCAGCGCTTTATCAACTACCGCGCGCGTGAAGTGCGGCTGTCGCGGGTCCGGTAAGTCCACAGGAATGTACAGCCTTGCCTGACGGGTATAGTCAAACGGGCTGTCCAGGCTCATTGTCTCAGCGTTCTCGATACCCAATTGACCTGCAAAATAAGAGAAGTCACCCTTAACCGACAGCGTGGCAGAGGTGTAGAACCATCCTTTGCCTGGATCTTCCAGGTAAGGTTTGAGGGTGTCCCCCAGCTGCAGCGGCGTTTCGTGAAATCGACACCAGCGCTGATCTGTTTCAGCCCACCTGATATATCGATCGCCGGCGGGCTCGGTAAATCGACTCAGCCGCTCCGCGCAGACCAGCGCACGTTGCCAGCAGCGCAATAGGCCCTCTCCAGCAGTCGCCGCCAGCTGCAAATGATCGGTCAACTCACTTACGGCGGTCAGCAGTGCGCCAAGCTTCTTGCTGAATTCCAAGTCCGCGCTAAGCTCGCTCCACTTAAGTCTGTCACGCTGCCCCTTGATCTCGTCCAGTAAGGCTTCGCGCTTTTGCTCGATATCCAGGATAACCCGGCCCAGCCCTTGCACCTGACTCTGCTCCTGCTTCTCTTCTATTTCCACATCTCTGCACAGGTCTCTTATCTGATGCGTGCCGATAGACGTGCCCAAGAAATCAGAGGCCACCTCTGCAAGCTGATGTGCTTCGTCAAAAATTATCGCATCCGCACCCGGCAAAAGCTGACCGAAACCATCCTCCCGTAAAACCAAGTCGGCGCAAAACAGATGATGATTGACGACCAGCAATTCCGCTCCCAGCGCGGCCTGTCGAGCTCTGTTAACGTAGCATTCATCGTAGAACTCGCACCTGGAGCCAAGGCAGTTTTCCACGGTGGATGACACCATCGGCCGCACTGCTGAATCTTCAGTCAAAACGGTCAGTTCATTCAGATCGCCGCTTCGGGTCGCTCTGGACCAATCCTCGACGTGCGCGAGATCCCGTGAACGGCCGCCCGACATAATGTCCATTTGCTGCCGCGCCAGCTGCAGGCGATGCAAACACAAATAATTGGCGCGCCCTTTCAACAGCGCTGTCTTGACCGGCTGCTTAAGAACCTCAAGCACGGTAGGCAGGTCTCGAAAAAAGAGCTGGTCTTGCAGCGGTTTGGTACCAGTGGAGACGATGACTTTTTGCCCGGAGAGTGCTGCCGGCACCAGATAGGCAAACGTCTTTCCCGTGCCCGTCCCTGACTCTACAATAAAGGAGCTCTTGTCACGCAGGCACCGCTGTACCGCACTCGCCATGGAAATCTGACTGGATCGCGCCTCAAACCCAGGTAGCGCACCCACAAACGGGCCATCAGGCCCTAACAGCTCGGCGATTTCGTCATGTGAATGCACGTCGGGCCAGGCATTCTTTCAGTGAATCACGCCAATCCGGCAGCCGAACGCCGTAGGCCTTTTCGGCTTTTGTGTTATCCAGCACGGAATAGCTTGGCCGCTTAGCCAGCGTGGGGAATTCACTGGTAGTGATCGGGTTGATGTGTACGTCTTCGATGCCTGCCAGTCTGAATATCTCACGAGCAAAACCATACCAGGTTGTCGCACCCCGGCAGGTCAAATTGAAAATGCCGGCTTCCTGGTTATCCTGGCCCTCAGCCAGTTTCCTGACAATTGCAACGGTACCGGCTGACAAGGCCCGGGAATAGGTCGGGGTGCCGGTTTGGTCATTTACAATTCGCAGTTCCTGCTGCTGTTTGGCCAGTCGCAGGACGGTGTTCAGAAAGTTCCGGCCGTGGTTGGAGTAAATCCAGCTGGTTCGGAGTATGAGATAACGATCAGCTGCCCGTCTGATGGCCTCCTCCCCCGCCGCCTTGGATCGGCCGTAGACGCTGTTGGGACTGATGGTCATATCCTCGGTATAAGGCTCGGTGCTGTCCCCATCAAATACGTAATCAGTGGAATAGTGGATCAGCCAGGCGTTCATGGCATGGGTCATTTCTGCCATTACGCCGGGCGCTTTGGCATTGATTAAATCCGCTAACTGGGGTTCTTTTTCCGCCTGGTCGACATGGGTATAGGCGGCGGCATTGATCACTACATCGGGATGTTCGTCACGGATGACGTTTTCGACCGCGGCAAGATCCGAAAGGTCCGCCGTTTCTCTACCAACGCAGCGTACTGTCCCCACACTCCGCAAATCCTTAACCAGACCCGATCCTACCTGGCCCGTTTTACCAAACAGCAATATACGCATAATTAAAACTTGAGGTCCTCGAGCAGCTGCCCCTTTTTATCTCTCTCCGAAAGAATAGGATCGCCCACTGGCCAGTCAATACCTATTTGCGGGTCATTCCACAGTAGACAATGATCCTGACTCGGTTCAAACAGGGCGGTACATTTGTAAAGGAAGTCGGCCATTTCTGATAAAACGACGAAACCATGAGCGAAGCCTTGCGGTATGAACATCTGCTTGTTGTTCGATGCAGAAAGAGTTACCCCGACCCACTGCCCATAGGTGCGCGAGCCCTGTCGGATGTCTACTGCCACATCGAATATCTCGCCACGCGCCACGCGCACGAGCTTGGCTTGCCATTGCGGATACTGGTAATGGAGCCCGCGCAGAACGCCCTGCGCGGAGCGGGAGTGGTTGTCCTGCACGTATTCGGTCGGTATATCAGCTCTCCTGGCATCCCGCACGTTGAAAGTTTCCATGAAGAATCCGCGTTCGTCACCGTGTACCTCAGGCGTCAGGATCTTCACCCCCTCCAACCTGGTTTGCTCAACCTTGATCACAACGTCACCCGAATAGCCTGTGCAAAGGCATCAAATATGGCGTCCCCAAGGGGATTCGAACCCCTGTTGCCGGCGTGAAAGGCCGGTGTCCTAGGCCGACTAGACGATGGGGACAAGTCTTTCAAACAAAAAACTGGTGGAGCCAGGCGGGATCGAACCGCCGACCTCAACACTGCCAGTGTTGCGCTCTCCCAGCTGAGCTATGGCCCCACAAAATCAGGAAAAAATTAGGGTCAGAGACAAGCCAGTATTACCGGACTTGACTCTGACCCTAATCCCGAAAAACGACGCGGTACTTTAATAGTTACCTTGCACTAGGGTCAAGCGTAATTGACCGCTCCGCCAGCCCTTCAGTACACTTGCCAGCTCAGCCCATGCGGGCGATTAGCTCAGGGGGAGAGCGCTGCCTTCACACGGCATATCAGACCGCATCGATCCAACGTTTAAAAGTATTCGTTGTGCGAGGGTTGTGCGGAATCTTCGTTTGTCTTTTCAAATAATCGTCTGCTTAGGCTGAAACCAGATTACCTAATGCCCGTAACTGACCCACACCGGGTGATTTCTGAATCAAACGAGGTCGGTAGGAACCATCAGCTATCTCGGATACTACGTCTGCTTTGACGGACGAGCCAGATCCTAAAGAGTATAAAGAGGTTTAGGGCCACGGTAGTTCTTAACGATATTAGCGATAAATCCTGAGTATGAATCCCCGCAAGTCGCCACCGGACGCAAATACTTACCATCGCGCTTCTTGCGTGTGCCAGGAGCTGGCCAATACCTCGGATTGGGTCGCCCGAATACTTCCTTGTACAACTCGTAAGTGGATCGATACGCTTCAAACATGAAAAGAAAGCCAATCCGTTCCAAAGCGCGAGTCATTGGAGTGTCAATAGATCTTGCGTGTTTCTTGTCGAGTTCGGTTAAAACCTGTAATCATGTTGCCGCGCCTAGCATCTTTCTACGCGCGTATTTCTTCACCTAGATGCGCCGGAGATTAACATCCATGTCTACCCCGACGCGGACCAAGGAGGATGCTTGGTTGTGGTCAGAGTATACGCAGCTGTCTTCACACAAAATGGGTGATATTGCACAATAACCCTCGGCTAAAGTCCGGGTATAGTCGACAAATTTCAGCGCTGGTGTCCTCTTCTATCTGTTTAAGATCGATTGTTCGCGTAATGGGAAGGAGTCCTTTAGGGCAGCTTCATGTATATAGGAGCTGTTCAAGTTTTACGTGGTGAAGAACAGCAGAGCCCGGCTATTGAGCATCGCACGAATCCCATGACTGTCCAGGCTTTTTACCTGAACCTCCCGATACCAGCCCGTCTGCATGATCCGCGCAATACCAGCCGCATCATTACGGTCACTTTTATTGATCTGCATCGACAGCACCGCT
>JAHEKE010000034.1:20668-32129 GCA_024638505.1 Gammaproteobacteria bacterium | reverse complement strand
GAGCTTAAACGAGCGCGGGATTATCCAAGAGCCCATACGGAGTGTCAAACAGCCCGCTGCTGTCCACCAAATCCAGCGTCGACTTCGACTACATCAGGTGGCTCAGCCCCCCAACTCGGCCTGCAGCTTGCGCAACCGCGTCTGCGCAGAGATCGCCACCCGGCTTCCCGGAAAGCGGTTTACCACCTGGGTCAGCGTCTGTCGGGCCTCTTCCTTGGCACCGATTTCGTACTGAATGTAACCCAGCTTGAGCATGGCTTCGGCCACACGCGCGCTCTGCGGAAATCGATCCACTACCGCTTGAAACGCCTGCAGTCCACCGGAGAAATCCCGCGTCACGTACATGGCCTCGCCAATCCAGTACTGGGCGTCATCGGCCAGTGCACCATTGGGATACTGCGCCAGAAGCTGTTGAAACGCTGCCACAGACTCGCCATACCGGCTCTGCTTCAAAAGATTGAACGCCTGGTCATATGCTAACTGTTCCTCAGGCGTGGCGATGGCAGCCTGCTGCGGCGCAGTCGGCTGCATCGTCGTGCTGATCGCGGCCGTCGTCTGACCGGTTGACTGACTGTCGCTTGCGGCTCCTTGTGTCACCGAACCTTGATTGACGGATCCTGGCGCAACGCCCGACCCGGCGGCATCGGGATCGGCGCTGCCAAATCCCGCACCGGTATTACTGCCGAAGGAGCCCGTTGACGGTCGCGCTAAAGAGACGTCGCCCCCAGCTGCTCGCTCTCTCTGACGCAGTCGATAATCCAGATCGTCGTACAGTTCCCGCTGTCTACGCAGCAGATTTTCAAGCTGATTACCCTGCAGTTCAACTTGATTGCGCAGGCGGGCTACCTCTTCGCGCAAGCTCTGCATTTCCACCGTTGCACGCACCGCTTCGCTGCTGTCGGTACCTACCGCTACCGATTTTGTACTCGACGCCTTTTCACTGGATGCGCAACCCGCAACCAATAACAGCAACGCCAAAACGCTTGCTACAACATACTGCATCGAATGGGTCGACCCTTTCAGTTTTTACTTAACGCAATATTACCACGCGGCGGTTCAGCGCCCACGAAGACTCGTTATGCTCCAGCGATTCGGGACGCTCCTCGCCGTAGGATATAGTCTGCATGCGGTCCCGAGTGACACCGTAGGCAACCATTATTTCAGCCACGGCGAGTGCCCGCCGTTCACCCAGCGCCAGATTATACTCGCGTGTGCCGCGCTCATCAGCATGCCCCTCCAACACAACGGTGACACCCGGGTTATCCAGCAGGTTCTGCGCATGTGCCTCTACCAGCACGCGCGAGTCGTCGGTCACCGCTGCGCTGTCATACTCAAAATAGACCTTGTTATTAGCAGCTAGATCACCGGCGGCACCAAGCTCGGAGCCGAGACCACCTGATCCATCATCCAACGCCGTAGTGCTGACGCCATCCTCTTCACCATCCTTTACCCCTTTCTTACCGCCACAGGCAGCGAGAGTCAGGGCCAGTAAAATTACAATAGCCAGTGAAGTTTTGTTACGCATAGAGATATCTCCTACAGTTTTCTGTTATATGGCGACCAGGCAGGTTCTCTTACATCTCCTTTCTGGAAACGTAGAACTTGCTTTACCCGGCCATCAGCGGACACAGCAGATAAAACACCACGACCACCTTGTTGCGTGGCATACAAAATCATTGCTCCGTTAGGCGCAAATGAAGGTGATTCGTCCAGGGTAGTATCGGTTAACACCAACAATCCCTTGCTGTCGATAAAAAACACACCGATGCGATAACCGCTGCCCTGGTTTGTAACCAGCGTCAGGCGCTTGCCATCAGCGGCATAAGAAGCACGCGCGTTGTAAACTCCTTCGAAGGTCAGGCGCTCTACCGAGGTACCATCGCTGCGCATGCGATAAATCTGCGGTCTACCCGCGCGGTCAGAGGTAAAGATGATATGGCGGCCGTCTGGAGAAAAAGCGGGCTCGGTATCTATAGCCAGGTGATTAGTCAGGCGGCGCATGTCTTTGCTTTGTAGATTCAGCGCGTAAATTTCAGGATTGCCTTCGCGCGATGACACTACCGCCAGCGTACGGCCGTCCGGCGACCATGCCGGCGCGCCGTTTAGCCCCTGAAACTGTGCAATGAGCTCGCGCCGCCCATCGCGCAGTCGCTGGGTGAATATCATTGAGCGCCCCTTTTCAAACGACACGTAGGCCAGCGTCTGCCCATCCGGTGACCAGGATGGCGATAGAATCGGTTCGTTAGACTCCAGTATAGTTACCGGGCCAAATCCGTCCGAGTCCGCCACCCGCAACAGATAGCGCTGCTTGACCGAACCCCGCTCGACGGTGACGTAGGCAATGCGGGTGTCGAACGCACCACGTTCCCCGGTCAGTTTCAAATAGATCACATCGCTGATCTGGTGTGCCAGCTTGCGCAGTGACCCCCCCGGTACCTTATAGCGGAACCCGCCCAGCTGCTTTGATTTGAACACGTCGAACAGTCTGAACTCGACCTGGTACTGGTCGGAACCTAATTGCTGTACTCTACCCACAACCAGCGCTTCCGCTTTTATCAGTCGCCAGTCTTTAAAATTAACCTGCTTGTGGTCATGCGGGGTACTCAAGAAATCTCCGCGCGGAATGGCATCGAATCGACCGCTGCGTTTCAGGTCGGCCTCGATAATGTCGCTAACGATATGGGGCGGCAAGCCGGCACCCTGCCACTCAAATGGCACCACCGCGATGGGGATCCCAGCCTCTACGCCCTGCGTAATCTCGATCTCGAGTGCGGCCTGCGCATTCATGCAGAGGAACAATCCGATCCAGGCAACCAGCGCCCGCGTTAAACATCTGCCCTTATTATTTTTCATGAAATCAGATCTTCGGGTTTAAATTTGAGGTTTAAATTGCGAAATTTTTCATTGATACCACTTTCCTGGGGGATAGGTAAGGGGGACGCCTTGTAGACAGCATTTTCAACGGAGCGGTCGAATACGCTGTTGCCGCTGCTGCGGGTGATTTTTGCTGAAATAACCTCACCCGTCGCCGTCAGCCGCACGCTAACCTGGGCGGCGATACCCGATTGCGTGCTGCTCGGCCGGTTCCAGTTGCGACTGACTTTCTGCCGGATAATTGGCTCGTACTGCGCAAGCAGGGATTGAAACGCTGCCTGCTGGCGCTCCTCTTCCAGCTTCTGCTGCAGCGCCAGTTCCTTGGCCCGCTTTTCTTCCTCTTCTTTTTTCTTGCGTGCCAGCTCAGTCTGCTTCTTTTTCTCTGCCTCGAGGCGCTTGCGTTCCTCTTCCGCTTTAGCTTTGGCCAGTCTCTCCTTTTCTTTCTGTGCCTGGGCTAGCTCCTCCTTTTTTATTTGCTCCGCTTTTTTCTTGCGTGCCAGTTCCTCAGCTTTCTTTTTTTCCAGAGCCTTCTTTTTTTCAGCTTCCTTCTGCTTTTTTATTTCAGCCAGCTTCTGCTGTTCCTGCTGCTTCTTCTGCTCCGCCTCCTTTGTTTTCTGCAAGATATCCTGCAGCTTCTTCTGCGCTAACTCCTCTTCGAGCTTCTTTTTCTCTTCCTTGTTTGCAATCACATCCAGCTGTTTTTGCACTTCCGCCTCGGTAACAACGGTGGCCTGAACCGGCGTTGATTGCGGTCGGGATGCCGGCTGCGTGATCTTACCCAAGTCAAAATTAAAACTTACCAGCAGCAGAGCCGCGACGAACACATGAATGCCAACAGCATAGATCAGTGATTTTGTCGTTAAACCAAATCTGCGGCGTTGATCTGGCAATTCAGCTACCCTCCGGATCAGTAATCAAGCCGACGCTGGGTACTCCCGCCTGCTGTAGCAGTACCATGGCGTTGACCACCGCTTCATACGCCACATCCTTGTCACCGCGAACCATGAACTCTACCTTGGGATTGCGCCGCAGCACCGCTGCAGCGTAGGCGCGGACCGCTTCAGGCTCCTTTGCCTCACGGTCGATGAAATATTTACCCTGATCATCCACCGACAGAATCACCGGCTCGAGTTCTTTGCTATCGATCGGTTGCGCATCGGCTTTGACCAGATCTACTTTGACGCCTTCTGTCAGCAGAGGTGCCGTTACCATGAAAATGACGAGCAGCACCAGCATGACATCAATATAGGGCACAACGTTAATTTCCGCCATCTGCCTCATTTTTCGCTGTCTTTTATAACCGTACATGCTACGACGCCATGGGTAGTGGGTAGGTCTGACGGTTCACGATGCTAATGAACTCCTCAGTAAACGTCTCATACCTGGAAATTAAACGTTCGACGTGATTGGAAAAGCGGTTGTAGGCGATTACCGCCGGTATCGCAGCGAACAGTCCCATGGCAGTGGCAATCAGCGCCTCTGCTATGCCTGGCGCTACACTTGCGATGGTCGCCTGCTGCGCAACACCCAAAGATCGAAAAGAATTCATGATTCCCCAGACCGTACCGAACAACCCAATGTAAGGACTGGTGGAGCCGACCGTAGCGAGAAATGACAGATTTGTCTCCAATTCGTCTACTTCGCGATTCAACGCCACGCGCATCGCCCGGTGCACCGCGTCCAGTATGTCGCCGCGATCTGTCTCACCCTTATTGCTGAGGCGTGTAAACTCGCGATACCCGGCAACGAAAATCGAAGCCATGCCCTGCGTATCCTTACGCCGTCCGGTCCATTGCTGGTACAGTGTCGCCATATCTCCGCCGGACCAGAAATCGTCCTCGAAAGATTCGGCTGTTCTGAGCGCACTCTGTAACCTGTAGTGTTTAGAAAATATCATAGTCCACGACACGATGGATGCCAGCAGCAGAATCAGCATCACCAGCTGCACCAGCAGGCTGGCTTCGCTGATCAGGGCCAGCAACGAGATACTATCGCCGGGTGCTGCAATATTTATGGCATTTCCCATTTTTTAATGTCTGCAATGAGGGGTTGTGGAATCGGCGTTGGATGAAGCGTGGCAGCGTTGAGGGACGCCAGGCGAATCTCGCCTGCACACAGCAATTCCTCGTTTCTATAGACGTGCTGATTGACCTTAAGGCTGGCGTACTTTAGCTGCTGCAGCTTTACAGTAACTGTAAGTAAATCGCTCAATTGTGCGGGTTTGAAGTATTCAATGCTGGTCGAACGGACCGCGAAAAAAATCCCGTACTGCTGATTTATTGCGAGAATATCGTAACCCAGGTCTCTTAGCCAATCGGACCGGCAACGCTCCATGAATCGAAGGTAGTTGGCATAGTATACAATGCCTCCGGCATCGGTATCTTCATAATATACTCGCAGCAAGGTTTTGAAAGCGACCGTCATGCGCGCTAACCGGGATAGGCTCTTACCCGGCTCAGCATGCCTGATCCTCACTCAACGGCCGCAGTGCGACGCAAACATGGCTTTTGCAAATGCTCATGCCGTTGAATCGAACAGAGCCTGCTGCGCGGAGGAGACCGGCATACTCAGGCCGAAATGCTGCCAGGCAGACTTGGTGGCCACCCGCCCCCTTGACGTACGCATCAACAATCCCTGCTGAATCAGATAAGGCTCGATCACATCTTCTATTGTGGTTCTCTCTTCTCCTATAGCCGCGGACAAGCTGTCTACCCCCACCGGCCCACCATCGAATTTATTGATTATGGCCAGTAAAAGACCTCGGTCCATGACGTCCAGGCCTTGCTCATCAACTTCCATCATAGCCAGCGCCTGCTCGGCAATTTCCTGTGTCAGCCGCCCGTCGCTTTTTACTTCCGCGTAATCCCGCGCACGACGCAGCAATCGATTGGCGATTCTAGGGGTGCCTCGTGCGCGCTGTGCCAGAATCTTTACGCCAGCCGCATCGACCGGCACGTTTAATATGCCAGCAGAACGAGTGACGATGCGCACAAGGTCATCGCTTTGATAAAACTCAAGTCTCTGCACAATGCCGAAACGATCCCGCAGCGGTGAGGTCAGTGAGCCGGCCCTGGTGGTCGCCCCAACCAGGGTAAACGGGGGCAGGTTGAGTTTGATCGATCGCGCAGCAGGTCCTTCACCGATCAGGATATCAAGCGCGTGGTCTTCCATCGCCGGATATAAGATTTCCTCAACCACCGGGCTCAAGCGGTGAATTTCATCAACGAATAAAACATCATGAGATTCGAGATTGGTTAGTATTGCAGCCAAATCACCCTGTTTTTCCAACACCGGGCCGGACGTCTGACGCATGTTTACGCCCAGCTCATTGGCGATGATGTGAGCCAGCGTCGTCTTGCCCAGCCCGGGCGGGCCAAAAAGTAAAACATGGTCCAGGGCTTCCCCGCGCGTGCGCGCAGCAGAAATATAAATCTCGAGTTGCTCGCGCAGTTTGGTTTGGCCCACGAATTCGACCATTTTCGATGGGCGCAGACTGAGCTCATAGCGCGCTTCGTCTTTATCACCTTGCGCGGATATGGCGCGTTCGGTCATGGCGCGCTGCCCGCCAGCATGCGCAGGGCCTGTCGAATGATGTCTTCACTGCCGGAATCACCGTTGCCCACCTCGCGTACCGCCCGGCTCGCCTGCGCCGGCTTGTAGCCCAGGGCAATTAGCGCACTGACCGCGTCCTGTATGGGATTTGGATTACTCGGTGAAATACTCGCCGCATCAGGAATGGCAGTTTCTGCACCGTGCAGAACGAGGTCGCGCATCTCCACCAGCAATCGCTGAGCCGTTTTCCGTCCTATACCGGGAACCAGGGTTAAGCGTTCGACGTCTTCTTCTGCCATACACACCAGGAATTCTTGCGCAGACAAGCTGGACAGAATCGCCAGAGCAACGCGCGGACCGACTCCGCTCACCTTGAGCAAATTGCGGAACAAATCCCGCTGTGATCTGCCGCTGAAGCCATACAGTTTGTGCGCATCCTCGCGCACAACCATATGGGTATGCAGGACGACCTCGTTATTCGTATCCGGTAGATCATAAAACGTCGTCATTGGCGCTTCCAATTCGTAGCCCACACCCGCCACGTCCAACACCAGGACAGGGGCCTGCTTTTCCAACAAAATACCTTTGATGCGAGCGATCAAGGCACCAGCCCAATTCGGATTCCCGATTGCAAACGCGCGGCGCCGTGAGCGTGGTTGGCATGACAGATCGCGCAGGCCAGGGCGTCGGCTGCATCCATGGCAGGTGGTTGTTTCAACCCAAGCAGGATGCGCACCATGTGCTGCACCTGCTGCTTAGCTGCTTTCCCGTGTCCGACAACAGCTTGCTTCACCTGCAGGGCGCTGTACTCCTCCACACCCAGACCATGGTGTGCCGCAACTACGATCGCGGCACCCCGCGCCTGTCCCAAAGTCAGAGCCGATTGTGCATTGCGCGCCATGAATACCTTCTCAACTGCCATTACCTCGGGCCGCGTCCGTTCAATCACCTCTGACAGGCGGTTAAAAATAACGTGCAGTCGCAGCGCCAGCACATCGTCCTTCAGCCGCACGTTGCCACTTTCTATGTGGTGAAACGCCGTGCCATCGATTTCGATGACGCCAAAGCCGGTGATGCGTGAACCGGGGTCCAGACCAATCACCCGCATCGGCCGAGCCACTATCCGGCCTCAGACAGCAGCGCGTCTGGGAAGTTGGCGTTGGAATAAACATTTTGGACGTCATCCAGCTCTTCCAACGCATCAAGTAATCTTAAGACCTTCTCGCCCTCATTTTCGTTCAACAATACTTCGGTGCTGGCGCGTTGCTCGATACCAGCATCCTGCGCCACCAGGCCGTGCGCGGCCAGGGCGCTTTGCACCGCATGAAAATTTTCCGCCATGGTTACAACCTCAATTCCATCTTCATCCGTGACCACGTCCTCGGCGCCTGCATCCACCGCCCATTCGATAATCTGTTCTTCGTTGCTGTTCGCGGGAAATCTAATAACGCCTATTTTGTTGAACAGATAGGACACAGACCCATCAGTACCCAGATTACCGCCGTTCTTGGTAAAGGCGTGGCGCACTTCTCCGACTGTCCGGTTGCGATTATCAGTGGTGCATTCCACTAACACGGCTATACCCCCAGGAGCATAGCCCTCATAGTGGACCTCTTCGTAATCCACCCCACCAAGCTCACCAGTTCCTTTTTTTATCGCGCGCTCCACCACCTCTTTCGTCATATTGGCGGCGTAGGCCTTGTCAATTGCCGCGCGCAGACGAGGATTCGATTCGGCCTCGCCGCCGCCGGCACGAGCGGAAACGGTGATTTCTCTAATCAGCTTGGTAAAAAGCTTACCGCGCTTGGCGTCCTGCGCCGCTTTGCGGAACTTAATATTGGCCCACTTACTATGTCCTGCCATAAAACTTTGCGTACCCGGCCCTGTTTTGTGCTTGCGGTGTCGTGCCCTGCGAAATCATCGATGAGTGTACCATTGTACCCCGTTGCACCCCAAGATATTGGGGATAAACAAGTACATATAAACCACATCTAGAAAAATTGTCAGTCAACGCCTTGGTCACCTCGCCAATGCTTCTCCGCCACCCGCTGAATGGCCGAGCGATTCGACCAGGACCAGACAGCATGCGCGGCCTCGGCATAATGCAGCCAGGCGAAATCCCGGTGCTCCCGCGGATTAAGCACGATAGGCTGGCCCACTTGCACCTGCAAGGAGAACATGTGCTCCAGATTTTGCTCTACCTGCGGGGCGTAGCGCGGTTTGAAAGTATCGAGAATGTCGAATGT
The DNA here is from genome assembly GCA_024638505.1 of Gammaproteobacteria bacterium. Classification (GTDB taxonomy): domain Bacteria; phylum Pseudomonadota; class Gammaproteobacteria; order Arenicellales; family JAANXG01; genus JAHEKE01. The sequence goes on along the minus strand of JAHEKE010000034.1, from coordinate 23,457 downwards.
GGCGCTTCGACGCCAATCCACTAATTGCGCTACCGCATCAATACCCGTTTCCTCTTCTACTTCACGCACGGCAGCCTCATGCGCTGTCTCCTCCCAGCGCAGACTGCCGGTTACCGACTGCCAGAAATTCTCGATATCCGCGCGCTGCAGTAACAGTATCTGCCCGCGCGGGTCATGGATCACGACTAATACGGATTCAGGTCTTTTATATGGTGGCGTTTCGGACAAGACATCCTGTTGAGTGGTTTTCTCAGGCGGGATTATTGTCGCTCTTGCGCAGTTTCAGATTCAATTCTGTTAACTGTTTTTGCTCTACTGCGCTGGGCGAATCAGTCATCAAACATGATGCTCTCTGCGTTTTGGGAAAAGCAATCACCTCGCGAATGGATTCGGCACCGGCCATCATAGCGATAATGCGATCTAGCCCAAAAGCGATGCCGCCGTGCGGAGGCGCACCATACTCCAGAGCATCCAGCAGGAATCCAAATTTATCCCGCGCTTCGCGTTCATTGATGCCTAACACATCGAAAACGTTTTGCTGCACGTTGCGCTGGTGAATACGAATCGAGCCGCCGCCTATCTCCACACCGTTTAACACCATGTCATACGCTCTGGACAACACCTGAGCGGGATCACGCTGCAGTTGAGCAACGTCGTTCAACCTGGGGGAAGTAAATGGATGATGCAGTGCAACCCACCTCTTAGCGTCCGCGTCATAGTCAAACAGAGGGAAATCAGTAACCCACAGTGGACTCCATTTAGCCTCAATCAAATCCAATACCGTGCCAAGCTCATTTCTCAGCGCGCTCAGGGCATCATTCACGACGCGTGCCCTGTCCGCGCCGAAAAATATCACATCACTCTGCACCGCCCCGGTCCGCTGCAGTATGGCGCTCACAACCTGGTCCGGCAGGAATTTGAGAATCGGTGACTGCAGTCCCGCACGACCCTGTCCAGGCTGATTGACTTTTATATAGGCCAGGCCCCTGGCCCCAAGGCGTTTGACAAACTCGGTAAACTGATCGATTTGCTGGCGGGTCAGCGCCGCGCCACCAGGTACGCGCATGGCCGCGACCCGCCCGTCCGGTGCCTTAGCTGGATCTGCAAACACCTTAAATTCCACCGCACCCATCAGATCCGTTAGCTCGGTTAAGTGCAGCGGATTTCGCAGGTCGGGTCTATCGGTCCCGAATCGATTTACCGCGTCCGTATAGCTGAGGCGGGGAAAAGGATCGGGCAGATCGACGTTTAAAACATCTTTAAAAACGCTGCGCACCATCGCTTCCATTGTGCACGTAATCTCACGTTCGTCCATGAAAGAAGTTTCAATGTCGAGCTGGGTGAATTCAGGCTGCCGGTCCGCGCGCAGATCCTCATCGCGAAAGCAGCGGGCAATCTGATAATAACGCTCGAATCCGGATACCATCAAAAGCTGCTTGAATAGTTGTGGCGACTGCGGCAGTGCAAAGAACCGGCCGGGGTGCGTCCTGCTGGGCACCAGATAATCGCGCGCCCCTTCCGGGGTTGAGCGAGTGAGCACCGGCGTTTCTATCTCAACAAAATCGCGCTGATTGAGAAAATTCCTGAATTGCGTAATGACTTTGTGGCGCAGCCTTAAATTAAGCTGCATTGGCTGACGCCTGAGATCAAGATATCTATACTTCAGCCGCACCGCTTCATTGACGTCATCTTCATCCAACTGGAACGGCAACGGTTCGGCTCGATTCAGTATGTCGACCGATTGCGCATAAATCTCAATCGCTCCCGTCGGCAAATCCGGATTGACCGTGCCTGGTGGACGGGGGCGGACCCGGCCCGAAACCCGCAGAACAAACTCTCCGCGGACGCTGTCGGCTGCGCTGAACGCCGCTTTTTCATCCGGGTCCGCCACGACCTGGACAATACCAGCGCGATCGCGCAAATCTATGAAGATAACGCCGCCGTGGTCGCGTCGACGGTGCGCCCAGCCGCACACCGAAACAACCTGGCCTACCAGGCTTTCATCAATCGCTCCGCACTCATGACTACGCATTGGAAAGTATTACCGTCTGGTCTGCAATAACGGTCACTTAGTATCAGCAGCTATTTTCTGCTGCATCACATTTTGCTTTAGGTGTTCAGGTACGACAACGCCTGTAGATAAAATCAATTTCAGTCCGGCCTCTATGGTGATGTCCAGTTCTAAAATGTCTTCCTTCGGCACCATGATAAAAAATCCTGAGGTCGGGTTCGGCGTAGTCGGCACGTAAATACTGACAAGATCGCGTCCGGTCAGATCAATAAAAGAGTCCGCTGTTTCGCCAGTGAGAAAGGCCAGTGTCCACAGTTCCCGTCTGGGGTACTCGACCAACACGACTTTTCGAAAAGACTTACCCTGAGTCGAAAACAGCGTTTCCGTTATCTGCTTGACGGAGGAATAAATCGAACGAACCAGAGGGATGCGCGCAAATATATCTTCCCATAACCGTACCAGCCGCCGTCCGAACAGATTTGCGAAAACCATGCCGGTGATGATGACGGTCAGAGCCGTCAGCGCCACTCCAAGCCCAGGTATGTTGAATCCTAAAAGATTTTCCGGGCGGTACTCCCAAGGTATTAAGATCAGAACCTGGTCGGCGAGATCAATTAAAAGCTTGACCACCAGAAAGGTCACCCCCAGAGGCACCCATACCAGCAGGCCGGCAACCAGCCATCGTCTAAGTCGTCCCATTGTTATTTTGAATCGGCTTTCTTCGCCTCGCCTTTGCTGCTTTGCCCAGAGTCCGCGCTGGCCTTATCTTCAGTTTTAC
>JAHEKE010000034.1:0-20568 GCA_024638505.1 Gammaproteobacteria bacterium | reverse complement strand
CTTACCCTCTTTTTGCTCCTTTTTCTTTTCCTTGTTTTTAAAATCTGTTTCGTACCAACCCGTACCCTTCAAATGAAAAGCGGCGGCAGTCAGTTTCCTGCGCAGCGACTCCACGCCGCACTCGGGACACTGTTTCAGCGCGTCGTCACTTACTTTTTGCAGCATGTCGAATTCGTGTCCACACGCGCTGCAAACGTAGGGATAGATTGGCATCAGATTACTCCAGCTTTTGCTATTAAAAGAATTAGGTCCCAATGGCTGCCCCACCCTGGACGAACCGGGTCCGCTGTATTTGGGGCCTTTCTGGTTTAAAACAAGCCGGTCATTATAATCAGTACGCGTTAGTTTGCTAGAAGCAGATAGCCTAATACTGGCTAAAACGCGGCCGGTGTGAAAAGTCTGATCTAATTGATTTCGAACGCACTAAGTCGGATTGCCCACGCTGAGACCTGCTTGACATCAATCGCCGGCCACGGTCGCCCGCTCCAGCAGAATCGACCCACAGCGGATATTACCCCGGGTATCCACATCGGATCCTACCTCAACGATATGTTTAAACATGTCTTTGAGATTCCCGGCCACGGTCACCTCTTCCACCGGATGCTTGATTTCGCCATTTTCAATCCAGTAGCCAACGGCTCCCCGGGAATAGTCGCCCGTTACGGTATTGACTCCCGATCCAATCAACTCGGTAACCAAAAGACCGGTGTCCATTTTTTTTATCAAACCGTTAAAGTCATAGCTACCCGGCTTGATGTGGAGATTGCGCACGCCGCCTGCGTTGCCCGTGGTTTCCATAGCGAGCTTACGCGCAGAGTAAGTATCCAGGACATAACTGGCGAGCACTCCAGCTTGAACTATGTTGCGTGTTTTTGTGGCGACACCCTCAGCATCATAACTGGCACTGCCCACAGCTTTTAACAAATGGGGTTGCTCACTGATGTATACGCCGTCGCTAAAAATCGGGTTGCCCAATTGATCAAGCAGAAAGGAAGCTTTGCGATACAAAGCACTGCCGCGCACTGCGCTGATGAAGTGGGCCAGCAGGCTCGATGCCACCGGTGCCTCGTACAGAACCGGGCACTGGATGGTCTTTATCTTTGTTGCACCCAGTCGACCTATGGTTCGACGGGCCGCAGTCTGCCCAACCCGCTCGGCTGATTCCAAATCCCGGTAGTCACGGCCCGCGCTGTACCAGTAATCCCGCTGCATCGATTCTTTGGCCTCACCGATAACGGAGCAGCTGATACTGTGGCGCGTTGCACATGTGGTTCCCATGAAGCCGTGGGTATTGGCATAAACCTCGGTACCGCGCTGCGTGCTGACGGTAGAGCCCTCTGAGTTCTTGATACGCGGATCAAACTGACGCGCTGCGTCTTCGCACTCCTTGGCAATTTCTATTGCCTGGGTAACGTCGATCTGCCACGGGTGGTCGAGGTCCAAATCCAGTATCTCAGTAGCCAGACGCTCCGGGTCCGCCAGCCCAGCGCACTCATCTTCTGCCGTGTACTTTGCGATACTGCAGGCAGCGCGGACCGTATCTTCGATTGCTGCGGTGGTGAAATCCGAGGTACTGGCAGACCCTGTCCTATTGCCAAAAAAAACGGTCACTACCAGGTGCTTATCGCGGTTGTGCTCGACTGTTTCTACCGCACCCAGCCTGACGGTGGTGGTAAATCCCTGCCCCCGGCTGATGGCCATCTCGCTGGCATCGGCGCCACCTCTTTTGGCCGTTGCCAACACGTGATGCGCAAGTTCCTGCAGAATAGAATCATCCTCGTTCGACTGCGCCGCGGCTGAACTGCCGTCGGCAGAAACTGCGTCCCGGCTCATACCTGCACCCCACCCACGGTGAGCCCGTCGATACGCATAGTCGGCTGACCTACGCCTACCGGCACAAGCTGACCCTCTTTGCCACAGGTTCCAACCCCAGTGTCGAGCTGCATGTCATTTCCAACCATGGTGACTCTGGTGAGTACGTCAGGTCCATTGCCAATCAACATCGCACCGCGGACCGGTTTGGACACTTTACCATTTTCGATCAGATAAGCTTCGCTGGCCGAAAAAACGAACTTACCCGACGTAATGTCGACCTGGCCACCTGAGAAGTTCACCGCATAAATACCTTTATCAACCGACTCAATGATCTCCTGCGGGTCGTAGTTTCCCGCAAGCATGCAAGTGTTGGTCATTCGCGGCATCGGCAAATGTGCAAATGATTCCCGGCGACCGTTACCGGTAGGCTGCGCCCCCATAAGTCGCGCGTTATGCGTATCCTGCATATATCCGCGCAATATCCCGTCCTCAATCAGTACCGTTCGCTGCGTCTGCGTGCCTTCGTCGTCTACGCTGAGCGAGCCGCGGCGATTGGGAAGCGTGCCGTCATCTATAACCGTACACTGATCAGTCGCCACCTTTTGTCCAATGCGACCAGAAAACGCAGAGGTCCCCTTGCGATTGAAATCTCCTTCGAGTCCGTGCCCGATTGCCTCATGCAGCAGGACGCCGGGCCATCCCGGCCCCAGTACCACCGTCATCGAGCCCGCTGGTGCATCTTCTGCTTCCAGATTGGTCAGCGCCTGCCGCACCGCCTCCCGGGCATAATCAGTAACAATGTCTTCAGTGAAATAATCCAGGCCGTACCTTCCACCGCCGCCGGAATTGCCCTGCTCACGCCGCTCACCCTGAACGGCAATTACCGACACACCAAGTCGAATCAGGGGTCTGACGTCCGCTACCAGCTTACCGTCATGCCTGGCTACCAGTATGACGTCGTGTGCCGCGACCAGGTTGGTCATGACTTCGGACACTCGGGGATCCTGCCGGCGTGCTTCCTGCTCGACCCGTTCCAGCAACTCTACTTTGTCTCTGTCTCCCAGGGTCAAAAGTGGATCGATAGCGTCGTACAGCATGGGTATCTGCTGCTCGGTCCGCGCGACCTTCAGGCCGGCCGTTTCATCGCCTCTGTGTTCCATAATCGCACGAGCCGCGTTCGCCGCCTGGGACAGAGCGGGAAACTGGAACTCATCCGAATAAGCAAAGCCAGTCTTCTCTCCAGCGATAGCCCGGATGCCCACGCCCTGTTCGATGCTGTGGCTGCCTGTTTTAACCTTCCCTTCTTCCAGCGACCAGGATTCGTGCCGGCTGTACTGGAAATAGATATCGGCATAATCCACTCCCGGACCCATAAGTTGTGCAAACAACTTATTCAAATCCGACTGGACCAATCCTGCCGGCTCTAGCAGTTTGGATTGTGCAAGCTCAAAAATCTGTGACATATGTTTTCCTATACTCGACGATGCTGCAAACTCGGAAAACGCTGCCTCGTGGCATGCACCTTTTCCGGATCGATGTCCGCCAGAACAAATCCTTCCGGCTCATCGGTCAGCTGATTGAGAATTTTTCCCCATGGTTCAATGATCATGGAGTGCCCGTAAGTCTCCCGTCCACTTTGATGCACCCCACATTGTGCCGGAGCGACTACATAGGCCAGGTTTTCTATAGCACGCGCGCGCAGCAGCGTCTCCCAGTGCGCTAGCCCGGTAGTAGCGGTGAACGCGGACGGCACGCTCAGCAGCGTCGCGCCCTTAGCCGATAGCTTACGAAACAGCTCCGGGAACCGCACATCGTAACAGATGGTTAACCCTATTGCTGCCATGGGGGTTTGAACGCAGACCAGATTACTTTCAGCGGTGGAACCAGGCTCAAAAAAGTCGGACTCCGTGTATGCTTCAACTTCACTTATCTCCACGTCGAACAAATGGATCTTATCGTATCGGCCACACAGCGTTCCATCAGGCTGAAACATCAGGCACGAAGCGAAGAACTTACTCTTCTGCCCGGCTTTCAAGGGGATCGTTCCCGCTATCAACCAAACACCAGATTCCTTCGCTTGTGCAGCCAGGAACGACTGTATTGGACCACCGCCCATTGTCTCAGCCACACGCATGCGATCCGCTTCGTCGCGCGGCATTAATGCAAAATTTTCAGGTAGAGCTATGATTTGCGCGCCTGCTGCTGCGGATTCTTTGATTAACTTTTGTGCGCGCTGCAGATTCTCGCTGACAACCGCCCCCGAATTCATCTGTATTGCGGCAATCCGATACACTAGCGCAGCCCGCTGTGTTCGGTTTTTATCGTTATTGCCTGCGGCATGGCAGAGCCGGGCTGCAGCTCGATTGCGCTCGAGCTTATACCAAGAGATACGAGCCAGTCACGCAGTTCAACACCCCATTGGTTGCCCTGGTCTCCACCGGGATACTGGATGATGATCTTGGCATTTTCATTTGCCTCAAACTGGTTGACAACGCGCTGTAATGCAGGCAGCTGAAGCATGCTGGTCGCACTCCTGATCTTGAGCCAATCCTGCCGATAAATAAGCTCCTCGCCGTGCACTAGACTTGACCAAGCCAGCGCGCTGAGCAGTACATAGCTGATAGGTTTTTTCATCAGCGCATGCTCTCTTCCTCCGAAACGGGTTCCAGCAATACCGATGTAATAACGGGATCCTCCCACGATCCTTGTATCTGGTATCGGTAATGCGCCATTTCAGAGAGTAGCTTATTGAACGTTTTCTTCATCACCTTCTGTGCAATAAAAACCATAGCCCCGGCAATTGGATTCGCTAACGCGCTTAACATGCTGATGTGTGAACCTAATTGCGGTACCACTACCACTTCCAAGTCATAATCTTCGGCAGCCAAGCCGATACGTCCGCCGATTTCTACAGCCGCGGACGGGCCAACCACAAACAAACCCTCGGTGTACAAATTCCCCGAGCTGATCCGTCCCTGCCCTTTAATCTGATCAAATGCCAATCCTTTCGAATAAATATCCGAGAAGTCCAGGCTAAAACGCCGACTGATGGCATCGATATTGAACAAACCCAATAACCTGCCAGAGCCCGGTTCGACATTTAAAAACCGTCCTTGCGTAGCGGTCACAGCGAAGTCGCCATTCAGGTCGTTCAAGCTGAATCCCGCAGGATCGCCTGCCCAGTTCAAATCGAGCTGCAAGTGTACGTCTGATTCTGCAATATGGGGTGGCAGCCGCAGTTTTTCCAGAGCGACAGCCACATCATCGGTGTACACATCCGCCCTGATGTGCGTGACTGGACCGGCAGCATTCTTTAGCCAGCGCCCCCGTGACTCGATTTTCAGGCCCGGTTGATCCAAATGCAGTTTTTTAATTTGCCACATACTGCCTTGAGGATCCGCTATGAGCTCCAGCTTTCCCAGATCCCAGTCTGCATACCTGAAATGATCAGCGCGGAGGTTCAGCTCCGGATAGTGGTTGGGCTGACTCGATTCTTTTCGCTTGATTCCCTGCTGCGATATTTTGGGTACGTGCAGACGGGTAAAGTTCAGGGTATATCGGTTCGGTTGACCATCAACGTTGAAGCGGAGCGCAGCCTTTCCCAGGAATCCGTCTCCAGATACCCAGGCATTCCAGTCCACCCCGTTTGACGAGGCTGCTTTTATCCGCGCGTCAGACCAATCCCGGGCGAACAAATGCAGTTTTCCGATTTCCGCATCGATCCCAGTTATCGCCGAGGCGCTGCTTGTGTCGGCCGCTGCAGATTGTTCACTGCTTGTGGAGAACAGCGCAAGCCACCTGTCTGCATTAAAGCTCGGCTGAGAAACAATGATTTCAATACCGCTGGCAGGCGGGCTGATCTCCTCCTTGCCTAACGCGATGATTCCTCTGTTGAGTCTCAGCTGTCCTGCCTGTGTTTCATAGTCGAGCCAGCCAGCTAACGGGCTGATATTAAAACGTAAATTCTGCTGTCCATGATCGAAGGTCGCGACCAATGCGGCCTGGCGACTTTCGTCAGCTTTTTTTGCCAGCGGCGGGGGTAAAGTGATTTCAATCCCCGCCAAATCCGATGCGAACTCAAGCGTCACCCGTCCCGGCTCAGCGGTCAATGAGCCAGTCCAGGAAGACGCGCCGTTCACATTGCCCGCAGTCACTGCGCTGCCTAGCAGTGGCAGCAGCTGAGCTGCATCCACTTTCCCCTGCCCGCGGGCGACCCAGACGGGAGGGCGCCCCGCTTCGATGGTTTCGATCGCAATAGATGTCTCCCCACCCATAAATCTTCCCGATATGTCGGTCGATTCTACCGTGCTATCGGTAAAGTCGATTGTCCCTTGCAGATCACTGAGCACGAAATGATTTTGTATAGCCAACCCCGTATCCCGCACGACATATCGGCCTTCTACCTTGAGCCCGTTCTCTATATCAGACAGCGGCAGAAAAATATTCAAATCCAGATCGCCCTCTCCGCTCGCCGCAATTTCCAGCGAGCTCTGTCGCTTCAGCAGCGGTCCCTCGGTCAGAAACCAGACGATATCTTTTACTGGTGCGCGCGAGCTTGCATTGATGTTCAGCTCCTTAGCTTTACTGAAAATATCGGGGCTGGTTACCAGTCCCTGTTTGATGGTTGACTGATTGAACTTTGCCGACGTCACCTCCACTCGCAAGTCCACATTGTTTATGCTGAGGGTACCTGTTATCTCCTCAATATCCGGCCATCCATCTTCATAGTGAAATCTCCCGTCGACGACTTCCGTGGTTAAAGAGAATGATCCCTCTCCAGGGTGAACAGGAAATCGTTCGATATCGCCCTCCATAGAAGCGTTCAAGTCAACGAAGGCTCCTTTAACCAATGCCTGCTTGAACCAGCCGATCGTTTTGTCAGGAATGACTCCTCGCGGCAGGTATTGCCAGAGTCTCTCAACCTGCAGCTTTTCCGCCGAGAATACGCCGCTAACATGTGGTGCTCGACCGTCAGAAAAGACGTGCAAGTTGACGTGGCCGCGTCCACCACGCAACTTGCTGTCATCAAGTCGCAGGTTGCTGACATTTATCAACCAGTCGGTGTCTTTTCTCTTCCAGTTCACCTGTGCTGCCACCCGATCGAAAAATAGCGGCTGTGCCAGCGTGCCTGGCAAGCTGATCCGCAAATCATCATCATCCACAGTAACCCGGCCCTGACCGGGTTCGAGGTGTATGCTCCCGTTTGCTCCGGTGACTCCTGGCGCTGCGCCAAACGAAGACCAGCTGACGTCGGTAAATTCGCTGTCAATACTCCAGTAATTTGGAGCAAGAAAAGGCCCGTCGACCAGCAGAGAAACGTTGCGCAATACCCCGTACGCACGGCTTTGGAAAATGGCCTCCTGCCAGGGAAGCTCAGCCTGTATCTGGGCCACAACATTCAGCGCGTCATGTATTTTTACTTCTTCAATGAAGTATTTGTGTTTGCCCCGTGCGGAATCGATTTTTACCTGCTTCGTTCTGAACCACCTGCCATTCACCGCAATCTGGGGATCTTTTAAAGACAAACTCCACGAGTCGGGGTACCCCCGCCAGGTTATCTCGCCGATGAACTTTTGTACTGGAACGGCTTCTGTCCCGCTGCCGAGTGCGACAATTAACTCGGAAAGTTCAACATCCGCATCGGCATAGGTCATGTTGCCGTCCTGCCAACGCGTTTTGAGCCTGACATCAGCCAAACCCGTAATATTCCGAGGCAGAAACTCACGTACCGCCAGCGGCAGACGGTCCACACCGACTCGCGAAAGAGAAATGTTGATGTCCCCATCCCACGTCCTGCCGCGGAACGGTGACCCTCGAATCACCCCGTTAAAATAAATCTGGTTACCTAACTCAGTGGGCGGCGAAGCTCTACCGGTAAATCTGATTTGGGTATCATCGCCGCGTGTTTCCAAATTAAATTCGGTAACGGTAATGGGACGATCAGTATCCCGCTGATCGCGCCAAATAATCTGGCTCTCCCTGATCTTTGTATCTCCCGGACCCCTGAGCCAGCCAAACGGGTTTGGCCCGGATAGGTCCTGGTAAGCCACCGCTAGATCACCCATATGAATGCTGCCGTCAGAGCGGCGGGTTACTTCCAGGCTCAGTCCGTACACTACCGTTTTTTCCACCTTGAAGCGGCCACCCAGTAAATAAAGCGGATCAACTGAAACCTCAAGTTGACGCAGACGCAGGGTAGACTGCCTGCCATCCTCGTGTCGCACGTGGATGCCCGTTGCCTTCATCTCCAGCAACAAACCATCCCATCCGGTCTCAATAGATTCAATCTGCACGGGTCGTTGAATTTGTTCGCCCAGATACTTTTCCAGCAGCTGCTTGTTCACGCCGAGGGACAGGTAGAGGAAAGCGATGGCAATCAGCGCGAACGCTGTGAGCGTTATGAAAAAACCGAGCCCCAGAAGCAGATGCTTCAGCGCGAGTACCGAGACTCTACTCATGCGCATCGACCTCAATTTCGCCTGCTCGAAGCGGCGCAAACGCGGGCGGGACGGAGATTTCATGCGAAAACCGCTCATCCGTCAAAATAAAGCCGTTCATCCGGTTCAAGCGCTCATCTGTCTGACAGAAGTTTACTCTGGTACCGCACATTCTAGTCTTAATATTAATCAGTGAAACAGGTGAGTTATCTCGTTTTTTGAGGAAGCAACATGAATAAAAACTGCGCTTTCGACCGATGCATGAGCGATATGAGCCTCAACCTCAAGATAATGGAAGAACTGGAGGAAGCGCTGAGTGAACTCCAGGGTGTCGCACCCGCGACTCGTTATTCTGCTGATCATCCATGCAGTACCTCCGGTGTCGACTCCGACACCATCGCCGTCTAATCCCATTCGCATATATATAGGAAGTCTTAATCCGGTTTTGCCGTAGAAGGCCGCTGCACCAGATCGCCTTTTACTTAAGTGCTCGTTGATATAGGGATTAACGGCCCACCAATGATTTAGTTGTCCGCTGCTGCAGACTGCCTGCGTCCATTACAGTAATACCACATCATGCTCTTCTTGCTGATACATGGATTCGACCTGTAGATGTATCGGTTTGCCAACAAATTCCTGCAGATCGGCCAGACTGGTTGCTTCCTCATCCAGCAGCATGTCGATTACTACCTGGGAAGCAAGAACGAGGAAACCCTCGGTATCGAATTGACGCGCTTCGCGCAGAATCTCCCGGAAAATCTCATAGCAAACCGTCTGCGGCGTTTTCAACGCACCGTGTCCTTTGCACACCGGGCACGGTTCACACAATACCCGCTCCAAACTCTCGCGCGTGCGCTTGCGCGTGACCTCGACCAGACCTAACGCTGACATTTCCGTAACAAAAGTCTTTATGCGGTCTTTGGCCAACGCCTTATCCAAAGCACGCATTACCTGCCGGCGGTGTTCAGCATCCTCCATATCGATAAAATCGATGATGATAATGCCGCCAATGTTTCTCAGGCGGAGCTGCCGAGCGATGGCCTGTGCAGCCTCAAGGTTGGTCTTGAACAGCGTTTCCTCCAAAGTCTTTCTGCCGGTAAATCCTCCCGTATTGACGTCTATGGTAGTCATCGCCTCGGTTTGCTCGACCACAAGATAACCACCCGATTTCAAGGGAACTTTATTTTCCAGGGCGCGCTGTATCTCATCCTCAACCGAGTAGATATCAAATATTGGACGCTCTCCCGGATAGTACTCGATCCTGTCAACTACCTCGGGAATTAGGTCCCTAGCAAAGGCGAGCGCCTGATCGAAGGTTTCTTTAGAATCAATGCGCACTTTCTCGACGTTATCGCTGACCAGGTCGCGCATGGTGCGCATAGCAAGCGGGATGTCGGCATGGATCAGGGCGGGGGCTGTTGTATTTTGTATTTTCTCCTGAGCCCGCTGCCATACTTTAATTAAGAATCGGACATCGAGCTTAAGCTCGTCTTGAGCGGCCGAATCTGCCGCGGTACGTACGATAAAACCACCCGGCACGGCTTCGCTGTCGACTAATTTCGCTACGATATCACGCAGACGCTCACGGTCCTCAGCCAGTTCTATCTTTTGCGAAACCCCGATATGGGTATTTGCCGGAAGGTATACAAGGTGCCTGGCCGGGATGCTCGCCTGGGTGGTCAGCCTGGCACCTTTGGTGCCAAGCGGATCTTTAAGCACCTGCACCACCAGATCCTGCCCCTCCGCCAGCAGCTCGTTTATTGGTGGCTGCGTCAAATCCTGCTTGCCGGGCGTGTTGCCATCATTATCGTCGCGGTGCCCAATATCCGCCGCATGCAGAAAAGCGGTGCGCTCCAGCCCAATATCGATAAAAGCTGCCTGCATGCCGGGCAGGATTCTAACCACCTTGCCTTTGTACAGATTGCCGACTATGCCTCTGCACTGGGTTCGCTCGATGTGGACTTCTTGCAGTACTCCGTTTTCAACGGCTGCTACGCGGGTTTCCTGGGGCGTAACATTGATTAGGAGTTCTTCGCTCACAGCCAGTCAATACCAATTTTCGCCAACAGGCGGCGTGTCTCGTACATGGGTAAGCCTACGACCCCAGTGTAGCTGCCTTCTATACGTTTCACAAAGGCACTGCCAATACCCTGTATCGCATACGCCCCCGCCTTATCCAGAGGCTCGCCGCTGGCACAATACGCCCTTACCTCTTGCTCAGACAGGTCGCCGAATGTTACCAGGCTCACACTCAGGTCCTGCCACAGCTGCGGGCGCCACACCAGCGCGACGGCGGTGTATACCTTATGAGTCTGCCCTGAGAGTGAACGCAACATTGATGCCGCTTGTTCTCTATCTCTGGGTTTACCCAGGATTTGGTCGGCAAAGGAGATGCACGTGTCGGCCGCCAGTACCGGGTGCTCGGCTCGGCGGCGGCGGTTGATCAGGTCAACCGCACGATTCGCTTTTTCTCGCGCCATGCGGCAGACGAAATCGGCAGCGCTCTCGCCTTGGCGATTGACTTCCTCAATGTCGACTGGAACCGTAGCAAAATTCAACCCGACTGAACGCAACAATGACTCTCGCCGCTGCGATGCCGACGCCAGATAGAATTGCGTTGCAGGACTGCTCATTAAGTTTTTAAGGTCAGACTAAAGTATGGTTTAAGTGAAACAGACTTCAATAGCAAACGCTCTATCACGGCGAGAGACTCAGATTCCGTAACTACTCGCGATGATAAGGATGTTTAGCCAAAATGGTCCATGCTCGATAAATCTGCTCAGCCATGATCACGCGCACCAGGGTGTGGGGAAAAGTCAACGTGGACAAAGACCAGCACTCGTCAGCTTGCTCGAAGCATTTCGTATCTAGACCGTCCGCGCCACCGACCAAAACGGCGGCGTTGACGCTGCGGCGCATCCAGACCTCCATTTTTTCAGCCAGCGCTCTGGTGCTAAACGGCTGACCGTGTTCAGCCAGGGCAATGACGTGACTCCCTGGTGGAACGCGACGCATCAGGCGCCGCCCCTCCTCGCGCCGGACCTGCTCAATATCTCCGCTTTTTCTACTTGCCGCCTTAACTTCTATTAATTTGAGGCAACAATGCTTCGGCAGACGCCGAGCGTACTCATTAAAACCATGCAGCACCCACTGCGCAGATCTTGATCCGACAGTGATTAGATATATATCCACTGCAGCGGTTTTTTTCCTTTCTACTCTGCATTGTCTCGGTTCATTTTGACCAACTGCTCAACTTCCCTATTCCACAGCCGTTCAAGGTCATAAAACTGCCTGGTTTGCGGGCGCATGATATGCACCACAACATCGCCAAAATCAATCAATACCCATTCGCCTTCTCTTTCGCCCTCCACCCCTATCGGTCGGATGCAGGTTTGCTCACGAACTTGTTCGCGCAAACGATTAGCAATAGCTTTAACGTGACGGTCGGATGTCCCGCTGGCAATAATCATATAGTCGGTTACATCGGTGAGCTGAGCTACGTTCAGTACCTCAATCTCCTGCGCTTTCATGTCTTGCAGAACCGTAACCACAATGTCTTTAAGGTTTTCAGCTTGCGCCGTTTTCTCAATCATGGCATTCCTTGGTGCGATACAATCGATTTTTTTGAATATAAGTCAGGACCTTTTCCGGCACCATATCACTCACGTCTTTCCCACAACCCATTCTTTTTCTAATTTCCGACGCCGTTATAGGCATCTCGTGCGCGTTCGCATAGAAAACGACGCCGGCAGCCGTCCTGCTGAGGTCCGCTGCGCGAGCGGCGCCCTTGCCTCGACCAGGTTTCCACCCAGGTCTGGGCAACACAATAATGTTAGTCAGGGCGACAATGTCATGCCATTTATACCAATTGTGCATATCCAGATAAGCATCCATACCAACGATGAGGCATAGAGATTCATCCTGGTAAGTCTGCCGCATTTTTCTTATGGTCCACACGGTAAACGACGGTCCGGGACGCCGTATTTCTTGATCATCCGGTATAGATTGAGGATAAGTCTCCAGCGCCCGCGTCAGCATATTGAACCGATGTGTAATTGACGCTACCGGAATCTGCTTATGTGGGGGACGGGCGCTCAATACGTAATGTATCTTAAATAAATTCAGCTGCTGCGCCAGATGGTGAACTGGATGCAGATGCCCAAAGTGAATTGGGTCGAATGTACCGCCGAGTATCCCTATCAAGCGAGTCAAGCTGACGTGATATCCAAAATCAACAAATCACGTTCTAATTTGCCCATCACCCATAACGATATACTTCTGTGTCGTTAATCCCTCCAGACCCACCGGCCCCCGTGCGTGAAGTTTATCGGTACTGATTCCAATTTCGGCGCCGAGGCCATATTCAAACCCATCGGCGAAGCGCGTTGAGACGTTAACCAGCACTGAGCTCGAATCCACGTTACGCAGAAATCGCTGCGCATGAGTCAGATTTTCCGTAACGATGGCATCGGTATGGTGGGAACCATACTGCTCAATGTGCTCTATTGCCTGGACCAGATCATCGACTACGCGAATGGAGAGAATTGGCGCCAGGTATTCAGTAACCCAATCCTTTTCGTCGGCCAAAACCGCTTGCGGGCAGAGTGCTAGCGTTTTTTTACACCCGCGGACTTCAACTCCAGCTTGTATAAACAGGCTACATAATCTGGGCAGCACCTCAGCGGCAACGGCATCGGCGACCAGCAGCGTCTCCATGGTGTTGCACGTGCCGTAACGCTGGGTTTTAGCGTTATAGGCAATGGCTATGGCTTTGTCGATATCGGCTGCACCGTCGATGTAAACATGGCAGACACCATCCAGATGTTTAATCACCGGTATTAGCGACTCCCGGCTGATGCGCTCAATCAAATCCTTGCCGCCTCGGGGTATGATCACATCGATATACTCCGGCATGGTCAGCAACGAACCAACTACACCCCGGTCGGCGACGTTTACCACCTGTACCGCTGATGCCGGCAATCCACTCTGCTTAAGGCCCTGTTCGATGCATTGTGCGATCGCCAGGTTTGAATGTATTGCCTCTGATCCACCACGCAGAATCGCCGCGTTACCTGATTTTAAACACAAACCCGCAGCATCTGCCGTAACGTTCGGCCGGGACTCGTAGATAATTCCCACCACGCCCAACGGTACCCGCATACGACCCACCCGTATGCCGGTCGGCTGAGAGCGCATCTGCGTGATCTCTCCGACTGGATCAGGCAGCGAAGCAATCTGGCGCAGCCCCTGCGCCATGCCCTCGATACGGTCTTGGGTAAGTTGCAAACGGTCCAGCAGTGCGCCGGAAAGGCATTTATCCTCCGCGGCTCTAAGGTCCTTCGCGTTTTGCGCCCTCAGATTTTGGCTGCGCTGCTCAATAATATCGGCAATGGAGATCAGCGCCATATTCTTAACATGCGTACCCGCGCTGGCAACCTCGCGCGCTGCTGCCCGCGCATTGCGGCCGAGCCCAAGGGCGTAGTCGCCAGCATCTGCACCAGGCGTGTCCATCTTTGTTCTAAGCTGCATCACTATCCTCGACCCACTATGCCACTACTCTATGCCCACTTATGGTCATGCATATGCGCTCTATCTCTTGCCAGATATTGCCAGCCGACCGCCCTTTCAATACGCGGTCCAAACGGGCCATGCTCCGCAGCTGGTCGGACCACCCCCGCACGCCAAGTCGATGCAGCGCGCTGTTCACCACTGTCGCCTGTTTTGTCCAAATCCTGTATTTCTTAAACAGCTGCGCTTTCGTCCCGCCCGCTTCTAAAGCGTTCGCCAAACAATACAGCGTGCGCACTTGTTTGGCCAGTGCCCACACCACCAAGACAGGTTCTACGCCCTCCTGCTTCAGCCCGTTCAGGCAGCGTAATGCTTTGCGCGCATCTCCAGTCAGGCAGTGGTCGGCTAAAGCGAAAATATTGAAGCGGGCGTTATCCGTAATACACTGTTCTACGTCAGCCGCAGTCACCGTTTCTGTCGCATCGACCATTAAAGCCAGTTTATCTATCTCCTGTGCAGCAGCAAGAAGATTCCCTTCCATGTAGTACGCCAGGATCGCTTCCGCGTTTTGCTCGAGTTTAATGCCCTTGCCATGCGCCCGCGCTCTGATCCAGGCGGGCAGCTGTTCCACTCGAATCGGTTTGTGCTCTATCACCAGCGCTGCACGCTCAACCTCTTTATACCATTTTGCCTGCCTGGCCCGGCCATCGAGGCGACCACAAACGATCAACAGCGCCATATCTTGCGGGGCAGCCTGGCAGTATTTAATCAAAGCCCTGCCGCCCAGTTCACCCGGCCGTCCTGTGGGTAGGCGCAGGTCGATCAACCTGTGCGTCGAAAATAGAGACATGCTTTGCGTAGCTTCCGTCAGCTGGTCCCAGTCACTGCTGGACTCCGCCGTAATAACCAGCCTTTCGTAACCAAGCTGCGCGGCTCGGACGCGCACCGCGTCGCCGCTCTCTTCAACCAGCAATGGTTCATCACCGAAAATCAGGGTGACTTTCGGTAAGCCGGTTGCTAATTGTTTATCGAGATCGACCAACCAGAATCCAACGGATATAAAAGCGCAGCAGCTTTGACCCTAACCAGGGCACGATCAAACCGCAGGACGATAAAAGCTCAATACCAGTGGTTTGCTCGCAGGCAAGGCGGCGATTGTCGACAACTGCCGTAAGATGCTTTGCGTCAGCTCTTTAACCATGTCTTCGCGCAGCGCGTTTTCCTCAATCTCTTTTTGCAGAACCTGGTCAGGATTAAAATTGAAATCGCGGCGAGCGACGACGGCGGACTGCCTCAAGTTTTCTCCACCCGCTGAGATAACTTTAAAAAACACGCGGTAAATCAGGTTGTAGCCGGTTACCTTACCGCGGTCATTGATAGTTTGCACTCTCCGTTCAAATTCAACTCTGTGCAAATCCAGCAATGCTTTCGCATCAGCCGAGGAATCGACAACGGTGACGCCGCTGAAATCGAGTGCCTCTACCAAGCTCCGGTACAGTTCCCTATCATTAGATTGAACCGCAAGTACGCTTATACTTTCGGGCACGGCAATCTGCCCGCGCAAATGGAATCCGCAAGCGGTGACCGTGCAGAACAGGGCAGAAACCAGTAAGCAGCGAATCTTCATTTTATTTTCCGAGTTTAACACGGCCATATCACCGGCGTGGATCGTCCCTCGATTATAAACATCCCGCCCTCATCCCACTACTATATTTACCAAGCGTTGCGGCACAACTATCATCTTACGCACCCGCTTGCCGCCGACATGATGTGCGACTTTAGGGTGGGCTAGTGCGGCTTCTCTGATGCTGTCTTCATTGGCGTCAGTCGGCACCTGAATCTGCCCCCGTAGCTTACCGTTGACCTGAACCACCAGGTCAAGCACATCACGAACCGTAGCCTGCGCGTCCGCCTGCGGCCATGGCGTATCCAATAGCTCGCCCTCGGCGCCAACCTCTTGCCACAGGACGTGCGTGATATGCGGCACCACTGGCGCCAGCACCTTGACCAATGTAAGGAGAACTTCCCGCAACACGGTGTTTCCTGCTCCGCCGTGCTCATCCCAGTCGAAGCGCTCAACTGCATTGGTAAGCTCCATACACGCAGCGATGACCGTGTTGTAGCGTTTGCGTTGATAGTCCGCATTTATTTTTGTCAGCGCCGTGTGTAACTGTGCCCTTAACTCGACCAGCGGAGCAGGCAGGTCAGAATAAGATACATCACCGGCATGACGGACCCGGTCAGCATATCGCCCAAACAAAACCCACAGCCGCTTCAAGTATCGATGGGCACCGGCAACAGCATCATCATTCCACTCAAGAGATTGTTCTGGGGGTGAAGCGAACATCATGAACAAACGCACCGTATCGGCACCGTACTGGTCGATCATCGACTGCGGATCAACCGTGTTGCCTTTCGACTTCGACATTTTTGCGCCGTCCTTAAGCAACATTCCCTGGGTCAACAGGTTGATGAAGGGCTCGCCGGAATTGACCAAACCTTCATCGCGCAACAATTTTTGAAAAAATCGTGCGTATAAAAGATGCAGTACAGCATGTTCAATACCGCCCACATATTGATCCACGGGCAGCCAATAGTTGGCGCGTTCATCCAACATGGCCTGATCGCTGTCCGGACAGCAGAATCTGGCGAAATACCAGGATGATTCGAAAAAGGTATCGAAGGTATCCGTTTCCCGCGTGCCCGGCTCGGTGCCACCGGGAACCGTTGTGCGAAAGAAGCCGGGGTCATCCTTGATAGGTGACTTGACTCCCTCAAAGGCGACGTCTTCAGGCAGGGTGACCGGCAGATCCTCCGCCGGCACAACGTATACGTTTTCTTCATCGTCATAGATGATCGGTATGGGGCATCCCCAATAGCGCTGGCGGGACACGCCCCAGTCTCTGATCCTGAAGTTGACACGGCGTTCACCCAGACCCCGGGCCTTAAGATAATCGGCCACCGCGGTAAACGCTGCATCGAAGTCGAGATCGTCAAACTGCCCGGAGTTACAGGTCATGCCGTAGTCAACGAAGGCGCCCTGTGACAGGTCTATGGCAGAGCCGTCGCCGGGCCTGATAACCTGTCGAATATCGATACCGTACTTTTTAGCGAACTCCCAATCGCGCTGGTCGTGTCCCGGCACGCACATGATGGCGCCGGTACCGTACCCCATGAGTACAAAATTTGCCGCCCACAGCTGCAGCCTCTCACCGCTGACGGGATGAATTACATCGACACCGATAGGCATGCCTTTTTTTTCCAGTTTTTCGATGGAGGCTTCGGCAGTATTGGTTTTCCTGCACTCTTCTACGAATGCCGCCAGTTCTGCGTTCGACTGCGCTGCTGCTAGGGTCAACGGGTGCTCGGCTGACACCGCTGCGTAGGTGATACCCATAATGGTATCCGGTCGCGTGGTGTACACCCTGATATCCTTTTCACTGCCCGCCAGCGCAAGGGAAAACTCGACGCCTTCGGACCGACCTATCCAGTTGCGCTGCATGGTCTTGACCGGCTCCGGCCAGTTGTCCAGAGCATCCAAATCATCCAGCAACTCCTGCGCATAGTCGGTGATCTTCAAAAACCACTGCGGGATTTCACGTCTTTCCACCAAAGCCCCAGACCGCCAGCCCCGACCATCGCTGTCTACCTGCTCATTAGCCAGCACCGTCTGTTCTACCGGATCCCAGTTCACCACCGCCATCTTTTTATAGGCCAGCCCTTTATCTACCAGGGTAGTGAAGAACCACTGTTCCCATCGATAGTATTCAGGCGTGCAGGTGGCGAATTCGCGACTCCAGTCGTAGCCATAGCCCAAAAGCTTCAACTGCACTCGCATGGCTTCGATATTTTCGTAGGTCCATTTTGCCGGCGGGACATTGTTCTGTATCGCGGCGTTTTCCGCCGGCAGGCCAAACGCATCCCAACCCATAGGCTGCAGCACGTTCTTACCCTGCATGCGCTGATAGCGGGAAATCACGTCGCCAATGGTGTAGTTGCGGACGTGTCCCATATGCAGCTTGCCCGAGGGGTAGGGAAACATGGACAGGCAGTAAAACTTCTCGCGCTTCGGGTCCTCAGTCACCCGGAAACTCTGATTGTGTTCCCAGTAGTCCTGCACTGAGCGTTCGACCTCGGCCGGATTGTAGCGCTTATTCATCATAGGCGGCGTATTGTAGCGGCTTAGAACCGCCCATCAAGGGAGTCAAACCTTTTTGCTTTGTAGATAAAGGGCTAAAATGGTAAGGAGGAGCCTAAAATCATGCATAAACTGACTACTTACTTTCTACCCCTTAGCTTAATCGTTTTCCAACCGGCACACGCCCTGGATACGGTGTTCATGTGCATCCCCACGCTCGGCGGTGATCCGATCTATCAAAATACGCCATTCAAAGAGGGCAAGTGTAAAGTGGTGGAAGAAAAAACGCTCGATCCGGACACCAACGTAATGAGCAGCGAGATCCCTGAGGCCAATGCAGCTGCCGGCCAGGGAAGCCCATCCGGCGCACCGGATTTGCAGCCCAACAACCGGGCGGGGATAGCCGACCTATCGCAAGATATTGTAGCGGCCTCAACCGGCAATCAAGCCGCGGATACCGCAGTAGAGGCCGCCACCCGGGCGCGCGGGGCGGCCGATGCCGCCGCCGAACTCATAAAAAATTTGAGCGGCGTGGCCAGAACCAAGGCTGAAGCTACGGCCGAGACCGCCGCCAATGCTGCTACAGAAGCCGCCATCGAAGCCGGTGGAGTTGCCAAGCAAACCCTGGATGCCGCCGGCCAGGCGCCCAGTCCCAGAATCAGAAGCAATACCGAGGGCACTTCTTTGGCTACCAATCAGGCTGGCGAACAAGCGGCTGAGGCGGCTCGGCTGACGCAGAGGGCGGTCGAGCTGTCCAAACAGGGTGCGTCGCAGGATGCGATCAATGAAGCGGTTAAAGCCGCCGACAAAGCGGCCGACGCGGCTGAAGCAGCTGCGCAGACGGCCACTGACAGCGCCGAAGCCACTACCATCCTCATAACTTCACCTAATCCGCTGACGCCGCCGCAGGATCTGGGCGCAGCGGTAGAAGCGACCGACGCGGCGGGGGCTGCAGGGAACTCTGCCAATGCTGCCGCTGAGGCTGCACGTGCCGCCGTCGAGCTGGCAAACAACACGAGCGGGGCCGCCAGAGAGCGTCTGGAGGCTGCTGCCGAAGCAGCGGCGAAACGCGCGACTGAATTTGCCGATATTGCCACAGAAGCCGCACAGGACGCCGCACAAGCTGCGAATTCTGCTACCAGCCCCCAAGTCACCGCCACGACCAACCGTGCGGCCAGGAACACCAATGTCACTGCCCGCCAAACCGAGGAGGCGGCAGAAGCAGCGCAGAAGGCGGTCGATCTGTCACGGGGAGCCGGCACGCGATCGGAAATTAAAGCCGCCGCCGAAGACGCCGTCGACGCCGCCGACACGTCTGCCGAGGCCTCTGAAGCTGCTGACAATGCCGCCAACGACGCTGCGCGATTCGCCGCAGCCTTGCCCGGTGCGGCTCCCGCCGCGGCTGCTAAACCCGCCTCTGGGGCACCGCTTCCACCAAGTGGGGCATTGGGCACTGGTGCCGGTGCTGCTTCTTCAGCGGCCCCGGCTGCCGGGCCATAATCTTTCTCACAAGTTCCTCATGGTTCTGGTATGAGCGGTGATTGAGCTGTTTACATCGGCGACGCCAAACGGCTACAAAGTGTCCATTATGTTGGAAGAATGCGCGATACCGTACACCTTCCACCGCATTAGGCTGGGCTCGAAGGAGCAGAAGCAAAGCTGGTTTTTACGATTGAATCCCAATGGGCGTATTCCCGTTATCGTCGATCACGCCAACGACGATTTCGTGGTATTTGAATCCGGTGCGATTCTACTTTACCTGGCCGAGCTCGTCGGCCGGTTTCTGCCGGCGGAGCAAAAGCAGCGCTCTCGCGTGCTGCAATGGCTGATGTTTCAAACCGGAGGGCTCGGCCCGATGCAGGGACAGGCTCACGTGTTTTACCGCTACGCGCCAGACAAGATTCCTTACGCCATCGGACGCTACCAAAACGAAACGAGAAGGTTGTACGAAGTGCTGGATCGCCAACTTGATTCTCGAGAATTCCTGGTTGACGATCTTTCAATTGCCGACTTTGCTGCGTTTCCCTGGGTACGCCAATATGAATGGGCCGGCGTGGCGATTGATGACCTGCCCAACCTCTGGCGCTGGTTTCATCTGTTGCTCGAGCGTCCGGCGGTACAGAGAGGATTGGACGTGCCGGTGCCGCAGGCTGAATTGCAGCGACGCAGCGCACAAGATAGGGTGGGTGACATACAGCGCATCATCTAGACCTGAAGGCTTGCCCATGAAACAGGCTTTGTTCCTATGTGCCGTGGGAATCAGCTTAGGGGTGTCGGTCGGCTACCTCTGGCTCGGTGAAGCGGAATCTCTTGGTGTCCGGCGCGCGGGCTCGGGCACGCCTGGGGTGGTACCCGCCGCAGCGCAGGGCACCGTCTCCCGCCGCCTCGCTGCGTCCGCGGCGCAGCACAATACGCTCCAAGCGGGCGAAAATCAGGTGCCTGCCGCATCCTCAGGCCTCACCCGGGCCACGCTATGGGGAACCATCAAGGACGAGGCAGGTGATGTTATCACCGGACAGAGCCTGAAGCTTTATTCCGCCTCGTTGAACCAACAGCAAACGGCTACCAGCAACGCTTACGGCGAATTTGTGTTCAACGGAATCACGCCGACCAGCGACTACCGCCTGTCAGTTACCCCGCGGGATATGTATTACCGGTATGAAGACACAA
>JAHEKE010000080.1 GCA_024638505.1 Gammaproteobacteria bacterium | reverse complement strand
TTTCAGACAGTGCGATGTCCAGCTCGGTTACGTCACCCAGATAGATTCTTTCGACGACCGTTCCTTCGAACTTGTTGTCGCCTTCAAAGTCATTCCCCACAGGCAACACGCGAACGTCTTCAGGTCGAATGGAAAAGTGTATCGATGCGCCCGGCTGAATGCCTTTGTCGTTGCGGCCGGTTATCGCCAGGTCATCTTCGACGCGAATACACACGATTCGGTCGCCTTCCTGCGTCGAATCCCCGGGCGGGGATTCGACCACGGTGCCCGAGAAGATGTTGGAGGCCCCCATGAAATCCGCCGTAAATTGTGTACGAGGCGTCTGAAAGATCTCTTGCGGCGTGCCGACCTGTTCGAGGTTTCCGTCCCGCATGACGGCGACGCGATCTGACATGCTCATCGCCTCATCCTGGTCGTGCGTGACGTAGACGAAGGTGATATTGATCTCGTGCTGGATCCGGCGGAGCTCTATCTGCATTGCTTTTCTCAGCTTGCGGTCGAGTGCGCCCAACGGTTCGTCGAGGAGCAGGACCTTGGGGCGCAGCACGAGCGCACGAGCCAGCGCTACCCGCTGCTGCTGACCGCCACTCAGCTCATCAGGGCGTCGCTTGCCGTACCCTTCGAGATGGACCAGGCTGAGCGCCTCGCTCACCAGCGTTTTAACTTTCTCTTCGGGCGTGCGCCGGGAGCGCAGGCGCAGCCCGAACGCGATGTTGTCTTCGATGTTCAGGTGGGGAAAGAGCGCATAGTTCTGGAATACGATGTTCGAGCTTCGGGCGTAGGCCGGGCGGTCGTTGACGAGTTCCCCGCCGATGAATATTTCACCGCTGTCGGGCTGTTCCAGTCCGCCGATCAGCCTCAGGGTGGTCGTCTTCCCGCACCCGCTGGGTCCGAGCAGGGAGAAGAATTCCCCTTCGCCGATCACGAGGTCGAGGCTGTTCACCGCGACGACGCCGCCGAACTGCTTGACAACCCTTCTCAGCTCAACACTTGCTGCCTGCTCGGTCATACCCGTCGTTTCTCCATGAGCATACCAAACACGACCAGGATAAGCGGAACGACCACGATCAGAGTACCCAGGGCATTGACCATTGGGGATACCCCCAGCCGGATCATTGAGTACACGCGTATGGGAAGGGTCGAAGACCCTACCCCGGAGACGAAGTAGGTAATCACGAAATCATTGAACGACCAGGGAAAAACCAGCAGGGCGGCGGCGAGAATGCCCGGCATCAACAAGGGCAGGGTCACTTTACGCATGGTCGTCCATTCGTCGGCGCCGAGATCCATCGCGGCCTCCTCGAGTCTGCGATCGATTCGCTGCATGCGTCCGATGATGACTAGAGTGGCCAGCGGGATCGAGAACGATACGTGTGCAAAAAGAATCGTCATGATGCCGAGCGAAAGGCCGATAAAAGTAAAAAGCAGCAACAGCGTCACCCCCATGACGAGATCCGGCATGATCAGTGGGATATAAAGAATCCCCTGAAACAAACCCCGGCCGAAGAACCGAGACCGGTAGATAATAAAAGCAGTTAACGTCCCGATTGCAGTTGAAATCAGCACGCACGGAATGGCCACCATGAGGCTGACGTTCAGCGCGTTCAGAATGTTATTGTTCGTGAATACCTCTTGGTACCACTTCAACGTGAAGCCCTCCCAGCCGATGCCGTACTCGGTGGGGGTGAAGGAGAACGCTATGAGCACCAGCAAAGGCCCGTACATGAATGCGAACAGGATGATGCAAAGCACCCTCAGCAGCGGTGGGGATTTTCCTTTCATTGCCGCTCCTGAAATGCCTCTTTCCCGCCCCCCGCACGCATGTACAGGTAAAGCAGGAGCAGGACCATGGTCAGAAGCAGTAACGAGTACGCCGACCCCAACGGCCAGTGCCGGAGCCCGAGAAACTTCAGCGAGATGAACTTGCCGATCATCATGCCCTTGGCGCCCCCTAGGAGTTCGGGAATTATGAACTCGCCGATTGCCGGAGCGAACACCAGCACCGAGCCGGCCAGCATGCCTCCCTTCGTAAGCGGCAAAGTGATTTTGAAGAAGCGCTCGGTGGCGGTGGCCCCAAGGTCCGAAGCCGCTTCCAGCACCGACCGGTCGAGCCTCTCCAGCGAGGCGTAAAGGGGGAGTATCATGAACGGAACGTAGGTATAGATGAGGCCGATGAGAACCGCGGTTTCGTTGTGCAGCAGCGGCACCGGCGAGTCAATCAGGCCGGTGGTGCCGAGAAACGTATTCACCAATCCGTGATCCGACAGAATGATCATCCAGCTGTAAACCCTCACCAGTGGGCTGGTCCAGAAGGGGAGGATTACCAGAAAGAGCAGAAGGTTCTTGTGCCTGCCGCCATACAGCGCAATCCAGTAGGCGACCGCGTAGCCGCCGACGAGGCAGGCCGCGACGGTCAGCATCGCGAGTTTGAGAGACCGGGCGAATATCTCCAGAAACAGTGGATCCAGCACCTGACGGTAACTGTCGAAGGTGAACTCGTAGACGATCGTGCCCCAGGGGCCACGAGTGAGAAAGCTGTAATAGACGGCAACTCCGATCGGGATGAGCGTAAACAGAAGCAGCCACAATGCCGCCGGACTCAGCACCGCCCATGTCCTCAATACGGGGTGGTGCCGAAAAAACTGAAGCACGGATTGGCGCAACGTATTCAAAACAACTCCCGGCTAATTGACAAAGGGGACGTGTGGTCCTGACTTTTCCTTCGTCAATGACAAAGTTATTTTCCGTTCACGGGCGCGCCGCCGGATGTGGAGAACGGAGTAACCACCGCATCGAGGATGGCACGAATAGGGCTTCAGGCCGACCCGTGTGCTCTGCAGATGGCCTTCGCGCCAAGCGTACGATGCAGACCGGTGGCGGCGCCGCTTTCACGGCCGTCGTGTCAGAGGTACTCGGTTATGCCGCCAGCAGACGGGTCCATATATCATCGTATACCGGCAGGATATCATCTGGAATGACAGCCAGAAACTCGAGTCTCGCGAGGTCGCTGTCGGTAGGATAGACCGCCGGATCCTGAGCCATTTCACTGGGTACGTACTTATCCACTGCCGCCTTGTTGGTGGTGGCGTACCCCCCCTCGTCGGAGTTCGCGGTGGCGACGTCGGGTCTGAGCAAGTAGTTCAGGAATGCTTCGGCGGTGAACTTGTGAGGTGCGCCCTTGGGGACCGCGATATTATCGAACCACGCGGTACCGCCCTCTTTGGGCAACAGCCACTCCACCGCCGGGTTTTCCCTGTGCGCCTTGACGACTTCCCCGTTCCACTCGTGGCCGACTACGATGTCTTCCTGTATCAGGGCCTTTGTTTCCTGAGCTCCGGGGTAAAACGCCTTGACGTGAGGTTTGGTTTTAATCAGCAGTTCGCCGGCTTCCAGCAGCTCGTCCTTGTTGCGGGAATTGACCGAGTAACCCATATACGCGAGGGCGGTGGCGATCACTTCCTCCCTCTCGTCCGTGAATCCGAGCCGCCCTGAATAGCGTGCGGGCCCGCTTTCGAACATGAGCGCCCAGCTGCCCATGTTGGGATCGTCTTTGGTGTATTTCGTATTGTGCGCTAATGCGGTCATGCCCCAGAGGTAGGGGATAGTGTATTGGTTTCCTGGGTCGAACGAGG
This sequence comes from Gammaproteobacteria bacterium, assembly GCA_024638505.1. Taxonomy (GTDB): domain Bacteria; phylum Pseudomonadota; class Gammaproteobacteria; order Arenicellales; family JAANXG01; genus JAHEKE01. The sequence goes on along the minus strand of JAHEKE010000080.1, from coordinate 4,948 downwards.
TATCCAGAAATTTGGGCGTAACGTTTTTCAGGAGTGGAAGGTTCTCGTGGTTGAGCGGAGCCAGAAGACCCTGGGCGACGTGAATTGGTACGAAGTTGTGCGTGGGAAACACCACGTCGTACTGGGCGCCGCCTGCCTGCATTTTGGCCAGCAGCGCTTCATTTCCAGGGAAAGTATCGTAAGTCACCTTTACGTTGAACTCCTTTTCGAAGTTGGGAATGGTGTCGGGATGGATGTACTCTTCCCAGTTGTAGACGAATAATTCTCCTCCCTCTTTTTGGATCTTCTCCAGGGTTTCCGCGGATACACTTTCCGCGGCGTACGCTCGTTTATGCAGTGCCAGTATGTCTGTAAGCAGCACCGCGGATACGCCGAGCGCGGTGGCTTTGCGCACGAAGTCTCGCCGGGATATCCGTTCCTCGAAAAGGCCTGCCACCGACTCATCAAGCTTACGTCTTGATTCTTTGTGAGGCATCTTCATGGTTCCTCCTCCGGATCTTAATAGTGTTTATGCTCATGAATGAACCGTTGATTCTACTGCTTTCTCGCCAAGTCTGCACACCTGATGTTCGGGACGAATGCGCAAGCTGGAGCGAGTTCTGTCTGATCCCCGACGCGCTTATCCAAGGAGGGTAGACCTCCATGTGCTGTATGTCGGCACGAAGACCACGCGGACGTTCTCCTACTGTATCGTCTTGCCTAGGTTCTGTTCGCTCCGATGGATCGCGAATGAGCGAAGATAAGTACGCAAGCTGTTCGAATCGCTTGAGGTCCCACGCCAGGGCGTGGTCAGCCGCGGGATGAAAGAAGCCCCTTAGCGTTTTGTTCAATCGCCCCAGCATCCGCCCTACGTTTTTCATCAGGTGGGCTTCCCCCGGGGCATTCCGCAACACCATCCCTTGAAGATATTGGAAGGCGCGAACCCTCAAACTGACGTCGCCGATCAGGCCGAATGCCTGCGCCGCAACCTGCCGTGCCTATATATTCGACACGAAGGGTGGCGGGTTGGGCAGGCTGTTTAGCAGATTCGACATGATCGAGTTTTAACGGATAAATCTCTTGGCCGAGCTACCGTGAATGATCACGACGAAGTGGAGCCCTTGCAGGTCATAGCCCGACGACTTGACGCGTTTAATTAGGGCGGGCAATGGTTGGCGTCGACGAGGTTTGAACGGGTCTTCCGGATGTTTGGCCGCGAAACATGATGAACGCCTTTGTGCTGAACCTGCGTTCGAGCAAATCTGCCGCTGTGATTCAGCCAGGCTACTGATTGCTAGGCTGTGTAGTAAAATTTAGAGCCGTGCGATGCTCTGTTGCTGTAAAGAAAGTAAATCGCGATGATGAGCCGTCTATGTCGCCAATATACAGATAACTATCGCAGGGACAAGCGGTTCGATCCCGACAGCGTTTACTAAACCACCACGAGGACATAAACCATGGCTGAATCACTCCCAACCCATGCGCAGACGGTGATTATCGGCGGTGGCTCAATCGGCTGTAACACGGCATATCATCTAACCAAGCTGGGCATGAGCGATGTCGTTATCGTGGAACAAGGGCAATTGACCTCGGGCACCACATGGCATGCGGCGGGACTGATCGTTGCAGGCTTGTTGAAATCCGAGGCAGAGTGCGAAATATATACCCATGGTCGCGCTCTTTATGCGAACTTGGAAAAGGAGACCGGTATTTCCACAGGCTTTCGGGATGTGGGTTATTTGCAGATCGCCAGTAACGAAGAGCGTGTTCACGAAATGCGCCGACTGGTCCCGTTCATGAATCATCATGGAATCGGCATCCATGAAATTTCAACCCGAGAAGCGCAGGAGTTGTTCCCAATCGGCGATCTGGGTGACGTGCTTGCCGCCTACTATATCCCGGAGGATGGCCGTGCAAATCCAGTGGATGTGACCATGTCGCTCGCCAAGGGTGCGCGCATGGGTGGTGCACGGATTTATGAAGGTGTCAGAGTCGTCGAAATTACCAACAAAAATGGTACCGCAATCGGTGTGCGGACAGAAACAGGCGACCCAATCACCGCGGAAAATGTCGTCATCTGCGGGGGCATGTGGTCGCGGCAGCTGGGGGCCAAGGCGGGCATCAATCTGCCGCTGCAGGCGGCCGAGCACTATTATTTAATCACGGAGAATATAGACGGGCTTTCCCGCGACTTGCCGGTGCTAGAGGATCCCTCTACCTATACGTACTATCGCGAAGAGGTCGGTGGGCTGATGCTGGGGCTTTTTGAACCGGTTGGTGCAACCTGGAACCTGGACCAAATTCCTGCTGTTTTTGCGTTTGGCGAGATCAACCCGGATTGGGACCGGGTCGCGCCTTATCTCGAAAAAGCCTATAGCCGTGTGCCGTCTGCACTCGATTACGGTGTTAGAAAGTTGTTCTGCGGGCCGGAAAGTTTTACTCCGGATCTTGCGCCATTGGTCGGGGAAACCCCGGAATTACGCAATTGCTTTGTGGCTGCGGGCCTGAATTCACTTGGGATCCTGAATGGCGCTGGTATTGGCAACGTTCTGGCACACTGGATCGTGGACGGGTTGCCGCCGATCGACGTGACGGGCATCAACGTTAATCGATTTACGAAATGCGAGAGCACACGAGCCTTTCGCCGCGATAGAACCCCGGAGTTGCTGGGCCGACTGTTTGGGCAGCACTATCACAATGATGCAGCGCAGACCGCTCGCAATGTGAAACGCTCAGTGTTACATGATCGACTGCTGGCGGCCGGCGCCTTCTTTACCGAAGGGCATGGTTGGGAAATGGCGGACTGGTTTGCCCCGACACCGGAACAGGCGACGGTTGATGCCTACAGCTGGTTTCGCCAAAACTGGTGGGATTGGCACGCCGAGGAGCATAGGGCGGCGCGCGAAGATGTGGTCCTGATGGACATGTCACTAATGTCCAAATTTATGGTACAGGGGCGAGACGCCTGCGCACTTCTAAACCGGCTCAGCTGTAACCAGGTCGACGTAGCGCCGGGCAACATCGTTTACACCCAATGGGTCAACGAAAAGGGCGGATTCGAGGCTGACCTGACCGTCACGCGTCTTGCACCGGATAAATTCCTGGTCGTTTGCGGTGAGAACGCCCCCGGCCACACAGAGATGCGCATGCGCCGCCAGTTGCGCGCCGACGATTTCGTTACGATCCTTGATACGACATCGGCTACGACTCAGATCAATATCCATGGCCCTAAAGCGCGTGATCTGATGCAAAAGGTGACATTCGCCGACATGAGCAACGAGGCGTTTCCCTTTCTTGCGGCTAAAGAAATCGACATCGGGTATGCCACTTTACTCGCCATCCGCATAACCTATGTGGGAGAGCTGGGCTGGGAGCTTCACGTTCCCACCATTCATGCCATACAGGTCTATGATCAATTGATCGAAGCGGGTCGGGAATTCGGCTTGCGTCATGCTGGGATGCAGACGCTCAATTCACTACGGCTTGAAAAAGCCTATCGCGATTTCGGGGTTGATGTGGACAACTCGGACAACCCGATCGAGGCCGGGCTGGGTTTCGCCGTGAAACTAGATAAAGAGGGCAGTTTCATCGGTCGTGATGCTCTGGCGACGATCAAGGCCCAAGGCACACCGCAGAATCGCATGCTCCAATTTCTCCTGCAAGATCCTAAACCACTGCTCTATGGAAACGAACTAATCTACCTGAACGGCCAAGCCGTCGGATATCTGCAGATCGGCGGCTATGGGCATACTCTGGGCGGAGCCGTAGGCATCGGCTTTGCCGGCATTGATAGGCCGCTGACAGCGGAAATTGTGGCCAAGGGAGATTGGGAGATCGACATCGCGGGCGAACGGATAAAGGCCCGGGCTTCGCTAAAGCCCATGTTCGATCCGAATATGGAGCGTGTTAAGTGTTGATTTGATTGCAAAACACGTCAAAGGGGCGGTCGGGCGCCATCACCGGGCCGATCTTCGCCGGTGAGCGCCGGCGTCGCAGTCAGTGGTTGGTCAGCCGTTCCAGATGCCTTTCTTTACGAACATCCTCCATCGCCATTTCGATTCCGTTGTGCAGGATACTCATCATCTCGTCGATTTGGCTGCGAGTTATTGTCAGAGGAGGCGAAATAACGCTGTACCTTCTAAAAACTAAAACGTTAATTTTCACTTACCTGTTTATCGATTGCTCCATTCAAGCCGCTATCCGCATATACCGATGATGAAGGCCTTCCATATGTAAGAACGCCACAATATTACCGGTTTCGGGTGGCTCCACTGCCCGATGCACGCGCGGATCTTTATTCAAGGACATAATGTGTTCGACAGTTGTCGTAGTAGGCAGCATACTCGCGAAGCAATCTACCCAGATGGCGTTCGTTCAGGATGATGACATGATCTAGGATATCTCGTCGGATAGATCCAATGACGCGCTCAACATATGGATTCTGCCAGGGAGATCGGGGTGCAATTAAAACTTCGTCGATACCCAAACTTTCCACCCGAGCTGCATAACGTGAGCCATACTTTCGATCTCGATCGCGCACGAGGTAACGCTGTGCAGTGTCGAACGGAAACGCCTTAACGAGCTGTTGAGCGAGCCACTGATCTGTGGGATGTTCCGCCTCGTTGAAATGAACGATATGGCGGCGCTCGTGACTCAAGATCGCAAGGACATACAGAATGCGAAACGTTGACGTTGGCACCGTAAAGAAGTCTATTGCTGCGATATCCTTGGCATGATTGCTTAGGAACGTTCTCCATGTCTGCGCAGGTGGTTTGTGTCCACGCTTCATATATTTGGAGCCCGCGGCCTGCGAGACGTTTATCCCCAGTTTTAACAGCTCACCATGGAGTCGAGGTGCACCCCAGAACGGGTTCGCCATAGACATACTGCGAATGAGCTTGTGTGTCTCTGGATCGATGCGGGGACGGCCACCCTGTCTTTGACTTCTCCAGGCCCAGTAGCGTCGGAA
>JAHEKE010000001.1:293717-350713 GCA_024638505.1 Gammaproteobacteria bacterium | reverse complement strand
ATCGGAATGGAGGATGACGCCATCAGATGGTCAAGGTGGATACGCGCGCGCTTTCCCAGTCGTCTGGCGCGGGACCAGGGAATGAGATCGTCTGCCCCCCTGTAAAACGATACCGATCGCCCTGTCTGATAGCTGCAGGCAGTCACACACAATGCCCGCATCTCTCCGCGGTCCACCGCCTGGTCAATACGCTCAAAAGACACGTGCCGCTCGAGTAACTCACGCAGGGGCGTATTGTCCAGCAGCGAGGGTGGAACGGCTCGAGTAAACCCCCCAGTGGTCATGGTCAGGAGCAGGCGACTGCCGCGAGACAGCGCACTCCACACGTCTGCGCGGAATACTTTTTCTATCTCAAAATTTTCCCATACTCCGACCAGTCGACTGACCCCCTCTTTAAAGTTAAGCGCTGACGCCGCCAGCACCGCCGCGTTAATCGACCCCGCGGATGTTCCACATATGATCGGAAAAGGGTTGTTGATGCTGTCTGCAACAATGTCGGCCACGGCTTTCAATACGCCTACTTGATAGGCAGCGCGGGCACCTCCTCCACCTAAAATCAGGCCAACCTTCGGACTGGTGTCCCTGACCATATCTGGCTAAGGCGGGAAAGAAGCGCGGCTAACCGATGGCGGGAGTCTCCCGCTGTCTGCCCTTTGATCCCCGCTGGCGCACGGCTTCTTCGTCCGCCGGGGCTTCATGGCCCGCGCGATTATCGGCAGTAACTTCTGGTGACTCCGCTGTAGTTTTTTGAGGTAAGCTCCGCTCAGCACCACGGTGGGATGGCTGGTTGGCGCTTTTACCCGTTTTCCGGGAAAGGTATTTGTCTTTTGGGGCGCTGCTGCGAGCGCCCCTGGGCGCAGGCTTTCTTCTCGGCGATGGTTTGGACAGGTGGGGTGAAGGCAGCTGGGGCAGCGCGCGTGCATCAAAGTTTGCAACCTTGATCTTGTGTCCAATGTATTGCTCAATATCTGACAAAGAGAAAGCATGGGTCTCGCAAGCAAAGCTTATAGCGTCTCCATTGGCACCAGCACGAGCGGTTCGACCTATGCGATGAACATAATCCTCCGGATCTTGCGGTAAATCAAAGTTGATAACGTGACTGACATCTGGAATGTGCAGTCCACGCGCGGCCACATCCGTAGCCACCAACAGTGCTATATCGCCCTGCTTGAACTTCTTCAGCAGTTGTTCCCGCTTTTTTTGCGGCACGTCGCCGGATAACACTCCCGCAGAGTAGCCGTTCGCTGTCAACCACGAGCCCAGTGATTCTGCGGTTTGCTTGGTATTGCTGAATACTAGCGTGCGCGTGGGGTCGAATTCTTGCAAAAGCCCTATCAACAAAGGGACTTTTTCTTCATTGGCTGGAAAATAAACCCTCTGATCTACCGCATCTACGGTGAGGAACTTGGACTCTACTTTTATCGTTTGAGGATTGTTCATGTGCTCGTAGGCAAGCTCATTTACCCGCAGTGACAGAGTCGCCGAGAACAGCATATTCAAACGTTTTTGCGGTGCCGGCATTCGTCTGAGCAGATATCGTATGTCCTTGATAAAGCCTAGATCAAACATCCGGTCCGCTTCATCCAGCACCATCGCTGTTATCGCATGCAGGGAAAAAATTCCCTGCTTGAAGTAATCAATGATCCTACCCGGAGTGCCGATCAAGACATCGGTTCCGCTTTCGAGCTCACGCCGCTGCGATGCATAGCCTGTACCGCCGTAGGCTAGGGTCAGCCGGAAAGGCAAATGGAATCCCAGCGTCTGTGCGTCTTTGTAGATCTGAATAGCCAGTTCCCGGGTCGGGGCTAAAATCAACGCGCGCGGTTGAGACGCCGCAGGTGGTTGCTCACTGCGCAGCAGCCTGGCAAACACGGCGATCAAAAATGCCGCCGTTTTCCCGGTGCCGGTCTGCGCCTGGCCCGCTACGTCACACTGCTGCAAAAGTCGGGGTAAGACCAGCGCTTGAATTGGTGTGAGGAACTCGAAACCAGCCCGCTGAACTCCCTGCAACAATGGAGGGGGCAGATCAAGATCTATAAAGCGTTGTTCTGTAAGATGTTTGTCACTCATAAATTAGGTGCTGCAAGCATAGCAGAGAAGTCAGGAAACCCCCACCGGAAAAAGCGATTGGAATACGCTAAGGAGCGGGCTAGAATCTGTACCCCGACTGCAACAGGTATAGGTTAGATACATTTTATGTCGCAAATAGTTCATGTCACTGACGACAGTTTCGAAAAGGACGTACTGCAAAATGATAGTGCAGTGTTGGTAGATTATTGGGCAGAGTGGTGTGGGCCATGCAAGATGATAGCACCAGTGCTGGAAGAAGTGGCGTCTGAATATTCAGGCAAGCTCACGGTCGCCAAGCTGAACATAGATGACAATCCTAATACCCCTCCGAAGTACGGCATTCGTGGCATCCCCACCCTGATGTTGTTTAAAGGCGGGAACGTTGAGGCAACCAAAGTCGGCGCAGTCTCCAAATCGCAGTTGACTGCCTTTATCGACGGCAACCTGTAACCCGCCAAAACCCTGCCTAAATCCTATTCCGCTGGTGCTGGACCTAATGTTCAGCACGTGCTATCTTAATAAAATACTGGTTATTATTCTCGCCACAACAACGCTTTCCAGCTAACTCTCTAGACGCCAACATGGTGTCCCAAACCCTGTTCCACAGTCTATGTCCCTATCCTTAGCAGAACTTAAAAGGAAACCGCCAACAGAACTGGCGGAGATGGCTCGTTCGATGAATCTTGACGGCGTCGGTCGGATGCGTAAACAGGATCAGATCTTCGCCATTTTAAAGGCACAGGCCAAGAAGGGAGAGGACATAATAGGAGAGGGAGTCGTGGAGATTTTACAGGACGGCTTCGGATTCCTCCGCTCCGCGGACAGTTCCTACCTGGCCGGCCCGGATGACATATACGTTTCCCCCAGCCAGATTCGCAGATTCAACCTACGTACCGGAGATACGGTTTCAGGTTTAATTCGCCCACCGAAAGAATCAGAACGCTATTTCGCACTGCTCAAAGTAGAGACCATTAACTTCCAGTCTCCGGATGAAGCGAAGAACAAGATCCTTTTCGAAAATCTAACTCCGCTGCATCCCGATGAGCGAATTCGTCTCGAACAGGGCAACGGAGCGACCGAGGATATCACCGCACGCGTAATCGATCTCGTTGCTCCTATTGGAAAGGGTCAACGCGGGCTTTTAGTATCATCGCCTAAAAGCGGTAAAACCGTGATGCTGCAGCAGATCGCACACTCGATAACGGCCAACCATGCTGACTGTGTATTGATGGTCTTGTTAATAGACGAAAGACCTGAAGAAGTAACGGAAATGCAGCGATCTGTTCGAGGGGAGGTGATTTCCTCCACCTTTGATGAACCTGCGGCGCGACACGTTCAAGTAGCTGAGATGGTGATCGAAAAAGCCAAGCGGCTGGTAGAGCACAAGAAGGATGTTATTATTCTGCTTGATTCCATTACGCGACTGGCGCGGGCCTACAATACGGTGCAGCCGGCATCGGGCAAGGTGCTTACTGGCGGCGTTGACGCCAACGCTCTACAGAAACCCAAGCGCTTCTTTGGTGCCGCGCGCAATATTGAGGAGGGTGGAAGTCTCACCATCCTGGCCACTGCATTGATCGAAACCGGCTCCAAGATGGACGAAGTGATCTACGAGGAGTTCAAGGGAACCGGCAACTCGGAGATTCACCTGGACCGACGTATTTCCGAGAAGCGTGTTTACCCGGCTATTATAATTGGCAGATCAAGTACCCGCCGCGAGGAACTCCTTACCGACCCGAGTGAATTGCAGAAAATCTGGCTGCTTCGAAAACTGCTACATGGAATGGACGACGTTGAAGCTATTGAATTTCTTCTCGATAAACTACGCGCCACAAAAACCAACGCGGAATTTTTCCAGTCTATGAAACGCTGAGATTGCGGGGTTGATTTAACCGTTCAAAATCTCCTATCATCCGCGTCCATTTGCGCAATACGGAAAATCGGAAACTTAAGCATGAAAGCTGATATCCATCCCAAATATCAAGAGATCAAAGTTGTGTGTGCCTGTGGAAACTCGTTCGTTACACGCTCGACGCTGGGACAAGAACTGCACGTTGAGATTTGCTCCGCCTGCCACCCGTTCTACACAGGCAAGCAGAAAATTATGGACACCGAGGGTCGCGTCGGGAAATTCAAGCAGAAGTACGCCAGAAAATAGACGGTAAACCTCCAACCAGGAGGAGCGGTCTGTTTAATAAAGGAAAACAGCAAGGCGTCCTTTGAGGACGTCTTTTCTTTGCCTTGAATTCAGGGGTTGGGCAATATTGATTGCTTAAGATAAACTAGCTGCAGGTTGTAAGGAGATAGAAATAGAGGAATAGAAACAGCCATGGAGTTCAACCCATTTCCCGTTGCGCTGCCGGCTATCATCGCCCTTGCTGTAAAGATAATAATATTTTCGTACGCGCGGCTTTCGCCCACCCACAACCTGCAAACGCGATTATTCCTCTGGGCTCTGTTCGCCCTGGCGATTCAGGATCTGGCCGCGGTTGACATTGTTTATAGCGTTGCTCAGGGGAATTTGTCGTTACTTTCTTTCACGCTGTTTTACGCAACATCGATAGCAGCGTTAAGCCTGTTTTTTCATCTTGCGGTTTGCGTATCAATTAACAATCACTGGCCAAAATCCAGCTTGGCGTCGGTATGCTTTGTCTATCTGTATGCCTTTATGCTGTTTTTATTATTGTTTTTTACAGACAGCCTTTTGCGCGGGGCGGTGGCGACGGATTATATGCTGAGCAAAGTCCCCGGCTACCTCTTCTGGCTGCTCGAAATCTATATCGTTGGCATAAGTATTGGGTTATTGAGCTTATTTTCATACGGATCACTACGCCAAGATACGGCCGCAGGCAGGGCCAAAAACGCTCTGTTACTGGCCGGCATGTTCCCCGTTCTGGTCGTATTAATAGCGCTGTCATCACTTCTTCAAGTCGATATTAAATGGGCCAATGCGACCACAGTCATGCCTTTTGCTATCACCCTTTTTATTGTGGTGTCTGCCTATGCGATTTATCAGCACCGTATTTTTAACATACAGATATTTATCCCGTGGTCCAAAACACGGCGCCGCAAAACGGCGTTCCACCGCGGCGTGCGACGACTTATAGCAGAAATAGCCGACTTACCCTCTGCCAGCCAAATCGTGCAGCGGTTATCTGACACCTTGCGCTGTCCGGTAGCACTGCTCGGTCCCAACAAACCGCTATTCGCAGGTGATGCCGCCAGAAAGATGGCTAACTTACCCGCGGATGAGCTGGCCAAGATCGACCAGATCGTCGTTGCCCAGGAAATAGCTGAGAGCAGCCCGCACATGCACGCGGCGATGGCGTCTAACGGCGTTGCCGCCATAGTTCCCTTTTACCCGCACTCCGAAAACATTGCCGGATGGTTGCTGCTCGGCGACAGTTTTAATGAACAAGTGCATTCGCCACTGGACTTCCAGCTGGTAGAGGAGCTTTTTGGCAAAATGGCGGAGCTGTTCATCGACCGCTTTGTTACGCTTCGCTCACAATTACGCGCCGCCAATAAACAGTTGCGTGCGCTCGCTGTACACAATGAAACTTTGCAAGATCAGATCGCCGCGCTGCAAAAAAAATTACCCACTAACGACTTACCTATTTTAACGTATGAGACAAGTATTGCTCAGGTCGCGCAGTCTCCGTCTCAGCTACTGACCACCCCGGTAACTTATCTTGGTCGCGATAAAACTACCTGCGCAGCTTTAAAGCAAACTTTTCGTGCGGCAGAGACTTTCGTTGGGCCCGGATCAGTCGCATTTCAACGCTCCAATAATCACGGCATAGTTGTTTATCACGCTATAGACAGCAGCCCCAAGCTTAACAAATGTTTCTGCAGACGAAAATTTCCCGCACCCACCCTGCTGTATGGACCCCAAGTCAAAGCCTGCGTGCAGGCGGTGCAATCGACGATGAATAACGCACTGGTTGATGTTGTTCCAGGTAATCCCCATCCGCATTTACTGTGTAATCGGGTCCATGCACTGATGCATTTACAGCGTCACCTGTATTCCTCATCTCTGACTGAAGAACCCCTGCTTGGGGTGGGGTCGGTTTTTACCGCATTCATCCAGCATTTACGGATGCTGGCGAAACTGCGGGATCCTGTTTTATTAGTTTATGACGATATCGGCCTGGCCTGGTCAGCGGTGCACTACCTGCATCAATATGCCGGCGCTGCGGGTGAGGTGGTACGCGCTACCCGAGCAGACCTGGAACAGGCAAAACCTGCGCGTGACACGGTCGCGTTGATCGATTTACAGCACCACGGTAGCACTGAGCAGAACTCTATTGCGCGTTTAATGCATAACAGAGATCAGACGTCAGCCCGCTTGATCGTTGGCTGCCACTATGATGCGCTAGAAGACTTGGACGAGAGAATCCGGATCTTAACGCAGGGTTTTTCTTTAGAGGTACCACGGCTGCATGAACGACGTGAAGATATACCTTTACTGGTGCATTATTATACCCTGCTGCTCAACTTCAGCGCATGTGCCTTTAGAAGTTTAACCCGGGCAGAGGTGAATTCTTTGCAGCTGCATGAGCCGGGCTGGACTTTGCAGGGTCTACGGCGAGCCACCGTGGAATTTTTAGTAAAAAAGACCGCAGCAGACGGCGAGTACAATCCAGATTTCTCCCCCACTGACAATCTGGACCTGATCAAACAAGAGCAATCACTGGATGAACTGGTAGCAGAATTCGAGTCGCGCATCATTATGCAAACCCTGGAGAAATGCGAGGGGAACAAATCAAAAACCGCTCGTATGTTAGGATTACGCCCTAACACCCTGCACTATAAGCTGGAGCGGTACGGCGTTAACAGCGCAAAGCGGGGGCGCCGGACAAAAACCGCGGAACTGGATCAGACCGGGCCGAGCTGACGCGTTATACTTTTCAACCCGCAGGACTGCTCCGTAGAATTGGCGGCGATGCCGCAGCAGCGGCTGAGATTCAGGAATAGTTATCAGCAGGTTAAGCAACCACCCCAGCCGCGCCGATACCACGTGGCTCAAATCTCGACCATTTCGAAATCTTCTTTTGTCGCGTCACAGTCAGGGCACACCCACGTCTCCGGGATGTCCTCCCATCTGGTCCCAGGGGCAAACCCCTCCTCCGGCAGGCCCTTTTCCTCCTCATAGATGAACCCGCATATGACGCACATGTAAGTCCTGTATTCCACTGGTGCTCTTGGCTCCGGTGATTATAAAAACGGTTATTATAACGTCTCTTCCATCATCGGGCGGACGAAATGTGGCCGCGCATATGAGTGAATATTAAAGGGTTATACGTGATCACCGATGCTGCCTCACGCGGTGATGCATTGGCCGACGCGGTCGAACAGGCGGTAGCGGGGGGCGCGAACATCGTACAATATCGACAAAAAGACTCGCGTTCGTCCGCATATATTGACGACGCGATTCGATTGCGCAGTATCACCAAACGCTATCACGCTGCTTTAATCATTAACGATGATCCTGAGCTGGCGAGCGTAGTAGACGCCGACGGGGTTCATATCGGACGTTCCGATGCTGGCTTAGCAGAAGCCAGGGCAACCATTGGCAGGAACAAGATTATCGGTGTATCTTGCTACGATGACATAAATTTGGCGCGTCGAGCCGCGAAGCAAGGGGCGGATTATGTCGCCTTCGGCAGCTTCTTTACGTCACCGGTTAAACCGGACGCAGTAAGAGCGCCGATCAGGCTGATTGCGCTTGCAAAAAGCGAATTGACCTTACCCGTAGTAGCAATTGGCGGGATCGACCAAGCCAATGGCTCGCTACTTATTTCTGCCGGGGCAGATGCGCTCGCCGTCATCAGCGCTGTATTTGCGCAGAGCGATGTCTGCCAAGCGGCTAAACAGCTGGCAACACTGTTTGACCATGCAGGAGCTGAGACTTAGATGAAAAACCCGTTTACAGCAGCTAAAGAATACATCCCGGGCGGGGTAAATTCCCCGGTGCGGGCGTTCAACAGCGTGGGCGGCGATCCAATATTCATCAGCCGCGCGCAGGGACCATACCTGTGGGATATCGATGACCGACGGTACATTGACTACGTAGGTTCCTGGGGACCGATGATTCTAGGCCATGCCCACCCGCAGATAATCAAGACGGTAAAGCGGGCGGTGGAAAACGGTCTGAGCTTCGGGGCACCAACGCTTATCGAAACAAAACTGGCTGAAAAAATATGCAAACTAATCCCCTCTATCGATAAGGTGCGCATGGTCAGCTCAGGCACGGAGGCGACGATGAGCGCCATTCGTCTAGCCCGGGGTTTTACCGGTCGTGACAAGATTGTGAAGTTCGAGGGCTGCTATCATGGACATGCCGATAGTCTACTGGTTAAGGCGGGCTCTGGCGCGCTGACCCTCGGCGTGCCAACATCTCCGGGGGTACCGGCTGATCTTGCGCAGCATACAATAACACTACCCTATAACGACGATGAGCAGGCGCGCCTGCTTTTTGAAAAAATAGGAGCAGAAATCGCCGCCGTAATCGTCGAGCCTGTCGCGGGTAATATGAACTGTGTTCCGCCTGTTCCCGGCTTTTTACAAGCGCTGCGTCAATTGTGTAGCCAATACGACAGTCTGCTTCTGTTTGACGAAGTGATGACCGGATTTAGGGTAGGTTTAACCGGCGCCCAGGGCCGGTATGAGATCAACCCGGACCTAACCACGTTCGGCAAGGTGATTGGTGGTGGCATGCCCGTGGGAGCGTTCGGAGGTCGCCATGATATCATGGACCATCTCGCTCCGGATGGCCCGGTGTATCAGGCCGGAACGCTGTCCGGCAATCCGGTGGCGATGGCGGCGGGCCTTGAAACCTTGAACCTGATATCTGCCCCCGGCTTTTTTACCGAGGTCACGCACAAGACTACCCATCTGACTGAGGGTCTGAAACGGGCTGCCGACCGCCAGGGCATCGCGCTCTGCGTTCAGCAGGTAGGGGCCATGTTCGGACTGTTCTTTACTGAGCACGATACGGTAAGCCGATTCGATCAGGTTATGGGTTGTAACATGGAAAGATTCAAAGCTTTCTTTCACGGCATGCTTCGCGCCGGCGTCTATTTCGCTCCTTCGGCTTTCGAGGCTGGATTCGTCTCATCAGCGCACTCCGACCAGGACTTGGACTCCACCATATCCTCAGCCTCTAAAGTTTTTTCCGAACTATGATACGTATCAACTGTTAATGATGCGTATAGTCAGTGGATATGTAAATTCTTTTCCTTTTTGTGTGCGAACGGAAGCATAGAGGGTCATGCAAAAATGGAAAACGACAAGCAGAAACAATAAAACAAGACCGACGAAGACTACGCTGAGCATGACCCCTATTAATCCCATGACAGTTACTGTTAGTTGAAAATTGAGTGACTCTCGACCCGCTTTTTCCACACCTGGGATCTGGTCACGCCGAAGCATCCAAACAACCAGCGGACCAAGCACGTGGCCGAAAGGGAAAATATAGCCCAGCAGTGCGCTCAAATGACAAAACATACGCCATAGCCTAACCCTCTCACTATCTACCCCAGACGCGATAAGCGATGGCGCATTTTTTACACTGTTAGCCCATCGCAGGGCACCGACCAGTACCAGCAGGATTCCCAGCGTCCACATCAGGACAAGACTTAAGAAAGACAGCCTGAATTGGGGCGGATCCAAATAAAATCTTGCCTGTGCAAGCAACACCTCGGCACCGTTGCTGGGCTGATCGAGCTCGATGTCGACCAAGACTGCCCGATCGCTTCCCCTTGGTCCTAGGGTCGGGAGATACCGTTCAATTTGCAGGATCTGGCCCCGTTTTCTGACCTTCGTGTTTTTCCCCCCTTCATTCTGACCGATGCCGCCAGAACCTTTAGCCAATGACTGGTCTCCGGAGGTAAAGGCGTAAGCGTAGCGCAATTCCTCAGACCATAAATCAGCTTCGGCAACCTCAAAATATATCGAAGGCATGATTTCGTTTTGCGGTTGCGCGAGCAGCTGGGTCTTGACCTGGTAATCCGGTAACAAATCAAACTGGACGGATGGTTCCAACGAAGCCATTCTTTGCAGCGTATAGGCCACATGAATACCGCTGGCTAACACCAGCAGTATCCCTGCTAGAATGACGTAGACTGATAACTTTTGCATTAATTGTCGGAATGGTTTTGGCTGTTGCGCGGTGAGCTTACAATCTATGGTACTTTTTTACGGCCAACCTGCTTAAAATGACCCCGCACCCTAGATTCTATCTGAGTTTAACCTGCTGTAATCATCAAACTGCCTCGATGCTAGCTCTCGTTATACTTGCTCTTCTGCCTATGACGGGGGCGCCCGACAGTAGTAAGGCCGTGGATGCAATGGAATTTGTGCCGGCCCCCGGAATGTTTCTGGTTGCCGCCCCGGAGATGAGAGATCCTAGATTTCAACAATCCGTAGTTCTTCTGGTAGAGCATTCTGCGCAGGGCGCACTCGGATTTATCATTAATAAAAAAACAGAAATAACCGTAACCGAGGCCTTGCCCGAACTCGACATACAGGGACTAGCGCACGCCTTGTATTTTGGCGGACCGGTTCAGCCCGCGCAAATCATGTACGTGTATTCTGACTCGGAAAAATCCGCCGGACAGCGAGTGATAAGTGGCGTTTACTGGGGATCCGACTATGAGATCCTCAAAGATTTTCTGCAAAATAGAGACCAAAGCACGCTTCGGGTTTTTTTTGGCTACGCGGGCTGGGGGCCCGGTCAGCTTGAGTTCGAAGTTTCTTTAGATGACTGGCAGGTGATTCCAGCACAGCCTGAATATATCTTCAGTGAAGATTCTGAGAATCTGTGGCGCCTGCTCAATAGAAAGAAACCCGGTGTTGTCACAGAATATCTTGCTGCGGGATCCGGGCCGGATTTGACTGTGACAGAATCCGCGGCGCAATCCCACTAAGTAATACACCATTATGAAAAGCAGATGGAATGAACACGACGCTGCACGATTTAGCAACGATGCTGTACAGATGCGTGCTTACACTTCACGCCTGATCGGCAAAGATGAAGATCTGGTGCTGCATGGCGGAGGCAACACTTCAGTCAAGGCTTCAGCTCTCAACCTTTTTGGTGAAGAACAGGAGATACTGTATGTCAAGGGGAGCGGATGGGATCTCGCCACCATTGAAAGTGCGGGGTTTGCCCCGGTGAGGTTGGATGTTTTACGACGCATGGCCGAGCTAGAGCATCTATCAGACCAGGATATGGTCAAACACCAGCGCGCAGCGATGCTTGATCCGGAGGCCCCCAACCCATCGGTTGAGGCAATTTTACACGCCATTATACCGTTCAAATATGTGGACCACACACACGCCGATGCGGTCGTTACACTAACCAACACGGTCGATGGCGAACAGCGCGTGCGCGAACTTTATGCAGATCGAGTGTTAATCGTGCCCTACGTAATGCCCGGCTTTATGCTGGCTAAAAAGGTCGCACAGCTGACGCGCGATATAGACTGGGCAAAACTCGACGGGATGATATTAATGAACCATGGCGCGTTTTCCTTTGCCGACCATGCCAGAGAAAGTTACGAGAGAATGATTCACCTGGTCAACGACGCTGAGCAATACCTGCGCCAATACGGTAGCTGGGACATGGCTCAGGCGGTCAGCCCGGTGGAAGCAGACTGCTATACGCTTTGCCAGCTGCGTAAAGCCGTGTCTAACGCGGCAGGACGACCCATGCTCAGCCTGTTTAATAATGACGACTACGCAGTTGGTTTCAGCCGACTGGACAATGTCGATGACCTCGCCACGCGCGGACCCCTTACCCCAGACCATGTTATTCGAACGAAGAGAGTGCCCCTGGTGATCGAGGACGATGCTGCCCAGGCGGTGCAGAGCTATATGCAAAATTACCGCAACTATTTTGACCGGAACGCGATCAGCGGCGCCACTTGCCTCGATCCTGCCCCGCGGTGGGCGGTATGGAAAAACCAGGGAATCCTCGCGTTCGGCGTATCGGTAAAAGACGCCCGCATTGTCGCTGATATAGCTCGCCATACGATTCGCAGCATCCAATGGGCTGAATCGCTGGGTGGCTGGTCAGCCCTGCCAGAGGACGATATTTTCGCGGTCGAGTATTGGGAATTGGAGCAGGCCAAACTGAAAAAGCAAGGGACAATGCCCGTGTTCCAAGGCAGGGTGGCTTTGGTCACGGGTGCGGCCAGCGGGATCGGCAAAGCCTGCGTCGAGTCCCTGCTGCGGCGCGGCGCCGCGGTCATCGCCCTCGATATAAATCCCGACCTCGGCAAGATACTCAACCGCAGTGAGATACACGCCGCCGTTTGTGATGTTACTGACGCCCAGGCTATGGCTAACAGGGTGCGCCAGGGTGTGATGACCTATGGCGGACTGGATATCGTGATCAGTAACGCCGGCACATTTCCAGCCAGTCAGACAATCGCGGACATGGAGGAGTCCGCCTGGGCAACGAGCCTGGAGCTCAACCTGTCGAGCCATCAGCGTCTTTTGCAGACCTGCATACCTTTTTTACAGCAGGGGATAGATCCAGCTGTGGTCATTATTGGCTCGAAGAACGTACCGGCCCCCGGCCCCGGCGCATCAGCATATTCTGTAGCAAAGGCCGGCCTGAACCAGCTCGCACGAATTGCCGCGCTTGAGCTCAGCCAGCACGGAATCAGGGTGAACACAGTTCATCCTAACGCCGTGTTTGATACCGGAATATGGTCCGACGAGATTCTGCAAAGCCGCGCTAAACACTATGGACTCAGCGTAGACGCATACAAAACAAACAACCTGCTTCGAACCGAGGTGACCTCTCGTCACGTGGCCGAATTAGCCTGCGAGATGGCGGGCCCCTTATTCGCTAAAACAACGGGGGCACAAGTTCCTATTGATGGCGGCAACGAGCGCGTCATTTAGTAGTTAAAGATCCCAGGCACCGTTTGTTTGCATTCTGCATCTCCTCGATAACGGGCATTACTGCGATGAGCCGATGCTTTTACCCCTGGATTTGAGATCCAGCTCCCAGTACATCACGCCCTTAAGAGGATTGTTGTAGTACGACTCGATCTCATGGAAGCCCAGGCTAGTGTAGATATGAATAGCTGGCTTTAGGAAATCAAGCGTATCGAGCCACATCCGCTGGTAGCCGATATCTATCGATTCCTCTATTACCGTGCAGGCCAGCTCCCGGCCAAGGCTTAATCCTCGGTAGTCAGGTCGAACAAATAGTCTTTTCATTTCACAGATTTTGTCCGCATGGGGCCTGAGCGCAACACATCCCGCCACCCGTCCCCCCACGAGGGCGATGAACAGGGCCCCGCGAGGGGGCGCGTATTTCCCGGGCAGCCCAGCCAATTCTTCGGCAAAATCCTGAAAGCAGAGATCTACATTCAAAAATGCTTCATACTCCAGGAACAGCTCTCTAACCGCACCCATATCGCCGGGCCCTGCGCGGATGATGGATGTGCCGCTGTGCATGCGCATTAGTACACCACATATTGACGGCATCCGCACCGATTGCTTAGGCATGTGGGCGGCGAGAGCTATTGACCGTGTGACATAGACATCAGAGAATGCCGCCGCTGAGATTTCTGCCTGTCGTTTAATAGTACGTTTTCCTGGGCAGGGCAATGCTTATCTTGCAAAGAGAGATTCTACATGGTTGAAACTAAAGGCCGCAGAGGGGGGCGGGCGGCGCGCCGTGCGCTGCGGGCGGCCCCGCTGCCGGCGCAAGAGCGACCGGTAAAGCCTGGTATGGCGGGGGGTCGTTACAAACCTCTGACCGATGCAGAGGTTTTACGCATACACACAGCGGTACTGGATGTCCTGGAAAACATTGGGCTCAGCCAGGCTATCCCCAGCTGCATCCAACTGATCACTCAGGCGGGAGGCAGGCTCGACCGACATGGCCGTTTACTGTTTCCCCGGGCGTTAGTGGAAGATACCATAGCCAATGCAGCACGGGATATCGTGCTGCACGCGCAGGATCCGCGGCATGATATGGAACTCAGCGGGAACAGGGTCTACTTCGGTACCGCTGGCGCGGCGGTGCATATCGTCGACTGCGTGACCCGAGAATACAAAGAATCCACTCTGGCTGATCTATACGATATTGCCCGTCTGGTCGATTCCCTGGATCACATCCATTTTTACCAGCGCTCGATCGTCGCTCGGGACGTGACTGATCCCAGAGAAATGGACATCAACACCTGCTACGCCTGCATCAGCGGAACCACCAAACACGTGGGCACGAGCTTCGTCTTACCCGAGCACCTGATAGATTCTATGCAGATGCTGCACCTGATTGCCGGCGGTGAGGCGAAGTGGCGCGCACGCCCATTCGTCAGTATGTCATCCTGCTTCGTTGTGCCTCCGATGCGCTTTGCAGAAGATGCCTGTGCGACCATGGAGGCAGGGGTGCGGGCGGGCATGCCAATTCTGCTGCTGGCGGCCGGACAGGCCGGTGCCACCAGCCCGGCTTCGCTGGCGGGAGCGGTTGTGCAGGAAGTAGCGGAGGTACTGGCCGGCTTGGTTTATGTCAACCTGTTGGCTCCCAAACATCCGGCCATATTTGGCACTTGGCCTTTTGTATCTGATCTTCGTACCGGTGCCATGAGCGGAGGCAGCGGGGAGCAGGCGGTGCTCATGGCTGCCTGTGGCCAAATGGGAAGATTTTATGATCTACCTACCGGCATCGCAGCGGGAATGGCGGACTCCAAATTACCAGATATACAAGCTGGATATGAAAAAGCCTACACAAATGTTTTAGCCGGGCACTCCGGTGCCAACCTGATCTATGAATCGGCAGGGATGCACGCCAGTTTGCTGGGCTGCTGTCTGGAGAGTTACATCATCGATAACGACATGCTGGGGGCCATCAACCGCACCGTGCGGGGGATCGAAATAAACGACGAATCTTTATCGATTGAGGCAATAAGAGAAGTGTGTGTGGGCGGTCCAAATCACTTCCTGGGGCACGAGCAGACCATGCAGCTGATGCAGAAGGATTATGTTTATCCTGACATCGGTGACCGTAACAGCCCCAAAGAATGGGCCGAACTAGGGTCAAAAATTGCCCTTGAGCGCGCTGCAGTAAAATTGAGGGAAATCATGACCTCACACTTTCCTGCTCATATCGGCGCGGATATGGATGCAAAAATCCGGGCGTCGTTACCGGTGCGCCTGCCCAGAGAAAACATGCAGCCGAATACACCGCGGTGGTCAGCAAATGATTGAAACATTTTCGCCAGATGCGCTTTATCTAAAAACATGATTACCAGCCCCAGCCATAAGCACTCATTGACAGTACGCCGTAAGTAAAGCTCTGATGCAACCTCACTCCTGCGTCACCGGCCGATGCGCCGAGGGGCGCAAACAAAGGCAGGAAGTGTTCAGCAGAAGGATGGTTCCACTGGGCATATGGACCGCTCTTGGCATATCGCAGCACCTCCTGCTCATCGCCGCGGGTGATTCGATCCTCTAACCACTGATCGAATGCTGCCGCTTCGTCAACGGGCGGGGCGTCAATACCGTACTTGCCAAATTCCCTTAAATTGTGAGTGGCGCCTCCGCTACCCAGTATAAGAACGTCCTGTTTGCGCAGTCTTCGAAGCAGCCGGCCGATTTGCATATGATGTTCTGGCGCAAGCTGGGGTTGGACCGAAAGCTGCACGACTGGGATATCCGCTGCCGGATACATTAAACGCAGTGGCACCCAGGCGCCATGGTCTAATCCGCGTTCGGCATCAATAACCGCATCGATGCCCGCCGCCGACAGCACACCCTGTACCTCTTCTGCCAGCTCGGGGTTTCCCCGAGCACTATACTCAAGGTCGTAAAGCTCTCGCGCAAATCCATTAAAATCATATATTAGCTCAGGCGCGTCAACCCCGCTCAGCGCTGGCTGCGCGGTCTCCCAGTGGGCAGACACGCACAGAATCGTTTTCGGTCGGGGAAAGCGTCGCGCGAGATTAATTAAAAACGCTGTCACCGGTGGCCGAGTGAACTCGATATCAGGTGCACCGTGGGAGATGAACAACGTTGGCGTCATCGACGTAACCTCCTAAATCACGAGCTGCACGCCCGCCGGCACAACAAACATCTCACCTTCGCTGAGCATTAACTCGCCATCGCGGAAACCAATTTTCATCGCGCCTTTGATTACGATAAATGTTTTGTCCGTACCTGGATGACTGTTCCATATAAATTCAGCGAGCAATTTCACCAGTTTAAACTGATAATTGTTTACCTGCGCCACAACTTTGGGCGCCCAATGCTCGGCAAACAGCTCGAATTTTTCTTTAATGTTAATCAAATGGTAATTCATGCAACAACTCCGAGGCGCTCGTGCCACTGTGCAATAGACTCCGCGGGATATTGCTCAAACTGTTGATCATTCTCTTCGACACAAGGGCTGACCCATTCCGCCTTGGAACTAAGCATTAAGTGCGTCCTCTCCGGAGGGACAGGCAAGTTAGAGTCAATTGCCGACGCGAATGGATGAAGCAGGCGAGGCCAGCGTGAATCCCACACCCACAATGCGCTCGCGCAGTGCCTGCAAAAACTTCTTTGCGCCGGACTTACCCGCTCCTGCCCTGACGCGTCATCGATGAATCGGGCCCGATAGATGGCGATATGCTCTTTTCCCTCCACATCGAGACTGTCGTATTCTGCGCCGAGATTGATGGCGAAGCCGCCGCCACCGGCAGTTTTTCTGCAAACCGAGCAATAGCATAAATTAAACGGATAGGGGTGCGGCGACTCGACAGAAAACTTAACCAACTGACAGTGGCATGAACCTTTTAATAACATGTTTTAACTCTCCGCTTATTCCTCTAGGCTGAAGGCAGCCAGATCAAAATCAAGCACGGGCAGCGTACGACGAGCGGGTTTTGAATCTATGCGACCTCGATGTACAGCCCCCAGCTTAGAATAAAACTTTACCGCGTTTGGGTCCGCTGCCACACTTAGCCGCTGTACACCAACCGCTGCACAGTACTTCAGTGCACCCAGCAGCAGGGCTCGGCCTAAACCCTGACCCATGTACTCGGGCAGGACCCAAAGATGGTCAAGTGCCGCCTCATGCCCGTCCACATTCAGGGCAACAAACCCCGCGATGATGTTGCCGCATTGCGCCACATACACCGGGTTTTCAGCAACATACTGCGGCGTGACCGTGAGGTCCTCCCGCCATACCTCAATCCAGGACTGAGGGTAACCCCAGTGACTTTTTGCCGCGAGAGCAATGTCCGTCAGCGCTGCAGCATCCGCAATCTTTCCCCGCCGAATATCACTCATCTTCGACCGGTGGCATAAACACGGTTGCTAAGTTAAATGCTTCGGGGCAGGGCTCATTGCTAGTAAGAATATGCAGTCGCTCCTTTCCTTCAGCGACAGTGGGAATGTACATCCGCTTGACCCACCACAGCACTAGGTTGGGTACACCATAAGGGGCGAACCATTTTTTCTTGTTACGCAGATACTGCAGATGTTCGGACCCATATACAAAATCCTTCAGTGCGTCCGGGCTGGCCCATACCGACATGTTGATCAGTATGGTTTCGTCTGCCAACGCCTGTACTGCGGTTGCATCTCCGCTATCATCCTTAAGGCGCCATATAAACCCTGGACTGGCGTCAGCAACCGCGTTAATTGTCACCAAGCCGTCAACAAAATCTTGCATGCGTGGGTCATGCAGAGGCGCAACCAATTTTGCCACATTTAGCTGTGCAATATGCAACGGTTGTGGACGGACTTATGGCGTGATCAGCGCATTAGCCCTGCACCGGTTTTCCTTGCACGCTGGAACTCACCGGCTCATTGGCATGACCAATTGTGAAGTCATTCACGCCGGAGCGGTCTCGTCCGCGTACGAGAAACAGCGGTCGTTTGCCGTAGTCATGCGCTTGATGAGGCTGCGCCATCTTTTGTCCGAGTGCGTGGTCATAATGACAGCGGCCCGGCATGATTCTGATGACGAATGCGGCGCGTCTTCTCCCGCTGGTGTTAGCGCGGGAACCATGAATCATATACACATCATGAAATGACATCCGCCCAGCCTGTAGTACCAGATCGTGTGCCCTGGCCTCGTCAAAATGCTGGGCGTCGCACACTTGATTAATGGTAAGCCTCTCGTCCTCTTCCCAATGGTGGCTGAAGGTTGTACGGGACTTGTGGGAGCCTGGAATGAAGCGCATGCATCCATTCTCCGGGTCCGCATCATCTAACGCTATCCATACCGTCAGCGTCTCCAGCGGACGTATCGGGTAATAATCACCATCCTGGTGCCAGGGCGTAGCCCTGCCGGTATGGGCAGGCTTGCCGAAAATAGTCGTCCCCCACAGAATTAGGTCTTCTCCCACCAGCTGTTCCGCGATATCCAATATCTCCGGCTGCGTGGCGAACGTCAGCCACTGTCGGGACCCCCGTACACCCTGGGTGCCGGGCTTTGTAAGATGTGGACCAAGCATAAAATCGGATGCGATACCCGGATTATCCGCGAGTAACTTATCGTAAGCTTCGCGCATTTGCCCCAGGGTACGCTCAGGCAATCGATATTTCGGAACGAGGAAACCGTCTTCCTGGTAGCGTATTTTCTCCTCATCACCGAGCTGAACTGCATACCTAGCCATATCCAAACAATTCTCCGCGGTTTGGGACCTCAGTCTTCCGCTGCGATACGAATAAGCCTCTTCCCCATATTTTCGCTCCTATAAAGGCTGGCGATTGCACTTGGCGCCGTTTCGATCCCCTGCGTAATTTCCTCGCGGTAGCGCAGCAGTCCAGAACGTACCCAGTCTGAAAGAACGGGCCAGGCCTCGCTGTAACGATGGGCGTAATCGAATATGAGGAAGCCCTGCATGCGCGCACGCTTAACCAGTATGTTACGCTCTACCCGCGGGCCCAGCGGCGGGGGATCCCAACTCGCGACCGATGCTGTTCCACACACCACGATGCGGGCACCCACGGCGATATGGGAAAGTACAGCATCGCTGATGGCGCCCGCAGTATTATCGAAATATATATCTACCCCTTGTTTAAAGTAATCACCAAGCACAGCCGAAAAATCATCGCGGCGGTAGCTTATGGCCGCATCGAAGCCGAACTCATTAAGGCATAAATTGACTTTCTCCTCGCTGCTGGTGATGCCTACGGTCCGGCAGCCCTTAATCTTAGCGATCTGCCCGACGCAGGAGCCAACGGCTCCAGCCGCGCTCGATACTGCGACCGTGTTGTCGGTCCGTGGTTGGCCCACGTCCAGCAGGGCAAAATATGCGGTGAGCCCATTTAACCCCAGCACGCCGAGCGAAGTCGATATAGGCAGGCTGGGATCCACTTTACGCTGGATACTTTCGGCGTCGACCAGCGTATAGTCTTGCCAACCGAACATGCCGGTAACGATATCGCCGGGACGAAAATCAGGATGGGCGGACTGCTCGACCCGCCCCGTAGCAAACGAACGCATCACACCACCAATAGGAACGGGCTCAGCGTAGTTGGCGGCTGCGCCCACCCACCCGCGCATAGCGGGCTCGACGGACAGGTAGATATTGCGCACCAAGATCATTCCAGCCTTAATCCGCGGAATTGGCTTTTGCACTATCTCAAAATTCTCAGCCTCGGGGATCCCTGACGGCCTGGACCGCAACACCACCTGGCGGTTTACGTTTTCACTCATTTTGCTTTACCGCAATACTGACGCCGGAAAACCACGCATAGTCAACGGTATCGTTCGGGCTCTACCGACAAAAAAGGGTGACTGCGGTCACCCTTGCTTAACACGGAATGGGGCATACCTTTATTTCAGCGCATGCATGTACGCCGAAAGATCTTTTATTTGCTGTGCGGACAGCTTGAACGCAATATCATTCATTATATTACCCTCGCTCTCTCTCTCTCCGGATTTGTAAGCTAAAAGCTGTTGCTCCAGGTAATCGCGATGCTGATTGGCCACGCGCGGGTAAACCTGGGGCACGCCGAGACCGCCAGGCCCATGACAGCTCATGCACGCCGCAACCTGCATGTTCTCGAGGCCGCCGCGGAACAAACGTTCTCCGCGCTGCGCCGCGTCTACGTCGCTCTCAGGTATCGCCGCCGGCTTGGCCTGCAGTTGCGCGTAGTAGGCGCCAAGGTTCTCCATGTCCTCCGGCGATAGGTTGGCGACAAAGGCCGTCATCTGCGGCACCTCCCTTTGCCCCAATTTCATTTTCATCAACTGGTCCGCTATGTAACCTTCGATTTGGCCGGCGAGATTAGGAAACGTCGGAGCAATGCTGTTACCATCCGCTCCGTGACAGGCAGCGCATTGTTGTGTCGCGATTACTTCTCCGGCCTTAGCGTCGCCTGCCCGAGCCAACCCCCAGGGCGACATCAATAACGATGCCAACGTAAGTAAGCAGATGGGAGGCGTGATCGGGTGTCGACTAAACATCAATTTCTCCAATAGTTATTCAGCGCATGTCCGTTAGACCGATAGAAACCAGGATTTCAGAAAAACGCAGGCAGTGCTTCAGTTTTTGTTCAAGCTTGGCGCTTTTTATATCATGTCGTATAGAGGGTCACAATAGCGCGCTTTGCCGGGCAGATTTTTGCTAGCGTATGCCTAATGGCAAGGTAAAACCACCTCCGAAATTACTGTCCAACCCTAGATTTTTGTTGGCAGCATATACACCGCAACAGTGGCCGCCTGACGAGGGAGCCGAGGTCGCCTTCGCTGGCCGGTCAAACGTAGGCAAATCGAGCGCCATCAATGCAATTACCCAGCGCAAAGCGCTGGCCCGCGCAAGCCGCACTCCCGGGCGTACGCAGCAGATAGTGTTTTTTGAACTTAGTGCAGAACAGCGCCTGGTTGATCTTCCCGGCTACGGTTATGCGCAGGTGCCGATGAAACTGCGCCAGCGCTGGGGCAAAATGATCGAGCGATACCTGCGCCAGCGCCAGGCTCTGCGCGGGCTAATCCTGCTGATGGACGCGCGCCATCCGTTAACCCGCCTCGATACGCAAATGCTTGCCTGGTGCCGCGCCGCGGACCTGGCGGTATATGTGCTCCTGACAAAAATCGACAAGCTCAGCCGAAACCAGGCAGCGTCTGTCCTGCGCTCGGTGCGGCGGAAAATTGAGGGTTCCGAGATTGCTGTTCAACCTTTTTCCGCCGTGGACTGTACCGGGATTGACCAGACCCGCGACCACATCCTGCGCTGGTTAGACCTATTTCCCGGCAAATCGGCGTCATAATGCTGTGGCGCTTGTGCAAGATAAAGAAAAGCCCCGGAACTAAGGGGAGGAGGTTCCGGGGCAAGGCACATAGGTCTGCGCTAGGGGAAGCCAGCGCAAGACCATCCCGCCTAGGGAGGATTGGGCGGGACGGCCAACGTTTGCACGCTGACCTTTTATATCAGACTGCAGTACTTCGAAATAGTTCATTACTACGCCTAATTTCAAGGGTGCGTCTCTTCCCAGGTCTTGCCCGTTCCCACCTCGAGGGTTAACGGCACCGACAGTTTAGCCACTCCGCTCATTAGTTGATGAACCCGGCTGGTCACCGCATCGACTTGACCGAGGGGCGCCTCAAAAACAAGCTCATCATGCACCTGCATGATCATCCGCACGCCTTCGGCGTCTTGCCTCAGCCAGTCGTCTATCGACAGCATGGCCATCTTAATTATATCGGCAGCAGTACCCTGCATTGGGGCATTGATCGCAGTGCGCTCCGCATATTGTCGTCTCTGGTGGTTACTGGATTTGATGTCCGGCAGGTAAAGGCGGCGGCCATAAACTGTCTCTACGTACCCCATTTCCCTGGCTTTGCTTCGGGTGTCATCCATGAACCGCTTTACCCCAGGATACCGCGCAAAGTAAACGTTGATGTATTCCTGGGCCGCAGACCGCTCTATTTTCAGCTGCTGAGCCAAGCCGTAAGCGGACATGCCGTAGATCAGGCCAAAGTTTATTGCTTTGGCATGGCGCCTCTGATCAGCATCCACCTGATCCAGGTCGACGCCGAATACTTCTGCCGCTGTTGCACGGTGCACATCTTGGTCCTGGGCAAAAGCATGCAGCAAGCCCTCGTCTTGTGACAGGTGCGCCATGATACGCAGCTCGATCTGGGAGTAATCTGCAGCGATTAATGCATTACCGGGCTCTGGGATGAAAGCTGTGCGAATCCGTCGACCATCTGTGGTACGGATAGGTATGTTTTGCAGGTTTGGATCACTGGAGGACAGCCTGCCGGTAGCCGCCACCGCCTGGTGATACGAGGTGTGTACGCGGCCCGTGTCAGCGTTAATCATCTCTGGTAATTTGTCAGTGTAGGTCGACTTGAGCTTACTCAGGCCCCGATACTCTAGAATCAGCCGCGGCAGTTCATATTCTACGGCCAGCTCCTGTAATACGTTTTCCGCAGTTGAAGGCTGTCCTTTAGGCGTTTTCCTGAGCACCGGCAACTTAAGGTGATCATACAAGATTTCCTGAATCTGCTTCGGCGACGCTACATTGAACGGAACTCCCGCCAGCTGATTCGCCCGATCCGCCAGCGTCTCGATGCGCAGCGCCAACTCCTGGCTCTGCGCGGCCAATACCGCCGCGTCAATCTTCACCCCGTTGCGCTCTATCCGGGACAGCACTGGGACCAGCGGCATCTCGATTAACTCGAATAATTCGCACAGGCGCTTCTCTTTTTCCAGTCGGGGCCACAGCGCGTCATGCAGCCGTAAAGCTATATCAGCGTCCTCCGCAGCATAAGGGCCAGCCCGTTCAATCGATACTTGGTTGAAGGACAGCTGATGCTTGCCTTTGCCTGCCACTTGCTCGAAGGTAGTCGTCTTATGACCTAAATACTTCAGCGCCAAGGTATCCATGTCGTGACGATTCGCCACGCTGTCCAAGACATATGACTCGAGCATGGTATCGAATCTGATTCCCTTGAGCTCGATTCCGTAACCGGCAAGCACACAGTGATCGAACTTCAGATTTTGGCCCACCTTCTCCAAACTTGCATTTTCAAGCAGAGGTTTCAACTTTGCCAGGACGGTATCGACCGCTAGCTGCTCTGGAACTCCTGCGTAGTCGTGGCCACAGGGAACGTAAACCCCTTCACCGGCGGCCAGGCTAAACGACACCCCCACCAGTTTTGCGCTGACCGAATCCAGGGATGTGGTTTCCGTATCAAAAGCAAACAAGTGCGCTTTACTGAGCCGCTCAATCCATACGGCTAACTCGTCCTGCGAGAATACCGTCAGATAATCAACTGAATCATCAGTAACGGATTTGCCTCCACCTCCTTCGGTTAAGTCCGCCAGCCAAGAGCTGAATTCGAGCTCGCCGAAAATATCCCGCAGCGTGCCCTCGTCTCTGTCTTTCGGCCGAAGATTCTCCGGCTCTATATCCAGAGCAACATCAGATTTTACGGTGACCAGTTGCCGCGACAGCGGCAACTGGTCAAGGCGCTCACGCAAATTGTCTCCCACTTTGCCCTTTATCTCTCCCGCGTGCCTCATCACTTCGTCCAGCGAACCATATGTCTGCAGCCACTTGATCGCGGTTTTGGGACCGACTTTAGGCACCCCGGGTATGTTATCCGAGGTATCACCGATCAGCGTCAGGTAGTCAATAATTTGTTCAGGGGCCACACCAAATTTCCGCTCAACGCCGTCGACGTCCAGATACTTGTCCTGCATGGTATCCACCAGCGTCACTCTGTCATTCACGATCTGCGCTAAATCTTTATCACCCGTGGACACCAAAGTTTGTATCCCGGCCTTGGCGGCACGGTCGGCCAGCGTGGCAATAACGTCATCCGCTTCCACTCCCTCGATGCATAGCAAGGGAACCCCCAAAGCCTGCACCAAGTCATGTACAAATGGTATTTGACAGCCCAGTTCCGCAGGCATCGGCGGCCGATTTGCTTTGTATTCTGCGTACAGATCATGCCTAAATGTTTTTCCCTTGGCATCAAATATCACCGCAACGAATTCGGGATTGTGCTCAGCAAGGAGCTTGCGAACCATGTTGATCACACCGTAAACCGCGCCCGTTGGCTGGCCTGATGATGTACTCAAGTTAGGCAGCGCGTGAAACGCACGATACAGGTATGAGGATCCGTCAACCAAAATCAGTAAAGCATTCTTGTTCATAATGTGCAGTTGTGTTGCCAGTAAAAAGATCGAACGGTATTGATATCCTTAAATCGTGCCATTATATAAATGCTCATGATAAGTACATGCTATACTGCTTTTACGCATGATTAAGTTCACCCCGATAAAGATCACCTCCATTCTGTGGGCAGCTTTATTATCCTTGCCCATCGTATCGTGGTCACAGGATTCTACAGAAGTTCCCAACCCACCCTCTATCCCAACAGAGGAAGAAAGGGCGCGCACGGAGGCGGCGGCCAAGGAGCAGAATTCCAAAGCCGCGGAGCAAAGAAGCGGGGTGGAGACGAGAGAGAAGTCCGTAGGCAGCAGCACGGTCACCGAGTTCAGCAGAGGTGGCCAAGTGTTTATGCTAAGGGTCAAGCCTAAGAACGCACCGGCGCAGTACATCGACGAGACCCTCCCCGGGGGACAGCTGACACCGGATGACCCCGATGGGATATCTGAGAATACTAATTTACCCAAATGGAGACTGGGAAGCTTCTAATTGCCCCCGGCGGAACAGCCGCGGCTACTCTGGGTCAGCGCCCTGAAAGCACGTTACCTTTGCGTTAGTGCTGCGTTATAAATACATTGTGCAACAGCCGCAGAGGGTCCTAAGCAGAATTGTTACCCCCGTTTGCATTTATGGTTAGACCAATATCTTTATTCATCATCGGTGCAGGAACGCTGTTTCTCTCGAGCGCTGCCGTGGCCGCAGATTTTCGCCTGTACACGGCGAATAAATACCTGCAGCAAAGACAGGTTGCTCTGGTGCGCAACACCGATGAACCAGGGTGTCATAACCTGCTCACAAAACGCCGAATTTACCGCGTAGCTCAGATTGGCTTCGAGTTTTGCACGATCTACGCCGAGAAAGACTGCGCACAAGGGACGGAGATCGCAGTAAGCTGGAAGAACAAAAAAGACCCCACAACGACGTTCACTCGAGGCGCACGCTGGTTTTTACCCGGGGATCGTGGGACTAAAATGGGTTCCTGGAAGTGCGAGGGCGAATCCTAGCCTGCCGCAATGGTTCAAATCTACTTCGGCGATGATTTAGGACGGTATGGGTTTGGAGACGGCCATCCGTTTGGCCCGGATCGAATTTATGCTTTCTGGAAGGAGACAGTCAAACAGGGGCTCGACAAAAAAGTACGCATCGCCAGTCCCTCAATGTGCCTGGAGGAGGATATCGCCAGATTTCACAGTCAACAGTATCTGCAGAAAGTCAAAGTGCAGTCCGCATCCGGCACGGGCTATTTAGATTATGGGGATACACCCGCATTCAAAGGCGTGTTTGAAGCCACTTCATATGTCATCGGCTCTGATCTTGATGGTTTACGACAAGCGATGCATGGTGACGCCACAAGAATATTTGTCCCCATTGCCGGTCTGCATCATGCTAAACGCGGCACCGCAGCTGGATTCTGCGTGTTTAATGACGCCGGTATTGTGATTGAAACGCTGCGCCAGCAGTTCGGTGTGAAAAGGATTGCATATGTGGATATTGATGCACACCATGGCGACGGCGTTTTTTATGCGTTTGAAAACGATCCGGATTTGATTTTCGCTGACATCCATGAGGACGGCAGGTTCTTGTACCCAGGCACGGGCTTTGCGCAAGAGACTGGGAAGGGTGCCGCAGTGGGGACTAAACTAAACATCCCACTCCACCCGGGTGCAGACGATGCGGCGTTTCATGCTGCATGGCCCGAGATCGAAGAATTCATCCGCAGCAGAAAGCCGGAGTTCATTCTATTACAAGCCGGGGCAGACAGCATCGCCGGTGATCCCATTACGCACATGGCCTTTTCTCCCAGTGCCCATGGCCACGCCGCAAAGAGACTGTGCCGGGTTGCCGATGAATATTGTAATGGCCGTATCATCGCCATGGGTGGCGGCGGCTACAACCGGACTAATCTAGCCCTGGGCTGGAATGAAGTTGTAAGGGCAATGCTATAGCTGCTGTGGATCAGCTGCGTTACATGAACCCCGGCTTAACTGATTAAGTGCCCGTATCCGCTATCATCGATCAGCGCGTTGTGCAGGCTTATTCTCTCACCGTCCGAATCTTGCGTGGAGGAGACGCGCTCGATGTCTGCAATGTAAGTTTGAGGTAATCCGGACTGTACTGCCCCCGCCAGGACCAGCGATTTGTACCACGAATAGGGTAGGCTGGAGCTGTCGGTCCAGTCTTGCAATGAAACATAAGTAAACGCATTTACCGCGTTTTGCCCGTGCGTTATCACAATCTCCCTCTCCTCATAACCCGTACCCTCATAATGACCCAGAATTGATTTTTGCCGCGCACTCAATTCAAACAGGACGCCCCACACGCTGCTTCCGGTATCGCTATCGCTACAGTTGACTACGGTACATTTGCCAGATCCGTCGTTGCTGCGTTTGTGAAAAGTCAGTCGGTGGTCGGCTAGGCGCGCGTGCCCGAGGTGTTTGCTATGACCGATACGCGCAACCAGTCGTTGACGCAACATATTGGACCCATATGCGAAATAATACATCGGCATTCCAGTTTCCGCGTGCTCTAAAAGAATCAAGCCGCCAGGTCGGTGCGTACCTGGTTAGACCCCTGGCTCCTAGCCACGTTCATGGCGCGCGTGGCGCGTGAAAGCAGGCTCTGCAAATCGTCTCCCAGTCGAAATATGGTTACCCCAATGCTTGCGGTCACGGTTAGCGCAACGCCGCGTTTTCCGTCAAACTCTGCGCGCGACACTGCCTCGCGTAATCGCTCGCCGATATGACGCGCGCCCTCAAGTGGAGTCTCCGGGAGAAGCGCAATGAACTGGTCTTCTTCCCACCGACCTAATCGATCAGGCATACGCAAGGTGTCACCAAGTTCATCGGCGATGACGGCCAGAGCTTTTTTTGAAACTGACTCACTATACTTTTCCTGCACGTCCTGCAGGTGGTCTATACCTATAACTGCAACCGCCAGATTGTTGCCATAGCGTTCGCCCAATGCCATCAGCTCCAAAAGCTTCACCGTGAGACCGCGCTGATTCAACACGTGGGTTAAAGGGTCCAGCTCTGACTGATTAACACGTTCAATCCCTTCGCTACAGTGTTGCTCAACTGCGCCGTTAACATAAAACAAGCGAGAAAGAACCAGTGCAATAGTGACGGCGATACCTACTGCCTGCCACAGGATCAAGGAGGAGGGAGAGACTGTGTCGCCCGCCAGCATCGGGGCCACCATTAAAACCAATAAGCTAACGGCAAACGCAATTAGCCCGTAAAGTAAGGTTAGCTTTCCGAAATTTGCTTTAGCCACGGGAAAGTGAGTCTTCTGCATTACCCTCAAATATAGCGTATTTTTTCACGAATGCCTCCGCTTTCACAGCTTTTCAAGGTTGGCATAGGCTAAAACCAGCCATTTATTTCCTACAGATTCAAAATTCACCTGCACTCGGGTGTGCTCCCCGCGACCCTCTACGCTGAGCACCACTCCGTCTCCGAAAGAGTTGTGCCGCACCCGACCCCCGAGCTTAACCTGATGGTTGTCACTCGACTCTACGTCACCTATAGATGGCGCTAATTCAGTGCGTATTCCGCCGCGTACGATGGACAGCATTTCGCTCGGTATTTCACTCAGAAAACGAGACGGGGAAGCATAGGATTCACGGCCGTACAGCCGGCGCACTTCTGCATAGCTTATATACAGCGCCTGCATCGCCCGGGTCATCCCGACGTAGCAAAGCCGTCGTTCCTCTTCCAGACGACCCTGTTCTTGCAGTGACCTTTGGTGCGGAAACAAGCCTTCTTCAAGTCCAGTCAGGAAAACCAGCGGAAACTCCAGCCCTTTGGCCGAATGCAGACTCATCAGCTGCACGCAGTCCTGCCACTCCTCGCCCTGCCCTTCACCTGACTCGAGGGCAGCGTGGGATAGAAATGCGGGCAGCGGATCCAGTCCCTCTTCCGTATCGTGCTCGTAGTTGCGCGCCGCGGTTATCAGCTCCTCCAGGTTCTCAACTCTGCCCTGGGCTTTCTCCCCCTTGTCCTTGGCAAAGTGCGCGAGCAACCCGCTCAGCTGCAGCACCTGTTCTACTTGATCTGCCAGCGTTTGTTCTTCAACCTGATGCGCCAGCCGTTCGATTAGATCTATGAAGCGACCGAGCGAAGAGATGACGCGGGCAGAAAGTTCACTGCCGTGAATCAGGGCGCGAGAGGCATCCCATAGAGAAACTTGATTGATCCTGGCATAGTCTCTGACCTGTTCGAGCGTGCGATTACCAATGCCACGAGTCGGCATGTTAACGATTCGTTCAAAAGAGGGATCATCTTGCCTGCTGGCAATGAGCCGCAGGTAGGCCAGCGCATCCTTGATTTCGGCCCGCTCGAAGAAGCGCAGCCCACCGTACACTCGGTAGGGCATATTCACCTGCATCAATACTTCTTCAAACACGCGGGATTGCGCATTCGACCGGTACAGGATAGCCACCTCACTGCGTGCATGACCCTGTTCTACCCAGCTTTGTATGCGGTCCAAAACAAATCTGGCCTCATCCATTTCGTTATATGCCACGTACAGTCGAACCGGATCGCCCTGGTCGCCTCGGGTCCACAGCTTTTTACCCATACGACTTTGATTGTGATCGATTACGGCGTTGGCAATACTGAGAATATTGCCTGTGGATCGATAATTCTGTTCGAGCCGAACCACGTTTGTATTAGGAAAGTCTCTCTCGAACTGCAAGATGTTCTCAATACGTGCACCTCGCCAGCTGTAAATCGACTGGTCATCATCACCGACCACAAAAATATTTCCATGTTTGGCAGCAAACAGCCTTAGCCACTCATACTGGACGGCGTTAGTATCTTGAAACTCATCGACCAGAACGTGTTGAAATCTTTCCTGATAGCGCGCCCTCAGTGGTTCATTGTTTTTTATTAGCTCATAGGCGCGCAGCAGCAGTTCGGAAAAATCGACCAAACCAAAACGCTGACACAGCTGCTCATAACTCTGATAGATTCTGCGCAGCTCACGCTGCTGAGGATCAATGCCTTCCGCAATATGCCCCGGCCGCCGGCCTTCCTCCTTATGCCCGTGTATATACCACTGTATCTGTCTCGGCGGCCAGTAACCCTCATCCAGATTCAACTCCTTCAGCGTTCGCTTGATCAGCCTGATCTGATCGTCGCTATCGAGAATCTGAAATCCCTGCTGCAGGCCAGCCTCCTGCCAATGGGCGCGCAGCATACGATGGGCAACACTGTGCAGGGTGCCTACCCACATCCCGCGCATGGGGTAGCCCAGCATCTGCTCGATCCTGCCCTTCATTTCCTGTGCAGCTTTGTTGGTAAAGGTCACGGCGAGTATGGACAGCGGGGAGACCTGACAGGCTTGTACCAGCCACGCTACCCGATGCGTGAGCACTCGGGTTTTACCGCTGCCTGCTCCGGCTAATACCAGCAGCGAGCCTTGCGCTGCACCAACCGCTTCTCGCTGCGCCTGATTGAGCGAATCTAAAATATAGGAGACATCCATTGCGGAGTAATAAGGGTTGATTTTCAGGTTATGAATAGAAAATGATTAAATATGGCTCGCGGCGCGTTCTGCATTATATAAAGATCACTGTCCTACAGGACAGCTGGCAGCTGACGTCGATTGTGCTGCTCAAGATTTAGCTTTAAGAAGCTGTCAGTTTACCCTCCTGGTCTAGCTCTACCAGCTCATCAAATCCACCAACATACCGGCCATCAATAAAAATTTGAGGAGTGGTGGCCTGCTTGGTTTGTTGCTCGATTTGCCTAGCCAGATCCGGATTATCAGTCAGTTCGATCTGCCTATAGTCGAGGCGACGTTTCTGCAATAGCTTTATGGCTGCTGCGCAGTATCGACAGGTGGCCCTGGTATAGATATCGATAGCCATTGATTACCCGCTGTATGTCTAACCTTGCTCCATTTTATCTGCTTTTACCGCGGCCGACATTGAACAATGCGGGATAGACAGCTACACAGCTTGATCTTTGGATGACCTCTGTGAAAGCCCTTATCGTAGTCTAAAATAGAAATTGCGCACCAAGAAAGCCCCACGGGGAACCGGCTTACTCGGGGCCAGATCCAACGTTGCTGAACGAATGTGTTTTATGATGCTGCACACGCTTCGACCTAAGAACAAACAGGCATTTACTCTGGCCATATTCTGTATCCTGATGGCCAGTTGTGCTGATCTCCAGCGAGAGCGCGCGGTGGCTCCCGTGGCGCTGCATGGCAAACCTGATGTTTTACCCGTACCCGTATCGGCAACTTACAGTGATGGCGAGTTAGTTCGTCGCGCGGAGACTGATCGTCTGTCTGCCCTGGAGCGCGAGGTTGAAAGACTTAAAATGGATCTCGAGCGGGCGGAAGATGCTTTAATAGCGGTGGAGTCCAAATTGCGCACCGGACACTCACGAGCCGCCGCGGTTTCTGCTCTGGCTGAGGCGCATATGCAGCTGAACCGGGCATCCAGAGTCGCACCGTGGCAGTCAAAGACGATCAGTGAGGCGCGTGATAAGCTGAAGATTGCGCAGAAACACATCGATGAGGGGTATTTTGGAACGGCGGTGTTTTTCGTATATCGCGCAAATAGAATGGTGGAAGATCTGCGCTATGAAGCAAGCATCATTGAGAACAGCACACAAGCCATGTTCATCAATCGACCCAAAGTCAACCTCAGGTCAGGCCCATCCACCCACACAGAGGTGCTGCGTATACTTGTTGAGGGCACTCCGGTAGTCAAAGAAAAGCAAATGAAGGAATGGGTTCTGGTGCGCACACTGGGCGGCGCTGTGGGGTGGATACATCGTACCCTACTGACCAGTAAAGCAGGTTACAAAGCCTAGTATGATTGCGGCGAGTACGTCAGCTTTACCCTAGAACACCCGCAGCACGCACGCAGTCCCGGCCCGAATGTTTGGCGCTATACAGTGCACGGTCTGCTTCCTCAAAGAGTGCTTCCCGGCTGCCGGAGAATATTGATACGCCGGTTGAAATGGTCAAACTCTGTACCTGATTGTCATCAGCACCAAGTACACTGGCGGCAGCAACCGCTGACCTGAACTTTTCTGCCAGGATCAATGCGCCTGCAAGATCAGTTCTCGGCGCCAGGACAACGAACTCGTCACCGCCGTAGCGCGCAACCAGGTCATTGTCTCGAGAATTTGCTTTAAGCGTGACGGCTATTTGGCACAGTATCTTGTCACCCGCGGCATGACCGTAACGGTCATTCCATTGCTTGAAGTGATCGATATCACACAATATCAGCGCCAGGCAATGGTTGCTCTCTGCGCTGCTGTCCACCTCTCGAGAAAGGCACTCTTGAAAATATCGATAGTTGTAGAGTTGGGTCAGTCCATCCGTAACAGACAGGCGCTCCAGTTCTCTAGTGTTGGCATCAAGCTGATTAGTCATTGAGTTGAATGCCTGAGTGAGCATTCCGATTTCGTCATTCGACGCTGGTTCAGGAATCGCCACGCTTCTCTCCCCTGCACTCAGACGATTTACTCCCTGAGACAGCGCTGATATCGGCCTGCTTATAGAGCGCGTGATGCGATAGGCAACTAAGGAAACAATAAAGACGATGGCCAAGTTAATGCTAAGCGTGCGCCATAGAATGCCTTGAACAGGGGCAAACACAGAGCGATTTGGTTCTTCTACGATCAGAGCCCCGTTGATTCTCTCTATATAAATAGCGCTGCCAACCACATCCTGACCTATGCTGTTCTTGTATTCATGCAGAACCGGGGTAGATGCTGATTGTGGGATGGCGTGCCGGTAGATGCCTCTGAAATTACCGCTGATACTAGATTTGCGGTTGGTTGCGATGTAACGTTTCTCTGCATCTACCAAATACATCGCTCCCTCTGCTGACAATTCCCAATTCTGTAAATGTTCTTGCAGAGACCCTAAGTTGATTACAGCATGCAGTGTGTCCTGGCCCTGGTTGCCGAAGGATAGTATTGGTACGGAAACAATCTGCACGTTTCCGTGGCCAAGAACGAACAGATTGTCCAAAGATGCTTTATTTATCGCCGACAATCGCTGCCGCGCCGCGTGCCCCAGATTGAGTGTTTTACCAACCCCTGTAATCTGTTCACCGTTAGCGCTGAGCACCAACAGAGATTCAAATTGTGGTGAGTTTTCGTACACATAAGAGAGGAACTGCGTGATTTCTCCAAGGTTCGTATCCGTGGGATCCGCATTAAACCTGGCTACGCCGTCAACCAGCGTGTGCGCACCGGCAAACACTCCCACCTCATGCAACCTTTGCTGATACAATAGATCAACCTTTTCTGCAGTGCGCTGCAGCAGCGCCGGCAGCTCGTGCTCTACCTGCGCATAGAGGAAGCCGCGCACCGATTGGGTCGAAATGAAGGTAACCAGGAGAGCGGTGAGTAAGGTGACGGCGCAGACAAAGAAGCTGATTTTGCCGCGTAAACTTCTGCGAGGATTAGGCAAAGCTAATTTGAGCGTGGCAATAGGGCTATTGCGAAGTCGGTTCAGCACTGATTTTTGGTGGCCTGTCTTCATCCGAGTTACCTGATATACGTACCATAAATATAGACGAAAGGTATGATAAAGGGTATATAATAACAGACAAATAACATTTTTATATATATATCAGTATCTTATAAAATTCTCGATGTGCACCGCACCTGACGTCCAAATCGCCCACTTTCTGCACCGTCGTAAACCGGTGCTGCTAGGGCGCGCGCCCAGCTAGCGTTAAGGGCCGGGTGGTAGCCATCGACATCGAGTCCCCCTGCTGTAGTGCGGCAGACTTGTTAGCTTTGCCGAAGGTCGTGGGATTAACTTTAGACGAGCGGCTTGTAGACAGCTAGTCGGTGCCGCCAAAACAGGCTGACGTAAATGACAGCGAACAATGCACAAAATCAGTTACTGGCGCGGGACCAGAAGCATTTGATTCACCCCTTACATAATCCTGCGGCGCAAAAAAACGGCGTAGTCTGGACAGGAGGGAAGGGCGCCATTCTTATTGACGCCAATGGCAAGGAATACTTGGACGGGCTGTCCGGACTGTGGTGTAACTCTGCAGGAAACGGGCGCAGAGAATTGGCGCAAGCCGCATATGACCAAATGCAAACCATGGCGTACGCATCGGGTTATGCCGGTAGCTCAAATCCCAATGCGATTGAATTGGGCGAGCGTCTGGCCGAGGTCACGTACCCCAGCATCAATCACTTTTACTTTACCTCAGGAGGAGGAGAAGCCAGCGATACCAATTTTAAAACCGCCCGTTACTATTGGAAGCTCAAGGGAAAGCCGGATAAAACCAAAGTTATCTCCCGCGTGTGGGGATACCACGGCGTTACTCTAGCGGCAATGTGCGCGACGGGAATTAGTACCTATTGGCCGATGTTTGAGCCCCGCATCCCAGGGTTCGTGCACATCCCATCCCCGTATCCGTATCGTTACGACGCCCCGGAGGGTGAGAGTCAAGGGATCGCCGCTGCCAATGAGCTGGAGAAGGCCATTCTGCGGGAGGGGCCGGATACGGTCGCCATGTTTATAGCAGAACCCGTACAGGGTGCAGGTGGGGTGATACCGCCGCAGGATGATTACTTTCCGAGAGTACGCGAGATCTGTGATCAGTACGATGTTCTGCTCGTTGCCGATGAGGTCATTACAGGCTTCGCTCGAACCGGAAAGATGTTTGGCTTGGAACACTGGGGCATAGAACCAGATTTGATGCAGTTCGCGAAAGCGGCAACTTCCGGTTATTTTCCACTCGGCGGTGTAGGTATGAGTGATCACGTGGCTGAAGTCATTAACAGCGGTGATCAGGTGTGGATGCACGCTTACACCTATAGCGCGCACCCCGTAGGCTGCCGCGTCGCGCTGGCAATGCTGGATATCATTGCTAAAGATGATTTTGTCGGAATGGCTGCAGATAAAGGCAGCTATCTGCTCAACGGGTTAGCAGCGGCGCTGTCCAATCACCCGCATGTCGGCGATGTACGTGGACTGGGACTGATGTGCGGCGTCGAAATGGTAAAAGATAAAGCAACGAAGGAGGAGTTTGCGGCGTCCGAAAAAATAGGCATCAGAGTGCACGACGAATGTGCAAAACGCGGATTGTTCAGTCGCGTGCGAGGCGACGTTTTTTGTCTGGCACCGCCTATGGTTACATCCTATGCGCAGCTCGATCAGATTGTTGAAATCCTGCACGATGCGATAGTCGAGGTGTTGGGTAGCTGAACCTTCGCTTGCGTGCTCACCGTTCGATCCGCCGGCATCTTTCGACTCGTTTGAACGAATTACGGTCGGTCGGGTGCGCCGGTTGTGCACAGCAACCGCTGTAACAGAGCAGCATGCACGTGAGTTGGCTTTAAGGAAAAATCCAGCGTCCGGCCCGGATGTCGGGGACAAGCAATGCGGCAGATTGGTCCATGGATCATTGTCCTGTTTTCATCTCTGGGAAGCGCATGCAAATGTGGCCAGGCGTCAGAAAAATCCTAATCTGCTCGGCTTTGGGCATCACCGTGTCTCTGCCCCAATTCACTCTCACCGCTGCCTCCGAGTCAACGTCTGCAGAAAGAGATCCCTGCCCCCAAATCGAGCCCTCAGTCTACAAGGGCAGCGCCGGCGGGCGGGCCTATCGCTGCGCGCTGCTCGAACAGCTGACCGCGCGTGGCCTGGATCTGTCCAGCCCGGTCGGCCAACAAATACTCAGCGAGCTGTACCGTCCCCACGATACCTTACTAGAATTCGACGGGGAGGCGGCGCTGCCGCAGCCTGCCGTGCTGTATCTTTTTGAAGAATTTCCGCAAACCGCACAGCTGCTCAATTTTTACAACGGTTCCAACTACCAGGTGGCCTATACGCGGCCCGATCGCGCGCAGTTTTTTGCCACGAACAGTCGCAACATGCAGGCAACTGTAGACGTAATTTATCGGGCTGCGATGGAAAACGGCAACAACTACATACTGTTCGAAAACGGCCAGGCCAAACTAATGCTCTGGCACTTCGCCGGCAAATCCATCGTCGAGCTCAATTTGCTAAAATACAAAGAGCAAACAAAGTACGAAGTCAGGATACACCTTTTCTCCAATTCCGGCGTGTTTCATGCTTTTTTTGAGTCGCCTCTTTTCGCCTACCTTGTGAAATCCATATTTAAGAAAATCGCTGGTGATATTGTACGCGCCGTTGAGCAGTTTGCTGAAGCCAAGGATGCGCCGGCCGTACTGGACTCATCATTTACCACAAGTCTGCTCAAACGACTCAAGTGACTCGCTTTTATGTTGCCGATGTTATAGATCTACCGCCTGGCGACGACGCGGATCGCGACACGCCGGATATGAACAGTAAACCATTTAACATCTTGGAGTGCGAACATGACGATCAAAAGGGTAGATGCTGGTGCCAGAATGAGTCAGGCTGTTATCCATGGAGGTATCGTGTACACGGCCGGGCAGGTGGCGCAGGACAAAAAAGGGGGTTCGATTACGCAACAAACGCAGAACGTTCTGCAACGCATAGACAACCTGCTTAAGCAGGCTGGAACCGATAAAGCGAGGCTTTTGTCTACGACAATTTGGCTGTCCAGTATGGACTACTATGATGAGATGAATGCGGTCTGGGATGCGTGGGTCGCTCCCGGGAATGCCCCAGGACGCGCCTGCGTGGAGTGCAGGCTGGCCGCGCCACACTTTGATGTAGAAATTGCCGTAATCGCTGCGCTCTAGCCGATTGCCGCTGGCAACCTTTCCGCCCGCGGAGCAGCTCCCGCGAGCGGCTTCACTCCACCGTTACAGACTTTGCCAGATTGCGTGGCTTATCCACGTCAGTACCTTTAATTATGGCGACGTGATATGCAAGCAGCTGCAGGGGGATGGTATAGATAATCGGAGATATACTGTCATCTACCGGCGCCACGCAGACGACATCGGTATCACTGTCTGCCTCGAACCCGGAGTCCACATCGGCGAACACGATCATGCGCCCGCCGCGCGCGCGGACTTCCTGTATGTTTGACCTCAGCTTCTCCAGCAGATCGTTGTTTGGTGCCACGGCCACCACAGGCATAGCGGCATCAACCAGCGCCAGCGGGCCATGCTTCAATTCTCCCGCGGGATAGGCTTCGGCATGAATATAGGAAATCTCTTTCAGTTTCAGCGCTCCCTCCAGCGCAATCGGATACTGTGCGCCACGGCCGACAAACAGCGCATGCTGTTTGTCGGCAAAAAGCTCGGCGAGTTTTTTGATTTGCGGATCAAGCTGCAACGCCTGCTCTACCTTGGCAGGCAGAGAGCGCAGCTGTTTGATGATCTTTGCCTCAAACTCCCCGCCATATGCATCTCTGCGCCGCCACAGCGCCAGCCCAAGCAGCATTAAAGCGACCAGTTGAGTGGTAAAAGCCTTGGTTGATGCCACGCCTATCTCCGGACCCGCGTGCATCATCAGCGCCAAGTCCGAGGCGCGCACCAGCGAGCTCTCTGGCGTATTGCAGATCGTCAATGAGCTGCCAAAGCCTACATTCTTTGCATGTTCAAGCGCCGCCAGCGTGTCAGCCGTTTCCCCAGATTGAGACAAGGTCACGACCAGGCTGTTGCGTTTGACTACGTGACGCCGGTAGCGAAACTCGCTGGCAATTTCCACATCACAAGGGATACCGACATGTTCGAACCAGTATTTAGCAACCAGACCGGCATGATAGCTCGTTCCACAGGCGATGATTTGTACCGCCTCAGTGTTGTCAAAAATAACCTGGGCCGCGGGACCGAAACTCTGTTCCAGTAACCGCTCTGACGACACGCGCCCCTCCAGGGTGTCGGCAATGGCGCTTGGTTGCTCGAAGATTTCCTTCTGCATGTAGTGGCGGTATCCACCCAAACTGACGCCATTGGCAGAGAGCGCCGTGTGATGGAGCTGGCGCTCAACCTGATTACCATCGATGTCAAAAATCTTTACCCCATCACGACGGACGTCCGCGATGTCCCCGTTCTCCAGGACGTAGTACTGTTTCGTCGCCGATATCAGGGCCGAGATATCGGAGGCGATAAAACCCTCGCCGGCACCCACGCCCACCAGTAGAGGCGGCCCATTCCGCGCCGCTATCAGTCGGTCTGGGTGGTCCGTGCTGGCGACGCCCAAAGCGTAGGCCCCGCGCAGCTCCCGGGTGGCTGCCTGAACCGCATCTTTCAGCTCCTTGCCCTGATCCAAGTGCTGATAGATCTGGTGTACCACCACTTCGGTATCGGTATCTGAGGTGAAGTCGAAGCCCTTTTCCTTCTGCTGTGCCTTCAGGGAAGCGTAGTTTTCAATGATGCCGTTGCATACAACAGCTACCTTGCCCCAACAAATGTGGGGATGCGCATTTTTTTCTGTCACGGCCCCGTGGGTCGCCCACCTGGTATGCGCAATGCCAATGCTGCCAGAGAGGCGGTCTCGCTCCAAAGCCTGTTCCAGCTCGGTTACTTTGCCCACTCTCCTCGCCCGGGCAAAATCATCGCCACTGCCGATAACGGTGATTCCGGAGGAATCATAGCCACGGTACTC
The DNA here is from genome assembly GCA_024638505.1 of Gammaproteobacteria bacterium. Classification (GTDB taxonomy): domain Bacteria; phylum Pseudomonadota; class Gammaproteobacteria; order Arenicellales; family JAANXG01; genus JAHEKE01. The sequence continues at coordinate 312,994 of JAHEKE010000001.1, read as the reverse complement.
CAGCCGCTTTAACCCCTCCAGCAGAAAAGGAACAACATTCGATTCAGCGATGGCGCCGACAATCCCGCACATTATTCAATCACCGCTTAACGCCTTGATGTTGTTGCCGCTGCACCTAACTTTACCGTAATTACAAATTTAGTCTGAATCTTTTTTCTGCGGACGGCGCCGGCTCTTGACCAGCTTCTGCTTGGCGCGGCCAAGCGCCAAGGTATCCGCCGGAACATCGTGCGTTATGGTGGAGCCCGCCCCGACAATGGCGCCATCACCCAGCTTTACCGGCGCAATCAGCTGACTGTCCGAGCCAACAAAAACATTATCACCAATCTGCGTCTGGTGTTTATACTTTCCGTCATAATTACAGGTAATGACCCCCGCACCAATATTTACCCCACTTCCTACGGTGCTATCGCCAACATAGCTCAAGTGATTCACTTTCGTGCCACTGCCGAGCGCGCTGTTCTTGACCTCTACAAAATTACCGATATGCACATCATCCGCGGTTTTTGTACCGGGGCGAATACGGGCAAAAGGCCCAATAATAGCTTTAGGCCCAATCGCCGCGCCCTCGATTACGCAGTGTGGCTTGATATGCACATGATCACCAATAGTCGATCTACGTATAATGCTGTTCGCCTCAATGTAAACACCATCACCGATCTGCAGCGGGCCCTGAAGAACAACGTTGACATCGACTACACAGTCACAGCCGAAGGCCACTTCCCCTCTGACATCTAAGCGGCCGGGGTCGATGATGGTCACCCCCTGTTGCAGATAAGTCCCGGCACGTTTCCTCTGGTAGTAGCGCTCAAGCAGCGCAAGATCCGTTTTAGAATTTACCCCTTGTACGCTGGCCGCATCTAAAACCTGTTTATCGGCGATGGCGCACCCCTCATTCGCCGCAACCGCAATCAGGTCTGTCAGATAGTACTCTTTCTGGGCATTGCAGTTATCAACGCGTTCTAGCCAGCGAGCCAAGTCAGAAACTTTTGCTGCGACAAACCCGGTATTCACCTCTGTTATACGCAGCTCTGCCGAGCCGGCGTCCTTTTGCTCAACGATCCGCCTCACGCTGCCGTTCTCCATTCTAACAACGCGTCCGTATCCGTTCGGATTATCCAACTTCGCCGTCAATAGCGCCGGTCTGCCTGCGTCTGCCGCCTCTGTCAACGCCGATAACTCAACTGGATCTGCCAATGGCACATCACCATATACGATCAAAGCCTTGGAGTCAGGATGCAGACTGGGTAGGGCAGTCTTAACAGCATGCCCCGTGCCCTGTTGCTCACTTTGCAGAATCCAGTTGACCTTTTCTGATTGAAAACGGGAACGAACGGCTTCTGCTCCATGCCCGTAAACAACGTGCACGGCCCGTGGACTGAGCTGCTTGACGCAGCGAAGGACGTGGGCCAGCAGAGGCTCACCCGCGAGCTCATGCAGCACTTTAGGCAAATCAGAGTACATGCGAGTGCCCTTACCGGCGGCCAGTACGATCACTTCCAGGCTCTGTTCAACTTGGGCGCTCATGGATTGACTATAGCATTACCACATCGGGAATGGCGGTGGCAGTCTGCCCATACCAGCCTCCTCACAAGCGGAGGGGGCGTGCGGTGAAACTAGCGCTTTCTGAGCTTTTTTATAGCTCTGAGCTGCGCCATCTGCTGAGCCAACTCAGCTTTAGCCTTGGCAAATTCGATATCAGACTTGGCATCCTGCATGGCCTTTTTCGCTCTTTGCTCGGCCTCAACCGCCTGCGCCTCATCGAGATCCTTGGCCCTAATCGCCGTATCCGCCAGTATGGTCACGATGTGAGGCTGAACTTCCAGCAGGCCGCCGGATACGAAAAAGAACAGCTCTTCCCCCCCGCTGGTTTGCACCCGGACTTCACCCGGTTTGAGTTGGGCCAGCAGCGGTGCGTGACGCGGATAAATCCCGACTTCACCCATTTCTGCCGGCGCGAATACGGCTTCCGCCGTTCCCGAATGAATCTCTTCTTCAGCGCTCGCGATATCAACATGTAAGGTCATAGCCATTAGCTGTCTCCGCGTTGCTAGGTGACGGTTTTGGCTTTCTCTGGCACTTCATCGATTCCGCCAACCATGTAAAACGCCTGCTCCGGATATTCATCCATCTCACCGTCCACGATCATCCTGAATGCGCGCACGGTCTCTTTCAGGTTGACGTACTTGCCTGACTGGCCGGTGAATGCCTCTGCCACGGAAAACGGCTGTGACAAGAAACGCTGTATCTTTCTAGCTCTTGATACGATCAGCTTATCCTCCTCGGATAACTCGTCCATCCCTAATATTGCGATGATGTCCCTCAGCTCTTTGTACCTCTGCAGCGTTCCCTGGACCGCGCGTGCAGTATCATAATGCTCTTGACCGATCACCAGTGGGTCGAGCTGGCGGCTGGTAGAATCCAGAGGATCCACCGCCGGATAGATTCCCAGTTCCGCGATTTGACGTGACAGCACCAAAGTGGCGTCCAAATGAGCAAAGGTAGTAGCGGGGGAAGGATCGGTCAGGTCGTCCGCTGGTACGTATACCGCTTGAAAAGAGGTGATGGAGCCGGTTCGGGTTGACGTAATACGCTCCTGCAGCACACCCATTTCTTCGGCCAGGGTAGGCTGATAACCCACAGCGGAGGGCATTCGCCCAAGCAGTGCCGACACCTCCGTTCCAGCCAGGGTGTAACGATAAATGTTGTCAATGAACAGCAGCACATCACGCCCCTCATCACGGAAATGCTCCGACATGGTGAGGCCGGTCAGCGCCACGCGCAGCCGGTTGCCCGGGGGCTCATTCATTTGGCCGTATACCAGGGCAACCTTGTTGAGCACCCCGGCTTCGCGCATCTCGTGGTAAAAGTCGTTTCCTTCACGGGTTCTCTCGCCGACCCCGGCAAACACCGAGTACCCGCCGTGCTCGCTCGCAATATTATTGATCAGCTCCATCAGCGTCACCGTTTTGCCCACGCCCGCACCGCCGAACAACCCAATTTTGCCGCCTTTGGCGATGGGCATGATAAGATCGATAACCTTGATGCCGGTCTCTAGTATTTCAACGGAAGCGGCCTGGTCGGCATAAGCCGGTGCCTTACGGTGAATAGGCGAGCGCAAATCAGTCTCGATCGGACCAGCCTCGTCCACAGGATCACCCAGCACGTTTACCACGCGGCCCAGTGTAGCCTCACCAACGGGCACCGAAATGGGCGCGCCGGTATTTTCCACCGTCAGTCCGCGCCGTAAACCGTCGCTTGAGCCCATGGCAATGGTGCGGACCACGCCGTCACCGAGCTGCTGCTGCACCTCCAGCGTCAGTTCAGCTTCACTTATCTTTAACGCATCGTACACTTTCGGCACCGCGCCGCGCGGGAATTCAACGTCTACTACTGCGCCAATAATTTCGACAATATTGCCAGAACTCATAGTTTAGTCCTCATTAAATCAGGAGCAGCGCTAAGGCCACTTTTCTCCTGTAAGTTAAACCCTGTAACTTTTGCTTTAAACCGCCGCTGCGCCGCCGACAATTTCAGAAATCTCTTGGGTGATTGCAGCCTGACGGGCCTTGTTATAGATCAGCTGTAATTCGTCAATCAGATCCCCCGCATTGTCAGAGGCGGACTTCATCGCCACCATGCGCGCAGACTGTTCGCAGGCGATGTTCTCGACTACGCCTTGATAGATCAGAGATTCAATGTAACGCGTCAACAGAATGTCCAGCGCTGCCTTGGCGTCCGGCTCATACAGATAGTCCCAGTGATTCTTCTTCAGACTCTCCTCCTCATCCGGCAACAGAGGAAGCAGCTGCTCGATGACCGGCTTCTGCGTCATAGTATTGACGAACTCGTTGTGCACGAAGAATAGCCTGTCTAATTGTCCTTCTGAGTACGCGTCCAGCATCACCTTGATCGCGCCGATCAGGTCCATCAACGACGGCGCATCCCCTATATGCGATGTTTCCGAGACGATGTTCGCACCAAACCGCTTGAAAAAACCAAGCGCCTTGGCCCCAATCAGGCTGAAGCTGAGTTCCGCCCCGCCGTTGCCCCATTTATCCATATCGTTCAGCGCCGCTCTGAACAGGTTTACGTTGAGGCCGCCGCATAACCCTCGGTCTGATGACACTACTATATAGCCCACCTGCTTCGCCTCTCGCTCAAGCAGAAAGGGGTGATGGTACTCCGTACTGGCGTGGGCCAAATGCGCCACGACGTTGCGGATTTTGAGCGCATAAGGTCGGGCGGCGTTCATACGGTCCTGTGCCTTACGCATTTTGCTGGCGGCAACCATCTCCATGGCCTTGGTTATCTTCTGCGTATTCTGGATACTTTTTATCTTGGTACGTATTTCTTTCGCGCCAGGCATAAGCTAGTTCTCTTTAATAAATGACGGTTTATCAGGCTTCATAGTTACCGCTCAGAAAATCACCTGCGCTAACTCGCCGCGCTCGCTTTTACCATGACCCTTTTTCCTTGAAGGTCTTGAGCGCTTCGTGCAGGCCGCTTTGCACCTCGTCACTGTACTCCAAAGTACTATTCATCTGATCCAGCACGTGCGCGAACTCGGCCTTAACATAGGACTGCATGGCTGACTCAAAATCGACGACTTTATTCACCTCAACGTCGTCCAGGTAACCCTCATTAGCGGCGAACAGAGACAGTGCCATTTCACCCACGGACATGGGCGAATACTGATTCTGCTTCATAACTTCCGTAATGCGCTGGCCACGCTCCAGCTGCCGCCGCGTTGCTTCATCGAGGTCGGAGGCAAACTGTGCAAACGCCGCGAGCTCGCGGTACTGCGCCAAGGCCAGACGTACGCCACCGCCGAGCTTCTTAATCAGACCGGTCTGCGCAGCGCCGCCGACCCGGGATACGGACAGGCCGGCATTGATCGCAGGGCGTATGCCGGCATTAAACAAATCAGACTCAAGATAAATCTGCCCGTCGGTGATGGAGATCACGTTTGTTGGCACGAATGCGGATACGTCTCCCGCCTGAGTTTCGATGATCGGTAAAGCGGTCAACGAGCCGGTCTTCCCTTTTACCGCACCATCAGTTACTTGTTCTACGTAGTCCGCGTTCACCCTTGCCGCTCGCTCCAGCAGGCGCGAATGCAGATAGAACACATCCCCGGGGTAGGCTTCACGTCCTGGCGGCCGCCGCAGCAAAAGGCTTACCTGCCTGTAAGCCCAGGCCTGTTTGGTCAGGTCATCGTAAATTATAAGGGCATCCTCGCCCTTGTCGCGGAAAAACTCTCCCATCGCGCAGCCTGAATACGGGGCGATGTATTGCATTGCAGCGGATTCTGAAGCTGGTGCAGCCACTACTATGGTGTGATCCATGGCTCCGTGCTCGTCGAGTTTGCGCACCACGTTAGCGATGCTTGAGGCCTTCTGGCCAATGGCGACGTAAACACAAATCAGGTCTTTCCCTTTTTGATTGATGATGGTATCGATCGCTACTGCCGTTTTTCCAGTTTGTCGGTCGCCAATGATTAGCTCTCGCTGGCCGCGCCCAACCGGCACCATTGAGTCGATCGATTTCAGCCCAGTTTGCACCGGCTGTGACACCGACTGCCTGCTGATAACTCCGGGTGCGACCTTTTCGATGGGAGAGGATTTTTCGGCCTCAACCGGACCCTTGCCATCGATCGGCGCTCCCAGCGAATCGACTACGCGCCCAATAAGAGACTCCCCGACGGGAACCTCCAAGATGCGTCCAGTACATTTAACCGTGTCTCCCTCTGTGATGTGTTCATAGTCACCTAGGATAACCGCGCCGACCGAGTCCCGCTCCAGGTTCAAGGCAAGGCCAAAGGTGTCGCCAGGAAACTCCAGCATTTCGCCCTGCATGGCATCTGCGAGTCCGTGAACTCGGGTTATGCCATCGGTTAAGCTGACGACGGTACCCTCGGTGCGTGCTTCCGCTACTGCTTCGAAGCTCTTAATCCTTTCTTTAATCAGCTCACTGATTTCTGATGGATTCAGCTGGGTGGTCATAACTAATCCTCAATACTTTTTTAAATTCATTAACGTGCCAGATTGGCCGCCAGCTTCTGCAAACGTCCCTTGACAGAGGCGTCAATCACTAAATCGCCGGCTCTGAGTACCGCCCCTCCGATCAGGTTCGGGTCATGCGTCACCTGTAACGACACCTCTCTGCCCAACCGCTGTGACAGCGACTGTGCGAGCTTGGTTCGCTGATCGTCGCTGACGTGCAGTGCCGAAATCAGCTCGGCCTCAATGGTCCCTTCAGCCTCTGCCCGCATGGTCTCAAACTGACTGGCAATGCTGGGGAGGGCGAAAACCCGCCCGTTTTGGATAACCAGGCGGAGAAAATTTGCGGACTGCTCGAACATCCGTTCGCCGACGATATCCCCGAACAGCCGCACCAGTGCGTCCCGCTCAACCCGAGGATTCTGCACTAATTCTTGTACCTCGGCATCCGCCGCAACCGCCGATGCCCAGGCCAACATGTCTGACCATTGCTGAAAATTTGATGACGCCTGGGCTAATTCGAATACGGCTTGGGCGTAAGGTCGGGCAATGGTGTGGTATTCGCTCATCCCTGGTCCTTGGCTACAATTGGGCCGCGAGCTCGTCCAACATCTTGCTGTGGGTGCCGGAATCGATCTCCCTGCCCAGGATCTGCTCCGCGCCGGCGGTGGCCAGCGCTGCTAATTCGCCGCGTAAAGTCTCCCTCGCCCTGTTTATTTCCTGCTCAATCTCGCCCTGTGCGGCTGTGATGATGCGCTGACCCTCTACCTTAGCGTCACTCTTCGCTTCCTCCACGATTTCAGCGCCGCGTTTCTCAGCGCCGGCAATAATATCGGCTGCTTTTCCTTTGGCCTCCCTGATCACCTCGGCCGCGCGCTTCTCGCTCAGCTCGTGCTCCTTCCTGCCGCGCTCGGCGGCAGCAAGGCCCTCGGCGATATTCTTTTTACGCTCTTCCAGCGCCCGCATTATGGGCGGCCACACGAACTTCATGCAAAACCAAACGAATACCGCGAACGCGATGGACTGACCAATTAGTGTGAGATTGATATTCATGGACGTCTCCTAGGCAACGGGCCGCCCCTATTAACCGCCAACCACGGCAAACAGAATGTAGAGCGCAATAGCCACACCAATGATCGGTATGGCATCTACCAAACCCATAACGATGAAGAACTGAGTACGCAACATCGGCAGCAGCTCCGGCTGTCGTGCGATGCCCTCAAGAAAACGGGCGCCCAGCACGCCGACACCCACGCCTACGCCAACACCTGCCAGCCCCAGCAGCACCGCGCCGGCAACGTACAGTAATGCAGTTTCGAAAGTCATTTTTTTCTCCCGCTATTTATTTAAGAACCAAAACCGTTCACGTTGTCTTTAGTGTTCGTGGTGCGCCATCTCCAAATACACCACTGTCAAAGTCATAAAAATGAATGCCTGTAACAACACGATCAAAATATGAAAGACCGCCCAACCCCACTGCAGCACACCTCCCAGAACACCCCAGACCAACCCACCTGAGTACAGCAGCGCAATCAATATGAAAATCATCTCTCCGGCAAACAGGTTGCCGAACAGCCGGAGTGACAGGGATACCGGCTTCGCCACCAAACCTATACCCTCTAAAAAGAGGTTAACCGGCATAAACAAAATCTTAATCAGCGGGTTTTTGGCGGCAAACGGTTGCATGGTCAGCTCGGAGGCAAAACCCGCCGGGCCCTTCACCTTAAAGCTGTAGTAAAGGGTAAGTAAAAACACGCCGATTGACATACCGAACGTTGCATTCACGTCGGTCGTGGGAACCACTTTCATGTAAACATGATGCGGATCTGCACCGAACACGTGATGCATTACTTGCTGCACTGTCCAGGGAATCCAGTCGACCGGGACCAGATCCATACAATTCATCAGCAGTATCCATACAAATAAAGTCAGGGCCAGGGGGGCAATGAGCGGGTTTCTGCCGGTGAACGAGCCGCGCACATTATCATCGATGAATTCGATAACCCACTCCACGAAATTAAGCCATCCACTGGGAGTGTCGCTGGTTGCACGCTTGGCCGCCTTGCTGAAGAGCCAGATAAATAGGCCTCCCAGCAACACGGACCAGAGCATCGTGTCTACGTGTATAGCCCAAAAGCCCATGTCACTGGCTTCCTGCGCGTTGTGTGCAAACCCCCAGTACCCATCCGGGTGCTGCCCAAACGTCAGGTTAGTTAAATGATGCTTTATGTATTCTGTGCTTGTAAGATTTTCACTCGCCATCGGTTTCTGTGCCTACTTGCCCGTTATGCGGGAGGTGCCAGTCCGCGCGCTGAAATGCGGGGCTGATTGCTCCTGCTATCATAGCGGCCATGCTACCCGCTATAAACGCACCGATGTTTACCCCGTCCCATGCTGTAAACACGGCGATAAACATGGCCCCAATCATCATCAACTTACCCATCTCCGCCCGGTACAGATTGGACAATGTTCCGGCGGCGGACGCCATAGCCTGCGGTCGAAGCGCGCGCCACGCGGCGTAGGCATTCGCCGCGACGCAGATCAGCCCACCGGTCAGGGCCGAAAACGCTGCCGCGGGCCCAAACCACATCAGCACCAGTGCCGCCAACAGAGTCGCCCCGACCTGGGCAACGAGTATATGCTGAACCGGTGAGCAAAAATGTATCTTACGCGTCACCAAACGCTCTCCGTTCCCACCGCCGCCGTGCCCGCAAGCCACGCTCCCCTTCGCTTTGGATGCACCGCAACAAAAGGCGGCGAAGTATAAGAGAGGGCATAGTACGGGTCAACATTGGCGCCGTTCACTTGCTGTTTAACTGATGTGAGCCAGTATGCCGTCCAGCTGGTCCAGGCTGTGATACTCGATGATCACCCTGCCCTTTCCCTTCTTGTCCTTGATGCTGACCTTCGCTCCCAGTTTTTCCGACAGCCTTTGCTGCAGCTGCAGCACGTCCGAACTCACCGGCCCCTTGCTTGATTTCTTCGGCTTACCCTGCTGAATACGTCGCACCATCTGCTCAGCTTGCCTGACCGAAAGCCCTCTGCTTACGATCTCCTGCGCCAGCGCTTCCTGCTTCGGGCCCGGCAATGTGAGAAGGGCTCTGGCGTGGCCCATCTCCAGTTTTCCCGTTTCCAACAGCTCTTTAGCTTTATCGCTCAACGTCAGCAGACGCAGCATATTCGTCACCGCTGAGCGCGACCGGCCCACCCCGGCGGCGACCTGCTCGTGGGTCAGGCCAAACTCATCCAGCAGGCGCTTTAAACCGGTACCTTCTTCTATGGGATTTAAATCCTCCCGCTGTATGTTTTCGATCAGCGCGATTACCAATGCCGCTTCATCCGGAATATCCCGCACCACGACGGGCACGCTATCGAGGCCTGCCAGCTGTGCTGCGCGCCATCGACGTTCGCCGGCAATAATTTCATAGTCTCCATCGCTCAGGGGTCGCACAACGATGGGCTGCACCACACCTCGAGCCCGTATGGATTGTGACAACTCGTCCAGCGCGTCCTTGTCCATGCGGGTGCGCGGCTGATACTGTCCCCGCTTAAGCATGTCGATTGGTATCTGACGCAACTTGTCTTGCGTTTCTGCAGCGACAGCGGTCTCGCCCAACAGCGCATCCAGTCCACGACCCAACCTTTTCTTCTTAGTTTTACTCACGCTGCCTCCTCTCGCCGGATGATTTCCCCGGCCAGGGCCTGGTAGGCCTGCGCGCCTTTTGAGGCGGCATCATAGTGTATTACCGCCTTGCCGTAGCTGGGTGCTTCAGCAAGACGGACGTTTCGCGGGATAATAGTGTTGTAAACCTTGTCCCCGAAATGCTTCTGCAATTGCTCCGACACTTCGTTAGACAGCGTATTACGTCCATCAAACATGGTCCTTAACAGTCCTTCTATCCTCAGTTTAGGATTCAACGCTTCTCTTACCTTGCGCACTGTATCTACCAGTGCCGACAGGCCCTCTAAAGCAAAATATTCGCACTGCATTGGAATCATGACCGCATCCGCTGCCACCAGTGCGTTGACCGTTAGCAAATTCAGCGAAGGCGGGCAGTCGATGAGCACATAGTCATAACGGCCGTGTATGGGTTCAAGCGCTTTACGCAGTCTCAACTCCCGTCCTATTTCATCGATCAGCTCTACCTGGGCCCCAGCCAGATCCGGGTTTGCCGGAACCAAATCATACCCACTATCCGTCGGCAGGATTGCGCTGGTGACATCACACCCTCCGATCAGCACATCATATATGGAGTATTCCTGGCCGTCCTTGTCCACACCGCTGCCTACGGTAGCGTTGCCTTGTGGGTCGAGATCAATCAGCAGTACTTTTCTCTCGGCGCGTGCCAGTGACGCAGCCAGATTGATCCCGGTAGTCGTTTTTCCGACGCCGCCCTTCTGATTGGTGACGGCCAGAATTTTACTCATTTGCCTGTGCTTATTCCTTTTATTTATGCTACCCGCGCCGTGGGTTGAGGATAACAATGTGACGCTGCGCTGCCAGCCCGGGAACTTCGACGTGGTGTACCGCCGAAGTGGCGACACCGCTGCGCTTTGCTGCATCCAGCTCGGCGCGGGGGTACCGCCCTTTCAAAGCGATCAAACGACCATCTCTGGCACACAGGTGTTCCGCCTTACCGACGAACTCGGTAATGCTGCTGAACGCACGCGTGATAAGCGTATCAAATTTCGCCGCCGGCTGATATTGTTCGACACGCTGATGCACAACGTCGACATTAGTCAAGCGCAGCTGAGCCACGACGTGCAACAGAAATTGCACCCTTTTATGGCGGCTTTCGAGCAGCGTAACCGACAGCTGCGGAAACACGATGGCCAGCGGGAGCCCGGGCAAACCCGGACCGGAACCGACGTCTAACACCCTTCTGCCTTTGAGGTAGGGTGCTGCACTCAGGCTGTCCAGTAAATGCTGCGGCACCATTACCGACAGCTCTCGGATTGCGCTAAGGTTATATGTCCGTCCCCATTTTTCAAGCAGTTGCAGGTAGCTGAGCATGCTTTGTACGCCACCCGCCGGAACAGAGAGGCCCAGCGCGCTCAACCCTTGGCCTAGCATAAATTCAGCCTTAACCAAGTCCGGCTTGATGCGGGTCACTAAGAATTTTCCTACGCCCTTTACCGGCTCTCGCGGATCACCGGTTGAACCAGTCCAGCATCTGGGTCTGCCAGCTCTCCTCTGCTTTGAATTCGCGGTTGACTCTGATTAAAACGATAGAGATGTTGTCCTCGCCACCTCCTCTGTTGGCCAGTTGAGTTAATCGCTTTGCGCAGGCATCAAGGTCTTGTTTTTTTGACAAGGCCTTTACCATTTTAGCCTCGTTTACCATATTTGTGAGACCGTCAGAACACAGCAAATACAAATCACCCGGCCGCACAGACCGCTCATGGATGTCCACTTCGATCTCTCGCTCCACTCCGAGCGCCCGCGTGACGAGATTGGAGCTGAAAGAGGCCTTTGCTTCGGCCTCGCTATACATACCGGTCTGGATGAACTCCTGCACTACGGTATGGTCGACCGTGAGCTGTTCAAACTTCGAATCGCGTAAAGCGTACATGCGGGAATCGCCCACATGCGCACAGGTGAGGCGATTGTCGTAGAAAAGTGCGGCCACGACGGTCGTCCCCATGCCGCTGTATTCGCGGTGATCTCGAGCAGCTGCGTACACTTCCTTGTTGGCCTGGAGTATGGCGTCACGAACTATAAGTGATTCGTAGCGGAGCCCGCTTTCCCTGTCGACCTGTCCAGGAACTAGCGCAAGCAGGCTATCCCGCGTATCACAGAAAACCTTGGTTACAGCCACCGCGCTGGCCACCTCTCCGGCTCGATACCCTCCCATCCCATCTGCTAGCACCACCAGACCTAAATCAGGATCGCTGGCAAAGCTATCCTCATTGTGATCACGGACGCGGCCCGTGTCCGAAATGCCTACTATCTCCAGTGCTTCAGCCAGACTCATTTAAATAAATAAACGCGCTGTTTTTGCCTTTATATTGCATATTGCGGCCAGGCTCGGTCCGTCGATTGTGCTGGAAACATACCGGGCCGCGATGTAAAAAATGGGGTTTGCGTTTCTTAACCGTGCGCTGAAAAGGCAAGATTTACCAGAACGCTTTCCCCGCATCCAGCCGTTTATACAAGCCCTGTGCTAATGTTAGCAAGCTTTACCTGTCTGTGTAGTACCCATTTCGCTTTGGCTGTTCTCCTGCAAATGGTTGATAATAAATGTGAGTAGAATGAGGATGTGGATGTGCGGATAACGCTACAACAAGTTGTTGTCTGGCTCGTCATCGGAGCAATAGCGGGCTCTCTGGCTGGGCTGATGGTCAAGCGCTCCAGGCAGGGCTTTGGGCGTTTTGCGAATCTGGGCCTGGGCCTGGTTGGTGCGCTCATTGGGGGCGCAATATTCAGAGTATTTAATATAGACCTGGGTTTAGGTGCGATTTCCTTGAGCTTGGAAGACATTGTTGCTGCTTTTCTTGGAGCCATCTTTTTCTTGCTGATTCTGCGCTGGATAAGAAAGCGTTGACTGAAAAGCCCTAAATAAAACAGAGGCTGCATCTGGGCGTCCACTCAGAACCACCTTAACCAGAGTAAAAAGACCAGGATCAGCAAGATCGCATCCCAAAAGATTACCTCCCCAGTTCTAAGCCAGCCTTTGCGTCTATTGAGCCGATGTATCCCGAGCCAGCCGATGGCTGCCAGAGTAATCGGGAGCAAGTGCAGCGCCGTTTTCACCATCGCCGCCTGCCGTCGGCAAGCTCAAAAAAGTGCCGGTGCGCATGCGGCAGCGCTAGATGTACAGTAGCTCCTCTCTCAATCTGTCCCATATCCCGCATCACGCGGACCACCATGTTGACCCCGCCCTTTTTCACAAACAATAGAGTATCGGGCTCCACCAGCTCAATGACGTCTAACTCAAACTCTATGGTTTGTTTAGTTTGCGTCCCACTGACCAGGATTTGCTCGGGTCGTATGCCCATTGCCACCGGTCCGTCCGGCTGGTTTTCGACATCGATCTGGAAGCCACCAGCAGCTTGAAACATGCCGTTATTGATTTCACCATCAATAATGTTCATCGCCGGCCGACCAATGAACTCTGCCACAAAACGTGAGCTCGGCTCGTGATAAATGCGTCGGGGGATATCGAACTGAACCAGTTGGCCCTCATTTAGGACGGCTATCTTCGTCCCCAACGTCATCGCCTCTTCCTGATCGTGCGTAACAAACAAAAAAGTATGACCTAGATCACTATGCAGCCTTTTCAATTCCGTTCGGGTTTGCAGGCGAAGTAGGGCATCTAAATTACTCAGCGGCTCGTCCATCAGGCAAATATCGGGGTTCCAGACTAATGCGCGTGCAACGGCCACGCGTTGCGCTTGTCCGCCGGAGAGCTGACTCGGACGCCGGTCCAGATAGGATTCTATTTGTAACAGCCGCGCTACTTCGTGAACCTTGGTACCGATACTGTTGCGCCCAATTTTTCTGACGCGCAGGGGATAGGCAATGTTGTCAAATACCGTTTTGTGTCCATACAGAGCGTAGTTCTGGAATACCATGCTCATGTTACGCTCGCGCGGAGGCAATCGGGTCACATCCCGACCGTCGATCGATATGACCCCGGATGTAGCCTGTTCCAGCCCGGCAAGAATCCGGCATGCCGTAGTCTTACCGCTCCCGGACGGCCCCAGTAGAACGATAAATTCTCCCCGATCAAACTCCAGATCAAGCCGGTCCAAAGCGACAGTTCCATCCGCGAAAACCTTGCTGATCTGATTGAAAGCGATGCTCATCCCTTGACCGCGCCGAAAGTCAGTCCCCGCACCAGATGTCGCTGCACTATGAAAGTAAAGACAAGAATAGGTAATGTCGCGACCACGGCAACGGCGGCAACCTGGCCCCACAACGTGCCGTGCGGCGTTATCAAGCCGGGGATCCCGACGGTCAACGTACGTCCTTCGAACGCCACCAGAATAAATGCATAGAGAAATTCGTTCCAGCTCAGGATGAAACACAACACGGCGGTGGCAGCCAATCCGGGCGCGGCCAGAGGGATCAGTATTTTCAGAAAAGTGCCGAGCTGCGAATGGCCGTCCATCATGGCCGCTTCATCAATCTCGCGCGGAATGTCATTAAAAAAGCCCCGCATCATCCAGACCACTAAAGATAAATTGAAAGTAGTGTGGGCGAGGATTACCGCTATGGGCTTATCGGTGATGCCCAGCGTAGTAAACAGCAGGAACATGGGAACGACTACCGAAATGGGCGGCGCCATGCGGGTGGTCAGAAAAAAGAAAAAGAGGTCTTCTCTACCGGTGAAGTCGAAGCGGGCGAATACGTACGCAGCTGGAGCGCCAACAACGAGGGATAACGCAGTGCTCAAGACCGCGACGATTATCGAGTTCCACACCAGCGGCAGGTAGCCTTTATTAATAAACACTTCAGGATAGTGGTCGTAGGTTGGGGTAAACACCCAGACAGGCACATCCGCCAGCGCGTCGAGCCGGGTCTTGAAAGACGTCAGAAAAATCCACAAGTACGGCAGCAGCAACAGGAGGAGCACAGCGATAACGGCGGCCAGAGCAGCAGTTCTCCAGGCGCGCGCCATCACGCTTTCCGCGCTGGTGCACGACTTTCGTGCCAGAACACAGCCTTGTAGAAAACCGCGCACAGGATGAGCACAACCAGGTAAACCATAAATGCACAGACGGCACCATAACCCAGGTCCCAGTCCTTGAAATTGACCCGATAGGTATAAACGGAAAGCAGCTCCGTGGCTGTGCCAGGACCACCGCCGGTCAGAATAAACACCTTATCAAATTCCTTAAATGCGTCGATGCCCCGCAGCAAAAGCACCAGCGCTATAATCGGTCGCAGCAGGGGCAGCGTAACGTCTCTAAAAATCTGCAGCGGCCTCGCCCCGTCCATTATGGCCGCCTCATATGGTTCGCGCGGCAGGCTGAGCAGACCGGCAAGCATGATCAGCGTCACAAACGGTGTCCACTGCCATACGTCAATAAATATTATTGTCAATAAAACCAGCGCAGGATCGGATAGCAGCGCTGTGCGCGTATCAATGATACCGATCCAGCGCAAATAATAGGTTACCATCCCAAAATCACCCTGCAGCAGAAGTTTCCAGATTAAGCCTACAGCCACAGGAGCCAACATCATTGGCACCAGCAGCAAAGTTAAGAACAACCTTCGCCTTTGAATGAAGTGAAACAACAAAAGGGCGAGGCTGAAGCCCGCTGTGAACTCAACAACAACGACCCAGAATACGAACCTGAGCGTAAGCAGAAAGCTGTGCCAAAAAATCTGATCTTCCCGCATCAAACGGCGGAAGTTGTCAAACCCAACGAAACTTCCTGCCCGACCGGGGAGGGCATAGTGCAGATCAGTAAACGCAGTCCACACCATGTAAAGGAACGGACCGACAAGAATCAGGAGCAGGAGGAGAACGGAAGGGATCAACAAAAGCGGGGCCAGCCCGCGATCGAGGACCGCTCCCATCCTCCTTTTTATCATGCCGTAAAGATGTTCAATGTTTCCTGTTTACTATAGAGGGTGTTTATCCCTACTTATTGCGCCGCCGGATACTTCATCGGAGCGCAGTCGCCAAGGAGATTCGAAATCTCCGCCGCGGCAGTATCAAGGGCTTCCTTAGCATTCTTCTGATCTGATAGATAACTGCTAATTTCCCGCACCAAAATATCTGTTATCTGCGGTGACTCTGGGATAGTAGGCTTGGGTAATGCAACTGCATTGGTGTCCATTGATGCTTTGGAGTAGCTTATTTTCTGCACGTCGGGATGCGCATACACATCAGGCCTAGCCGTAGCGCCCCCATTCAGGTGCTGATCCAACTGCTGCTGTGCTTCCATCATCCATTGAATAAACAGGTATGCCGCTTCCTTGTTCTTGGAATATGAGGGAATCAGATAGGTCCAGCCCTCTACCTGACCGATCTTTCCACCTTCGCCCTGTGGCACCAGATCAAAGCCCATCTTGCCGGCAACGGTGCTGGCTTCAGCATCTTCCGCAACGGCGTAAGTCGCGTCGTTCCACATGATCAGCTGATATACCTTGCCTTGCTGCATCAGGGCCATGACATCATCCCAGAAGTAGTTGAGCGTATCCGGCGGCGAGTAGACCATCAGGCTTTTGTAGTACTCCAGCGAAGCGATGGCTTCAGGGCTGTTAACTATGACCGGTCCACACTCACTGCCAGATTCCACCTGCAGCATATCGCCGCCAAAGCTGTAAAGAAAGTTTAGCCACTCATACCAAAGCGCCTCATGCCGCTTCCCCTGGATAGCAGTACCATAAAATCCCTCGTCGGGACGAGTAAACCATTCAGCTATGTCGGTGTATTCCTGCCAGGTAGTGGCCGGTTTCAGTTCGTAACCGTATTTCGCCTTGAAACCTGCCTGTTCCTCAGGATCATTAAGAAGATCATCACGGTACCACATATACATGGTAAGAGCAGTGAACGGAAACCCATAGACCTTGCCCTCATACCACGATATTTCCTTCCACAGACCCTGGTAAAGCTGGTTTTCTGGCTGGAATGACGGGTCGCGCAGAGCGGGATCATTGAGATATTTCTCCAGCGCCTCAACGTGCCCGTTGGCAACGAATCGCCCGAGTTCCCGATGAGGTTGCAGGATAAAATCATACCGGCCTCGCTTTGAATTCAAATCCAGCATCACTTTGTTTACAGCTTCGGAGTGCTCATACATTTCGATGACGACCTTGATACCGGTCCTTTGTTCAAAACTTGCCTTGAGCTCCTCCATCGCTTCGAGCGGCGGTAATGCTTCACCGATGGTGCGTATGGTTACTCCTTTATACGGCTGAGCAGCCTCTTCCAAGGTCCAAGCAAACACCGGGCCCCCGGTGATCGCCAAGATGAGCATGACGGTGACCGCGCGCGCCATGCCGTTATACAAACTCCTGCACGGTAAGAATTTAATCTTCATAACAACCTCCTGTGTGGTGTTGGAACCCGGTCCGCCGTTCCCAGCACTGAGAACGGCGGCTGAGCTGGTTTTATTAAGGCGTTTTTCGTCAATGCGCATGAGCGCGTGTCCAAATGAATTAGTCACGATACCATCGAAAATGTGGTTCTTGCAATGTGAATTTGTTTAATACAACATACTGAGGAATCGATTGGTAGCCGGCATAGAAAACTGAGGAGATTGCACATGGATTTTATATTCATGCTGACACACAACGACCAGACTGTTTCAAACTGCTTAAAAGTGTTTGATATCATAGAAGATATTGGAATAGGGCACATTGGGTTCAAGGACGTCGGGGTCGATGAAGATACGCTTCGCATGCTGGCTAAAAAGATAAAGGAGGCCGGTGCGACATCTTATATGGAAGTGGTGAGCACCACATCAAGAGGCGTACGGGAGTCCATACGCGCCGCGTGCAGAATCGGCGTTGACCGCGTCCTGGGTGGTCAGGATATCGAATATGCGCAAACCGCGCTGACGGAGTCGGGCGCCGGATATTACCCGTTTCCCGGCCGACCGGTTGGACATCCGACAAAGCTGGAAGGCACCCCAGAAGATATCGCCGATGACTGCGCCTACATGCGATCCGCCGGCTGTCCCGGCGTGGACCTGCTGGCTTATCGTGCAACTCAAGCGGACCCCCTGGAACTGGTGCGCGCGGCAAGATCTGGCCTGGGTGACGGCTACCTGATTGTGGCAGGGAATGTCGACTCCCCCACCCGAATTCAACAGCTGGCGGACGCCGGGGTAGACGCTTTCACCGTCGGGTCAGCGGTATTTGATGCCACTTTCGCCCCGGGGAACAGCTCTATCGCTTACCAGTGCGAGGAAATTCTCGCTGCCAGTAGACGAGGATAAATATACTTGCAGGCCGATAACGTAGCGTGACGAAGAGCATCATAAGCAGACTGCTTGAGGGAACCCTTCCCGATCCGGATCAAAATGGGCGAGTACCGCTATCGGTGCCCACCAAACAGGTAATAATCGCAGACAGCCTCGCGGATCAGGAAGCGATGCTGGTTGAACAGTTGGCATTAGATCCCCCTTACGCGGTAATCAGTGACCCCCTGACCTTTGCGGCTCTAGGCCGCAGGGTGGAGCATGCGCTGTCATCCGTTGGGCCGGTTATCAGCATACGCCTCGGTGACCGTCCGCATGCCGACATGAACACGGTTAACTTGCTGATGGCAAAAACCGCAAACGCCGGAAGCCTGATTGCAGTTGGATCCGGGACCATAAACGATCTTTGTAAATACGTCGCGTCAAAAACAGCTAAACACAACGCCGTTTTTGCGACCGCTCCATCTATGAACGGGTACACGTCGGTGTCGGCCGCGATCAGCGAACATGGGCTGAAGAAATCATTGCCGGCCACAGCCCCCCGGGCAGTGTTCATGGATCTGAACGTGCTGGCCCACGCGCCCGTACGCCTGATCCGTTCCGGTTTAGGCGATTCCATATGCCGCTCTACCGCACAGGCCGACTGGCTGCTGTCCCATTTGCTCCTCGGCAGTGCGTATCGGCAGGCTCCCTTCGCGCTGCTGGCCGAGGACGAAAAAGCGCTGTTAGCTGAGCCTGAGGCGCTTCTCGCCGGCGATCTGGAAGCCATGGCCCGCCTGGCTCGCACCCTCATCCTGTCAGGGTTCGGCATGACTATTTGCGGCGGCAGTTTTCCCGCCAGCCAGGGGGAGCACCTCATCAGCCATCACATTGAAATGAAGCCTCCCACCGGTTGGGTAGCGTCTTTTCACGGCGAGCAGATTGCTGTCACCACCTGCGTCATGGCGCGCCTGCAGGAGCAAATGCTGAACGGTTCGCAGCCGCGGTTAGAACCCAGCACCGTTACCGAGCAGGCAATGATCGAGCATTTTGGTAAAGAGACCGGGTCAGCCTGCTGGAAAGAGTTTCAACCGAAGCGAATAAACGCCGCTCAAGCGGAAGAACTCAATGACCGGCTGGATCGGCTATGGCCCGAGATCTGTGCGCAAATCCACAGCGTTACTGTGCCCCCTGCGCAGTTGGTATCGACCCTGCAGCGGGCCGGCGCCCCCACGACTTTTAGCGACATTGATTTGCCCAAGAATTACTTCCTGAGCGCAGTCACGCGCGCGAGAGAGATTAGAAATCGCTATACTTTTCTGGACCTCGGAGCGGATGCAGGCAGGTTAGACGCGAGCCGCCTGGTGTGAACTGCTCATGCGCACCCTGAGCGAATGTCCGCCTGAAACGTTGCGC
>JAHEKE010000001.1:252262-293617 GCA_024638505.1 Gammaproteobacteria bacterium | reverse complement strand
GGGGTTTTGGTTTCGCTGAGTTCGCTGACGACGTGGTCGCGGCAAAGGCTTAAAGGTCTGTAAAGGAGAAATGCGGCTATCTAAAGATGAGCGATGGGAGCGTATTCTTTCCCGTTTAAACAGTGACGTCACGGTGCGTATATCTTCCCTGGCGGAGCAGTTCGGCGTCACCACCGAAACCATTCGCCGCGACATCGATCAACTCACGGCGCGTGGCCTGGTAAGCCGGACCTACGGTGGTGCAGCCAGCCGGTCGCTCACCTCGGAGCCCAACCTGCTGCAAAGGCGCGAGTATAATGTTGCTGCGCGCCAACGGATTGCGCAGCTCGCCGTGACGCTGATTGAACCAGGTGACGTGCTGATGATTGACTCGGGGTCCACAACCTCCCAGTTTGCCCGCGCGCTGGCCGCCAGCCCGCTGGAGCTTACCGTCTTGACCAACTGTCTACCCGTGGCGCAGAGCCTGGGCGGCATCAGGAACTTTCGCGTTATGCTGTGCCCCGGTACTTACAGGGAAACGGAGAGCGCGGTTTACGGTCAGGAAACGTCGGCATTTTTAAGCCGGTATCAGGCCAATAAAGCAATAATTGGCGCGGGCGGCATTACGGCAACCCACGTGACCGATGCCGATACCGAAGCCAGCTGGGTTAAAAGGAAGATGATTGAACAATCAAAACAAACCGTCCTGCTTTTGGATCACAGCAAGTTTGGCAGCCGCATGTTCGAGAACGTCTGCCCGCTGGCTTCTATTGCAGACCTTATCGTCGATCGCGAGCCGCAGGAGACGATAGCGCGGGCTCTGGCTGGCGCTGCGGTGCGCGTACAGGTGGCTGGTGACGGGAAGTCCAAGCGCGTTAAACCAGCAGGATGATTATCGGCATCGACATCGGCACGCAAAGCCTGAAAGCGGTTGTCGTCGACCAGCTTTTATGCGTTAGGGGTGAGGCGGCCGTACCCTATCAGCCGTCCTTTCCTCAACCCGGGTGGGCAGAACAGAATCCGGAGCTGTGGCTTGCCGCGTTGGCGCCGGCCATCGGGCGAGCCCTCCACCAGGCAAAAATCAAACCCACCCAGATCAGCGCCCTGGGTATCGGTGGCCAGCTGGACGGCTGTATCGCCCTGCGCCGGGACGGGCGTGTGGTGCACCCCTGTCTCATCTGGATGGATCGACGCGCTGAGTCTGAGCTTTCGGGCCTGCCGGCGGCGGACATTCAGAAATTAACCGGAGTAATGCTCGATGCCTCCCATATGGCGGCTAAGATTCGTTGGCTTAAAAGCCACATTGTGCAGGCAAAAACTGGATGCATTTTTCATCAGCCGTCATCGTATCTCGTCTATCGATTATGCGGTAGCCATGTTATGGATCACGGCTTGGCCTCCACCACCATGCTGTATTCCCTCGCCAATCGCGATTTTGATCCCCACCTACTGGATCTGTTCGGCATTGCGCGCGCGGAGCTTCCGGAGATCGCGCGCGCGGAAGCACGCGCGGGGGAAATTACTGCGCAGGGAAGCCGTCTCACCGGATTACCAGAGGGGACAACAGTCGCTGTGGGCACCGGAGACGATTTCTCCACCCCCCTGGGGGCAGGCGTTATTTCTCCCGGGTGCCTTGTTTGTGTGCTCGGGACGGCAGAAGTTGTTGGCGCCGTTCACAGTGAGGCCATTCTGGATGATCAGTGTTTGGTCGAGACCCACGCTTATCCGGGCGGTAAGTTTTTAATCGAAAATCCCGGCTGGCTCTCCGGCGGCGCACTTACCTGGTTTAAGCAAGTACTTAAACTCGACCAAATCGCTGAATTTGATCGGCTCGCGGGCACCGTGCCGCCCGGCGCCGAGGGCCTGACCTTTCTGCCCGGTTTGAGCGGAACCATGGCGCCGGAATGGGTGGCGTCGGCGCGCGCCTGCTTTTATGGCCTGACCCCTGCCCACAGCAGAGCGCATATGGCCAGAGCGGTGCTCGAGGGTACCGCCTTTGCCATGCGGGACGTCGCCGACCGTTTAAAAGAGTTGGGCGTGAGCCTCAATCGCATCATCCTCCTCGGCGGTGGCGCCAAAAGCGAATTATGGGCAGCGATCCGCGCTGATCTCACTGGGCTGCCAGTCGACATTCCTCGCAACACTGACACCGCCCCCGTCGGCAGCGCGCTGCTCGCGGCAGTCGCGGTCGGCGCTTTGCCTGATCTACCATCAGCGATAGAGCGTCTGAACAACGAATGCGATACAGTGGCCCCGAATAATGATCACCGGCCCGCCTATGCAGCCGCTTACGGGGCCTATCGACAGCTGTTCTATAGCTTGCGGCCTATGTTTCAATTAGCCCAGGCGCCGGGCATAAAAGCGGAAACTGAGTAGATGATCAGGCGCACCGGCATCAAAAAATAAGTAGAATCACGCCGCGCGCTTCTTTAAGTGGATCAGCAGCAGGGAAATCGCCGCCGGTGTAACCCCTGAAATGCGCGCAGCCTGCCCGATGGTCACCGGTTTATGTCGATTGAGCTTTTGCACCACTTCGGACGACAGTCCGCGCACATCCACATAGTCTAGTTCCGCCGGCAGCCTGGTCGACTCGTGGCGGCGCTGGCGGGAGATTTCCGTCTGCTGTCGTTCGATGTAACCTGAATACTTGGCCTGTATTTCCAATTGCTCCGCAACCTCAGCATCGGTCCGGGCCACACCTTCGCCAAGCAGAGTCATAAGTTTGTCGTAGCTTACCTCCGGCCTGCGTAGCAACATCATCAGACTAGCCTCCTTGGTGAGCGGCTGACCCAGGATATCGGCCTCGACAGTGGAGTCCAGCGTTCCCGGCTGCACCCAGGTGGCCGCCAGGCGTTCAGCCTCCGCTGTGATGGCATCGCGTTTTAAGCAGAAACGACGCCAGCGCGCATCCCCCACGACACCCAGCATGCGCCCCGTTTCCGTCAACCGCAGGTCGGCGTTGTCTTCGCGCAGTAACAGCCTGTATTCGGCGCGGGAGGTGAACATCCTGTAAGGTTCATCCGCTCCGGAAGTAATAAGATCATCAATCAGCACCCCAATGTAAGCCTGGTCCCGTCTCGGCCACCATGGCTCTTTTTGCTGCACCCGGCGCGCCGCGTTAATGCCGGCTACTATTCCCTGTCCAGCCGCTTCCTCGTAACCCGTCGTTCCATTAATCTGGCCGGCAAAGAAAAGACCCGCGATGTACTTCGTTTCCAAGTGCGGCTTGAGGTCCCTTGGATCAAAGTAATCGTACTCGATGGCATAACCGGGCCGGAGAATAACCGCTCGCTCGAATCCTTTTACCGACCGCACCATCTGCCACTGCACGTCAAACGGTAAACTGGTGGAGATCCCGTTGGGATAAATCTCACGCGTACGCAGACCCTCAGGCTCAATGAAAATTTGGTGCGCCTCCCGGTCACTGAACCGAACCACCTTGTCTTCTATAGACGGGCAGTAGCGCGGCCCAGTCCCCTCGATTACGCCGGAAAACAGGGGCGAGCGGTCCAGCGCGCCGGTTATTATGTCGTGCGTACGGACATTGGTATGCGTGATATGACAGCAGATCTGTTCCGGGTGCTCTCGCACGTCGCCGATAAAGGAAAAAACGGGGGTTGGGTCATCACCAGGCTGCTCCTCCAGCCCGCTGAAATCAATGGTCCTTCCGTCCAACCGCGGCGGTGTCCCAGTTTTCAATCTGTCCACACGAAACGGCATTTCGCGCAATCTTGCCGCCAGGGTGTTGGCCGGAGGATCGCCGATGCGCCCACCCGGGGCATTGTGCATGCCGATATGGATCTTGCCGCTGAGGAACGTGCCCGTGGTTAAAACAACTGCCGGCGCGTTAAACGCAAGGCCCAGATCCGTTCTTACTCCTACAATCTCCCCCTGCGTAATAATCAAATCATTCACTGACTGCTGGAGCAGCGTTAAACTAGGTTCTGCCTCCAGGATCTCCCTTATCGCGAGCCTGTACAGGTTGCGGTCGGCTTGGGCTCTGGTTGCTCTTACCGCCGGACCTTTGCGCGAATTCAGCGTACGGAACTGTATCCCTGCCCGATCAATCGCGCGCGCCATCGCCCCGCCCAGGGCATCAATCTCTCTAACAATATGCCCCTTGCCGATGCCGCCGACGGCCGGATTGCAGGACATTTGACCCAGCGTTTCCAGGTTTTGGGTTAATAGTAGCGTAGCGCAACCCATACGCGCGGCAGCCAACGCCGCCTCCGTACCGGCATGTCCGCCTCCGATGACGATGACTTCAAAGTTTCGGGAATATGTCATGTTCGGGATTACTGAACCCTCAGTATGGATGCGCGCACGGGAAGTGGTGCTTGCAGACATAGAGTCTAAACTTAATAAAACCCCACGCGCTACTTTAAATGTTGAAACCTTCTGTTGAGCAAATTGTTGATTATGCTGCGCCGAGCTCGATGCGGCAAAACGTGGAGCTGCTGCTAACCCACGTCAATAAAATCATTATCGGTCGTGAGCGACCCGTCCGCCTCGCACTGGCCTGCCTCCTGGCCAGAGGACACTTGCTGATCGAAGACCTTCCTGGCGTCGGCAAAACCACGCTGGCGCAAGCGCTGGCGGCTACCCTCGGGCTCGACTTTGTGCGCATTCAGTTTACCAGTGATTTACTCCCCGCAGACGTGATTGGTGTATCTATATTCAATACGCAAGACAACCGCTTCGAATTCCACCCTGGCCCGATATTCTCTCAGCTAGTGCTAGCGGATGAAATCAATCGGGCTACGCCCAAAGCCCAGAGCGCACTGCTGGAGGCAATGGAAGAAAAGCAGGTCAGCGCAGAGGGGAAAACCTATGCGTTGCCTCAGCCTTTTTTTGTAATTGCAACACAGAATCCGAATCAGCAGATAGGGACATTTCCCCTTCCGGAATCCCAGCTTGACCGTTTCCTAATGCGTATCGATATCGGTTACCCCGACTTTGAAGCCGAGCGCATGCTGTTACAGGGGCAAGACCGTCGACAGCTGCTGCACCAGCTGAAGCCGGCCATAGACCAACAGTCCCTCCTCCTGCTGCAGCACAGCTGTCAGCAGGTGCACTGCAGCGACGCGCTTACAGATTATGTACAGGCGCTGCTGCAAGCCTCGCGCAATTCGTCGTGGTTACGCTGCGGCCTGTCTCCCCGCGCCGGCATGGCGCTGACCCGGGCAGCAAAGGCGTGGGCCTACATGGCCGCACGCGGCCTGGTTTTACCCGAGGACATACAATCTGTCGCGCCAAGCGTACTGCATCACCGGCTACAGGCCCAGGACCCGCAAAGCTCTCGGCCTGAGGAACTGGTACGAAAGCTCCTCGAATCCGTTCCAATTCCTTAACAAATCACGCCGTGGTGCTGAACCGCCGCCAGCTGTATATGCTGCCCACGCGACACGGGCTGCTCTTTACTCTGGTGCTGATGGTCATATTTCTCGCTTCGGTAAACTACAACAATGGTCTGGCTTACGCTTTGACCTTCCTGCTGCTGTCCATTGCACTGGTTTCTATGCTGCACACCCACCGCAACGTGTCGGGTTTGGCCGTGGAGGTTTTATCTTGCTTGCCGGTATTTGCCGGTGACAGCGCTCAGTTCCGCGTGAGCGTGCAAAACCCTCTGGATTTCATCCGCGTGGGCATCTGTGTATTCTGCGCCGGTCATCGACAAATCTTTCATCTGCATCCCTCATCCAGCGTCCAGCTGGAGATCCCAGTATCCGCTCCACACCGTGGTTATCTCAGCTGTCCCCCATTGCGGTTATCGAGTGCTTACCCGCTGGGCCTGCAGTACACATGGTCCGCCCCAATCAAGACTGCGGTGCGGGCAATAGTTTATCCCGCGCCCAAAGGTGACCTGCCCCTGCCCCACAACAACTCGCCCGACCGCTTCATGCCATCGGGCCTCAGTACGGATGGGGATGATTTTGCTGGACTGCGTGAATACGTCACCGGTGACCCGCCTAGGCACGTACACTGGAAAGCGGTGGCGACACATCAAGCCCTGCTTACCAAACAGTTTGCGGGAGAAGGTGACCGAGCGTACTGGCTGCGCTGGGAAGATACGACTGGCTCGACAGAGTCGAGGCTGAGTCAGCTATGTCATTGGGTGGTGATGGCGGAGCGCGCCTCGTTTCGCTATGGAATGAGCCTGCCCGGCATGCAGCTGCCGCTCGATCGAGGATCCCGTCACTATCATCGATGCCTTAAGGTTCTGGCGCTGTGGGGACTTGAAGATGGTGCACCCGATCAATGAGTATTAGCTTTGCATTAGGCGCGGTGCGTCCGCCCGATCAAATGCCCGATCGCCTGGCATGTAACTGGATGCTTATTAGCGCGGCTTTGGCGGTTGGTTTTCACTGTTTTCATTTACCCGTTTGGTTGAGCGGCTTTGCCGCCTGCATTCTGCTGTGGCGATTTTTCATCGAAAACCACGCCTGGCGCGTTCCGCCGCGCTGGGTGCGCTGGTTTTTACTGCTGCTCACAGCGCTGCTGGTATCCAAACAATACGGCACGCTGCTGGGGCGTGACCCTGGTGTGGCCTACCTCACTCTACTGGTGAGTCTGAAGATTCTGGAAATTCGCTCATGCAGAGACTATCTGCTCGCAGTTTTTCTTATTTATCTGTTGCTGCTGGGCGCGCTGCTGTTCTCGCAGTCACTGCTCACCGGTTTATACATGGGGCTGCTTATCGTGCTCACAACCCATACGCTGATACTGCTCAACCGGCCTCAGCCCCTGACTTATCGCCAGTCACTGCGACTTGGCTTAACGCTGTGCCTGCAGGCACTGCCGCTGCTGCTTATTATTTATCTGCTGTTTCCGCGAATCCAGGGCAGCTTGTGGGGTCTGCCGCAGGACGCGTTCAGCGCCCGTAGCGGAATGAGTGAACAGGTTTCTCCGGGATCAATCAATCGTCTATACAACGACGACAGCATTGCTTTTCGCGTCACGTTTGCTGGTGAGCGCCCTCCCCAGCACGATCTTTACTGGCGCGCTTTTGTACTGAGCGACACAGATGGCAGGGCCTGGCAACGCCACCAGGGCACCGGGGACGGGCGCACCAATTGGCGTTACCGGGCAAAGACACCCGCGGTGGGCTACACCGTCTTGCTGCAGCCACATCAGCAGCGCTGGCTGCCAGCGCTGGATTTACCCGCACCGCTCCAACGCAACGTGAGAATGATTGAGGGCTATGCCCTGGCGGCAGTGACCCCTGTTCACTATGTACGTCGCTACCATCTAACTTCGCATCTGCGTTACACCACTGGCCCGCTCAGCGCAAACGAAACGGCGCACAATATCCACTGGCCCATCAAGCCAAGTGAGAGAATCACCAGCCTGCTCCAGGAATGGCACCAGACGACCTCTTCGCCAGCGGAAATAGTCAGGCAAGCGCTGCGTTTTTTCAATAAGCAGCCTTTTTACTACAGCTTGACCCCGCCCCTCCTGTACGGTGACGCACTTGACACTTTTATATTCGATACCCGCATCGGTTATTGTGAACATTACGCAAGCGCGTTTGTGGCGCTGATGAGACTGAGTGGTATTCCCGCGCGCCTGGTCGTAGGCTATCAGGGTGGGGAATGGAACGCGGCTGGTGATTACATGATTGTCCGGCAATCGGACGCTCACGCCTGGGCGGAAGTCTGGTTGCAGGGTGAGGGATGGGCAAGGATAGACCCCACCGCGGCGGTCGCCCCTGAACGTATAGAGCTTGGGGCGAGCGCGCTGCGGCAGCTTTCTGCACAGGGTGCCACTATTGGTCAGCTGTCGATAAGCGATGCCAAACGGTTGATTTCGCCTTCATGGCTGCGTCACGCTTGGCAACATCTCTCCTGGCGCTGGGATGCTATTAACAGTGGGTGGAATGTTTGGGTGATGGACTATGGCCGGGAAGCCCAGTTCCAGCTCCTAAAAAAAATAGGTATGGAAACACCAAACTGGTTGAGTGCAGTAATCGCTATGATCGCAGCGATCATTTTTTCTTTGCTGTTATTATCAGCGCTGTGGATGCACCGCCGAAAAAAGCAGGACCCGGTGGTGAAGTTGTATAACAAATTCTGTAACAAACTAGCAAAAGCAGGTCTAGCACGTGCACCCACCGAGGGTCCATTAGATTTCTCCCGTCGATCAATTCAAGAACGTGCTGATCTGCGCGACCCCGTCTTGCGCATAACTGCTGAATACATTGAGCTTCGATACGGGTACTTTAGCTCAACTAGACTCAATCATTTTCGCCAACGGGTCACAGCCTTCAGAATACCGTAGGCAGCTATTAAAAAGGAATGCACCTATATGTATTGAGGATCCGTTAGAATTCTAATTAACAAGTACGAACAGGCAAGTACCGGCCGCTAGCAATAGATATAGGATGAAAGAGAACACCGCCACCCCGTTGGTCGCACCATTACGCCATTTCCCGAAGATTCACGGCGGCCAGGCGGCGCCTGGCTGGCTGATCGAGCACACCGGGCGAAACATGCACGCCCTAGGCCCGGCTCCCGAAGTGCTCGCCGAATGGAAGTCCGCTGGTCTCACGCTTCCCGATCTGCCGGCTATGCGACGTTATCGACTGCAGCGAGTGCGGCAGCAACTTCGAGCCGCGGACTGTGATGCTGCCCTCCTGTACGATCCCCTGAATGTGCGCTACGCGACGGACACAACCAATATGTCACTATGGACCATGCATAACGCGGTGCGCTATGCCTTCGTCTCGACTGACGGTCCGGTGATCGTCTTCGAGTTCTCCGATGGCGCGTTTTTATCCGCCCACTCTAATGTAGTTGATGAAATCCGACCCGCTAAATCTCTTCACCCGTTTTACACCGGAAATCGGATCGAGGAAATCAGTCAAAGATGGGCCGAAGAGATCGTAACGCTGCTCAACGAACACGGGCGTGGCGGTCGTCGCCTCGCCGTTGACATGCTGTCGCTCGATGGCATCCGCGCCCTCGAAAAAAAGGGTGTTGATCTTGTAAGCGGCCAGGTTCTTTTAGAGGACGCGCGCCTGGTTAAAAGCGAGGACGAGATCAGCGCGATGCGTTGTGCGGTACACGCATGCGAACGAAATATAGATGACATGCGCGCTATCTTTAAGCCGGGCGTAACGGAGGTCGCGCTTTGGGCACGCCTGCAGGAATCTAACTTCAAGCGTTTTGGTGAGTGGTTAGAGACCCGCCTGCTCGCGTCGGGGCCGCGGACCAATCCGTGGTATCAAGAGGCAAGTCGAAAAATCGTCGAAGCAGGCGAATTGATGGCTTTCGACACCGATCTCATCGGCCCTTATGGGATGTGCGTGGATATGTCAAGAACTTGGCTTTGCGGCGACGGGCGCCCCACACCGGCACAAACAGACCTCTTCGCGCTCGCCTGTGAGACGATCGAACGCAATACCGAATTGTTCCGACCCGGGGCGACGCTACGCGAGATCACTGAGCGGCTCTGGTATCCTTCAGTTGAAGACTACAACGGGTACACGGTGCTGGCCCATGGCGTCGGGCTATGTGACGAGTATCCCTCCATATTCACGCGGGAGAAGTGGGATGAGGTCGGCTTCGATGACGTCATCCATGCCGGGTTCGTTATCAGCGTCGAGGCGTTCGTCGGCCGCCGCTCCGGTGGCGAGGGAGTCAAACTTGAGCAGCAGATCATTGTGCGGGACGCGGAGCCGGAGCTGCTCACGCATTACCCTTTAGAACTCGTCTGAGATTGGAAACAATAAAAATAGATTTGTTTTTAAGGCGCAGTGCCGCATGTGATCGAGGCAACAATCAGTATTATTTTCCGATACAAAAACTCGAAAATATCCTGCCAAGAAGCTGATCGTTGGTAAACTCACCCGTTACTTCCGCCAAGTTTTGTTGTGCCAATCGTAGTTCTTCTGCTAATAACTCCCCGGCTTTGTGTTGGACTAACTGTTGTCGACCCGCGACAACGTGCCGCCATGCGTTTCGGATAGCTTCCAAATGCCGGCTTCTTGCTATGAAAGTGGATCCATCCACCTCTTGGTACCCCGCCGTCCTCTTTAGGTGCTCTCTCAGATCATCCAGACCCACTCCATCAAGTGCCGAGATAGCGAGCGCATCACAACCCTCGTACTCGAACTTTCCAACGGTTCGCTCGGTCAAGTCGATTTTGTTGAAAACCCAGGTATGCGGCACCGTCGCTACATCTCTCTCAATAATCGCTGCTGGTTCGCAATCATCAACGACAAACAACACATGATCGGCGTTTTGCAGGGCAGTCCGCGTGCGGCGAACTCCCTCTCCCTCCACTTCGTCCTGCACCGTGCGCAGACCAGCGGTGTCGACCAAGGTGACCGGCATTCCGTCGATCTGTATTTGCACCTCTATAGTATCCCGTGTGGTGCCAGGGCTAGTGCTGACTATAGCTCGATCTTGCCGGGCTAAAGCATTAAGCAGGCTCGATTTGCCTGCGTTGGGCCGTCCGGCCAGCACGACGTGCAGGCCGTCTCTCAGTAAATATCCCTGCCTGGCGGAGGCGAGCAGGCTGCGTATATCTTTATCAATGGCATTAAGGTCATGTGCGACCCGACCTTCGCTTAAGAAATCAATTTCTTCTTCCGGAAAATCGATTGCGGCCTCGACGTAACACCGCAGATCGATGAGTTTCTCCACAACGGCATGAATGTTGTCTGAAAATACACCCTGTAAGGATCTGTGGGCGGAACGTACCGCCTGCTCCGAGCAGCTGTCGATGAGATCGGCCACTGCTTCTGCCTGGGCCAAATCCAGCTTGCCATTGAGAAACGCACGCTCGGTAAATTCACCGGGCCTGGCCAGGCGGGCACCATGAAGCAAACACTGTTTAAGCAACAGGTTCATTACCACCGGGCCGCCATGTCCGTGCAGTTCGACCACATCTTCACCGGTGAACGAATGTGGCATAGGGAAGTACAAAACAATGCCTGAGTCAAAAGGCCGCCCCTGTTCATCTCTGAATACGGAGAACACGGCGCGTCTAGGCGTTGGGAGTGCGTCTATTAAGCGTCGACCAATAGCAGCCGCGATGGAACCCGATACCCTGATCACCCCGATGCCGCCGCGGCCGGGAGGGGTAGCAATGGCGGCAATAGTATCCCGATCCAACATTGTCTAGTTTGAGCTGCGCTGCAACTCGCTATACGCACTGCCGCTAGGCCTTGCCAATTACCATCTTGTTAACGTACCACTGCTGGGCAATGGATAAAACATTATTGACCAGCCAATACAATACCAGTCCGGCCGGAAAATAAAGGAACAGGAAAGTGAAAACGATGGGCATCGCCATCATGATTTTCTTCTGCATCGGATCAAGCGGTGCTGGATTGAGCATCTGCTGACCCAGCATAGAGGCTCCCATTGCCAGCGGTAACACGAAATAGGGGTCTTTAATCGAGAGATCCTGAATCCACCAGCCAAATGGGGCCTGCCGCAGTTCCACGCTTTCCAACAGCACCCAGTACAGCGCGATGAACACCGGAATCTGGATGACGATCGGTAGACACCCACCGAGAGGATTAACTTTCTCCTTTTTATAGATTTCCATCATGGCCTGGTTCAACTTGGCTTTATCATCACCGTGGCGCTCCTTAAGTGTCTGCAGACGGGGCTGCAGCTTTTTCATCTTTGCCATGGACTTGTAACTTGTCGCGGACAGCGGGTAAAAAGCCAGTTTGATGAAGAAAGTAAGCAGAATAATGGACCAGCCCCAATTGTTTACGACATCATTTATTTTGTTTAACACCCAGAAAAGGGGTACGGAAACAGGCGTTAGCCAGCCGTAATCGACAGTGAGAGCAAATCCCTCCGCCTGTTGATTAAGCCTTGCTTGCTCCTTGGGACCGGCAAACAACTTGACCTTAAGATCGCCGCTTGAGCCTGCTGCAATCACGGTCGGTCTCAGGCTGTTCTGGCCTATGATGTATCGTGGTCCATCAACCTCGTTAATCACTTTACTGTAGAACTGAAACGGGCCATCTCCCTGAGGAAACCACGCGCCGACAAAATAGTGCTGCAGCATGGCCACCCAACCACTGGCTACTTTTCTATTAAGGTCCGCATCGGTCATATCTGCGAAATCTATTTTTTCAAACTTTTCCTCCGGCGTATAAACAGCACCCCCAAGATAAGCGGGTACAACGTCAAGGAAAAAGCCTCTACTCTGCGCAACCTGGGTTCGTAAAAATTGTGAATAAATGAATCCTGTCCACTCTACATCGGTCGTATTGTTAACCTCGAACTCAATATCGATGTCGTAGCTGTCCCGCTTAAAGATGAGCTTCTTGGTATATTGAACCCCGCTCGGCGCTTGCCAATACAGAGGTACAATCAACTCTTGATCAGCCTCACTCATCCTGAACCGCGTATCCTCTACGCTGAACTGAGTGCGGTGATTCGGATACTCCGCCTGACTTCCAATAAGCCCGCTTTGCGTCAGGAAGACGTCAGCGCTACCCATTTTAAGAAGTTCGAATGGTACGTCTAACTGATCCACGCTCACAGGATACTGCAGGAGCTCAAGGCTCTTGATGCTGCCGCCTACAGTATCAATCCGAGCTCTGACCAAGTCTGTTTCGACCAGAACCACCTGACCACCAGCGTCAGCCTGTTCCGTCTGCCCTGGCTGCTGCGTTACCGGAGCCGCTGGAAGCTTTACCGAGGGCGTTTGCGGAATATCTGCGGCGGGTGCCTCTGCACCCTGTTTCCCCTGCACGGTGGGTGTTTGCGCTGAGGTGACGGGGGTGGACGAAGCTTCCTGCTCCAACCACCGCTGATACAGCAGCAGCAGGATAAAGGCTAAGGCAAATAACAGTATTACTCGCTGTATTTCCATTGTTGCTCCTGTTGTATTGCCAAAACCTGCTTTTACTTTCGTTCGGTAACCTGCGACCAGGTTTTAGTAACCACTTCCCTCACAAGCAGATCGTTTTCAACCGGTTTATGCACGACCACAATGACGTCAAATCCCGTTAAGGCCTTTTGATTTTGACGAAAGGATTCCCTAATGATTCGCTTTATGCGGTTTCGTCCCACGGCCGTTTTGATCAGGCGTTTAGGTACAGCCATGCCGAGTCGTGCAAAGCCGGCCTCGTTACTTACTGCGAACCATTTGATAACACCGTTCACGCCTCTGCAACCAGACTTGAATACACGGCTATACGCTGCAGCGTTGGGCAAGCGATTTTTTTTAGTAAAGCAGCGGCCTGACGAAGTAGAATACAGTGCGAACTATGCGCTCAGCCGCGAGCGACCTCGTGCCCTACGGGCATTAATAACAGCGCGGCCACCACGGGTTCGCATACGCGCACGGAATCCATGAGTACGTTTACGCTTTATCCCACTAGGCTGGAATGTACGTTTCATAATGCTGTATAACTCCAGGTATAAATTCAGCCAGTTTTACACGGCAGAAACTGGTAAAAAAAGGCGTGCAAACTTAATGCGTTTACTGCATTGTGTCAACTTAAAGAAGAATTAATAGTGAGGAACGGCGGAGAGTTTTTCGTGATCGAGCATAACATATGGCACCATTGTTTGGGTCATCTGGAGGATGAGCTGCCGGAACAGCAGTTCAATACATGGATAAGGCCGTTACAGGCCAGTGAAACCAATCAAGAATTGATTTTACTTGCCCCCAATCGTTTCGTCCTCGACTGGGTGAAGCAACAGTACTATACGAGGATTGAACAACTGGCGAATAACGCGGCTGGTACGGAAGTAAGAGTATCCATGGATATAGGAAGTTCCGGTACCTCCGCCCCGACCGCCACTGATTCCAAAGCAGAGTCTGGACCTTATGCTCCAGGCCGGCTGAACCCAGCATTTACCTTCAGCACGCATGTAGAGGGAAAATCCAACCAGCTGGCCCGCGCTGCGGCTATCCAGGTCGGTGAGAACCCGGGCAGCGCTTATAACCCGCTGTTTATCTATGGCGGAGTCGGGCTTGGTAAAACCCATCTGATGCAGGCTGCTGGAAACTTAATTTTAAGCAGCAATCCCAATGCGCAGATCGCGTACATTCACTCAGAGCGCTTTGTCGCTGACATGGTCAAAGCGCTTCGGCATAACGCCATCAATGACTTCAAGCGTTACTACCGTTCACTACACGCTTTGCTTATCGACGACATTCAGTTTTTTGCCGGAAAGACTCATTCACAAGAAGAATTTTTCCATACATTCAACACGTTGTTAGAAGGTCAAAGGCAAGTCGTTATAACCAGTGACCGCTATCCAAAAGAGATTGCCGGCGTACAGGAGCGGTTAATCTCGCGCTTCGGTAGCGGTTTAACGGTACCAATAGAACCCCCGGAATTGGAAACCCGCGTCGCTATACTGCGCGAGAAAGGCAAAGCAAAAGCAATAGATCTACCGGATGATGTCGCGTTTTTTATTGCCAGACAGATCAGATCAAACGTAAGAGAACTGGAGGGAGCGCTGCACCGCCTAATTGCCAGTGCCCGCTTCACCGGTAAACCACTCAACATAGAGCTGGCTAGAGAGGCTTTGCGGGACATGCTGGTTTTTCAAGAAAGAAAGGTCACCATGAACAACATCCAGAAAACCGTTGCCGAATATTACAGCATGAGGGTGGCAGACCTGCATTCAAAACGCAGAAACCGGCACATTGCTAGACCCAGACAGATTGCGATGGCTCTAGCTAAGGAACTTACCACTTTAAGTCTGCCCGATATCGGCGACGCCTTTGGTGGCCGTGATCACACGACGGTAATACATGCCTGTAAGAGGGTGGGTGATTTGCTGAAAGACGACCCCAAGATAAAAGAAGATTATGAAAACCTGCAAAATCTGCTTATCAGCTGAACGTTGGGGATTGGCTGTGGATAAGTGGATAATAGATAATACGATGCCGGAGTTTACGGGTATAGCCGTGATCTATCCACACTGTTTCAACAACTAAACCCACAGATATATATTTATATAAGTGCTTGTTTTTATTAATAGAAAATCGCTTTTGCACAGATGAAGCCTGACTAACCATAAACATCACTTTAGATACATAAGATGAAAGTAAAGATAGAAAGAGAACGATTGTTAAAACCCCTTAGTCACGTTTCCGGCGTTGTCGAAAAAAGGCAGACCTTACCCATATTAAGCAATG
Source organism: Gammaproteobacteria bacterium (assembly GCA_024638505.1). Lineage (GTDB taxonomy): Bacteria > Pseudomonadota > Gammaproteobacteria > Arenicellales > JAANXG01 > JAHEKE01. Next base: position 278,509 of record JAHEKE010000001.1, on the reverse strand, counting down.
TGTTTCTTAAACAACAGCAGGGCAAGCTGACGCTTATAGGGACTGATTTAGAAACCGAAGTAATGACCCGAATTGATGACGTTGAGGGTAATGATGGTGAATGTACGGTTACAGCCCGAAAGTTCTATGATATTTGCAGGATGCTGCCAGAAGATGCGATGGTCAACGTAGTGAATGAGGGTGATCGAACCATTATCACTTCTGGCCGCAGCAGGTTTAGCCTGCAGTCACTACCGGCAGCTGATTTCCCTCGTCTAGAGGCTGAAAAGTGGGAAGAAACGGTAGAGATTAAGCAGGGACGATTAAAAGAGATCCTGGAAAAGACGGCTTTCTCTATGGCGCAGCAGGATGTGCGTTATTACCTTAATGGGTGCTTAATGGAGGTTCGTTCTAATGGGCTTCGCGTGGTTGCTACGGATGGGCATCGTTTAGCAAAGTGTGATGTACCAATGGAAACGAAGGTTAAAAACCCGCGGTCGGCGATAATCCCGAGAAAGGCTATTATTGAACTGCAGCGGTTTCTAGAGGATTCGGACGAACTGGCGGTACTTGATATCAACCCGAATCATATCCGCATATCTGCGGGTGTGTGGGTGTTCATTGCCAAGCTGATAGACGGGCGCTTTCCAGACTACGAAAAAGTCATTCCACCGTCGTTGAGCACGCATCTAGAAGTAGATAGGAACGAGCTGTATGAAGTTTTGGCGAGGACATCGATTCTTACCAATGAAAAATTCAGGGGAATAAGGTTGATGCTGAAGCCAGGGGTTATGATGGTCATGGCCAATAACCCTGAGCAGGAGGAAGCGGTGGATGAGTTGCCAATAGAATTTGACGGGCAAACGGTAGAAATAGGGTTTAACGTAGGGTATCTGATGGAAGCTCTGCGTGCGCTGAGTAGTGAAAAAGTTGACCTAGGCCTCCAGGATCCAAACAGCAGCTGTACGATTAATATCCCGCAGGACCAATCGACGCTTTATCTCGTGATGCCGATGCGTATCTAGCCGAAGTGTGTTTCACGTGGAACAAACCAGAGGGTGGTTCCACGTGAAACAATGTTCTATCTGGCCTCAAACCTTAACATAATGCTTTGATAGCAATGGCAAAATCAAAATTTAGCCCCATATATTCAATAGGCACAGTTAATAGAATCTGATGGTAAAAAAGCAAAGCTACGACTCCGATAGCATCAAGGTATTAAAGGGACTGGATGCAGTGCGTAAACGGCCCGGTATGTATATTGGAGATACGGACGATGGCAGTGGACTGCACCAGATGGTGTTCGAGGTCGTTGACAACGCGATAGATGAAGCGCTGGCAGGATACTGTACGGAGATTATTGTTACCGTCCACGCTGACGAATCAGTGACGGTGCGCGATAACGGACGAGGCGTGCCTACAGGGATAATTGCAGATGAAAATAAGTCGGCTGCTGAGGTGATCATGACCATGCTGCACGCAGGGGGAAAATTTGATCAGGATTCTTATAAGGTTTCTGGCGGACTGCACGGTGTCGGAGTATCGGTGGTCAACGCGCTATCTGATTTTTTACGCCTTCAAATCATGCGGGATGGGAAGATTCACAGCCAGGAATATCGTTTAGGCGTGCCGCAGGGGCCACTGCAGGAAATGGGTGAGACGGATCAAACCGGCACAGAGCTGAGCTTTAAACCGAGCCCCAAGATATTCAGCGATATTAAACTTCATCACGATATTTTAGCAAAGCGTTTGCGAGAACTGTCCTTTCTTAACTCCGGCGTCAGAATTGTACTGCATGATGAGCGCATCGACCGACAAGATGTATTTGAGTATCAGGGAGGGATAGCGGCCTTCGTCCAACATCTGGTAAAAAAACGGGTCCCGCTACATCCAACGCTGATATACATCGTCGGTAAAAAGGGGAATATGTCCATAGAGCTCGCACTGCAGTGGAACGATTCTTACCAGGAAAACATATTTTGTTACACCAACAATATTCCTCAACGTGATGGCGGCACGCACCTGGCAGGGCTGCGCGGCGCCATGACCAGGTCGTTGAATCAGTATATAGAACAAGCCGGCTTAGCAAAGCGGGCCAAGGTGAGCGTTACCGGTGATGATTCCAGAGAGGGTTTGACCGCCGTGTTGTCCGTTAAGGTTCCCGACCCAAAGTTTTCCTCGCAGACCAAGGATAAACTTGTCTCTTCGGAGGTGAAAGGCATAGTAGAGTCTATAGTGGGAGAACGCCTTGGTGAATTTCTTTTAGAAAACCCGACGGATGCCAAGCTTATAGCGGGGAAAATAGTGGAGGCGGCGAGGGCGAGGGAAGCAGCGCGCAAAGCCCGGGAGATGACCCGTCGCAAGGGTGCCCTGGACCTCGGGGGTTTACCAGGGAAACTTGCTGACTGTCAGGAAAAAGATCCCAGACTGAGCGAGCTTTACCTGGTAGAGGGCGATTCCGCTGGTGGGTCGGCCAAACAGGCTAGGGACCGCAAGACGCAAGCGGTATTGCCGCTGAAGGGAAAGATCCTCAATGTCGAAAAGGCCCGCTTCGATAAGCTTCTGTCGTCCGATGAGGTCACAACCTTAATAACGGCTCTTGGAACCGGTATCGGAACGGAAGACTTTAACATTAATAAATTGCGCTACCACCGCGTCATTATTATGACGGATGCAGACGTCGATGGGTCGCATATTCGTACGCTGCTGCTAACGTTTTTCTACAGACAGATGTCGGAACTTCTGGAAAGGGGTCATATATATATAGCGCAGCCCCCACTGTACAAGGTGTCTCAAGGAAAAAAAGATATTTACTTAAAGGACGATCAGGAGCTGCGGGACCACATGCTGCGGCTTGCCCTGAAGGACGCGGAAATTCTTTCTAATCAAACCAAAGAAAGTCTGTCTGGTGAGGCGCTGAGCGGTTTGTGCCGTGAATATATGTCGGTAGAAGAGACCATCCAGCGCCTGAGCAAGCGCTATCAACCAGAAGCCCTGTGGTCTTTGGTGTTCCTACCACCAATTGAGGTGGAAAGAATTGATTTGAAAATGCTCCAGCCGATTGCGAAGAAGCTGCAGAAATATCTGCAAGAACATCACAATGGGGTAGTGCGCTACGAAGTAAGAGCGGAAACACGCCCCGCACCGACCCTGATCGTGTCCAGAACAATGCATGGTACCACCGTTGACAGTGAGTTAGATGCCGGGTTTTTTACCAGCAATGAATATCAGTCCATGTGCATTCTTGGTGACAGGTTGCGCGGCCTGGGTAAGGGGCAGATTACAGTCAAGAGGGGCGAGAGCACACACAGTACCCCCGATTTTAAGGGGGCGTTGGACTGGTACATGCAGCAAGCGCGTCGCGGAATGAATCTGCAGAGGTACAAGGGGCTCGGGGAGATGAATCCAGACCAACTTTGGGAGACAACTATGGATCCCACCAAGAGACGGTTGCTAAAAGTCGTGGTGGAGGATGATGTAGCGTCAGATGACACATTTACTGTTTTAATGGGCGATCAGGTCGAGCCCAGGCGGGAGTTTATTGAGAAAAATGCCTTCTCCGTCGCAAATCTAGATGTTTAAGTTATTGATTTAAAATACTTTTTTAATGAAGAGTGCGAGGTGTGCTGAGTGTAAAGACCGGGATTTCCGCTTTGAACTCAGTGCCGTCATCGGCCTGCATAATGTAGCTTCCTCCCATCATGCCGACGGGTGTTGGTATAACCGTGCCGCTGGTGTATTCAAAGGTGCCCCCGGGTGGCAAGTAGGGCTGCTCCCCGACCACACCATCACCCTTCACTTCCTGTACCTGATTGCGGGCGTCAGTGATAATCCAGTGACGGGCTAGCAAACGGGCGGAGGCCGATCCCAGGTTGTGAATAGTTACGGTATAGGCGAAAACATATCGATCAGTTTTCGGGTCGGACTGGGAGTCAACGTAAGCCGTTTTCACCTTTACATCAATTCGGTATTTATCGGGCCGCATAAACTAAGTTTACCACGACGGCCTCCAGCTCTGCCCGGTACAGCGGATCTGCACAAACCCATGAGGGATTTGATCTAGATCGACTGCGCTCAGCTGTCCTCCATGAACACAACCGCTGTCCAGCGATATCATATTGGGCAGCGCGCGTGCGCCAAGCATTGACCAATGCCCGAACACCACGCGGAAATGTTCGATATGAGCAATTTCATACCAAGGGCGTAATTCAATTGGCTGAGTGCCGGGCGGACCGACCTGAGTGAAATCCATATTGCCTGCGTCATCACAGTAGCGGATTCGGGTAAACGCATTGATGATGGTACGCGCCCGCTCAAAGGTTGGCATCTTTCCTGAGGGCGCTGCAGGCTGATCACCGTACATGCAGGCCAGCAGCTGGGCGTAAGTCCGATCGTCCTGCAGCAGAATTTGAACATCATGCGCATAGTCCAATGCCTGCGGCAGACTCCATCTGGGATGAAAACCGGCGTGCACCATCAGGATTCCCCTGTCTTCATCAAAATGGGCCAACGGTCTGTACCGCAGCCAGTCCAGCAGGGGCTCCCGATCGTCAGCACGCAATACGTCGTCAAAAGTGTCGAGATTCTTCCGCGGCCGGTGTCCTTGGGCTACAGCAAGCAGATGCAGGTCATGGTTGCCCAGAACAACCTGCGTTCTCGGCATGTTCTTTACAAATCGAATAACTTCGGCGGAGGCGGGCCCCCGGTTGACCAGGTCACCGGTAAGCCAGAGCACGTCACTGACTGGATCAAAATGGAGCTTGTCCAATAGTTTGCGCAGGGAGTCATAGCAGCCCTGCACATCGCCAATCGCGTAGGTAGCCATTAATTGTTTTGACCGCGCGTGAGTAAGCTGGCGATCGCTGCGGTAGCTTTAAGCAGTGCATCGGTTATGCTGGGTTCCGCCGCGGAGTGGCCTGCGTCAGGGAGAATCCGGAGCTGTGATTGGGGCCATGCCTGGTGCAACTCAAACGCGTTTTCCACGGGGCAAACAATGTCGTAGCGACCGTGCACAATGATGCCAGGAATATTGCTCAAGCGGTACGCATCACGCAGGATCTGATTATGGTTTAAAAAAATGTTGTGCATGAAGTAATGCGTTTCAATACAGGCCAGGCTGAGCGCTACGTGTGGGTTGGCAAAGAACTGCTGCGTGTTTTTATTAGCCAGTAAATGCGAACATCTTCCTTCCCATAAGGACCAAGCTTTGGCCGCAGCCATGCGGGCAATCTCGTCCTCACCGGTCAGCCGTGAATAATATGCCTGCAGCATGTCATCTCGCTCTTCAACTGGGATCGGAGCGATAAAATCCTGCCAATGGTCGGGAAAAATACGACTGGCACCCTGCTGGTAAAACCAGCGAATCTCGTGCGGGCGACACAGAAATATACCGCGCAGGATGAGCGCCAGCGCACGTTTTGGATGACTTTCAGCGTAGGCCAGTGCCAAGGTAGAGCCCCAGGAACCGCCGAAAATCACCCAGCTGTCTATATCTAAATTTTTCCGTATCACCTCCATATCGGAGATCAAATGAGCGGTTGTGTTGTCTTGCAGGCAGGCATGTGGCCGCGACCTTCCCGCGCCACGCTGGTCGAATAAAACGATGCGGAAGATTTCTGGATCGAAAAATCGGCGCTGATTGCTATCGCAACCAGCACCGGGTCCACCGTGCAAGAACACGACCGGCAATCCCTTTGGGTTTCCGCACTCTTCTACGTACAGTTCATGGGGCGCATCCACAGCAAGGTGAAAGCTTTTATTGGGCTTTATGTCTGGAAACAAACTTTGCATTTATGGATCCAGTTCAAGTAATGGCGGGTCACCGTCGTAGATCAGACTTAGCCGTCTTTGGTTATAGGTTTCCCGCAAGAATGCATAGGGATCCAGCTGCAGCTCCAGAAGTTTAGACGGCGTGAGCAGCTGCGCTCGGGAGTCGATTACGTTAGCGCCTATGAGCACGACGGTAACTGTAGTATCGGAGTTGTACAGACGCGGATCGGTATAGAAATAGTAAGGGAGCAGTCCAACGCCGTCCCTAACGTTCGTTGGGCCTAGAAAGGGAAGCATAATGAACGGGCCAGGTTTAAAACCCCAGACAGCAAAAGTTTGTCCGAAATCTTCCTGATGGCGCTCTATACCCAACCCGGTGGCAACGTCAAAAAACCCCAGCAGTCCAAAACTGGTGTTAAATACCAGGCGTACGCTGTCAGATATGGCCTGTTGAAATTTTCCCTGTAGAATGTCGTTGATGATCGTGGTCGGCTCCAGCAAATTACGAAAAAAATTGCCGACGCCCCTGCGTACCGGACTGGGCACGACTTTACTGTAGCCCGTGGCAACGGGCTTCAAGATCACTCGGTCGAGGTCTTCGTTGAACTTGTATATCGCTCGATTGTATTTTTCGAATGGATCCCTGTACTCGTCCATGCTGCCCGTGGTGGCGCATCCTGAGCACAATATATAAATCGATAAATAAAAACAGAGCTTCCGCTTAAGACTTGCCTTGCGGGTCATGCCGGATCCCGTATGATTTTTTCTGCGATTCTAACGTATAACCGTGGGCAGGTGCGGCCACGGACGCATGCCAAAATTCATCGCGGTGGCATCAATAGCAGCAGAATCCAGGGCCGGAAGCCAGTGCGATACAAGGTCAGAATTATTATAAATATCAGTCACTTAGTCACTCATAGGTAGATCACGGATGCTGCAGGCTTGCAGAAACAAACCCCCAGGTCATGCCCAGCAGCAGTCCCACGGTATGAGCCATGTTAGCAATGTTCCCCACCAGCCCAAGCCAGCATATGACAAACCACACCAGCATCATGACTACAATAGCTTTGTGCAGTCGCATCCCAAATCGTGGATTGAATTTTCCCTGGATCCAAAAATAACCCAACAGTCCATACACTACACCCGACATCCCGCCGAATGGGATATCGGGATGATAGACATATTCAGCAATATTAGATAACACGCCGACGGTCAGTATGAAGAACAGCAGTTCCTGGGTACTCAGTCTGCGTTCGAACGGTCCGCCCAGCTGCCACATCCAGATCATATTAAAGACGATGTGAGCTAGACCAAAATGCAGTAATACCGGCGTAAGAAAACGCCAGAATTCCCCATCCAGCGCGGCCTGCAGTCCGGTATCATTAAAGTACTCGGTTAGAAAAAGGGGCTTGATCGGGTGCAGATTGCTGCCAAACCCAGACCACGCCGCCAAGATCACGCATAGGGCAATGACCCCGACGGTGAGGGGAGGCATGGGATTGAAAAAAGCTTTTCTTCTATACAACTTTTATTGTGCAGCTGAGACGTTGGCGGACGCTACAGTAACCTTTAGCCACACTATGCATCAATACCAGCCGCCTAGGTTTAAACCGGTCGTGCCCATTGCGCACTGTTCTGATGAGCGGCCCGCGCTTTGGCAGCGCAGTCTATATACGCTGTCCCCGTGGCGCTTCGTGCGAATATAATTTGTTCCCAGGGCGTGTCGACTGGTTAAATTCTGTTGAAGAAACCACAGGAGCATTGCGACAGTGTTATCGCAGACCGCAGTTTTTACTAAATTGGTCAAAGATTACATGGGCCCCCCGCCACTTGCGGCGAAGGTAACGGATACATGTGGTACCGTGGTCGCACGTATGCGCCAAGACGCGGCGAACAGCGCGCTGGTGTCCAATGGCGGCTTACCGGTTGGGATCGTGACCGAGCAGGATATCTGCAGGCGGGTGGCGTTCTTAAGTGATGCCGCTACCCCTATAACCGAGGTGATGTCGGCCCCAATGAAAGCGGTGGAGGCCGACAGCTATCTGTATCATGCTATCGCAGAAATGCGGCGTCACAAGCTGCGCCACATGCCGGTGATAGATAACCAGCAGCGGGTTGTGGGAGTTCTGCAGATACACCATGCCCTGGCTGCGGCCGCATCCCAGGTGGTAGAACAGATAGAGCTGCTCACCCATTCGCAAACTCTGGCTGGGATGAAGAAGACTAAGGCCGCGCAAGTACAGGTCGCCATCCAGCTGCAACATGATGCCGTACCGGCTCCGGCGATTCAAACGCTGATAACCAGCATCAACAATGATTTGTACCGGCGCATCGTTGGCCTTTGCATTCAGCAGATGCAGGCAGAGGGGTGGGGCCAGGCGCCGGTGGAATTCGACGTGATTGTCATGGGCTCGGGAGGCCGGGGAGAGAGCTTTTTGTTTCCCGACCAGGATAATGGCTTTGTTTTGGAAGACTATCCAGACAAACTGCATGATGATGTGGATCGGTGGTTCGTTGAGCTGGCGAGTAGAATGACGGATGCGTTGAACGAGACTGGATTTGATTACTGCAAAGGTTTTGTCATGGCGACGAATCCGCTGTGGCGGAAATCTATAAGCCAGTGGTGTGAACAAATCAGCGCATGGATAGGCAAAGGAGCTGGCATGGTGCTTCGGCTGGGAGATATTTTTTTCGACTTTATCCCGGTCTACGGCTCTGGCACCCTCACCCGCCAACTGCGCGAGCATGTGACCCTGACTGCGCGAAAACCTTTCTTCCTGCGGGAGATGTTTAAATTTGACCAGGAACATGAAGTGGCCTTGGGGCCGTTCAATCGCCTGCTGCGTGACAAAATGGAGGGGCCGCAGCAAGGCAAACTCAATCTCAAGTTAACCGGTACGCTGCCGCTGGTAGGGGCAGTGAGAATCAGTGCATTAGCGAATGGAATCGCGGCGACATCTACGCTGCAACGAATCGATGGTTTGTACGCCAAGGAAAAGCTGTCCGGTGATCAGCAGGATTACCTTTCCGGTGCGTTTAGGCACATTACCAACCTGCTGCTACGGCAGCAGCTGCGGGATTACAGAAACGGTAAGCGGGTGGGAAACCATGTTGCGCCAAAAGACATATCCGCGCGGGAGCGGGACATGTTGATAGACTGTTTCAAGGCAATAAAGACTTATCGTAAGAATCTGCGTCTTGAGCTGACCGGCGAAATTTTTTAAATAGACTCACTTATTAGCGGATAAACATTTTCAAGCGCCTGCGCCCGGCGGGCATCACCCTGATGAGTTTCCAGAATCAGAATTGCTTCTGCAATTTTCTGATTTCAAATACTTGATTGGAAGCCTGCAAGGCTTCATTCAGCGTGGTAATGCCGTGATGCGGCAAAGCCTCCAGCATACGAACGAATATCTCCGCCGTAGAGCGCGCATCCCCCAAAGCCGTATGCCGCGCACCTAGCGGAATCTGAACACCGAAACGAGCAGCAATTGCGTCCAGAGTGTGAGCGCTGTGATTAGGCTGCAGGACAAATGAGAGCAGCAGTGTATCCAGCACGGGATGGTCAAAGATAACGCCGCTATCTCTCTCCTTCATCTTTAAGAACTTCATATCGAAAGCAGCGTTGTGCGCCACCAGTACGGCGTTATCGGAGAAATCGCGGAATTGTCGCAGCACATCCGCCGCTGGCGGGGCGGCAACAACCATATCGTCGGTAATACCGTGAAAGCGAATAGAGGACTTAGGAATGGTAAACCCCGGGTTGACCAGGCTGTCGAACTCTTCGTGCTCAAGTATCTTGCCGTTGACGATGCGCACGCCAGAGATCTGCACGATTTCATCTCCCTTGGAGGGGCGGAGCCCGGTAGTCTCAGTATCAAACACCACAAAAATCAGATCGCGCAGCGGGCGGTCGGGCTGAGCCAAGGCCGCGTCACGGTCAAACAGCGAAAAATCGTAGAACTCCGGGCGGTCGGCCAGAACGCTCTGATGGTAACGACCCAGAAGATCGATGGCGTCAGCAGGGCTGGACAGAGTGAGCACGTAGCCATTGCATGAGCGGTCAGATTCAACGATGAGGTTTATGCGCAGTCGTATGGCCTCTGACCCTTGCACCAGGCAGTCAAATTCGCTTATCTGTCGCTCCGCATTCGTCTGGTACAGGGTCAGCAAGTCATCAAACTTCTCCTCGATCAGCCCGCTGTCGAAGAACGAACCGATATTGCGATGCAGGCTCAACGTACCGGCCTGCTTCAACAGGAAACTCGCCGCCTGGTTGAACAGCACGATCTGGTGGTCTGGCGAGCAAACAATAACGCCTTCCGTCAAGTCATGCAGAATTGCTTCCAAGCGTGCCTTTCTGCGATCAATGTTTGCGGTTGCGGCGTCTATGGCGAGCGCGGTTTGATGCCGCTCTCGCACCAGCGCTTGACCCAAGTCTTGCGCAATATCTGGCAGATCTCCCAAGTAGTGCTGGGGTGGGAGATCGAACTGATGATCCGCATCACCATGGGTCAGCAGTTTGAACTGGTCTTGCAGCAGATGCATGGGCTGAAACAAGCGTAATTGCAAAAGCGCGTAAGCGACCCATATCACGCACAGCAGCAAAAACAGCTCGGCCAGTAATACGAGAGCCATTACAGCCGTTGGGATCTGGGTGAACAGCAGCAGCCATACGTTGATCGCAAACACGGCGAGCAGAATGATACTGGACCCTATCGCCGTTATCTGTGACCTAGAGCAATTCATCAAAAGCGGCATGGTAATGGAAAATCCGGCGAATAGGTATCAAAGTCACGAGGTGATGCGAGGCACGGCTGGCTAAGTTTCCAACCGCTCACCGTCATTTTAAGCCTCAGCGCCAGTCTAACAGCTCTTCTTCCATAGCAGCGGCCTGCTCGCGCAAACTCAAGATATGTTCTTCCCAGCATTTGTTTGTGTTGAACCAGGGAAAGGCCCGAGGAAAGGCCGGGTCCGCCCAGCGCCGTGCGATCCAGGCGTAGTAATACATCAGGCGCAGCGTACGCAATGCCTCGAACAAATTGAGCTCCAGCGGGTTGAAGTCATAAAACCTGCGATAACCCTCAAGCACCCGGATCAGGCCGGCAGACTGCTCGTCGTGCGAGCCGCTCAGCAACATCCACAGATCCTGAGCCGCTGGCGCGTTACGCGCATCATCGAGATCGACGATGTGCGGCCCGCCCCCGGTCCATAACACGTTTCCGCTATGGAAATCACCGTGTACGCGAATGTAGGTCACGCGTCCTGCCCGGTCATAGCAATACTGCACTCGAAGCAGCAGGTCCTCCGCCAGCGATCGGTACGCGGCTTCGAGCGGGTGCGGGATAAAACCGCTTTCCATCAGAAACTGGTATGACTTCTGACCAAACGAATCGATGTCTAGCGTTGGGCGGTGTTGAAATGCCTGCGTTGCCCCGATCAGGTGAATTCTGCCGATGAACTGTCCCATCTGTTCCAAGTGTTCCGGATTATCCAGTTCCACTGCGCGTCCGCCGCGCAGCGGAAAGAGGGCGAGACGGTAAGGGCCGTGTTTGAACAAGCTCTCCCCGCGTTCATTCACAATGGGTGCCACGACCGGAATTTCAGCATCTTCCAGCGCATAGGCAAAAGCATGCTCCTCAAGAATTGCGTCATCCGACCATCGTCGCGGACGGTAGAACTTTGCCACCACGCTTTCCCCTGCATCGATCCCCACGCGGTAAACCCGGTTTTCGTAGCTGTTCAGGGCCAGCAGACGACCATCACAGCGATAGCCCAGACTTTCCACGGCATCCAGGATTTGCTCAGGCCCCAGTGCTTGATAGGCCTCATTTTGGCTATTATTCAAATTGAACCAATTCTTTAGTTTATTTCCCGCAATGTATACCCGAATCGCGGAGTTGGCCAAGACGGAAAACGGCAAGCAGGTACTCTGGCTGGCGGTAATCCTACTTTCCATGAACCTATTGTGGCGCAGCGTTCGCTATCTGCTGAATTTCCCGCTGTTTGGCGATGAGGCCTTTGTTGCCAATAATTTCATGCTGCGGGATTTCTGGGGGCTGACTGAAGGCTTGGAGCACTACCAGATTGTCCCTTTGGGCTATTTATGGGGGACCTGGCTGGTAAGTCAGGTAGCGGGGCACTCCGAGCTGGCGCTGCGGTTTTTGTCATACCTCGCCGGTTTCGCCAGCGTTTTTCTTTTCGCGCAACTGGCGTACAAGCTGCAGCCGATTAAAACCGGGATTTTATCCCTGGCGATATTCTGCGCCTCCTACTACCCGGTTCGACACGCGGCGGAGGTCAAGCCATACAGCCTGGATTTGCTGGTCAGTCTTTTTCTGACTCTCGCTGCCTGGAACTTCTTCATTAATCCGAACAAGCGCAATTTTGCCTGGTGGGCTTCAGCTTGCGCGCTGGGGGCCTGGGCCAGCTATCCATCGATCTTTATCTCTGCCGGGACGTGCTTTACCTTAATTTTGTATGCCCTGATCCGGAAGCGCGCAGATCTTCTTCGACCGGTGATGGTGGCTGGCTTGATCACCGCGCTGAGTTTCACGCTAATGTATATGACCGTTGGCCAGGCGCAGCGTGCGGTCGGAGAGGATATTCTGCTTAACCTGGAATTGTGGTCGTCCACCTTTCCGCCCTGGTCGGAGCCGGCGAAATTCGGTTCATGGTTTATTCACGTGCACCTCGGAAAAATGTTTGCTTATCCGAACGGTGGCGACAATGGCGGCAGCATTTTAACTTTTACCTTGTTCTGTCTCGGCGCGTGGCTGTTATGTAGGCAGAGCGCAGTAAAGGCGCTGATTTTGCTCAGTCCGTTTCCGCTCATGTTTATTGCGGCCAGCTTGCATGCCTATCCTTACGGCGGCAGCGCTCGCGTGGCACAGCACGTCGCCCCCGCTATCTGCTTACTTGCTGGAACGGGATTAGCGGCACTGCTGCGCCTGCGCCCAAACCGGGCTATGGAAAGACGAGGCCTGGTTGTCGTCGCCGCTTTTATCGTTTTCATCCTGGCCGGGCTGGTTCGCGACATCGTTAAGCCTTACAAGGAACTGGCTGATGCCGATAACCGCCGGGTGTTGCAGGACCTTTCGGCAGCGGCAGCGCCGGGCGAACACTGGATTGTCTTTGGCGACTGGGGCGGCAGCGCCAGTGATCGGGCGGTTCCGGACTTCAATCATTGGGCGGGCTCTGCCGCCAGGTTGCGTTACTACCTGCTGCGGTTGGCGCCTAGAAGCTTAAGCTGGGCCCCGGATCCGGACAGAGTAGAGAAGCCCCACGGTCGGCTGCTGTTGATGGCTTATCAGCATCCCGTTGTCAGCTTTCCACAACCGGCGTTCGAAGACTACGTCGACGCCCTAAGCAAAACGTTCAACGTGCTGCCGCCGGTGGCTTATCCATTTCGTGAGGGTATGGAAAAACTGGCTATCTACGAGCTTGTGCCGAAGCCATCACTTTAAGTTCAGCTTGTCGGCTGGGGCGGCATTTCCACTCGCCAGTAATCAGGGTAACGCGGTTATCCTAGGCCGATTAACGGAGGGGAGACTTTTCCCCTGCCGTCTAGTAAAAAGAGCCAGATGCCGCTAAGAAAATCCATTAACAACCATTGTTTCGTTAGGATAATGAGCAGCGACGAGGATTCTCCCGATACTTTTAAGAAGCGTAAAAAGCGCGCGCGAGCATGACATGGGGAGCCGCATCATTTTCGTTCCCGGTAAAAACCTCAAACCCGAGCCGGATTTACACCGACGCTTCCTCTGGCGCAGCCTCTTGCGCGGCGTCGAGCGCGTTCAGCCCGCGGTTGCGGCGGAGATGCAGGACCGGCCGGAGACTTTTTTCCTGGCCCCGTGGAACCACTTGTTTTACCGACGACATGGCTTGCTGGATAGCGATATTCCGTGGATAAACAGGCTTATACAAAGTGACGGCCCAACCGCAGCGGAGCGCAGGGAGGCCGCCTCGTGGCGTAAAACCCTGATCAAGCTCATGTATGCTGCGGGCGACCGTTTTCACGGCTTAATAAAGTGGCTGCCCGACCCGAGAGTCAAAGAGATGATCTACGACACCGCCCCCTACTTCGACAATCGGGACAATGTGGCGAACGCTATTCGCCATATCGTCAAACAATTGATTTGCCAGGCCACCGGCAGCAGCGAGCGGGTACTCTTAATCGGGCACAGTATGGGGGCGGTCATTGCCTACGAAGCACTGTGGCAGTTGACGCATGTGGATAAACGACCGTGTCAAGTGGAACTGTTTCTGACTCTCGGCAGTCCCCTCGGTATGCGCTATGTGCAGAAGCGGTTACTTGGGCAGGAGGAACGCACTAAAACCTATCCCGCCGGCATTGCGCGCTGGGAGAATGTATCAGCGGTGGGAGATTTGATTTCTCTAGACCAAACCATGCGGGACCATTTCGCTCCAATGGTGGCGCAGGGTGCCGTCAAATCAATACGAGACCATTGCGGGGATGTATACAACTGGTTTCGTAACGACAGCGGATTGAACGTGCACCGGTCCTACGGCTATCTGGTCAATCCAATGGTCGGTAGGCTTGTTGCGGATTGGTGGAGTGGCGCGCACAGGAAGCGAAGTCCGACCATCGTTGCGCATCGCGGCTACCCCGCAAAGTACCCGGAGAACACGCTGCTTGGATTTGAGCGAGCGATAGCCGCCGGAGCTCACTACATTGAGCTGGATGTGCAGTTGACTAAAGACAAAGTTCCGATTGTTTACCATGACGCGGACACCTTGAGAATGTCCGGAATTTCAGGGGCTTTGTTCGATTTAACCCTGTCCGAAATCAAGCAGCTTGAGGCTTATTTTCCACAACGCTTCGGTGATGCGTACCGCGGGACTCCCGTCGCGGCGCTGCATGAGTTTGCTTCATTCATCGAACAGTGGCCGCAGGTGCAGAGCTTTGTGGAAATCAAACCGGAAAGCATCGACTACTTTGGGATTGAGTCCGTTGTCGATCAGGTGATGGCGATTATCGGCCCTATCAGTCACCGCTGCGTGGTCATTTCTTTCCACGATGCAGCCATTGAATACGCGCGTTCCGCACACGGCGCCAGGATTGGCTGGGTTCTACCGGAATGGAGCGAGCGGACGGAAGCCCGCGCTCGCGCGCTCGCACCGGATTTTATTTTTGTTTACGCCAAGCGAGTTCCGGCACAAAGCGCAAGAATCTGGAGTGGGCCGTGGCAATGGGCGGTGTATGTGGTGGACAATGCTGATCAAGCTCTGGCCTACCAGTCGAATGGGATCCAATACATCGAAACTGATCAGGTTGGCGAGATGCTCATCGATCCCCGCCTCCAAGACGGCTGAATTTCCGCCTCAAGCCGGTTGTGCATGAACTTGGCTGGGGATATATTGTGGCCCAAGTCCGCAGCACATCCGCTGCAGTAAAATAGGGCATGCCTCCAGGCGAGACAGCCCGCATACGAAACCAACCAGAGGAGTCGATAAAATGAAGAAGCTAGAAGATCTTCAACGGCAACTGTCAGAGGGTCGCATTACCCGCCGCGAGTTTCTGTCCCGCGCGGCGGCATTGGGACTGACCGCTGCGGTGCCGTCAATTATATTTCAAGAAGAGGCGCAGGCCGCGGCGCCAAAAAAAGGCGGGCATTACCGTCAGGGATTGACCGGGGGGGCAACCAGCGACGTTCTGGACCCGGCACAGACGCTCGACTCATATATGATCAACGTCAGCCACGGTCAATTACGCAGCAACCTTACCGAGATCGCGCCTAATGGTGAATTGATCGGCGAGCTGGCTGAGAGCTGGGAGGCCTCTCCCGACGCGCTGACCTGGCGCTTTAAGCTGCGCCCGGGCGTGGAGTTCCACAACGGCAAGAGCCTCGAGGCAAGCGACGTGGTGGCATCTTTCAACCATCACCGCGGCGAAGATACCAAGTCCGCCGCCAAAGGTATCGTGGCTCCGGTGACAGACGTTAAAGCCGAGGGGAAAGACGTTGTGGTCTTCACACTAAGCGGGGGTAACGCCGACTTTCCCTTTCTGGTCAGCGACTATCACCTGGTTATCTGCCCGGCTAACGATGACGGCACCATAGACTGGCAGTCCGGCGTCGGCACCGGTGGTTATGTGCTGGAGAAGTTCGACCCAGGGATCAACACCACGGTGAAGCGGTTTCCCAATTACTTCAAGGAAAACAGCGCCTTTTTTGACTCAATAGAGAATCTGTTTATTGCCGATGCGGGCGCGCGCACCAACGCCGTGCGTACCGGCGACATCCACTCCATGTCAAACCTGGATCTCAAAACGGTCCATCTGCTCAAGCGCCAGGAGGGAATACAGGTTTTCGCCACCAATGGTAACAAGCATGCCACCATGCCCATGCTCACCGATGTGGCTCCCTTCGATAACAATGACGTGCGGCTGGCGTTGAAGAACGCGATCAACCGCCAGGAGATCCTGGACAAGATCGTCAAGGGCCAGGGCGAAGTCGGCAATGATAACCCCGTTGGACCGGCTAATATCTACCGGGCCACCCCGGAGGAGCTGCCGCAGCGTGAATTTGATCCGGAAAAGGCCAAGTTTCACGCCAAAAAGGCGGGAATGCCGAATCTAAAGGTCAGTTTCCACGTTGCCGACACTGCGTTCGAGGGAGCCGTTGATGCGGCTCAGCTTTTCGCTGAGAGCGCGAAGGCTTCGGGCATTACCATTGATATCGTGCGCGAGGCCAACGACGGATACTGGTCAAACGTCTGGTTGAAAAAGCCATGGTGTGCCAGCTACTGGGGCGGCCGGCCTACGGAGGACTGGATTTTTTCGCAGATTTATTCCGCGGGCGCGGACTGGAATGAGGCGCATTGGGATAACAAGCGTTTCAACGAGCTGTTGGTGCAGGCGCGGGGAGAGCTGGACAGTAAAAAGCGGCGCGAGATGTACGTCGAAATGCAGCGACTGGTGCACGAGGACGGAGGCTCCATTATTCCTGTGTTTATGGCTTATACCCACGCTGCCAGTAAGGACATTGGTCTACCGGAACAGATGGCAAATAACTGGGAGCTGGATGGCCATAAAAACGGCGAACGCTGGTGGTTTGCATAAAGCAATCAGCGTAGTCGGTACTTAGCGGCGTCATACCGGGGGGCGGGAGGCCCCCCGGTTTTTTATGCGGATTCAGGCCTCACCGCCCTGCCTGCAGTGATGGTTCTAAATACGGCAGACGATTCCACTGCGCTTAGTCGAGGCTGCAATGGTTTAGATCCGGGATGGCATATCTTAAGACGGACGCCAAACTTAAGCTGTGCTGGACCTGCGTCTATTCAGTGTCCTACGCCCAGCAGGGTCGATTCGCAATACTTGGTTCGGTGGAGATTGTTGGGCGAAGAACGATGTAAAGACGATACTGATTGGGGCTTCAGGGCAGGTTAGGTAGGACCATTATTAGGCGAATTTAGGGCTGGTTGTGACGCAATCGGACAATCGGAGCCCCAATTGGGCAATACTGAAGGCGCCAGTTTTGGTAAAGTTGTTGCATTGAAATTGAGCGCCGCTATGAGTTCGGCGCCTGGTGTTCAAGTTAGCGCACACCATCTCTCGGACCGGCATAAATAATAAAAGGGCGAGCTCCTGCCGAATGGGATTTTGACAAATGGTTAGAGCGTAAAATCGGAGGAGGATGGCAATGTCAGAAGTTGGCCGACTGAAAAAGCTGTTGCTGCCGGGCGGAGTATCCCGCCGCATGGCGGCACTGGACGTGAACAACCACACCCCCCAGCCTGGCGTTGGAACGCTGGTCGTTCACCTAGGCGTCTGTCGGAAGAGGCTCATCCTTGTTCAAGCTGATTAAAATCATCGCCCAGCGCCTGGGGCTGGGCTTATTCGTGCTGTTCGTGATTTCTATTATTATTGCCGGCGGTGTGGAGCTGCTGCCCGGCGACATTTGCCAGGAACTGCAGGGGCAGGCCGCGACGAAAGAGACGGTTGATGCCTGCCGCCGGGAGCTGGGGCTGGATAAACCAGTGTATCACCGCTATTTTATCTGGCTTGGCGACATGCTGCGGGGTGATTTCGGCGTCTCTCTGGCAAACGGCAGGCAGATCGCAGAACTGATTGGCGACCGCGCTTTGAATACTTTCTTTCTGGCCATTTACGCCGCGGTGATAGCGGTGCCGCTGTCTCTGACCTTGGGCCTCTTGGCTGCGCTGTATCGCAACAGCATTTACGACCGTGCGGTCAACATCGTCACGCTTTCATCGATATCCTTCCCCGAGTTTTTTGTCGCCTATATTTTGATCATCGTGTTTTCGGTTAACTTGGGCTGGTTCCCCAGCCTGTCCAACGTCTCGCCTGAAACGACGTTGGCCGTAAAGCTCTACAAGGCTTTTCTGCCGGCGCTTACGCTCACCCTGGTAGTGGTGGCGCACATGATGCGGATGACCCGCGCCAGCATTATCAATCTGCTCGCCAGTCCGTACATAGAAATGGCGAATCTGAAGGGCATGACGCGGCGACACATTATTCTCAAGCACGCCCTGCCAAATGCGTGGGCGCCGATCGTTAATGTCATTGTCATTAACCTGGCTTACCTGATTGTGGGCGTGGTTGTGGTTGAGGTGGTATTCGTTTACCCCGGGCTGGGCCAGCTGATCGTGGATTCGGTGCAGAAACGGGATATCCCGGTCGTTCAGGCGTGCTGCGTCATCTTTGCCGCTACCTATATTATTCTAAACCTGACCGCCGATATCTTATCCATCGTCACCAACCCAAGGTTGCTGCACCCGCGATGAGCCAGGAAATCGATAGTACGGTAGGACAAACGGCAGATGCCGTGGCGCCGCCGACGCGGCGTGAGCGCAGGCTCAGCGATGCTCTAAAGCAGCTTAAAAAAGCGCCGATGAGCGCAAAGTTCGGCGTTATCGTGATCCTGATTTACTTCGTCGTCGCCCTGTTCGCACCGCTGCTGACGCCCTACGGCGAGTCTGAGGTGGTAGGGGTTGAATTTGAGGAATGGGGAGAAGAGTTTATTCTGGGCACGGATAACCTGGGGCGTGACATGTTAACGCGCCTGCTGTACGGCGCGCGCAATACTATTGGCATCGCGCTGATTACCACCATACTGGCGTTTCTGATTGGCGGCGTCGGAGGCATCCTGGCGGCTACTTTGGGCGGATGGCTCGATCAGGTGTTCAGCCGCGTGGTTGATATCCTCATGGCTATTCCGGCGCTGATTTTTGCCTTGCTGCTGCTGACAATTTTCGGTACCTCCATCCCAGTGCTGGTGCTGGTCATCGCCGTGCTTGATTCCACCCGGGTATACCGCCTGGCAAGGGCGGTCAGTTTGAATGTGGTGGTAATGGATTTCGTCGAGGCAGCGCGCCTGCGCGGAGAGGGGCTCGGCTGGATAACGCTGAAAGAGGTGCTGCCTAACATCATGCCCCCGCTGGTGGCGGAGTTCGGCCTGCGCTTCTGTTTCGTCTTCTTGACCATCGCGTCGCTGAGTTTCTTAGGTCTGGGCCTGCAGCCCCCGACCGCCGACTGGGGCAGCATGGTGCGGGATAACGCGACGCTGATTACATACGGTGACATTACGCCGCTGCTGCCCGCCGCCGCCATCGCGCTGCTCACCGTTGCGGTAAACTTTGTAGTGGATTGGTTCCTGCACAAAACCAGCGGGCTGAGAGATGACCAGTAACGCAGAAAAGGACAGCGATCTGCTGCTCGAGATTCGCGGCTTGCACATCGAGGGGCAGGCCGATGAAGAATGGCATGAGATCGTCAAGGGCCTCGATGTCACCCTTAAGCGCGGTGAAGTTCTGGGCCTGATTGGAGAGTCCGGCGCCGGCAAGTCGACCATTGGCCTGGCGGCGATGGCTTTCGCCCGTCCCGGATGCCGGATTTCCGGCGGATCCATCGTATTCGACGGCATCGACTTGATGGCCGCAAGCGAAGAGGAACGGCGCAAGCTGCGGGGGGTGCGCATCTCTTACGTCGCGCAGAGCGCCGCCGCCTCGTTTAATCCGGCGCACAAGCTGATTGAGCAATTTACCGAGGGCCCGGTAGAGCATGGGGTAAGAAGCAGGTCGGAGGCGGAAGCAGATGCCAAAGACCTCTACAAAAAACTGCTGCTGCCCGATCCGGACAACATCGGCTATCGCTACCCGCATCAGGTGTCAGGCGGCCAGTTACAGCGGGCCATGACCGCCATGGCCATGGCCTGTCGACCGGATATCATCGTATTCGACGAGCCCACCACCGCGCTGGACGTCACCACCCAGATTGAGGTGCTGGCCACAATTCGAGATATCGTTGATCAGTTCAATACCGCTGCGATATACATCACGCACGATCTGGCGGTGGTGGCACAAATGGCAGACCGCATCATGGTGTTACGCTATGGTGAGCTGGTTGAACAGGCGGATACAGCCACCATGATGGCTTCACCGCAGGAGGACTATACCAAGACACTCTGGGCGGTGCGGACATTTAAAAAAGAAACGGAGATTTATGATACCAGTAAGGAACCGCTGATCCGGGTCGACCACGTGACCGCAGCCTACGGTCCGCTGACGGTGCTGCACGATATCTCTTTCGATATTTATCGCGGCCAGACGGTCGCCGTGGTGGGTGAGTCCGGCAGCGGTAAAAGCACCGCGGCACGCGTTATTACCGGTCTGCTGCCACCAAAGCAGGGTCAGGTTCTGGTAGAAGGGGAGGCGTTACCGGGCGACTATCGCAAACGCTCAAAGGACCAGCTGCGACACGCGCAGATGATCTATCAAATGGCAGATACGGCAGTTAATCCCAAGCAGCGCATCCGTCAGATTATTGGCCGGCCTTTAAGCTTCTATCTAGGCCTGTCCGGCCGCGAACTGGAAGACAAGATCAAAGATCTGCTGTCCATGATAGAGCTCGAGCCGGACCAGTTTATTGACCGCTTTCCAGGAGAGCTGTCCGGAGGCCAAAAGCAGCGTATCTGTATCGCGCGGGCGTTGGCAGCGGAGCCGGAGTTCATCATCTGTGACGAAGTCACTTCGGCTCTGGACCAGATTGTGGCGGAAGGCATACTGAAGCTGCTGGACAGACTACAGCGAGAACTTAGGCTGTCCTACATGTTCATTACCCATGATCTGGCAACGGTTAGGGCTATCGCTGACGAAGTTATAGTCATGCTGCAAGGCAAGATTGTCGAGCACGGCCCGAAGGAAGAGATGTTTACTCCACCGCATCATGAGTACACGGATCTGTTGCTGTCCTCGGTGCCAGAAATGGATCCTAACTGGCTCGATGATCTGATGCAGCGACGCGCGCAGCAGGGCGCGATTTCATCCACTTCGGTTTCCTGACTGCACTCCTTAGAATTATGGGGATCGGCCGGGCTTGGTCTACCTCGCCTTAAAATGCCGCTATGCGGACGTAAGCGACCTTCTCGTGCCTTTGGGGGTATTGGCGCAGGGCAGCTGTTTCACTCGAACTGGGCCCGGGGAACCCCGGCCTGCCACGTTGGGTCTGGCACCAGCTCTCGCAGGATTTCCGACGCTTCCATGGCGCGCTGGGGATAGGGGGCCTTTTCCATCAGCCGGATGTACATGTGCAGCACCCCGGGATGCGGAACAGCGCCCGGCTGCTCCATCTGCGCTAACGCTTTTTCTAAAATAGTATCAACTTCCAGGGTATCCGCACCCGGTAACGGTTCGCCGTCCGGACCCCAGAGGTCATAGCATGACCGAGCCATTAGCGCCTCTGCGCACAGCGCCACGACGTCAAGATCGTCTGGGTAGGATTCATACACGGTGCGCATGGTATTGGCATAGTCGTCGTTCCACACGGTAAAGTCGTCAGTCGGCTTTTCGGATGGGTAGCGATGAGGCAGTGCGCTGATTATGGCCTGTTCCACGGCGCTGGCGCAGTCGGCGAGTTCGATGGCCGTTTGCGTCGTCGTGTCTGCATTTTCCAGCGATCTGTATAACTCGGTATTAGTGTAGGCATCCCACGGCTTGTGACAGTCAGGGCCAACCGCGTAAGCCAGTCCCCAATAGCCCATGGCGCAGCCCGGATCGAACTTGATGACGTTTTGGAAACAGTGAAATGCTTCCCAGTGATTGAATCCGTAACACCAAATTAGCCCGCGGTCGAACCAGAGCTGAGCTTCCGGGGATTCAGTTGAAATCGGCCGGCTATAGGTCCCCAGGTCATAATAGTCGGTCATGCTTTAGCCTCCATTTTTACATGAGCAAGTTCTGTGCGGCCTAATGGCTGGCGTTACTATAATTATAGTGGATGCAGTATGCAGATTAAGTGGTGAACCGCGTTAGCAGTAACAGGCGCCCGGTATGCTGGAGCTGATCACTAGAAGACGGCTATTGGGGCGGTAGTGCGAATGGCGTTTGTTTCAGCATCAAGAAAACGCTAGCTCTCGTCACACTCGGACACAGGTTGAATCAGGCAGCGGAACTGATCTCATTGGGCGCGTGCT
This sequence comes from Gammaproteobacteria bacterium, assembly GCA_024638505.1. GTDB lineage: Bacteria > Pseudomonadota > Gammaproteobacteria > Arenicellales > JAANXG01 > JAHEKE01. The sequence continues at coordinate 256,307 of JAHEKE010000001.1, read as the reverse complement.
GTAGCAGAAACCGGGTCGCTTTTTCCGCGGATAGCGGCTTGCTGAACAAGTATCCCTGTATTTCGTCGCAGCCCATGTTGCGCAGCAGCCCTAGCTGGGCCTGGGTCTCCACCCCCTCTGCCACTACTCGCAAGCCCATACTGTGTGACATGGAAATGATGGCGCCGATAATGAGCTGGTCCTGTTCCAACGGGAAAGTTTCGCTTAAAAAAGAGCGATCCACCTTTACCGAATTCACCGGTAGAATTTTCAGACAGCTGAGAGAAGAATAGCCCGTGCCGAAGTCATCAATGGCAAAGTGGACACCCGCATCATGCAGCCGCTTAATGGTGGTTAGGGCGACGCTGAAATTTTCCATCATTGTGGTTTCTGTGATTTCAAGTTCCAGATGGCTGGGCGGTAATCCGGTCTGATCGAGAACGGACAGGATGTCTTGCGCAAGGTCCTTGTCTCGTAGCTGAATATTGGAAAGATTAACCGCAACCCTAAGGTCAGAGAAGCCGCGCTCGATCCATTGTCGGGTCTGTTCGCAGGCACTGCGCATCACCCAGTCAGAAACCCCATCAATCAAACCCGTGTGTTCCGCGGTGGGGATGAAGTCTTTGGGTGAAATCAGGCCCAGCTTTGGGTGGCGCCAGCGTACCAAAGCCTCCATAGCTTTTACTTTCCCGGACTTAAGATCGATTTTAGGCTGATAGCGCAGGGCCAGCTCTTTATTTTCCAGCGCGCGGCTAAGCTGGCCTTCCAGCCATAATTGGCGGTAGGAGGCTTTGTTCAGATCGGAAGAAAAGAACCTCACATTGTTGCGGCCAAACCGGCGCTTGGCCGCGCTGCGTGCTGCTCCCGCATTTCGCAGAAGGTTCTCCGCGTCTTCGCCGTCATGCGGAAACAAACTCACCCCGGCGCTGCACGTCACCAAGATCTCGTGATCATCGATCACAAGCCTTTCCGTGGTACTGTTTAATATGCGCTTGACAATCCAAGTTACGGGCTCAACGCTTGGCAAATCAGTAATGAGAACGCCGAACTCATCGTTGCTGAGGCGCGAAATCGTGGAATGATCGCCTTCGCTTCCGAGCACCGCCACGGTATCAACGGAGCGCAGCACGGTCGCTATTCGCTCGGCGACTCTCTTCAATAATTGATCCCCCGCTAAGTGGCCTAGAGCGTCGTTGACGCGCTTGAAAGCGTCGACATCGAGTGATACCAAAGCGGCAATCTGGTTTTGCCGCTTGCTGCGCGCTAACGCCTGATTTATTCGGTCTATGAACAAAAGGCGGTTGGGCAGCCCGGTCAGTTTATCCAATCCGCTCTTTTGCTCCAGCACCTCTCTGTAGTGCTCGAGCTCAGTTTCCAGCTCGGACACGCGCTGCCGTAGAGCGGCGGCCGCGCTGGTGTCCTGTTCCTCATCATTGACAGGCGATTCCCGTTGAGCACCGTCCGACGAGGCTTGTACGTCATCAGCCTCAGATCTGTTGTCGTTGTCTTCACTGAGCTGGGGATCCCAGCGGACTACCTGGTTGCGGCCGTTTCGTTTGGCCTCGTAAAGCGCTATGTCTGCGCGATTGATAAGGTCGGCGGGTTCGGCAATATCCTCGCCGAGCTCGGCAACGCCAACGCTGATGGTAACCCGTTTCATAGAGGTGAGACTGATCGGGTGGTCGTTTAGAACGGCTTTGCGCAAACGTTCCGCCAGCACAAAACATTCCTCTATATCAGTATCAGGCAGGATCAGGCAGAACTCTTCTCCGCCATAACGGCCAACCAGATCTTGTGAGCGTGAGCTGCTGCGCAGTGTTTCAGCGATGAGCTGTATCACCTTATCACCCGCAAGGTGCCCATAGCGGTCATTGATTGACTTAAAGTGATCAATATCAGCCATGATGCACGCCACGCTTGATTTCGTCTCGCTGGCGTCAAAAAAGACGGTTTCATATTTTTCCAGGAACGCCCGCCGGTTGAGACAGCCGCTCAATGGATCTCGGTTGGCGAGAAATTCGAGCTCTAAGGTCTTGTCGCGAAGTTCATCCTTGGACTGGCGCAGCTTAGAAAGCGCCAGTTTTAGCGTCTCGTGTTTTTTGTCTAAATCAGTAACGTCGTCGAAGGTAGCCAGCACGCCGCGTATGATGCCCTTGGCGTCAAGTACAGGAGTAGCGTTGACCATAAAGGTTCGCTCCCCATCGGGGGCCTTGAATCTCAATGGGCGCCCGGTTTGTATTTTTTTCTGGCGCAGACAGAGCTGCCAGGGGTAGTCGGTTTGCTGTCCTGTCCCCTGGTTGGCCCAGCGAAGTGTCGATGCCTTGCGCCCAATCAATTTGTCCGGGGATTTGTGCATCTTTTCGGCGAAGGTGTCGTTGGCTAAAACAATCTGCTGTTTTTCGTCGAGAATAACCAAACCTTCAGCTAGAGCATTGAAAGCGGCCTTCACCCGTTCTGGCACAACAGCGCCTGGGTCGAGCTCGCGCAGTACTTTTTTAATGAACAGGCAGAAAAGTAGAAAGCCGCACAAGCCCACAAAAACTACTAAACCGATAAAGGAGTCAAAAAATGCGAGAAACGTTTTTTTCTGCTCGAGAGGGGAAAAAGTTATCTGCAGCGTGCCCCAGATTTCGTCCAGCTTCAAGATAGGAACTTGCACATGAGTTGGCGTCGATTTTTTGAACGGCACCTTACTCCAATGAAACTCGTGATTTCCTGCCGAAGCGAGTATACGATTGTCATGTCCAATCAGTACAGCAGAGAGCACATCGGTATTTCGCTGCACAACGGTGTCCAGCGTTTTTTCAATAAACTTAATCTCATTGTGAGCGGCGGCTGCAGACACCTGAATGGCAAGCGATTCAGAGAATTTTTTTCGTCCCTCGAGTAACCCGATGCTCTCGTTGGGCACAATGCCAATCAGCTCTGCTATGACGAGTATACTAGTGGAGAGAAGTGCTAGCGCGAGGCTGATCTTGAGGGCCGTACTGAGCTGTCTCATGAGGGCTTGGTAAATCGCGGTTGCACATTTTCATCATAGACGTTTTGGTCGAATAGTCGATTAAGCCCCTCATCGTTTTTTCTTGTTTCGTGCTTTTCATCGGCGCCTTCATCTTTACGCCGTTTGGCTACCACGATTAACGGATCAAAATTCCTCATCAATATCGGCGTTAACGACATCAAGCTGGTGGCCAGGTACCCGACCCTTAACAGCCAGGCGACGTAGCCGACCGACAGCGTCAATGTGGCGCCAAGCGCACTCGTCAGGAGCAGGACTTGTTCGTCTGAGAGATTGGCGTCGCTCATCTCCTGCTTCATCATATCAATCAGGTCCAGCAGCTTGCCGGACAGCTCCAGCGGAGGCAGAAAGGGCGCTGCTTGCGCAAACTCTTCGATTGTGTCGACCAGGCCATCGAGCTCGACCGCCCCAACGTCACGCACGCGCTGGGCGATGCTGGTGAGTTGACTGATGACGACATTTTGTGCGGGCGGGGTGACCAGCGAGACGGGAGCGCTATCGGCAGCTGTAGGAGTAGAGTCGAGTTGGAGCGCGGGCTCGGTCGGATCCGCTATCTCCCAGTTGAGATTGTCCGCCGGCTGTGAGGGATCTGGATAATCTGCGAATTCGAATGGATCCCCGTCCGGCGTGGACAGAACGTTAGGAGTAACATCACCCACGGGGTCGGGCGTGGTGGGCGTATCGGGTGGTTCGATGGGGTCAGTCGAGCCGTCTCCGCCATCGTCAGTTCCCCCACCCGTGTTTCCGCCGTTGCCGGAGGGTGGAGCTGTTTCGACGACATCGGTGACATTGACGGTGAGGGTCTGCACGGTGGTGTTGACGCCGTCGAAGACGCTGACATCGACGACATAATCATTGTTGCCATCGCTGTCGGCCGGGGCTTCGTAGTCCGGGGCGGCGAGGAAACTCAAGTTGCCACTGGCGTCGATGCTGAAAAAGGCCGCATCGGCACCGCCGGCGAGGGCATAGGTGAGCGTATCGGCCGGCACATCGGCGTCGGTGGCGGTGACGGTGGTGACGGCGGTGGTGTTCTCGGCGACGTTGGCG
>JAHEKE010000001.1:0-252162 GCA_024638505.1 Gammaproteobacteria bacterium | reverse complement strand
GATGCTGAAAAAGGCCGCATCGGCACCGCCGGCGAGGGCATAGGTGAGCGTATCGGCCGGCACATCGGCGTCGGTGGCGGTGACGGTGGTGACGGCGGTGGTGTTCTCGGCGACGTTGGCGGTGTTGGCACTGGTGATGACCGGGGCATTGTCATTGACTGGGGTGACATTGACGGTGAGGGTCTGCACGGTGGTGTTGACGCCGTCGAAGACGCTGACATCGACGACATAATCATTGTTGCCATCGCTGTCGGCCGGGGCTTCGTAGTCCGGGGCGGCGAGGAAACTCAAGTTGCCACTGGCGTCGATGCTGAAAAAGGCCGCATCGGCACCGCCGGCGAGGGCATAGGTGAGCGTATCGGCCGGCACATCGGCGTCGGTGGCGGTGACGGTGGTGACGGCGGTGGTGTTCTCGGCGACGTTGGCGCTGGCCGTATCGCCGCCGCCGTTGGAGGTGATCACCGGGTCGGCGTTGGCGTTCCGGCTCTGCGAGAATTCGGAGGTATCGCCGTAATTGCTGCCACCTAAATCAACGGTGGCGGTTGCGCTGATCCATTCGTCAAAGGCCACCGTTGCCGCTAATGTTGTGCTGTAAGTCGCGTTGCCGCTGCCGTCGGTGGTGACCGTGGTTGCGCCGAGATAACGCTCGCCCTCGCCATAGCCCGAACCGTCCTGCGTGGTGCTGGCAAAGAACTCGATGCGCAAAGTGGTCGATGCCGTACTGTTGATGGTGCCATCGATAATCACGGTATCGACCTCGTTGGTGCTGGCCGAGGTCAACAGCGGAAAATTCTGCAGATTGTTGGCACCGCTGTCGGCGTCGCCTAAATCGTTTGGAGCAATTCCATCGATACCAAGGTCGATACCCAGCCCACTGTTTGAATGTATCTGGTTGCCGAGTACAGAGTTGCCTGTTCCGTTAACAACGTTTACCCCATCTAACGCGTTAAAAGCGATGAGGTTCCCTGCTCCCGCTGCTGTTCCACCAATGAGGTTGCCGGTAGCGCCGCCCTTAATCTCAAGCCCGTCGTCAGAATGGTTTCCCCGGTCGAGTGTCCCGGTTGCATCCGTGCCAATATAGTTCCCCTGCACAACGTTGTTTGACGTGTTTATCTCTATGCCTTCATAGTTGTTCGATATAACATTCCGCGCTGCAGTCGTCGTGCCGCCAATCGTGTTACCGGTGCCGGAAATTATGGCCAGGCCTACATCTCCATTGCCCGCGCCGCTGGAACCGTCCGCATTGAGACCGATGTAATTACCCTGAATGATGTGTCCAGTTATCCCGGAACCAATAATATTAATACCTTCATCGCCGCTATTAGTGATGACGTTCCCGTCGTTTGTACCAGTACCACCGATAATGGCAAAAGTACCTGCCATTTCTATGCCGTCGTCGCCATTGCCTACTGCCACGGTTCCCGTACTATCTGTGCCGATGTAGTTGCCCTGGATTAGGGTGCCAGTCACCACGGTGGTATAGGTTGCGTCCGTGGTGCCGTCGATATGAATGCCGTCCAGGGTGTTGCCGGAAATGACGTTGCCGGCACCGGCGGTGGTACCGCCGATGCGGTTACCGTCGGATGAGGTTTCAATGAGGATGCCGTGGTCGCCGTTTCCTGCCGGCGTGATACCGTCGGGAAGGACCCCGATCAAATTGCCTTCGACAACGTTGTTGTCACTGTTTTGTCGAATCACCAAACCTGAAAATCCGCTGGGCGCGCCGACAATCACATTGCCGTCATTTACGCCGGTGCCGCCAATCTGATTGCCGGTTGCATCGACGCTGATCATAAGCGCGAACTCTGCATTAGCCGCCAGATTACTTTCTGCATCGATGCCGACCCAGTTGCCTTGAATAACGTTGTTATCGCCAAAGCCGGTAGAGCCATCGATCTCGATGCCTTCGTCGGCGAAGCTATGTATGACAAAGCCTTTGACGGTACTGTCGTTGGTCCGCAGGGCAATGCCGTTTATGCCGCTGGCCGCCGGGGTCGCGGAGCCGTCCAGCTCGATAGCCGGATTCCCCGAGTAGCCAGGTTGGGTGGTGGCATCGAGGATGACTGGATTTAGTAGGTACGGTAAACCGCTGGCGCTTACGGTAATGGACCAATACTCGTCGCCGTTGGCCGGAATGGTATCGGGATTAACATATCCGCTGTCATTGGTACCGATGTTGAATTTAATTTCATCCGGTGTGGCGCCGTTAGGTGTGTTGTTCGCTGCTTCGATAGCCTCACGCAGGGAGATACGGCCGTCGGCGCCGCGGCTGTTACCGAGGTTGTCGATCGATGTCGTCGTTCCGTCTGCGACATCGCTCGTAGTATCGACCACGACGATCCCGTTAGAAGTTGCCGTAACGTTAGCAGCAAACTCGGACGTGCTGCCATAGTTGCCACTGCCGAGATCTTCTGTTGACGTGGCGGAGATCCGGTCACCTGCGTTCACCCAGACATCAGTCAGGGTAAAGTTGAAGTTGGCATCACCCGAACCATCGGTTGTCACTGTTGTGAAACCGAGGTAGCGCTCACCCTCGCCGTGGGTTGAGTCTGCGATCGAAGGCGGACTAGCGAAGAACTCTATGCGATAGGTGGTATCGGCTTCGCTGTTGAGTGAGCCCAGCAGTGCGGTCCCGGCTGCGGTGCTGGTAGCGGAAGTTATTACAGGGAAGTTCTGCAGATTATTGGCACCAGAATCGACATCGCCAACATCGTTGGCGGTGACACCGTCGTTGATAAGGCCTAGATTGATGCCGAGCAGTCCGTTGGCGTAGATACGGTTCCCCAGGATGGAATTTTCTATTGTCGGTGCATCGCGTACCTCGATACCGTTCATATCGTTGCCGGCGATGAGGTTACCGGCGTTCGGGTCGGTCCCGCCAATCAGGGTGCCGGTCGCGCCATCACCGGTATTCTCATTTATATCTATGCCATCGCGAGCGTTGCCCAAGTCAAGTGTGCCGGTGTAATCAGTCCCAATGTAGTTGCCCTGAATAACGGTAAAGTCAGCACTGTCAATCTCGATACCGTCACTGTCATTGCCCGATATGATGTTGCGCGCATTGGCCGTCAGGCCGCCAATGGTATTGCTGTTAGCGGCATCGATTTCGATCCCTTCTTGTGTATTGCCCCGGTCGAGCGTGCCGCCCGCGTCGGTGCCGATGTAGTTACCCACCACCTGGTTTCCGGTAGCGCCAGCACCGGCCAATGCGATTCCGCTGAAAGTGTTTCCGGACACCACGTTGCGATCCGCAGCGGTAAGGCCGCCAATAGTGTTGTCAGCGGATTCAATGCGTATCCCACCCTGAATCCCGGTGTTCGATAGGTTGTTCCCTGCTACCGTGCTCCCGTCGGCATCAAGGCCGATATAGTTGCCCGCGATGGTGTTGTTATCACTCTGTAACAAGATGCCGTTGTAGTCAAAATTTTGGATGGACAGGCCTCGAATGGCGCTGCCGTCGCTTCCAGCAACCAACCGTAATCCATCCACCCCTAATCCTGCGCCGGCTCCGTCTAGCTCGATGACGGGCGTGCCCGCGTAGTCAGGTTCAGTTGACCCATCTATGACAACCGTATCAATGATATCCGGCAGCCCCGAGGCAAGGCTGATTGTGTGTGCGCCATTAACCAGCGGGGCCGAGATGTTGAAGGTGATGGTATCGGTACCGGAAAGGGCGTTGGCGTCAATAATCGCCTGGCGAAAAGATCCGGCACCGCTATCGGCAGTCGATGTGACGACGAAATTGGCCAGCAAGTTTGACCAGTCTTGCTGTACCTCCGCCCTAAATCCGATGCTAGTCTCGATCGCCGCCGTCTGATATTCGAGCTGCCAGTCCCCGCCTAAGGACTGATGGCCGGTATCGTCAGTGCTGGCAGCAACGTCTGCGCCGGTGAGCTCGCTCAGAGCTTGAACTAACTGCTGGCCTTGTGCGTCGCTGGCCAGATCACATCCATAGAGCAACAAGTCTCCATTCTCGGAAAACGCCGACTGCCAGCTGGTAATGTCGTTGGCGTAGGTGTCCAGGTTATCGCCGTGCAGCCAGGTGCTTCCGACCTTAACTGCCCCGCTGGTGCCATGAGATACAATATGCACGCCGGCCAGACCCTGAAAGCCCGCCAGGACGTCCGTGATTTGATCAATCCCGTCCTGATTGCTTTGTAAAAGAAAGATTTGTATGTCACCTAGCAGTAGGGAACCCTCGCTGAGATCGAAGGACGTAGATTCAGTCGGATCCGTGTCCGTGCCTAAAGCGGTGGTGCTATCGGTGCCAATGGTGTTATCTGAGTTATCGGGAGTGGGGTGGGGCGCGGCCTCAACAGAGGCGCTGTCGACCATGCTAGCGTCGTAAAAACTTTCAGTGAGGCTGGTGTTCGCATCGCTAAGGCCCCAGTCGTTAGCGATGCTCGCTACCAGGGATTCATAATCGGCCACGGCGCTGTCAATGAAAATCACCTCACGCACGCCGCTTTCGGTCGGCGCAGAGGTGATCGGTGCCGAATGGCTATCTTCGGCTGGCGCTACGGTTTCCTGGCTATCCGGGAGCGCAGCCTCATTTTGCTCGTTCTGGCTCTCGCTGCTGGAAGCGCTGTCTTGCTGCGGGTCCGCCTGTTGACTATCAGCCGCCTCCAACTCGTAGGAAACGGTTTCCCACTCCACCAGCGGCTCGTCAGCACCATAGACAGTTTCTTCATCTGCGCTGATATCTTCACCCAATGTGATTGGCTGCTCAGTCTGAGCGTTGGCATCACCGCCGTCGCTCAATGCAAGGTCAAAAATGTTCTCTTGTATATCGCTAATATTGGAAGCGTCACCATTCTCCCTCACCGTGCCTGAAGAGCTATCCGCAGTGGTCTCAGCGGCAAAAGATGCGGTTTGGATATCATCGACAGACGTATCGTCCGTTGATGCTTCAGCGGGGGCTATTACACTTGAGCCGTCTGAGTTGGGTTCCTGGCCGGTCACACCGGGGGTATAGCCGGCTGCCGTGTCTTCGCTCTGCGAACCAGTAGGCTCATCTGTAACCGGGTCATTAGAAGTTGAGCTGGACTCGTTTTGCGTATCTAGCGCCGAGTCGGTGGTCGGGATTAAGTCGGCGGTGTCTGTTGCGGCAGCATCCGCCGCGGTGTCAACGGCGACAGCCACCGCCGCGCCGTCGAACATAATGCGCGGCTCCAGCGCCATCAACAAACTGGGTCGACGCATTCCCACCGACCGCCGGCGGGATTTTGTCGCTGTACTCCAACGTCGACCCAATTGGGCTGACTTCTTACCCACTTTAGATTTCCCCCACGTAATACCGTCCGCGCTCCCCAGCGCTGGCGGGTGACCACCCGTATTACTACTTAGGTGTGATGGCCCGGATTTGAAAAAATCCGGCGATCTCAGACACTTACATTAAGTGTAGACGGGAGATGAGGATGCGCAATGCGGGTTCAGGAGGAAATGTGACAGAATTTGTCAGTTTATCCGGTTCTTAACCCCCAGGCTGCCCGGGATGAAGCTGGGCCAGCGGGAATTAAATGATTTTAAAAGCCAGACTCACGAACAAGCACGGCCACGACCTGATGCCAGATATCTTGCGCCCAGCTCGCTGACTGCGCCTCTATATGAACCGTACCCCGCGACACGGTGGACTGGAGGTCAGGGGGAAGCTGGCCTACGGATAGTCGTAAACGGTATAGCGCCTGCTCGGGAACCAGCATACCGTTAGGCGTTTCTCGCGTGGGAATTGGGCCACCCAGGGTTGACGCCAGCACAGGCTGCTCGTGCAGCGAGGTACTGCTGGCGCGGTCGATCTCGGCAACGCGCATGCGGACCGTGATCAGGCCGCTATTATCTGGATAAAAATACGCCGCTGCCCCTCGAGTAATACGCTCCAGCTGATGTTCCGTGACGTAGGCGAATCCGCCAATGGTGGTTTTATCCGCCAGGGTCGCCAGGGGTAGTCTATCAGTAACCCACAGTCCCGGCGTCAGGTTGTCCGCTACGTCTACCACCTCACCGCTAAAGGGCGCCAAGATTGTCAGCTGGCTCATCTGATTCAGGTAGCCGTCGTAGGCGGTGACCGCCTCCTGCAGCTTCTGTTGAACCACATCTTGATTTTCCAACAGGTCAGACCGGCCAAGCCGCCCCAGGCTGACGCGGTACAGCTTTATTTGACTGCTTGCCCGACGCATTTGGAATTCCAGCTCGGATGAATGCAAATCGAACAGCGGCTGGCCGGCCGCTACGGTTTCGTTGGGCGCAACGTAAATGTTTTTCAGGCGCGCCGGCAGTGGAGAGTAGAACGTTTTGTGCAGCGCGGGCTGCAGCACGGCTGGGGCGGCAATATGTCGCTGCCAGGGCACAAACAATAAAACGATCATCAAAATCAGAAACGCGCTGGAGAGAACGATATTTTTGTTCCATTTCAACGCCGCCCTCCGCTCGTGCCATGCGCGAACCTCTGTATAAATCGGTCGTCCAATAAACCAGGCCAGCTCGACGAGCATCAATACCAGTCCTAAGGCCTTGAAAAAGAAGTAATAAACCAGCAGGGCAATGCCTAGAAACAGTACGAACCGATACAACCACGTGCTGTAAGCGTAAAGGATGAGGGTACGCTGCAAACGCGGGGGTAATGATTCCGTTGGTGGTTCACCAAGCCCGAACAGCAGTTCGCGCAGCCGCCACCTGCCGAGTGCAAACGCCCTGGGCTGGAGGTTCTGTACATTGAGCAGATCTGATAACAGGTAGTAACCATCCCAGCGCATGAAGGGATTGATGTTTATCGCCAGGGTAATTACCCACGACGCGGTCGCAATAAAAAACACGGCGCTGCGTAACGCCCCCTCCGGCAGAAAATTCCAGAGCAGGGTGGCGAACGCGGCCAGGCTAAGTTCGGCAAATATCCCGGCAAAGCCAATACTCATGCGCTGCCGTTTACTGGCGAGCTTCCAGGATTCTGTGGTATCGGTGTACAAAAACGGCCACATCACCAGAAAGGCGATGCCCATGGTCGGGACGCTTAAGCCGTAGCGCTTGCAGGTATAAGCATGGCCCAATTCGTGCAGGGACTTTGAAACGATTAGCGCGAGCGTGAAATAGAAAACTCCCTGCCATGAAAACAGATATTGAAACGTCTGCGCAAAAGTATGCCAGTCGCGCATAACCAGATAGATTCCCACTGCGGCGATGAGGAGGAGAATACGGCGAAAAATCCGGCTGAAAACGGGCTTGATTAGGGGGAAAGTCGCTGCAAGAAAACGATCCGGATGCACCAGCGGGATGCGGAAAAAAAGATAGCGATGGATGAGGAACGACCAGATGCTGCCACGCTGATTGCGCCTATGTTTTTGCAACAACGCCTGGCTGCTGTCGTTATCTTCTGCCCAAACCAGTTCGTTTCGCGCTAAAAAAGCATCCAGTGCTTGGACATCCGTAACTTGTGCGTCAAGCGGGCTGTGTTTATTGACCTGGCTGGCAATCGATTCAGGGCAGCGTGAAGACCAATATTTCAGCAACTCAAATTCAAGCCAGCCGATGTGAAAAAACTTGTTGCGGACGGGGTCGTGGATAGTCCAGGTTGGCTCGCCGTTACGGCCGGTGGCCCCGGCGTAGAAGTTTAGATCCTCACGCAGCCGATGGACCAGGCTGGGAACACCTTCCGCCTTCGTCGGCCCAGCTGTTCCAACCAGCGCGATTGAACTCGACATGTGGGGAGAGGAAGCGGTTTAAACGCCCAGCATCTGCCGTAGCGCTGCCAGAGGCCGGCGTACGATGTAATAAAGAATGGTGACCGTTCCACCATATACTTTCGCCGTCCCCTTAAGGCCGATGCGAGGCGTCTCTTCGGAGGCGTCGAGCTCGGCCTTCAAGCGAAAAGCGAGCGTGCCTTCGGGCGTTCTAACAGGCTGGTAACTGGTTTGCCGAATTTTTGCACTTAAAGGGGAGGTCGGATCGGTGTTCAAAAACATCTGCACCTCGGCCCCTGGCTGCAGATTAACGCTATCTTCAACCGCCAGCCAGATCTGAATCTCTGCACGCTTGGGATCAGCCAGCATTAAGATGCGCTCACCGACTTCAACTGGCTGGCCTATCCAATCGTTGACGTCGGCAAACACGGCAATCCCTTTTTGTTCTGCGCGAACTCTGGTTCGCTCCAACAACAGCTGTGCGTGCTGTTTTTCCAGCTGTTTTTGCTCGACCCGCACCTTCAGTAACTTCGCTTCCGATTTGCTCTGCGCGTCACTGAACGATTTCTGCGCCGATCGCAAATAATCCGCTTGGGCAACTTCGAGGCTCTTAGCAGCAATTTCGTAGCGGCTCTTGAATTCAGTATCGTCCAGAGAAAATAGTAGTTGTCCGCTCTCCACCGACTCGTTGGGACGTACGTGGAATTCCTTGATCGCCCCTTTCACCGGCGCACTGACCACGAGCGCTTGATCGGGAACGATGTCCGCCGGCGCTAGTGCTGACTCCTTAATCGGTAACGCCATAATGCCGAGCAACAGGACGAGCAGCGCAATGCGCGATGACCGTCTGCGCAAAACATTAACCAGCCCGGAATATGATTTCTTTGTTTTCGCCTCGAGTGAATTCCACACATGGGCATAGATCTCTACCAGCGGAACAAGCAGCTCGAGCTCCGCATCTGTGCAGGGCGCATCGCGCGTGAGCAGTAGACCGGCGTCGATTTCACTGCCGGGCCGAACAAAGGGGCACCACAGGCCGTGGGCGGGCAGCCATTCGTCCCATACTTGCCGCATTTTAGAAGGGACGTCGTCGCGGGTGATCGGACTTAGCCCAGAATCTTTCCGGTTTTTCTGAATCGCCTGGACCAGGCGCTTGAGCGATAGTGCCGCCTGCGAATGTTGATCGATCTCTGATACACCCGAGATCGATTGTATCTTAACCTTGCCCGCCGGGTTGAGCCGCCACAGCAGGCATTGATAATAGTCGACTAGCCGATGTGTTTCGTTGACCGCGATGAAAGCAAGCTGTTCGACCGAGGTTGCCTTGAGGGTGGTGCGCTCAAGTGCAATGAGGGCGGACAGGGTCGAGTCCCGAGCAGATGCTTCCAGACTGAAAGCAATGGGATGCTCGATTGGCTGCGCGGTCATTGCGTCGAGCCAAAATGCGCATTGCCACTCATACCCGCAACTAAGTCGTCTTGTTGGCCCACAATGTGGGCGGTGACTTTAAACGTGTGACTGGTGGGATCAATCTTGGGACTGATCCGCATCACGCTGGCATCATACAGTTTGCCTGTCTCATCGATAGAAACTTTGAACTTGCGGCCTGTCGCTATGGTTGCTATCCACGGGGAAGGCAAATGCAAAGTCATCTCCAACTCCGTGTTGTCCAAGATCGTAATCAGCTCACTGCCGATCTCGACACTTTCGTGTTCGTTGACCGACACCTCAGCTACCCTGCCATCGTATGGGGCCTTAACCTTACAATGCCGGTGCTGCGCCAGGGCCAACTCCACGTTTGCTCTCCCTTCCTCCAGCTTGGCCGCGGACAGGGCGACATCGAGTTTACTGACACCCTCATCTTTGCGCAGATCAACGTTGGCATCGTGCGTAATTTGATACTGCTTCTGCTTGGCTAGAGCAGAGCGGAGATTGGCTGTTTGCACGGCGCAGTTGAACGATATCAAAACATCGCCTTGTTTAAATCGGTCACCATCCCGTACATGGATGGTTTTCACCCGGGCAGCAAGCAAGCTCGAGATCACGGCCTGACGGTGAGGAATCAGCAGGGCGCGAATCTCGTCGTCAATGGCATCCGGGCCGGGTGCTATCCCCTCAGCCTGGGTTCCCAGCTCTGTGGTTGCCGCCCGCGCATCTTGTGCTGAGCTGTTGAGGGGCGATAGGCAGATAGCAGCGCCCAGTCCTATCAACCGCGCGATGTGCACTAGATCGCGCTTATCAGTCACGCCACTCGACTCCGTAATGCCAAAGTCCCTCGTCGCGACGGGGTGTTGATGTCCGCATAACCGAAGCGCCGGTATCCGCCGTACCTGTATCGTCTTCCGCTGCATGCAGAGCTGTTTGCGCTTGTATCTCGCGCATGGGGAGTTCTGCGCTCAGCGACAGTGCAGGCCCGTTGACATAGGTTTCCAGCAGATACTGCCAGTGAATTTCAATGGTCCTACTGAGCGGCTTCAGCTCATGCGAGCCGATCTCCTTTGGCAGCGGATCCACGCCAATCGAATTGAACACACGCGCCAAAGCGCTCTGCATTTCACCGTAGACAATGTCTCTCCGCATGTTTGACTCAAGGGCATTGGTGCGCGCGCGGATAACATAGAGTTCGGTTTGGGTCTGTTGGTCGGCCAAGGCGAATTTAGACAGTGAATCGTCGACCGTGGCTAAGTCATTCACCGCCTGAAAGCGTCGCCGCGCCAGCTCATAGCGTTGCACCGCCAGTCTTAACTGCGTCATCACTGCCATCGACAGGGCTGCGCGTCGCGCGTCTGCCAGATCTATCCGCGCTTCCTGGAACTTCTTTTGAGCACCACCGGTGAAGAAGTTAAACAGATTCCAACTAATGCGCAGGCCGACATCGGCCCAGCTGTTGTTGAACAGAAACACGTTGCTGTCATAGTGCCCTCCCAGGTTGAGCTCGATTCCCGGGAACATGCGCAGCAGCGCTTTACGCGCCTCCAGCTGAGTCACGCGCAACTGGTAATCCTCTTCCCGCAACTCGGGGCGATCGAGCAGCGCGTTGGCCTCGAGCTGGTCGATCGGGATGGATAGAGAATTGGGCACGCTACGCTGTTTTGGCGGCGCTAGAACATAGTCGCTGCCGGGTCGCAGATTCATCAGTCTGGCGAGACGGGTTCTATCAAGCTCCATCAGTTCACGCATTTGCCATAACTTCAAGTGCGTATCCAGCAGATTGCGCTCGTACTGCAGCGCTTCTTTTTTTCTTTTCGTGCCTCTTTCAACTGATCGTCTTAAACGGCCAATTGCACTTTGCGTGTCTTCCAGCAGCTGGTCCATTTTCGGTAGCTGCTGCTGCGCACTCCACGCGGGCCAGAACGCTGCAATCACGTCCTGCATGATGTTCTGTACCGCCTTACGCCGGCGCTCTTCGGTGATGCGAATCTGATCCTGGCGCTGTCTGGCGGTGACATAGCTCACACCGAAGTCGAGAACGTTCCAAGCGACAGTCACATCAGCCAACTTCCTCTCCTTCTCCTGCGAGGTGGAAGGCTCCAGGCTTTCCTGTCCCGTCAACAGGGAGAAACTGCTCGCTCCCGCCTGATTGCTGCGATTGGTATACCCTGCGGACACAACCATCTGCGGCAGGAGCTCCATCTTTGCTACGTCGAATGAGCGCGTCGCTACGGCGTACTCCATCATGCTGACCCGATGCTCGATGTTGTATTTAATCGCCCGGGCAATGGCTTCTGCCAGGCTAACGGCCTCAGTAACCGGCGCTTGGCCAGCGAAGAGTTGCTCAATGTCCGTCGAGACGCGGTCGCTGCGCTCGGTGTCGGTAAACGGTTTGGTAGAAACCGCGCAACCAATTTGTGACAACATAGCAACCGCTACCATAATCTTTGCCCTCGACGGCCCCCGCCGCATACTTAGATTTATCCTGGATAGGGAAAGTATAGTTAACAAATTCGCCATTTTCTGAAGCGCTGCGGGTAAGCTGGAGGCGGGGGGAGCAAGGCTGCCCCAACGACGTCGCGTCGTTTGGTTATTCCTCATCATCGCGTGGAGGCGACGGAGTCGTTTTGCCGGTAGCAGATGCCTGACCCTTGATTTTCTGCTTTCGCCCAGGGTGAAGTGGAAACCAATGAACGCGCGCAGTTTAACAATATCTTCCAGCCGAAGATATCTGCATCTCACCAGGTAGACAACAAGATCAGCGCGTGAACTGTGCCGCAGGAGGCAGGGGAGCAAGTACACCTTAAACTTTATTTTAAACTTCTTTGCAATTATGTATTGTGTCTTCTAAATACGCTATCCATGCTTACAATCCTCAACGCCACCATCCCGTTCTTTGCCGTTATCAGCTGCGGTTATCTCGGCGGAATGCTCGGCGTTCTCGGCCCGGCTGACCGGGCAGGGTTGAACGGCTTCGTGTTTTATTTCGCGCTGCCTGTGCTGCTGTTTTCAGTGATGTCCGCAGCGCGTTTCGATACCGGCTTCGAATGGAGGCTGATTCTCGCATGGTGTCTGGTCTCAATCACTTTGTTTATGCTGATTTTTCTGCTGGCCAAACCCCTGTTCAAACTGGGCCCTGCTGAGGGAGCGATACACGCTCTGGGCGGTGTCTATGGCAACACGGGCTATGTGGGCATTCCGCTGGTCGTGGTGACATTTGGGGCGGAGGCCAGCGTTCCGGTTATCGTCTGCCTGACCGCAGACCTGATGGTGATGATTCCGCTAACTATGTTTCTCATCGAAGCCGCCGACGGGGCGGGGGAAAACAAGAAGCCGCTGCGCATCATCACTACCACATTGCGCTCTCTGGCCAGGAATCCTCTGATCATTGCCATCGTTGCCGGAACCGCAGTATCTATTTCCGGCTTTACTCATCCCCGTATGGTGCAGTCATTTACTGAGCTTTTAGGGGCGGCAGCTGCGCCCTGTGCGCTGTTCGCTCTGGGCTCTAGTGTCTACGGACTGCCTGTACGGGGAGCCTTGGGTGAAGTGGGCCTGATCACCTGCATTAAGCTGGTCGTACATCCCATTCTGGTCTGGTACGTGATGTTCGAGCTGTTCCAGGTCAGCCCGCTTTGGGGTTTTGCCGCAGTGGTTGCCGCAACCATGCCGGTGGCAGCGACAGTTTATGTGCTGGCTCAGCAGTATGAAATCTATGTCATCCGGACGTCGACCGCGATTCTGGTCTCAACCGCCCTGTCCCTGTTCAGCATAACGGCAATTCTGGCCTATCTCGCTTCGACCGGGTTCATTCCTGCTGTGGGGTCACAATGATAGAAATCAGGGCGAAGTGCCCGCCGTCAAATTTACTTTGGGCGCCTGGTGTTCAAGCCCACCGCAAAGTTCGCCCGATCCGCTGCCTGTCTCCTTCTCTGCTGCAGCGCGTTAAAGGGGGTCGCGTCATGAAGCAGATAAAGATCAGCGCTACCCTTCTGCTCTACGCAATAGTGGTCACCTCGATCGGCCTCCGCTCGGATGCGGTTGGCCAGACGACGGAGCTGGGTCACAGATTGACCCCGATTTACGGCAATCCACCCGCGCCCTCTTTGGACTTGCGGAGCATGGAGGACAAACACTACCGATTATCTGATTATCGAGGCAGCGTTGTCCTGATCAATTTCTGGGCGACGTGGTGTCCGCCCTGCATACAGGAGCTGCCTACCCTGCAAAAGCTAAAGCAAAAGCTGGCGGGCGAGCGTTTTGAGATCTTCGCGGTAAATCTGGGTGAAGATGAAAACGCCATCAGAGCGTTTCAGGACAAGTTCCAAATCTCCATGGAATTTCCCATATTGCTGGCCCGCGACGAGTCAATTGTCGAGCAGTGGAAAATACAGGGCCTGCCCATGAGTTACATAATTGATCCCGCCGGTCGCTGGACCTATGAAGCTCTGGGCCCACGAGATTTCGCCCACTTGCTTGTAGTTGAGCGCATCCGCTCGCTGCTGGTGAAGTAGCGTGTAATCGCGGCGCCGCGCTGTTAGCATTTATTAACGGCAGGCACCCGCTAGTTAGATATTTGCCAGGGCGATGGCCGCTGCTCGCGCCGATGCTGGACCCTGTACAATTGGTCGAACAAAGGGAAGGCTCTTGCCGATATTGCACCTTTCATGCAGTGCAGATGGCAGCAGCCTGCCTTTATCATAAACAATTGCGAAACAAGTTGGAGCGGCGGGAAATGACTGAACAGGCGGACGCGATCATAATCGGGGCCGGGGTTATCGGGGCTGCCGTTGCTTTCGAGCTGAATAAACTGGGTTATCAAACGCTGTCTATCGACAAAAACCCGGCATCGGGCTACGGCTCCACCAGCGGCTCCTGCGCCATCATCCGCGTGCACTATTCGACCTTAGAGGGGACGGCGTTCGCCTACGAAGGCTACTTTTACTGGCGCGACTGGGCGGATTATCTAGAGGTGACGGACGAACGAGGACTGGCCGAGTTTCGTGAAATTGGTTGTCTGGTCATGCGCACCAAGCAGAACAATCTGCTCAATAAGCACATCGCGCTGTGCGAGGAGCTCAGCATTCCATTCGAGATTTGGGACGCGGCCAAGATCAAACAGCATATACCTATTTATGATATGACCAGCTACTGGCCGGCCAAAAGAATGAATGACGAGGCGTTCGGGGAACCGGGTTCCGGCCAGGTGGAAAGCAGCGTTTTCTTTCCAACCGCAGGGTACGTCACCGATCCACAGCTCTCGACCCATAACCTGCAGCGGGCGGCGGAGGCGAAGGGTGGTCGGTTTCTGTTTAATAAGCGGGTAACAGAAATACTTCAGGCTAACGGTCGTATGTCTGGTGTTCGACTGGATGATGGCAGCGCTGTACACGCACCGGTTGTGGTCAATGTCGGTGGCCCCGCATCGGCAAAAATAAACGAGATGGCGGGGGCGCTGGGTGACATGACCATTTCCACGCGGGCGCTGCGTCAGGAAGTGGTGCACGTGCCGTCACCGGGTGGCTTTGATTTTTTCAATCAGGCGCCGGTCATTTCAGACAGTGATATCGCCTGCTATGTCCGACCCGAGCACGGCAATCACATTCTGGTGGGCAGCGAGGATCCGGAGTGCGATCCCAAGGAATGGGTGGATGACGAGGACTATAACCGCGAGTTTACTGAGCAGTGGACCCATCAGGCTTATCGCTACGCCCAGCGCGTCCCCAGCCTGGAAATCCCCAGCCGCTCGAGGGGCGTAGTCGACCTGTACGACGTGTCAGACGACTGGATCCCGATCTACGATAAGTCGATGGTGCCCGGCTACTATATGGCCATCGGCTCCAGCGGTAATCAGTACAAAAATGCCGCCATCGCCGGTAAGATGATGGCCGCGCTTATTGATTATTGCGAGCAGGGAAACGATCACGACACCGCACCGCTCAGATTCCAGCTGCCCTATATTAAGCGGTCCATCAATGCAGGTTTTTACTCGCGCAAGCGCCCGATCAATAAGGAAAGCAGTTTTTCGGTTCTCGGGTAATACAAGCTATATCGCCGCTCCTTCGGCGCCTTGCGGCATTATCGCTACAGCGGCCAGACCCAGAGTATCATGGGTACACCCACGACAATGACCAGAATCTCCAGGGGCAGGCCCATCCGCCAGTAGTCACCGAACTGGTATCCTCCCGGCCCCATAATCAGCGTATTGTTCTTATGCCCGATGGGTGTCAGAAAAGCGCAGCTGGCGGCCACCGCCACGCCCATCAAGAACGTGTCCGGATTTACGCCCAGGTTGTCGGCAATGCTGACGCCGATGGGGGCGGCGATGACCGCGGTGGCAACATTGTTCATCACATCAGACAGCGTCATCGTAACCACCATGAGAATGACCAATACGGCCGCGGGGGAGAGGCTGGCCGCGGCCTGCACGATGCCCGAGGCGATTAGCGTGGTGCCGCCGCTTGCGTCCAGCGCTATGCCGATGGGGATCATGGAGCCGAGCAGAATGATCACCGACCATTCAATTGATTCGTACAGCTGGCGCAGCGGAATGATTCCGGTGAGGACCATCAGCACCACGACGAAGCCGAGGGCAATGGGTAGGTACAGCAAACCCAGGCTGGCGAGCAGCACCGCCGCGGCGAAAAAAGACACCGCGAGACCGGCCTTTTGCCGCTGAACTACCTGCAGGCCGCGTTCGGCCAGAGGCAGACACCCCAGCCAGCCGGCGATGTCGTCCAAATGCTGGTTCCGCCCCAACAGCAAAAGGATATCCCCTGCCTGGATGTTCAGCTGTCGAACACGCTCGGTAAAGCGCTTTCCCTGCCGGGACACACCAATCAGGGTGACGCCGTGACGATACAGCAGACGCAGCGACTGGGCTGAGCGGCCGTCGATACGGGCGCCCCGGGGGACCACCACTTCCAGCAGCGAAGTATCTTCGGAGTCGAACACTTTGTTCGCGTCATTTTTTTTACTGACGTACGCCAGCCCCAATGCGCCCAACAAGCTCTCGATTCCTTCAGGCGCAGCGTGGAGTACAAGCACGTCGTTCTTGCGGATCTCTGCCCGTCGGTCTGATCCCGACAATCGCTGGCCGCGTCTAACCAGCCCGATAATGTCAGCGTCGT
The DNA here is from genome assembly GCA_024638505.1 of Gammaproteobacteria bacterium. Lineage (GTDB taxonomy): Bacteria > Pseudomonadota > Gammaproteobacteria > Arenicellales > JAANXG01 > JAHEKE01. Next base: position 235,928 of record JAHEKE010000001.1, on the reverse strand, counting down.
GCGTTTCCATTATCTCATCCAGGTCCGCTACCGTTTTTCCGATGACCGAGGACTCGTCGGGGACTTTAACCTCCGCCACGTAGTTTTTAAGCTCGAACAGTTCACTGGCGGAGTCGTGTTTACCGCGTGCCTCCGGCAGGAGCCGCCAACCGATGAACGCGACGTATGCCACACCCACTATGGCAACGACCAGCCCGACCGGAGCAAAATCCAACATGCGGTACGGCTCGCCTTGCACCGATGAGCGAAACTCAGCAATGACGATATTGGGCGGGGTGCCGATCAGCGTAATCATGCCCCCCAGGATAGAAGCAAAGGAGAGCGGCATCAGGCTCAACGCCGGACTGCGCTTAGCCTGGGCCGCGGCCTGCATATCCAGCGGCATAAGCAACGCCAGTGCCGCGACGTTGTTCATTATGGCGGAAAGCGCTGCGGCAAACCCGGACATGATTCCGATGTGCGCGCCCAGCGCGCGTGAACCGCGTACTAGATAGCGCGCAAGAAGCTCGATCACGCCGGAGTTAGACAGCCCGCGGCTGACCATCAGCACCAGCGCAATGACCACCACTGCCGGATGCCCGAAGCCGGTAAAGGCCTCTGCCTTGGGTATAACCCCCGCCACCACGGCAAGCAGCAGGGCGGAAAACGCAACCAGATCGTAGCGCCAGCGCCCCCAGATCAATAAGACGAACACAAAAAACAACAAAACAAAGAGAATTATTTGGTCGATAGTCATGGAAGTGATTGTCTCTTTGGCAAGCGTAGGGCCGTGCTAAATAATCTGCTCTGCCGCGGTTATTTTAAGCACGCCGTTGTGGGCAAGCTTAGCGAGCTTGGCCGGCAGAATCCATTGTTACAGTGGAATGAATGCGAATTCCGGACTACGGTTCAGTCCGGCGTACTGCCGCCGCCCATAAATGGTATATAAGGGGAACCACCAGCAACAAGGCTAACAATCCATGACTACTGGACTTCCGGCGATAAACGGCGACCGCTTATGGTCGTCACTGATGGAGATGGCAAAAATCGGGGCGACCGCGAAGGGCGGGGTGTGCCGTCTGACCCTGACCGACCTGGATAAGCAAGGGCGGGAGCTTTTGATCGACTGGGCCGCGGGCGTGGGCTGCGCCCACGAGTACGACGCCATTGGCAACCTGTTTTTAAAGCGACCCGGCCGAGACAATGCGCTCGATCCGGTGATGACCGGCAGTCATCTTGACAGCCAGCCCACCGGAGGCAAATTCGACGGCGTGTTTGGCGTGCTGGCCGGTCTGGAGGTGTTCCGCACCCTCGAGGAGCACGGTCTGGCTACCCAGGCACCGCTGGAGCTCACGGTCTGGACGAATGAGGAAGGCAGTCGGTTTTCTCCACCTATGCTGGGCTCCGGCGTCTTTACCGAGACCTTCGCCCTGGACTGGGCTTACGGCATAAAGGATGACGCTGGCATTCGCGTAGGTGACGAACTTGCACGCCACGGCTGGATTGGAAATGCGATCGGCAACCACCCGGTCGCAGCCTATTTTGAAGCCCATATCGAGCAGGGCCCGGTACTCGAGGCGGAGAGCAAGACCATCGGTGTGGTCAAGGGTGCGCAGGGACAGCGCTGGTTCGAGATAACGGTACTGGGCCAGGAGGCGCACGCCGGGCCAACGCCAATGGCGATGCGCAAAGATGCGCTGGTGTGCGCCAGCAGAATCGTCCAGGCGGTGAACGCGATGGGATTTGAGCACGCGCCGCACGCTTGCACGACCTGTGGATTAATTAAAGTAATTCCAGGCAGCCGCAATGTGATCCCTGGAAACGTTTGGTTTACGGTCGATATGCGCCATCCGGACGATGCCGAGCTCGCCGCCATGGCGGGAGAGCTGCACGATGTCTCCACCCGCATCGGGCAGGAGCAAAAGTGCGCGGTGCAGATAGACCCTTTCTGGGAGTTCCACGCCACACCATTCGATCGCGGCTGTATAGATCTGGTCAGGCAGGGGGCGGATGCTTGGGGGTATGCGCACATGGATATAATCAGCGGTGCCGGTCACGATGCGGTATATATGGCGGGAAAGGTTCCAACCGGGATGATTTTCGTACCCTGCGAGAACGGCATCAGCCATAACGAAATGGAGAACGCTAAAAGCGAGGACCTCGCCGCCGGCTGCCAGGTACTGCTGCACGCGGTATGCGGCAAAGCAGGCCTGGCGGGGTGAACCGTGCAGGACGCATGTTTCACAGGGGTGCCAGACATAAGGCTTTCACCCCGTGGCCCAAACAACAGCCAGCGCCTGGGGCCTGTAATAGATAATAGTCAGAAGTGACTAATTATCAGCACTTGGCGCGCTTTTGTTTGGAACCTTTTGGTATTTGTAATGATTTGTGTTGCACGCTGTCTTTAGGATATAGGCTAAAATAGTTTTATTTGTAATAATCAAATATGATTATTATAGTATGTTCTATGAGTCAAAAAGATAAGCAACTTCTATTATTGGGTATACTGAACACCCAGGATGTGCACGGATATCATTTAAACGCGCTGCTGAGCGCGCCGGCGAACCCGATTCGCATAGGCAAGGCCAATGCCTATCAACTTCTGGCCAGATTGGCACAAAAAGGCTTGGTCGAGAGCCATGAGGAGCAGCAGGGCAATCGACCGCGCCGTCAGGTGTATTCACTTACCTCAGCCGGACGAGCGGAGTTGGGCCGCCTTTTACGAGAACGCCTGGCAGAGCACGAACCCGCGGAATTTCCAGACGGGGTGTCACTGAACTTAATCAACCAAATGAAGCCGAAAAAGGCGGTCGCACTGCTTAAGCAGCGCCGCGCCCTGGTTGCCGCGCGCGGCGTGAATTTTGCTGAGTTTTCTGATGAAATCCGGGCGTCCTATCCCGGATTGGATTACCTCATCCGCCAGGTCGAACTGGAGCGAAAGTTCCTGACTGAGCTGATCAAAAAATTAAAGAAAAATAGATTGTTAGCAAAGAGGCTTGCAGCCGATTAGGCTTTCAAGCCGTCGATTTAACGTTCTACGGCCAGCCGGTGCGCGAGTGCTTGGGGCAGCGTTGCGGGTGCAAACCGGCGCCCCGTTTAAGCAATCGGCCCCTTTACGCACGCCGTTTACAGCTAACGCATCAGGCCGCCTAATACCTTGGCACCGTGCTGGACCAAATCCGATAAATCCGTATCGCCATCGCCGTCGGCATCGAGCAACGCGTCAAGCGCTCGCTTTGCTCCCGGCTGCTGCTCGCCTAGATCCCGGGCTTCCCGGTTGATCATGCTGTGCAGGCTATCGCCGTCGACGTCAGCGGGCCGCGATTTCTTCCCCTGCGCACCCATCAGAATCGGCGCCAGGTTTTCCAGCAGGCCACCAGCTGCCTGTTGGCTTAACCCGGAGGTCTGCTGCAGGGCCCGCTCGGCCGACTGTCGGCGCTGACCCAAAATGTGATCCACCATACGGGCATCGCTCTGCGTCGGTCGTTGACCAAGAAAGCCTTGCAGATTTTCTAGCAAGCCGCCGTCGTGATTATCGCGTTGCAGGGCATTCTGCAGCGCCTGTTCACCGGTGTCAGAGCGGCTATTTCGCTCCAGTGCCCCGAGCAATATGGGCAGGGCCGCGCCGATCGCGCTTGCCAGTGAACCTCGGTCTGCCCCAAGCTGATTGCTCAGCTGACCGATTGCCTTGTCGTCGACTTGCGACGTGATTAAATCTAAAAGACTGCTCATGGTTTGCCTCTTTTTAAAATTTCAGGTTGAGTCGGCGACGCAGATAAACTGTCAATGGCCACGCCGCGATGTTCACCGATTATGTACGCCGCTTACCCAATTCCGGACCGCTTGCGGGATCGCCCTTAGCTTCGTAAAGAAGATCGTCTCTGACCTTTTGTCGATTATCATCCAAACATGACCGGTACCACACAAGCCCGCGCCAGTTCAGCCATCGTCGTCTCCACGCTGCTTTGGGGGACGTGGTGGATTCCGCTGCGCCAACTGGAAGAGGCCGGGGTCGGCAGCGTCTGGGCTATGGCGGCGCCGATGTTTTTACCTCTGGTTCTCATGCTGCCTTACGCCTTGCCGAGGTGGCGCAGGCTGGTTACAGGCGGATGGCCGGTGGTAGCAGCTGGTATTCTGATCGCAGCAGCGGTGGCGCTCTATGCGGAAGGCTTGCTGCGCGGTCACGTGGCGCGCGTGCTGCTGCTTTTCTACCTCGCCCCCGTCTGGAGCGCCATAGTTGGCCGGATTTTTCTGCACGTGCCAATTACGCTGAGGCGAACGCTAACCATCGTGCTTGGTTTAAGCGGTATGGTGGTGATCTTTGGTGCCGAGTCGGGTATCCCCGTACCGCACAGCGCGGCTGAGTGGATGGGCTTGGTTTCCGGCATGGTCTGGGCCGGAGGCCTGGTTTTTCTATATCGGTGTGAAGCAGTGCCCGTGTTGGATAAAACTTTTGTTCAATTCCTTTTTCTCGGCGCGATTTATCTGGGGCTCAGTTTGATTCCAGGAGGAGGCGGATGGGCCCTGCCCGCCCCTGATGTTCTTACGCCGGCGGGTCCGTGGGTGCTGACCGTTGCCCTGCTGTGGGTGTTCCCGCTGGTGTGGTTGACCATGTTCGCCGCCGGCAGCATCGATCCGGCTAAGGTTTCGATCCTGCTCACCCTGGAGGTGGTGATTGGTCTGACCACGGCGGCGTTACTCACTGACGAACCCTTCGGCATTCGGGAAGGAATAGGCGCTGTGCTCATCGTGACTGCCGGTTTAGTTGAGTTTATGTTTGTTCCTAAAGGCAAAAAACGGGCTCCGAGTTAGGAGCGATTGGGTAGTGCATTTGCTAACCACACAAAACCAAAGCGGCAATCCCTTGCGCCGCGGCTGTATTGATATGGTCGACGATATCGAACTATGGTATACGTACAAGCCTTGAGGTTAAGAATCATAAATAAACATTACTTCAGTTTAATAAGGAGGATGACATGAGTTTTTTAAACAGAGTAATCATCATCACAGCGCTGTCAGCCTTTGGCTTTTTAGGTATGACGAGTAATGCCATCGCCGACAAGTTGGACGACGTAATCAAAGCTGGCAAAGTGCGCTGCGGCGTCGTACTTGACTTCCCGCCTATTGGATACCGCGATGCCAACAACGAGCCGGCGGGGTTTGACGTGGAGTATTGCAAGGACTTGGCAAAAGCCATGGACGTTGACTTTGAGATTATTCCAGTTACCTGGGCGGAGCGATTACCGGTCATTGTTAACAATCGTGCCGACGTTGTATTCGGCGGCACATCGGACACGCTGGAACGCGCCAAGACGGTTGGTTTCACCATCCCCTACGCCATTTACTATGCACAGGCAGTGGTGGGCAAGGACTCCGGTATCGAAACTTTTGAAGATATGAAGGGTAAGCGGGTCGCGGCCGCGGTGGGCACGGTGCCGGAAATCGAGTTTTTGAAATATGCCAAGGAATGGGGTACGGAAGATTTATATCAGGGCTACCAGAGCGAAAACGAGGTGTTTCTGGCGGTTGCGCAGGGCAAGGCAGACGCGGGTATTACCACCAATACCGCGGTCAAGCCCATCGCCGAAAAATACGATAACATCATCGCCGGTCCGCGCATGCCCTGGACCACGGATTACACTTCTGTCGTCGGCCCGCGCAAGGATTTTGGCTGGCTCAATTATCTGAATTTGTTTGTGACCCATCAGGTCCGCTCGGGCCGCTATCAGGGGCTGTGGGATCAGTTCGTCGGTGGTGAGGCCCCGGAGCTGCGCATACCCGGCGTCTTCTACTGATTGATCGAGCCCTTCTGCCTTCAGCGGGAGGCTTCCTTGCCGTAAAGGCGAACAGGTTTGGACTATACCTTTCACTGGCGGCCGGTATTTCGTAAGTTACCTGATCTTCTGCAGGCGGGACTGGTGACCATGGAGGTCGCCATCCTGGCCATGCTGGCAGGGGTGGTACTGGGTCTTATCCTGGCCCTCGTCCGCATGTCCGGAATGCGTTCCATCACCTGGTTCGCCGTGGGCTGGATCGAGCTGGCGCGCAATACCCCAGCCCTCCTGCAGCTGTTCTTTTTCGGTTTTGGTCTGGGCGCCTTCGGCATCCATTTGAGCCCGTTCTTAATTGTCCTGTGCGGCCTTTCGTTCAACAATGCAGGATATCTGGCGGAGACTTTCAGAGGGGGATTCAATGCGGTGCCGCCGACCCAGGTAAAGGCTGCGCGTTCGTTAGGTATGACGGCGACGCAAACTTATCTGCGCATCATCATTCCGCAGGTTCTGCGCGTGGTTTACCACCCCATGACCAATCAAATGGTGTGGTCCGTATTGATGAGTTCGCTGGCTATGCTGGTGGGCTACCGGGAGCTGGCCGGTGAGACCCAGTTTCTAGCGTCCAAGACTTACCGCATATTCGAGTTTTTTCTGGCCACCGCAATCATTTATTACGTGATCGTCAAACTGATTATCGGTGGTTCCCGGCTGCTCAGCTGGCGGCTGTTCAGATACTAGTAAAGCGTTATGGATGCAGCTTCCGTATTTACCGGGTTTCAGTTCTCTGACCTCAGGTTCCTGGCAGACGCCGCCGGGCGGACACTGCTGATATCGGTCCTCGCCATTTCCATCGGCACCATGCTTGGCTGTGTTTTCGGCTGGATGCTATCGGTAGCGCGTATAGCAGGCGACGCTACTCTGGGTTTGCTACTTGACGTCTTTCGCAGCGTTCCTCTTATTATTCAGCTCATTTTGTTTTATAACTTTTTCCCCATCATCGGTTTCAACGTCAGCCCTTTTACCGCGGGCACGATCGTACTTGTTTTTTACACCAGCGCCCTGGTCGCGGCGGTAGCGCGGGGCGGCATTGATGCGGTACCGCTCAACACCCGCCGGGCAGCGCGTTCGCTGGGCATGACCTATTGGCAGGATCTACGCTACATCGTTTGGCCGATTGGGTTGCGCGCGGTGCTGCCGTCGTGGGCCGGCGTTGCTCTGGGGGTGCTGAAAGATTCCGCACTGGTGTCAGTTTTGGGCTATGTCGAGCTGCTGCGTGCCTCACAAATTCTCATTACGCGCACGCAGGAGCCGTTTCTGATACTGGCCGTTGTTGGGGCGTTTTATTTCGCCCTATCCTTCCCCATCTCCAGGATAACCGCCCGGCTAGAGCGCAGGTGGCAATATGATTGAGATCAAAGCGGTAAAAAAATCATTTGGCGACCTTAAGGTGCTAAACGGGATTGACCTGACCGTGGACAAGGGCGAAGTGATCAGCGTGATTGGCGCGAGCGGCTCTGGCAAGTCCACCATGCTGTACTGTATCAACGCGCTCGAGCCCATCGATTCGGGCCAGATCGTGGTTGATGGCGTCGATGTTCATAACAAATCAACAGACGTCAATAAGCTGCGGCGCAATATCGGTATGGTATTTCAGCAGTGGAATTCCTTTCCTCATCTTACGACACTGGAAAACGTCGCGCTGTCACCCCGCATCGTTTTGGGTAAATCCAGGGCGGAAGCAAGAGAGATTGCGCGTAGCCAGCTCGAGCACGTTGGTTTGGGCGACAAACTGGATGTCTATCCATCGCGCATGTCTGGCGGCCAGCAGCAGCGCTTGGCCATCGCGCGAGCGCTAGCAATGGAGCCCAACTACATGCTTTTTGACGAGGTGACTTCGGCGCTCGATCCAGAGCTGGTGGGAGAAGTGCTGGATACGCTCCGCCTGTTGAGTGACGAGGGAATGACCATGCTGGTGGTGACGCATGAAATCGGATTTGCCCGGGACGTATCGGACCGCGTGGCTTTTTTTCACGAGGGCATCATTGAGGAGCTGGGGCCGCCGGCTCAGGTTATCGAACACCCGCAGAGTGTGCACACGCAGAAATTTCTGGCCAATGTGCGCTGACGCAGCGACGCCCCCAGAGAAAAGCTGCAGCGGCGCGTCGCCACCTACTAATTTACACGCTGACCCGTCGGGAGTAGCTATGAGGATTACTAGCATTAAGGTCTACCAGGTGAAGCTGCCTTTGCATGAGGGTCGCTATGCCTGGGCTGATGGTAAGTACGTGGACGTGTTTGACAGCACCGTGTTGCAGATTCAAACCGATGCTGGGATAGATGGATTCGGCGAGGTCTGCCCCCTGGGCCCATTTTATCTCCCCGCGTTTGGACCGGGCGCGCGGGCGGGAATTGGTGAATTGGCTCCACACCTGCTTGGCCAGGACCCGTGTCAGATCAGTAAAATAAATCACATCATGGATGTGGCTTTGCTCGGCCACCCATATGCTAAATCCGCCATCGACATGGCGTGCTGGGACGTCACCGGGCAAGCGCTGGAGCAGCCCGTGTGCCGCCTGCTGGGCGGCCGCTTTGGCGAAGAGGTGGAGCTATATCGTGCCATCAGCCAGCGGCCCGCTGATGAAATGGCGGGCAGCGTTGCTGCGTACAGGTCCCAGGGATATCGCAAGTTTCAGCTCAAAGTGGGGGGCAGGGCGCAGGACGATATTGCGCGCATACGCGCCGTAGCTGGCGTGCTGCAGGAGGAGGACACTTTAATCGCGGACGCTAATACCGGGTGGCTGGCAGCAGACGCCTTGCGCGTCGCCAACGCCGTATCCGATCTGGATATTTATATCGAACAGCCCTGTCGCTCCTATGAAAGATGTCTGTCCGTGCGCGAGCGAATCAGACTGCCTTTCATTCTGGATGAAAGCATTGATGGCCTGGAGATGCTGCTACGCGCCCACAGCGACCGCGCTATGGACGTGATCAACCTGAAGATATCCAAGGTGGGCGGGATTACTAAAGCCAGGCAGATACGAGACCTTTGCGTTTCCCTGGGAATTCCAATGACTATCGAGGACAGCTGGGGCGGAGACATCGTGACCGCCGCCATCGCGCACCTGGCGCACTCTACGCCTGAAGCCTACCGGTTTTCGTCGACTGATTTCAATTCATATGTCACCGTGTGCAACGCCAGCGGCGCACCGCAAAGGGAAAGGGGCGTGATGCGGGCCTCAGATCAGCCCGGATTGGGTATTACGCCGAACTGGGGGGTGATCGGTAACCCGGTTGCCGTATATGGCTCGTGACGCCGCTGTGCTCACTGTCCTTACTTCCTGCACGCCGCTTTTGGGCAGCTTTTTATATTTATTGTTTGCGTTGTATGGACAAACGGCATTTTGCCGGGCCGGCATGTACAATGAGCCGTCTCTAGGTCAGCCAATGGGAGATAACAGATGAGGTTTGAAGGCATCTATCCGCCGGTGATTACGCCTTATCATGACGACTATTCCATCGATTTTACCGGTCTGGAAACCATGATCGAGCACCTGATCGCGTCTGGGGTGCACGGAATCATTGTTGGCGGGACCACCGGCGAATACTACGCACAGAGCAAGGAAGAACGCACGGAAGTGATGCGGGTGGCCAAGGAAGTCATTGCTGACAGATTACCGATGATTGTTGGCATCGGGGCGATACGAACCGAGGACTGCATTGAACTGGGTCAGATTGCCAAAAGCAGTGGTGCCGGCGCTATTCTCATGAATGCGCCGTATTACGCGGTGCCCACACAAACGGAGCTGGCGCAGCACGCCCTGGCGGTGGATCAAGCAGTCAATCTGCCCATCATGCTGTACAACTTTCCCGGCCGCACGGGCACCGCAATGGAGAAGGAGTTTTTCGATCAGATCAGCAGTCACACCAACTTCGCTGCAATCAAGGAGTCAACCGGTGACATTAACCAGCTGCATATGCTGGCCCTGGACTACCCGCATATCACGCTGCTGTGCGGGATGGATGATCAAGCGCTTGAGTTTTTTGCCTGGGGTGCGCGCGGCTGGGTGTGTGCCGGCGGCAACTGTCTGCCCAGGGAGCACATTGCGCTGTATCAGGCGGTGGCGGTGGAGCATGATATCGTCAAGGGGCGCCAGATCATGTCCGCACTGATGCCGTTCATGCATATTCTGGAGCAGGGTGGAAAGCTGATTCAGGTGATCAAACATGCCTGCATGCTGCGGGGCTTGCCAGCTGGTGCCGTGCGCCGGCCTCTTAAACCGCTTCTGGATGACGAGAAACAGGAGGTGGCGAGCGTATTGGAAGCGCTGCGCGTGGCGATGGCCGGGTTTACCGGAGAACCTGCTTCAGACACGGAGAAGGTCGCTGCCGTCTAGCGGCAGGCCGCATATATTCCGGCCCCTCCCCGGCGGCTGCGCGACTCGGGTGCGTGCTTAGCGAATAGGTTATAGCTTCAACTTCTCATTCAGTAAGCGGTGGTTACTGCGTGCTAGGCCGTAGGGGGTGTGCTAGGCATGACTCCGCTTCTTCGATCAAACGGATGAAAGGTAATGAGAGCCGTTTGCGCCGCCGCGAGCATGGACAATCCCGCCGCCAGCGCATAAGCCATGGCAAGGTCTATTTCGCCGACCAAACCTGCTAGCAGCGCACCCAGGGCACCGACGCCGTCGAGCACCGCGAACACAAGCCCTAAGGTGGTAGATTCTGATTGCGCTGAAAACTCCACCGCCGCCGCCAGCACAACGGGACGTACCGCGGTCAACAGCGTGGCCGAGACCACCAGCATGACCAGGAACGAGATGTAGCCGGGGGAGACCGCAGCCAGCAGGGAGAACACCCCGGCAAGCGCCAGGATTGCCAGAATAACGGATTTGCGTCCGACGCGATCGGATAGATGACCGGTAAAAGGTTGGAACAGTGTTCCAACCAGCAGAATCGCGGCGAACACGATTGCAGACTCAAAGGGTTGCAAATCGTGTTCGGATTGCAGAAACAGCGGCGTCATGCTGAGCATAGCGAACAGGGACATGTTGTATAGAACCATCATCGATACCAGCCCCATCCCCTTCACCGTTGTCCATCGACCAACTAGGTTTTTCAGGTCCAATTTGGAGATCCGGCGTTGCGAAACGGTGCCAATGCGTTTGGCGATCGGGATGAAAAACAAACCCATGATTACAGCCGGCAGCACCAGAATCTGCATAGTCGACCGCCAGTCGAAATAAGCCAAGAGAAAGCCGGCGGTAAGCGGGCCCAGTACCTCAGCACCAACGCTTCCGCCCATGGCGTGTATGCCCAAAACCTGAGCCTTTTTCTGCGGCAGGCGTTTTACCAGAACCCCGGTCGCCACCGGGTGCCAGAACGCGTCACCCATGACGCCAAAGGCAAACAGCGCGGTCACTGCCCAAAACCCAGGGGCCAGGGTCGCGCTGAAGTACCCCAGGGCCACCCACCAGAACGTAATCAACAGCAGCCTTCCCTGGTGGGTGAAACGGTCAGCCGCGATGCCGGCTGGAATGTAGGTCAGTCCGGCGCCTAAGCCGTTCACTGCCAGAATAAGGCCGACCTCTGTCGGGCCAAGACCCATGCTGGCCGCCACCGCCGGCGCAATCAGCCAGATTGTGCCCGCCACCCAGTCATTGGTCAGATGACCCAGCGCGAGGGTGATGAGTAAAAAGTTTTTTTCTTTTTTATTCACGTCCTGCGTGATGTTACATGTAGGGCGCTGGGTGAGTCGCTTTAAACACCCGCAAATACTGAAGATTGTATAGCGCGATACTCACCGATTCTGATCATTGCACCACAAGTGCTTCACCCAAGCGATGCGGTCAACACAGCTGATTGAGCGCCGCGGTTGTCGGCACCAGCTTGCGCCGAGGCACCGTCACCATGCCGAAAGCTCAGGCGTAAAGCTTATAACACTCTGTATTTAAGAATTTTTTACTCCTATCCGGAAATCATCACAAAATCATCACGATTTCATCCCACAACCATCATGTTCCGCTTCGGATTCGAGTCCACAATTCATCCCGAGCCCAAACGAAAGCAAACTGTCAGGAGCAGACATCATGTACAACGAGCGAAACGAGCCTTGCGATCAATTCAACCCCAATCTGTTCGTCCCGGGATTGGCCTTATATGTGGACCTTGCCGAAGGCTTTATTCGACTGGTCAGCCGCGTTGCCGGTTTCGTTACCGGACTTGCATACGGGCGGATCCGTAAACCGTAGAATGGGTTTTGGAAATTAGCACGCACCGCTTTTTGTGATCTAATTCGAGAGTATGAGCGTTTGTTCTTCGATAATCAGTTAAACGCGGCGTGCCTGCTATCCAGGACTGCGACGTGCTGGTTATCGGTGGGGGCATTCACGGTGTGGGTGTCGCCCAGGCCGCTACAGCGGCGGGTTATGATGTCGTTCTGCTCGAACAGAGCAGGCTGGCGGAGGGGACGTCCAGTCGCTCAAGCAAACTTATTCACGGGGGATTGCGCTATCTAGAGACCGCACAGATCTCCCTGGTCAGAGAATCCCTGCATGAGCGTGAGCTGCTGCTGAAGCTCGCGCCGGATATTGTCAAGCGGCAGAAGTTTTTCATCCCGGTGTACCCGCAAACCTCGCGCCGGCCCTGGATCATGCGTCTGGGCCTTGGTTTGTATGCGCTATTGTCCGGCATCGGTGAGTACGGACGTTTTCACACGCTGCCGCGAAACGAATGGGGCAGTTTGGATGGACTGAAAACCAAAGACTTGCAGACGGTCTTTCAGTACTGGGATGCACAGACGGATGACGCGCTGCTGACCCGGGCGGTAATGCAGTCGGCCCACCAGCTGGGGGCGCGGCTGATTTGCCCGGCGCGATTTCTGTCGGCACGAATCGAGCCTGATGGTTGCCTGGTGTCCTACCGGGCGGACGGTGAAGACAGCGCGTGCCGAAGCCTGACGGTGGTCAATGCGGCCGGCCCCTGGGCCCGGGCCGTAGCGCGCAAATTTACTCCGGCTCCGCCCGACCTCGCGGTAGACAACGTTCAGGGCACGCACCTGGAGCTGCCGGGAAAAGTGGAACGAGGGTGTTACTACATTGAGGTGCCGCACGATAAGCGGGCTGTATTCGTTATGCCGTGGAAAGACAATTACACCCTGCTGGGGACGACCGAGCGCCACTACTGCGGTGACCCCGCGGCCGTTGTGCCGACGCCGGAAGAAAAAGCTTACCTGCTGGATGCGTATCGACACTATTTCCCCGGCCGATCCGTCGACGTTATCGACGCCTGGGCTGGCCTGCGCGTTCTACCATCGGTTAGGGGAAGCTCGTTTAAGCGTTCACGCGAGACGCAGCTGCCGGTGGATAACGAGGCCAAGCCCAGGCTAGTGTCTATTTTCGGGGGTAAGCTGACGGGGTACAGGGCAACGGCGGAGCGGGTTATGACCGTGTTACGACGCACCCTGCCCCCCTCTCGCCCGGTGGCTGCGACCAGTGAGCTGCCTTTGCAACTTCCAATCGCCCCATCCTCGCCGGCCCGATGATGGGCGCAGCGTTGTTGCGATGCATGAATAAAGTGTAATCTCGCAGCGAAGCAGGAGGATTACACCATCGGTAAGCACTACGACTTCGTTGTTATTGGTTCCGGGTCCGCTGGAGGGGTGCTGGCTGCGCGACTGTCCGAGGATGCCGACACCTCCGTATTGCTGCTGGAAGCGGGAGGTGAAGATCGCAGCGTGATGATTCACATGCCGGCTGCATTTTCCTATCCGCTTGCCAATGACCGGTTCAACTGGGCCTACCAGACTGAACCCGATCCCCATATGAACAACCGACGCGTGTACTGTCCCCGCGGCCGCGTCATAGGCGGCTCTTCGTCGATCAATGGCATGGTCTATATACGCGGCAACGCCAAGGACTACGACGGGTGGCACGAGGGCGGTGCTGAGGGCTGGGCATATCGCAACGTACTGCCCTACTTCAAGAAAGCGGAAGCGCGGCTTAAGGGTGGCGATGATTACCGCGGCGACTCAGGCCCGCTGAAAGTGACCACCGGGGCCTGCGAAAATCCGCTGTTCAAAGCTTTTATCGAAGCCGGTAAGCAGGCTGGATATCCTTATACGGAGGATATGAATGGGTACCAGCAGGAAGGGCTGGGGGTTATGGATATGACGACCTTTCGCGGGGAGCGCTGGAGTGTGGCTAAGGCTTATCTGCGACCGGCGCTGTCTCGGGCAAACCTCGAATTATGGATGCGCACACTGGTCACCCGGATACGTATCGAGCACGGCAAAGCGGTTGGCGTGGAGTGCCTGCAAAACGGCAAGGTACAATCCGTTGATGCGGGGGAGGTAATCCTCTGTGGCGGCGCCATCAACTCACCGCAGCTGCTGAATCTGTCTGGTGTCGGTGATGGCGAAAAACTTAAAAAACTGCACATCGAGGTGACAGCAGACCTCCCTGGTGTGGGGCAAAATCTGCAGGATCACCTGGAAGTTTACATACAGCACGGCTGTTTGCAGCCGGTTTCGATTTATCCGGCCACCAGACCGCTGACCAAGCTCAAAATCGGCATTGAGTGGCTGTTGACCAAGAAAGGATGGGGAGCGTCTAACCAGTTTGAGAGCGGTGGGTTTATTCGCAGCAGAGCCGGGGTCGAGTACCCTGATCTGCAGTATCATTTCCTCCCCATTGCGATAAATTACGACGGCCGCAGCCCAGCGGGGGGGCACGGATTTCAGGCGCACACCGGGCCGATGCGCCCGACCAGCCGGGGTGCGGTGGAGCTGAGATCTGCCAACCCAAAAGACCCGCCTAAAATTCTGTTTAACTACACGGCTACAGAACAAGACCGTCAGGTGATGCGTGACGGCATTCGGCACACCAGGGAGATCTTCGCCCAGAGCGCATTCGATGCGTTTCGCGGCGAGGAACTGGCGCCGGGGTCGACGGTGGAGAGTGACCAGGATCTGGATGAGTTTGTGCGTAACAAAGGAGAGAGCGCGTATCACCCCAGCTGCACCTGTAAGATGGGGACGGATGAACAGTCCGTTGTGGATGCGGCGGGAGCGGTGCACGGCATACAGAACCTGCGCGTGGTAGACGCGTCCATCATGCCGAACATCGTAAACGGCAATCTCAATGCCGCGGTAATCATGCTGGCGGAGAAACTGGCAGACGAAATTCGTGGCCGGCAGCCCTTAGCGCCACTGGATGTGCCAGTTTATAGCGCACCAGATTGGCAAACCCGCCAAAGATAGGATTGAAAGCGCAAGCGCTCCGCCCTTCCGCTTCTCCAGCACGCCTTGGGCTGACTTAAGGTGGTTTGAGCGCAATGCCAACCTCGGTTTCAATCCGGCGCCTACTTTACTGTATGCTGCGCTGACGAAGACGGATAAAATAAACCGTAAACGCTGATAAATCGTCGAACACCAGCAAAGTGAGGCCCAAAGATGCAAAGATCTTTACTTATTGATCCCGCCAAATGCACCAGCTGCCTGCAGTGCGAAATGGCCTGTTCTTTCGAACATACGGGCGCATTTAACCCAGCGCGATCGCGCATCAAGATTTACGAATTTGAACATGGTCGCTACGCTATACCGTTTACCTGCACGCAGTGCGAGGAGGCATGGTGTTTACACGCCTGTCCGGTGGAGGCGATTACGCTGAACGCGCAAACCGGAGCAAAAGAAGTGCACCAGGATTTATGCGTTGGCTGTAAGGTATGCACCATTGCCTGTCCTTTTGGCGCGGTTAATTATGACAAAGAAACAAAGACAGTGGTCAAATGTGACCTGTGCGGCGGTGACCCCAAATGCGCCGAAGCTTGTCCAACCGATGCCATCACCTATGTCGATGCGGATTGGACCGGCTATGATCGAATGCGTGAGTACGCAGTACGAACGCATCTGCCGTCGTTTTCCAGCTAGGAATTAACCTAAACCAAAACATTTGTGCGGGATATTGTGATATGGCTTGGCAAAGAAAAATTTTGCGCGTTGATTTAAGCAGCGGCTCGGTTGCGACGGAACCGTTGAATATGGACTGGGCGTTCCAATATATCGGAGAGCGCGGACTGGCCACGAAATATTTGTGGGAAAACATGGATCCCAAAGTAGACGCCATGAGTCCGGAAAATGTCCTGATCTTTGCCACCGGGCCCCTTACCGGCACCATGGCCTCTACCAGCGGACGCTATGCCGTGATTACCAAGGGGCCGCTGACCAATGCCATTGCCTGCTCTAATTCAGGCGGCAAGTTTGGTGCGGATCTGAAATACGCCGGTTATGATCTCCTGCTGCTTAGCGGCAAGTCACCGCAGCCGGTATACCTGCACATAGTCGATGACCAGGTTGAGATTCTCCCGGCTGACGAACTGTGGGGCCGAAGCGTCTGGGAGACCGAGGCCTGGATCAGGTCGCAGCAGCAGAATCCACACCTCAAAATCGCCTGCATTGGGGTGGCCGGCGAGCGCGGTGTGTATTACTCCTGCATAGTCAATGATTTGCACCGCGCCGCCGGCCGCTCCGGCGTCGGCGCGGTGATGGGATCGAAAAACCTAAAAGCGATTGCGGTACAGGGTACTAAAGGTGTCACCGTTGCTGATCCGAAAAAGTTTATGCAGGTCACCTATGAAATGAAAAAGCTGCTGGAAAATGATCCCGGCAGGAAAGGACTGACCAAACTCGGCACGAACGCTATGATGGAGACGATGCAGGAGTTCGGCGGTTTGCCCACGCGGAATTTTCAGCAGGTCCAGTTCGACGGTTATGACAAGGTCGGTGCCCGCGGTATGCGCGTGAGAAAACCAAACGGACACGTTAACCTAATCACCAACAAGGCATGTTTCGGCTGCACCATAGCCTGTGGACGCATCGCCCATATCGACAAAGAGCACTTTACCATCGTCAACCGCAAAGAATACTGGCATGCCTCGGGCGGCCTGGAGTACGAAACGGCCTACGCTTTTGGTCCGATGGTCGGGGTGGACGACATTGATGCCTGCACCTTTGCCGGTTTCCTGATGAACGAACACGGCATGGACCCAATCAGCTTTGGCGTCACTCTGGCTGCCGCGATGGAACTGTATGAAATGGGTGTCATCACCCGGGAAGATACCGATGGGGTAGAACTGAACTTCGGCAATGCTGAGGCCTTGACCATCATGGCGGAGAAAACCGGCAAGTATGAGGGCTTTGGCCAGGTTCTGGGCCTCGGCTCTAAAAGGCTGTGCGAAAAATACGGACACCCAGAGTTATTCATGGGGGTGAAGGGCCAGGAATTCGCCGGCTACGACTCCCGTGCGCTCCAGGGCATGGGGCTGGGCTACGCCACTTCGAACAGGGGCGCCTGCCATCTCAAACATGACACTTTTGAGGTCGATATGGACGATCAGAGTGGAAACGGGAAGGCAAAGCCGTGCAAAACCTCGCAGGACTTTGTTGCCATGATTGACTCCACCGGATTGTGCCTGTTCCCGGCGTCGGCCTGGGGCACCACCGAGTTCCAGCAACAGATCGATGCTGCCTGTGAAGGTGACTGGAATGAACAACGAATACTGGAGTGTGGTGAGCGCACCTGGAACCTGGAACGACAGTTCAATCTGGCTGCGGGCCTGACCGCCGCCGATGACACCCTGCCCCCGCGCCTGCTGGAAGTTCCCGCACCGGGCGGCACCGCCAAAGGTAAGGTCTGCGAACTGGATAAGATGCTACCAGAATATTATGCCGAGAGGGGCTGGACTTCTGAAGGCGTGCCCACTGAGCATACGCTCAATCGTCTGGGCCTGACTTAAAGCCGCAGGATGAAGATCCGAGTCAAAACGACTGGCTTACTGGATGAGTACCTGCCCCCTAACAGCGATAATCCGGCTGAAATCGAGGTGCAGACGGACGTCACCCCAATGGACGTCGTGCGGCGTCTGGGAATGCCGCCCGGCGACAAATATCTGATTGCGGTGAACGGGGACGTCGTGCCGCAAAGTGAGCACGCCGCTTTTAGATTAACGGAGAATGATACCCTGTCGATTATGCCTCCTCTTAAAGGCGGCTAGTAAAGGCCCCATAAAGGTTAATTATCGTTCCGTTGTTTCAGGTCCTCCTTGCTGCTGCCGCAGTACCAGCGCAAGCGTTAAGCCGATTGCGCCCATCGCGGCCATCAGCCACCAGGTGTGCTGCCAACCGCCCGTCGCCGATACCACACCCGCCAGTAAAGGTGCGCCGGCAAGAATGCCAATATGTGAGCCCTGCACGACAAACCCATTTGCGGTTCCGATGTGGGACGTTGACGGTGCGTGAAGTGCGACGGTGCTCAACAGGGCGGCCGGCAGCAGTCCGCCAGCAGCGCTGAATAGTATCGCCTGAGCAATCTTCCACAGGGGTGAAGTATCTGTTGCGAAAATACCGTAAGCGCACAGTGCCATGAGCAACAGCGCGACTGCGATCAGCCGCCACGGCGCCACGCCCCGGTGCAGCAGCCAGGCCCCGGAAAGGTTGCCGGTTACATTGATCGCAACGATAAGAGCGCCGGCTAAAGCGCTGGCGGCAACAGAGTAGTTCGCGCTCTGGGTGAGAAACGTCGGCATCCAAGTGGTCAAAGCAAACCACTGCACCGTGTAGCATGAAAAGATCCCGGCGAGTAACCATAGGGCGGGCGTGCGCATGACGGTTCGCACGTTATGCATCCATGGTGAGGTGCCGGCGCGGTGCTCGGCTTGTGCAGCGGGTGAAGTCAGTAAGTAAAAAACTGATAAATAGGCGAATAAAATCAACGCGTTAGCCAACCACAGGCCGCGCCAACCTACCCAGGGCATCAATACAGAGCCCATGACCATGCCGATGGCAAAACCGGTTGGGATGTAAATGCTCCACGCCCCAAGCGCCAGACTCCGGTCTTCCGGCCGGGTGTGTGCCGTAATCAGCCTGGGCGCGGATACGGCCACCACGACCAATCCAAAGCTCTCGCACACTCGCGATATAAACAAAGGTATTGCGCTTGATGTATACGTACCGAATAATGATCCCGCCATCAGTAGTATGACGGCAAAAATCAGCGCGCGTCGATAATTGAAGCGGTCAGCCAGACCACCTATCAGCACTCCGCCAACCGCCCCGATCACGTTGAATATGGATGCCAGCCAGCCTACCTGCACCAGGCTGAGACGAAGTTCCAGCTGTAGCGCGGGGATGGCGGGCGGAACTTTGCCAATCTGCAGAGCGGCAACAATACCTGCAGCGATGGACAAGTAGACAACAATCCAATCCGTTGAATCCGGCTGTCCGGTCATTGCTTCATCTGACCCCTCAATACCAGCGGTGGTCAGGCGATTTCACTTTTGATAAACAGCATAAAAATGCCGGACGCAATCAGCCCGGCACCGAGGAGCTGCGGCCAGGCGATGCCTTCCTTCAACACCAGCCAGCCGACGATCAGGGCAATGACGATGGCGCCGCTGACAATTACCGGAATGGCCACGCTTGCCTGCATTGGCTTGCTCGATCCGATGCCGGCAAACAGGTAAAAATAGGTGATCTCCGCGGCACCTATGCACAAACCGGCCGCCGCGGCCCAGATGTAGGCCTGGGCGGGCAACAGTAAGGAAGCGTGAATCTGGGCTTTCTGCACGGCGAGAAACACGAAAGATACGGCCAGCGCCGCGATCTGCAGACAAATCGTTGCGGTTATGGTTGAGGGCGCATCATGCGGCACATGCTGCGTCGACACTTTTATCAGAATGTTGTAGCCGGCGTATAAAAACGTGGTGATGACGAGTAAAGTTAGCCCGGTCATAGGTGTTGTGCTCCTATCTGTAGCCGCAGGCAGTCTAGCAAACAATATGCTGACCTTAATCGGCAGAATCAAATTAGACAGAGACCAGCAACAGAAATAAACGGTGCTAACCTTGAGCTAAAGGCAGGTGTCCGCGGCTACCAGCTTTTGACCGATGGCTAGCACCCGTTTTATGAGGCCCTCTATATGCTTCGCTCTGGTTGCATGATTGACAATGCATACCCTGAGGACCGGTCGGGCGTGAACATCAGTCGGTGACATAAGGAAATCACCCTCGTCCTCAATGAGTTGGCGGATTCGACGGTTAATTTCATCGATTCTGCGTTCGCTTAAGCTTGGTGGAGCAAAGCGAAAACAACATATGGACAATTGTGGTGCCGCCACCAGTTCGAGTTCAGCCTCTGCTTGTACAAGGCGGCTGAGGTATTGCGCGCATTTATAGTTATGCAATACGTTACGCCCCAGGCGGTCTGCACCATAGTGGCGCAGGGCAACGTAAAACGGCAGCGCGCGAAAGCGCCTGGACAGTTCAGGGCTTAAGTGAAAAAACATGTGTGATTCCGCCGGCCCGTCAAAAGGGTACTGGACGTAATCAGACCTATCATAAAACATCCTTTTTGCCACTGACGGGTCCCGATATAGAACTACGCTGCAGTCAAGTGCCAGGTAAAACCACTTATGCAGGTCCATCGTGACCGAATCGGCCTTTTCCAGCTCCGCGTAAAGTGGACGCAATTCTGTAGAAAGTAACCCACCTCCGCCATAGGCAGCATCGACGTGCAGCCAGACGCCCTGCTGCCGGCAGAGATGCGCAATTTCATCCAGGGGATCGATAGCGCCGGTAGTGGTGGTGCCCGCGCTGGCCACCACACAAATGGGGCAGTCGTGGGTGTCAAGCGCTTGCGCCAGCTTGCCCGGTCGCATGCGAAAGCAGTCATCGACGTCGACACAGACCACGTTATCGGTGCCAATGCCGAGCAAACCGGCTGCGCGCTGGATTGAAAAATGAACGGCTTGCGAGCAGATAATCTTCGGCTGTCTGGCGCCCGCCGTTGCTACCAATCCCTCACGCCGGAGCGACGCTCCGAAGCGATGGATGAGCGCAGTTCCAATAGCCGTCATGTTAGCCATGGATCCACCGCTCAACAGCACACCCCCTGCCTGCTCGTTATAACCGACTAGAGCGGCGAGCCATTTGACCACGGTTCGCTCAATTGTTGCGCCGGCTGGCGATGCCGGGTAGCCCGTTACGTTCTGGTTCAACGCCGCCACCAGGGCATGGCTTAAGGGATCGGTCGGTAAACCTGAAGGTGCGACAAAACCAAAGAACCCGGGGTGCGATGTTCGACGGCAGTAATTATCTGTAAGCGACTGAACTTCCGCCATTACCTCGGACAGAGGCAATGCATCGCGCGGCATTCCTGCTGCAACCAGCTTGGATAATTCTTCCGCTCGCGAGGGAATCACAATAGGCGATTGTGTGCGCTGCTGCATGATTGGATCGATTATTGACCGCAGATCAATATCTATCGGTGCGTTCAGCTCGTCCGCAGGATCCAGCGCTGGCGGCACTATCCCATGGTCAGGCATCGGCTCGGACAGTTCATGGCCTGCGTTCGTATTCCACTACAGTCCCTCACTTTTCTGCTGCAGCGATGAAGTCAACCATACGACGATACACTTCCTGTACCCCGGGACTGATATCAATTGCGCGCAGGCAACCGTGTACCAAACCCTTGCCCATATACAGGGCCGATTGGCCGCCTGCGTCGAGCAGCTTGCGGTGATAAGCCAGGGCATCATCACGCAGCGGGTCGTATTCCATGGGAAGCAGCAGTGCCGGCGGCAATCCGGACAGGTCTTCGGCCAGCATTGGAGCTGAATAAGCGCAGGGTTTACCGTCTTCCCCCAGGTAAGCCCGCAGATAAAATTCCATGTCTTGCGTGCTAAGCATGGGGGCATGTGCAAATTGCGCATATGCAGGCAGGCTGGTGTCCGCAGCCAGCGTCGGATAGATCATAATCTGTCCATGAATTCCCGAACCCCCACGATCACGGTGTGCCAGCGACACCGCCGCGACGAGATTTCCGCCGGCGCTGTCGCCGCATAGAATGATCCGATTGGGATCGAGCGCATGCCGGTCGGCTGACAATTGCACAGCCAGAAGCACGCTATAGCAATCATCGAAAGCGGCTGGAAAGACATGCTCCGGCGCCAGCCGATAATCAACCGCAACCACGGTGCACCCGGCGTCACGGCACAGTCGAGCACAGAGAAAATCGTGACTGTTCAGTCCGCCAACGACAAAACCTCCGCCATGAAAGAAGATCACGCATACTGCCGAATCGGACCGTTCGTTTCTATACCAGCGCACGGGAACACTGCCCCGCGGGGCGTCGATAAATTGGTCGCGACTCGCTACCTGTAGCGGATGGGGCGGAGTGAAGTGCGAGCAGTAGTAATCGTAATTCGCGCGCTGTTCGTCGATGGTGAGGTCTGCCGACGTGTCGCTGATGTCGTAACTTCGCTGCACAAAAGCGAAGATTTCAGGCTCTAGATTTATCCCCGGTGGAATATGGTCCATGCCAGGTCCAGTGTTGAACCAAAGGCAGCATGTTACCAGCAATGAGCGAAAG
Source organism: Gammaproteobacteria bacterium (assembly GCA_024638505.1). Taxonomy (GTDB): domain Bacteria; phylum Pseudomonadota; class Gammaproteobacteria; order Arenicellales; family JAANXG01; genus JAHEKE01. The sequence continues at coordinate 213,755 of JAHEKE010000001.1, read as the reverse complement.
GCCGTAATGGCATCCCGGCCCGACTTACTGCATCAGCATCATGGCCTTCGCTTAAGCAACGATAGGAGAAGCCCTCCCATCCACCCGTTCCCGGTTCCAAGACGCACGCATGAAATTCTTCAGTCCTGGCATAGCAGCCAGCGCGCCGCGTACTCAGACCAAACGTAAACGGACGGCGAGCCCCTGTGCTGCGTCCAGTAAAGCACATAGCCGCCGTCGGCGTCGGGAGGGGCATCGTTCTGCACCTGGATGCGATCGTCCTTAATCGTCGACCTATAAATAAGTCTGGTGCGTCATTTCTGATTGCAAGGCTCTCGCCCGCTGGCGGATGGCGCGCCTTTCAGCATCATCCTTGCGGTCCAGATTTTTCAGCTGGTAGCCCATGCGGCGGTTATTCCGTATTTGCTGCCGGTTGCGCGACAGGAAATCCCAATACAGAGTGGTAAGGGGGCAGGCATCGTCACCGGCCGCTTTTTTCGGATTGAAGCGACAGTCGGGGCAGTAGTTACTCATCCGGCTGATGTAATTGCCCGAAGCGGCGTATGGTTTGCTGCCGACAATGCCGCCGTCTCCATACTGGCTCATGCCGAGCACGTTCGGTAGAGAGACCCAGTCAACGGCATCGGCATACATCGACATGTGCCAGCGGTGGACGTCGTAAGGCTTAACGCCCAGCAGCATGGCGAACAGACCAAGTACCATCAGGCGCTGAATGTGGTGCGCATAAGCATGGTCGATTAGCTGCTCCACGCTGTGGCGAATACAGTTCATATCGGTTTCACCAGTCCACATAAAAGCGGGCATAGGCAGCTGGGCATCGAGCGCATTTAAATCTGCGTACTCCGGCATTTTTAACCAGTAAACGCCTCGAATGAACTCGCGCCAGCCGAGAATTTGCCGGACGAACCCTTCGACCGAGTTGATCGGCGCTTCGTCGGCTTCATACGCCGCAACGGCGGCATTGATGGCATCGCGAGGGTCTAGCAAGTGCAAATTAAGCACGCAGGACAAGCGCGAATGATAAATATATGGCTCGCCGGTCACCATGGCGTCCTGGTAGGTGCCAAAGTGGGATAAACGGTGCTTGATGAAGTCGCGCAGAGCGGCGCGCGCCTGGGCTTGGTCCACCGGGTAGTCAAAGCCCTCCAGCCTGCCCGGAGCGTCCGCAAAGCGGTGGTTTACCATACGCAGCACTGTGCGCGTGATCGAATCGGGTTGAAAAGATCGAGGGGCCTTTATGCTTTCTGTGCCCCGGTCGCTAAGGCGCTCGCGGTTTTGCTGGTCAAAGTTCCAGCGGCCTCCGACCGGATCATCGCCGTCCATGAGCACATCGTGCCTGCGTCGCATCTCGCGGTAAAAGTTTTCAAGCCGAAGGGACTTGCGACCTTCCGCATGCGAACGAAAATCCTCCAGAGCGCAGATAAAATGACGGTCGGCTCGGATGTCTATTTCGCAGTTGACCGAACGGGCCGCTTTAGCGATATCGGATTCAACGCGAAAGTCCCCGGGCTTGGTTAGGACCAGCTTCGACGGGCGGGTCTTGTGCACCCAGCGCTTGATCTCGTCGACGAAATTGCCTCGATTGTTGTCACCATCAAGCGCGCTATAGTGCACTCGGTATCCCTTTTTTTGCAGAGCATCACGAAAGTGACGCATCGCGGAGAAGAAAAGAACCAGGCGCTGTTTATGCTGGGGAATATAGCGTGCCTCATGTTCGACCTCCAGCATGAGAACAGCATCACAATTGCTGTCGAACTGGTCAAAAGCGGCTGATTTCGCACTAAGCTGATCGCCCAATACGAGAACCAGATTCCTCGCCTTGGTTGTGTAAGCTTTAGACACCGCGTAAGCCTGCAGGTAGTAACGTTGGCTGGATGTTGCTTACGCGCGCGCGGTATTCGAGAAAAAACATATCTTGAGATAAGTCGCAGTTGGATTGACTAGAACCTACCGCCAGGGTTGTTCGGCGGGATCACACTCGCTATTCTAACAAAACGCATGGGGAACGGTTCGGTCGCTAGAACGTGCCCATTGCCATTAGCCTACAGCAATACATCTAACTACGAAGGAGGATCAATGGCCGGTTCCAGTAGCTCACTTCACGCGCCACGGGAGCGCTTGTCCAAGGAAACCCTGCATCTGCATCACGCAATCGTCTCGCTGATGGAAGAGCTTGAGGCAGTCGACTGGTATCGGCAGCGAGCGGACGATTGCGATGACCATGACTTAAAAGAAATCCTGCTGCACAACATGAGAGAGGAAATGGAGCACGCCGCGATGGTGCTGGAATGGATTCGCCGTAACAGCAAGGATTTTGAGGATCAATTGCGGGAGTTTCTGTTCAAAGAGGGGGAGATCGCCGATCACTGAAGCAGGCGTGACAAGAGTGTTGACTCAGCACAGATGGCAAGGATCGTTTAACGCATTGGCTGCAATATTGAATCGAGCTGATCCCGCCTCAGCAGCAAGGGTGAGCGTGCGGTTAGCAGGACAACTATTCAAAAAAGCGGTCTTCAGCGAGCCGACCAGCGAGATCCGAGAAGCAGGCTAAAAGCGGTGGTTGCAACGGTAACCGCAGGATGGATACGCGCGAAGCGCAGCCCCAGCAGCAAAGTTGAAATTCCGGCACCGGCAGCGGTCTCGATCTGACGGCTGCGCGCAGACAGGCCCAGCGTTTCACGCACGAAGTGTTCACAGTTACGCGTGACCAGGTTGTACCCGCGCTGGCCCACAGCTATGTGTGCACGTTGGACGATTTCCTCCGGCGTCAGGTTGGACTGCAGGCGGCTCGGAGCTACCTTGCGTCCCCGCACCACAACGTCCCAGGGTTCCTCCGCTACCGAGCCAGTTCTGAAGCTCAGCGAGATCAGCATCGGCTTGTCCTGGGTGAAGCGGTCAGAGACGATGGCGTAATGGTTGTAGGCAAGACAACCAATCTTCACGGGGGTGCCCGGTGGGTAAAAAAGGTCTGTCATGCCGGCATTTTCCCACAGCCGCGCAAGAAAAACCCGCGCTAAATTGATTAGACCGCGAGTTCACCGGAGTACAATGCTGAGGCAGGCGGCCATGCAGCGCTGATTTGCTTGCGTTCGACGGTGAAAAACTTAAGCCGGGAGCCCATAGAGACGAAAGAGGCGGCAGCCTGTCGGGAGGAGAAGTCTGCACCATTCTTTAACATTTAACAGCAAGGCGTGGTCGGTCGAGCCCATAATCGAGTGGTGCATGACCGAGAGGCGCCTTATTAAGGCGCCTACCGGGTTCGTTGCCAGCCTAGCGGAGAAACTGGTGTAACCACGCCGCGGCAAGCCTGAAATACGGTTTGGCGCAGGCCCGCATGAAGGCGGGGTGATCTATGGTAACGTCGGTGCGCCGGACCAACTTGATTTCACATCACCGCGGCGGTCAACGCACGAGTCGAGTCTGCGGGACGGCACGCGGTGAAAGGAATCCGGACTGAGCAGGAAGTTTTTATTCTAAAACAATAGCCATTACCTGAAGCGATGATCAAACGGGAGCTAGGAAATAGCCAGGCCATGACCGCTGAGAGGTCCACCCGAGATAAGGCTGCGTGGACTCGACTTGACCTAGCAGACGCGGACATCAGACTTTGCGCAAAATATGTGAGTCAGGCTGAGGCGCACCGGCTGATTGACCTGATTTATCAAAAGACCAGGTGGCAGCAGGATAAAGTACGTCTGTTCGGCCGCGTGCACCTTATCCCGAGGCTGCATCAGTGGTATGCCGACCCCGGCTTGAGCTATCGCTGGTCCGGGTTAAGGCTCCAGCCGGAATCCTGGTTCGACGAGCTGAGCACCTTACGCGACAGAATAGCCAATGCGATAGATGTGCCCCTGAATTCTGTGTTAGTCAACCTTTACCGCGACGGTCAAGACTGCATGGGGTGGCATGCGGACGATGAGCCCGAACTCGGCGAGCAGCCGGTAATTGCCAGCTTGAGCCTGGGGGCAGAGCGTGATTTCCTCCTGCGCCGCAGCGGGAAATCAGGCGCGTCGCCGAAACGGAACATCAGGCTGACTGACGGCAGTTTGCTCGTCATGGCCGGCGATACCCAGCGCTTCTGGCAGCATGCATTACCGAGGCGCAGGCGGATAACGGAACCTCGGATAAACCTGACCTTCAGGCGTGTTTTACCCGTGGGCTGTGCTTGAGATTCTCACGTTCGCTGCGCGTATTTCTCGACGCGCATTAACATTCGTTGCCATCAGACTGTTCATTGCCGGCGGTGATGCCGCATACTCCCATCCGGGCCAACTAAAACGCAAGCCGCTCGCTCGTAATTTATGAAAGATCTCAAGCTGGAAGAAAGTGCACTGTCTTACCATCGTGATCCACCCCCGGGGAAGCTGGAGGTGAATCCCACCAAGCCCATGGCCAATCAGCGGGATTTGGCGCTGGCTTATTCCCCCGGCGTCGCTTTCCCCTGCCGCCGTATTGTGGAGAATCCGGCAGAGGCCGCGGACTATACCGGTAGGGGTAATCTCGTAGCGGTTATCTCTAACGGTTCCGCGGTACTCGGTCTGGGATCCATCGGGCCACTCGCGGCGAAACCGGTGATGGAAGGCAAGGCGGCGTTGTTCAAAAAGTTTGCCGGGATAAACGTCTTTGATATCGAACTGGATGTGACCGATCCGGATCAGATGGTGGAGGTGATTGCAGCCATGGAGCCCACTTTCGGCGCGATTAATCTGGAGGATATCAAGGCGCCGGAATGCTTTATCGTGGAGTCCAAGCTGAAGGAGCGCATGAGTATACCCGTTTTCCACGATGATCAGCACGGCACCGCAATCGTCACCGCTGCGGCGGTACGCAACGGGCTACGCGTCGTGGATAAAAAGATCGAGCAGGTCAAACTCGTATCCACTGGTGGCGGCGCCGCGGGCCTGGCTTGCCTCGACCAGCTGGTCAGCATGGGCCTGCCGCATGAAAACATTCTTTTGGTAGACCTGCACGGTGTCGTATATGAGGGAAGAGCGCAGGACATGAATCCCTATAAATCCCGCTATGCTCAGGACACCGCGCTGCGCACCTTGGATGAAGCTATAGAGGGAGCGGACATATTTCTCGGGTTATCTGGTCCGGGCGTAATGCAGCAGGAGATGCTGGCAAAAATGGCAGACAAGCCCCTGATCCTGGCTATGGCTAATCCGGTGCCAGAAATATGGCCGGAACAGGTCAAAGAAGCTAGGCCTGATGCAATAATTGCCACCGGTCGCTCCGATTATCCCAACCAGGTGAACAACGTGCTCTGTTTCCCCTTCATATTCAGAGGTGCGCTGGATGTAGGGGCGACCACAATCAACGAACAGATGAAGCTTGCCTGCGTAGATGCGATTGCCGATCTGGCTCTGCGTGAATCCACGGATGATGTAGCCAACGCCTACAGCGGGCAGACGATGCGCTTCGGTCCCGACAGCATTATCCCCAAACCCTTCGATCCGAGACTGATTGTTGAGGTACCGTATGCGGTAGCGAAAGCCGCAATGGCAACGGGCGCAGCGTCCAGGCCGATCGAGGACATGCGCGCGTACCGGGAAAAACTGCGCGGTTACAGCTATAGATCCTGGTTGTTTATGCAGCCAGTTATTGAAGTGGCGAAAAGAGACCGGGAACGACTGGTATATGCCGAAGGTGAGAACGAGACGGTTCTATTGGCGGTGCAGGCGGTGGTCGATGAGAAGATTGCCGAGCCCATCCTAGTGGGCCGGCAGGAAGTCGTTGAATCACGCATTGAACGGCTGAGCCTGCGCTTGCAGTCGGGTAGAGACTATGAACTGGTTAATCCGCAGAGCGATCCACGCTACAAAGAGTATTGGCAGTTTTACCATTCGCTGGTAAGCCGGAGAGGGGTGTCGGTATTGGCGGCGCAGACAGAAATGCGCACCGACACTACGGTAATAGCTGCCTGCATGGTAGCGCGGGGTGAGGCGGATGCGATGATCTGCGGCACCATCGGCCGCTATGACCTGCATCTGCAGAAAATAATAGAAATTATTGGCCCGTCCTCACCCAAGCACAAAATCTCGGCTTTGAGCATCCTGCTCACGCCTAAGGGTCCTTTATTCCTGTCCGACACCCATATCGGGATCGACCCGACCGCTGAAGAAATAGTGGAAAAGACTCTGGCCTGCGCGGCTAGGGTGACCGGCTTCGGCATTAAGCCGAAGGTTGCACTGCTGTCGCACTCGAACTTCGGTTCCTCCAAGGCCGGACCGGCCAGGAAGATGCGTCAGGCGGTAGAAATACTCAAAATGCGGGCTCCCGAACTGGAGGTGGACGGGGAAATGCACGCCATGACCGCATTGAACGAAGCCTTTCGCGCGACGGTAAACGCTCACAGCACCCTACACGGAAAGGCCAATGTATTGATCATGCCATCTTTGGATACGGCTAACATTGCCATGGAGCTGATCCGTTCGATCACCGATGCCACGCTCATCGGCCCGGTATTGTCGGGCGTGGCCAAGCCGGCGCATATCGTCACCTCATCCGTCACCGCCAAGGGTATTTTCAACACCAGCGCCATCGCAGTGGCGGATGCCTGGCATCAGCGCGCAGGCTGAACCTACAGACCACCGCTTAAACTTATTCAAATCGCGGGCCTGTTCCGCGTGGGCTGCAGTTTTGGCGTCCCTTATTGCAGTGACCGTGGGCGGAGTACCGCTCCAGAGGGGCTGATTAATAATCCCAGCGCCATTTTATTCCAACCTTTCCGTCTCCGTTTCCCTTGGAACCCGTTTCCACTTTAACTTTGGGCGCAACTTCGAGCTCGATGGTTGCCGTCCCCGGCTCCTCCTGGGCGCCTTTCTCGAGTTCGACATAGACCTTATCGGTTAGATATTTTCCGGCGCTCAACTTGGCCCCGTTGCCCTCCCGCCCCTCGCGCAGTGTCAGCGTGTCTACACCCAGGCTGCGCCGCGCTTTATCCAGCACGTCGCCGCCACCGCGCCCGGTCAGGTTGGCCATCGCGGCGGCGAGCTCTACTTTTTGACCGGCGGTCAGCTCCTCCGCTTCCTGATCAAACAGCACCTGAGACAGGATCTGGGATTGCGGCAGAGGCGGCCGTGAGGTGAGCTGGATTTCCGGATTCGAGGCGCGGCCCGTGATGGAGATGATGGCGGTTATATCCTGGCCAGCGTATTCGCCCGGCAAGTTGAGTATGGGATCGATATCGCTGGAGGAGTCGAAGCGCACGCTGCCGCTCTTCAGTTTGAATTCTTTTCCGGCGAATGAGAAGCCACCGCGTACCGGCCTCAACTCGCCGCGGATGAGAGGCTGGTCGTCGGTCCCCGAAACCTGCAGCTTCCCGGCCCACTCCGACTCCAGACCCTGGCCTCGTAGAAAAACCTTGCCCGGCATATCAAGCGTTACATCCAGATTGATCACAGCCGGGTCTTCTGATTTCGTCTGGTTTTCCGCCTGTGCCGCGTCCCGCGGGCGATTGATCTCTACCACTTCGAGTTCGATTATTTTGGCGGCGCTGCCGTTGGTGACACGTGCCTCGACCTGGTTGACGACAAACTGCCCACTGAGCAGGGTGTTGGTGATTGGTCCGCTCAGCCTGGCTTGACCGGTCGCGCTTGCGGTCAGTTCGTCAAGGCCCACCAGCACTGCCTTATCGACAATCAGTTCTAGATTAACCGGCAGAGAGGCCTTGTGCTCCATGCTGCCGCGGATGCTGATTCGCCCGTTGCCGCTGTCGTTGGCCGAACCTGCAACAACAACTGTTTGCCCATCACTTTTGAGGGCGATGGACGCATTTGTGATCAATGTCCCCGACACGCGGTTTTCATATTCCCCTTTGCTGAGATCCAGCCCACCGTTGATCTTTGGGGCATTCAGGGTACCGCCTATGTCGACGGCAAGGTCAGCCATACCGGAAACGTGGTGATCATGCAGCCCAAGCAGTTCAAACAGAGGTTCAATTTCGCCCTGCCAAGAGATCCGTGCCGATACCGGGTCATCCTCGGGAACCCTCAATCGCACAGCATCCGGGACAAGTGTGAGCGGCAGCTCACCAACGATGGTCAGAGCGGTAGCGGACAGTCCGCTCAGCTCTCCCTTGATAGACAAACGGTTATCCCGCCAGGTACCACTCAGCGATCCGTCAAGCCCCGCCAGTTCTGCCGGTACCGTCAGGTACAAATCGGTGAGCTCGAGCTCCGCCTGTCCAGTGGGCGCAGTGCGGGATCCGCGCACACGCATTACGCCGGAAAGCGTGCCCTTTAGTCCGGGCGCAGCGCGATTGATGGCGAATTGCTCCAGCTTCAGGCGGCTTACCTCAACGTCGAGTTCAACGGCATCGGCATTGATGCCGCCATCGGCAAGAATTTTTGCTGCGCCTATAAGCAGCTGCAGCTGGTCAACGGACAGCTGCCCCGGGCCAAATAGCAGCTGCGCCGGCTGCAGCAATTGCATCGGTTGCCCGGAAATCTGTCCACGCAGGTTTTGTAGCGCCACGCTCACCTCTTTTCCCGGCCAGGTAATCTGCCCACCGGCGCTGATCTCGAGCGGGCCGTGCAGGTCGCCGCTGAGCGTGAGATTGAGGTCGGCGCGCTGCGCGTCGGGCAGCTCGACCTCGAGTAGTAACCTGGTGAGGTCAGCATCGCCGAGTACAGATTCCTCTGCTTCGATGGCCAGGTTGCCCCGTGGCGCGGAGAAGACATCGCGGATTGTTGCCTCTGCCTTGAGTTTTTTCGAGCTGACGCGGGTTGAAGAATCGAGCGCAATGACTATATCTTTTGCCCTCAATTTAACGTCAGCGATTTGTTCGGCACGGTCCTCCCGTAATGCAATGTCGAATGTTAGCTGGCCGGCAAGATTACGCTCTGCCACCGCCTCCCACCGATTAAGATCGCTGATATGACCCTTAACGCGGCCCTCCACCAGACCGGAGTTAATCGTGATCGACAGTTCTCCCTCCGCCCTGGATTCGCCGCTGTTCAGCTGCAAGCCGTAGAGCCTGACGGTCGTAAAATCTTCAACGGTAAATCTTGATTCAGCGCTGATCGCGCCCCATGCGGACTCTTCCACGGAGATCGACACATACCCTTCAGGGCTGGACGTGATCTGATCAACGCCGTAGTCGACGCGGGTTGCGCCAAATGTCAGAGCATCATACTTCGCCTGTTTGATTAATATTTTGCCGCTAAGCTCTGGGTTGGCTGACGTCCCGAATACCTTCCCCTCGAGCAGGATGCCCCGGGCGGCGGCTGATTTGCCCGCAAGATTCTCTATCCTGGCGTGATATCGTGCCTCAACCGTCTCCAGACCGGGGGGAAGTGCAACGTCGCCCTGCAAAGAGATCGCCGCGCCCCGCAAGTCCAGATCGGTGACGTGCAGAGCGCCCTCTGCGTCGAGGCCGACCGCCGCATGAATCAAAACGCTGGGGCCCGTCAACGCACTGGCTGCAGGTTCAGCCAGCTGCAGATCGCTAATTTCGCCTGCCAGCGTTGCCTGCAGGCCTCGAGTGAGGTCGGTTGATTGAATTTGCGCCTTCAGTAGCGCACGGCCAGCAAGGACAGAGTCGGGCAACGTTCCGATTCGCGTCAGGTCCGGTACAACAGCGCTCAGCTCCAGGTTCATTGAGTGGGGTGCAATACCGATTTGTCCCGCTGCGGAAATGGTTGCAGTACCTTCAATCAGTTGAAACTCATTGATTTCGATTGAGTCTTTCCCCACATGCGTGTGTAAGTTGAAGGCCAGTTGGTTGCCCAGCAACTCACCCCACTCGGGATGGGCTGATTGGACACCGTCTAATTCACCGTTGCCCCTGACCTCCACTGGTAAAATGCCGTCGGTAAGCACCCGCTCAAACTCAAGGTTAAGCTGTCCCCGCAGCGTAGCAGCAGTAAGCTGCGCCGCAGTCAGGTCCAATGCATCAAATTCCAGTTGGATTTGAGGCTTGAGAATTGGGCCGCTGATGCGGGCGTTGAGCAGTAGATTGGACACCGAGTTCGGCGGGTTGAAATCGTTAAGCCACCGTATCCCCTTATTCGCCAAGCTCAGTCCAGCCTGCAATTCGCTGTCCCGCTCGGATAAAATTCCGGCAAGCTCAAGACTGCCTGCTTCACTGGTTAATCTCGCGGATTCGATGACTATTCTACTGATGTCCGTAAAGTCGGCATCAGCTTCGAACGAAACGACGTCCTGCAGTAAAGATTTTTCCGCTGCGTTGATTAACTGTGCGATGTTTGCTTTCCCTTGAGTAGAAAAACGATGCTTCCCACTTTTCAGCTCCAGGTTGACCGCAGCCTGTATGGAGGCCGTGTTCCCCCCTGTGGCGTCCAGCCGGGCCTGCCAATTATGCAAGGGTCCGGTACCCTTGAGGCTGATGATTAGATGCGGAAGATTGAGCGCGCGGGCGATAACACCGCCCTCGGGCTCGCGCAGCGAGGCGTCGAGGTTGAGCGTCTTGCCCTGCGCGTCGAAGCGGGCACTGAGCGTGATGGACTCTGGCACACCTTGTAAGGCTTCAATCCTGAGGTCGGTTTGCGCTATCCCGCCCTTGGTTACGACGGCACTTCCGCTCAATCGGACGCGCAGGAGCTCGCCTAAAACGGGCTCAGCGAGCTCCACGCTTTCTGCAATCATCTGTTTAAGGCTTAAGGAAAAAGGCAGTTCAAGCGCATGGGTTATCGAAGTCAGGATATCTGGTGCGGGGCCTTTTCCGCTGACCGGACGACGTGCAAGCAGCAGGCCGTCGAGCCGCGCATCCGTGATGTTCACCTGGCCCTGCATTAGCGCGAGCGGCGACCACACGATGCGGGCAGAATCCAGGGTGAGCCACTTACCCTGCTGATCTTCAACTGTGATGGCCTGTAGTTCAATCTGCGCGGGAAGGTGTCCGCTGATCTTGCCTATGGTAATGATGGTGTCCGCGCTGCTCAGCCCGCTGGAAACCAGGCGCGCCAGATATTCACGGCCCGCCCCTGTCTGCGTCAGTAGATAAAACGCCAGCAGTAGAACAACGAACGAACCCAGCAGGCACAACAGGATTGCCCTGGCCGGAAGCGGGATACGTTGCAAAATACTCAAATCTAAAAGGCTTGACCTACACTGATGTAAAACTGAAACAAGTCGTCGATGGGCCTTCGGTCTAGGGGAAAGCCAAAGTCCAACCGCAGTGGCCCTACTGCCGTAAAGTACCGCAACCCGAATCCAGCTGACCATCTCAGGCTTCTGGATAACTCGGGCGCCGGCTCATCGTACACGTTGCCACCCTCGAGGAACACCACGCCCCCTAGGGTCTGCGTTATCTTGACCCGCAGCTCCGCGCCGAGTTCAACTAGGGAGCGGCCGCCCAGCGGTACACCGTCGGCTGCAAGTGGTCCCACGCTCTGGAACCTGTAGCCGCGAATGGAGGCTCCGCCGCCGGCATAAAAGCGGCGGTAGGCGGGCAGATCGGGGCTGTTTTCGCCGACAACGCTGCCAAGCTTGGCGCGTCCGGCCAGGATTAGCCGACGGTCGTCATTAAGCGATAAGTACGCGGTGCCGACTGCGGTGCCCTGGACAAAGCCTACCGTCTCATCGGACTGCCCTACCAGTGGCACCAGTTCCAGCCGCAGACGGGAGCCCCGGCCGGGGTCAAGCGCGTCATCCGTGGAGTCGTAGTCTGCGCGCAGCGCAATCCCCACCAGCTGGTAGTCACGCGTGCCCTGAGTATCTTCGAGATTACTGAATTCCAGTGGCACGCCACCAGATACTGTCCACCGGTCGGAAAGCTGGCGCTCAAGTCCGGTAAAAAACTCAACCAGCGGCCCGCGGTACGCATCCGTATCCTGGTTCCCGCCGGTGCCATCAGCCAGCAGGCTCTGAGATTCCAGCAGGAACCTGGGTTTGCGGAACGCGGCGGAAAATTCCTGCTTGATCTCTTCCAGCCTCACGGTGAGGGCGAGCTGTTCCTGTCTCCCGGACAAATTTCTGTGCTCCCAGAAGACCTCACCGCCCAACCCCGTATCCGTCGACCAGTGCATCTCAAGACCGATGGAGCGATGCTTTCTCTCGGACACGTCTACCATTACCGGCAGCAGGTCCCGTTCGTTTAGTTTATCGGCTGCTGCTACTTCCACCGTTTCAAACAGGCCAGTCGCAAGCAGTCTGTCACGCAGGGTGAGCAGTTTGCTGAGAACGAAGGTTTCCTCCTCCTCCCACTGGGTGAAGCTGCGTATATATTCCGGGTCAACGCTGCGAGAACCCGTAACTTCTAACGGGCCGAAACGCGCCGGTGAACCCGGCGCGACGTGCAAAGTCACCGACATGCTGTGGTCTGCATGATCAACGACAACTTCGCGCTCAACAATCTCCGCCAGCGGATAGCCTTGATCTCCCAGTGACTGCAACAGCAGCCCGTCAGCCGCAACAACGTCCCGTGCACGGGCCGGTGCGCCGAGGAGTATGCCCAGGTCCGCGAGATCGGTCGAGGGTTTCGCCTCGGATGCAGCCGGCCCTGTATACTCGATGCGATAGCGTTTGACGCTATAGCGGGGCCCAAGGTCGAGTTCGACCTCAATCTCGACCGGAGAGGTTTCGTCTAGCAGGCTGTAGTCTAAAGTTGCGCCATAGTAACCCTCTGCCCGCAGCGTTTTTTGCAGTACCTCGAGGTGGCTTTGGACGCGCCGCTCCAGCCCCGCCAGCGTCTTATAAGGGCGCTCGCTGGAGCGTAGTTGAGTCAGCGTATCCTGTAACAGGGCCAGCATCTGATCGTTTTCTGTCCCGCTAAATCTGATCCCGTATGCAGCCGGCTTCGCAGCCTGCGCTTCCGCGGGAATTATCTTTACGTCCTTGGCTTTGCCTTCCTGGGCGGCGAGATCGGTATGAATGCTTAGACCCAGGCCGAGCAGAAGAGCAAACGAATAGGGCAGGTTAACAAGATAACGAAGACGGTGCGGAATTAGATGCATGCAGATGTATAAGGATAATCTACAGCCCAGCTGTGTTTGCTTGCCGTTGAAGTCTCAACCTATCGCCAACACGGCTACACCCGCAGCGCGTGGGGACCGCAAACTTACACCAGCGTGGTATTCGCAGACTTCGATCCGACGGGTTGACGCCATGATCAAGCATGGGCGCACTATGACTATCCGATCACCTCAGGCCGTGCTTCGCCAGATCCAGGTTCTGACCGATAATCGCAATGTTGTCACCGCGCTGTACGCGACCTGGCGGGCGTTTGCACAATAAAAATCCGGAATGCGGTGCCTGGATGACCCAAGGTGCGCGCTGGAGATTATCTGGGTAGTGCACCCGTCCGATGGCCATGCCTTTTTCCACGTCGTCTCCGAGATTGATGAATGGCTCGTATAATCCGGCGTCAGGGCTCATGACATAAGAATCGAGATCGGGGACTTCGGCCAGCCGCGTCGGCGCCCGGCCCTGCTGTTCCGGAGTGACAACGCTCCCTTCCATCATACCAAAATGACGCAGTAGATTGAGAATGCCAATGTTGGTGAGCTTAACGGTATCTGTATCTACTCTACCGGCGCCTCCCAGCTCTGGTCCGAAGTTCATGATCCCGTGCTGCTCGAACACCGTATTCAGGATTCCCGTGGAATCGAGAAACTTATCGATCAGGCTTACCGGTGCGCCGAAAGCTTTGACCGCATCAAACGTTTTTTGCCTACGCTGCAGATCTGGGCAGGCCCACATATTCATGCTGGGAACATATTCCAGGGTTTTCCCACCCGAGTGCAGGTCCACCTGCACGTCGGTCATCGGTAACAACACTTGGCAGACATAATGCGCAATCATGGGGGTTATGGTGCCCTCACGGTCGCCCGGAAATACGCGGTTCATATTGAGCCCATCAATAGGCGAACAGCGCTCGCCAGCCAGCACGGCGGGAAGATTCAGACAGGGGATGACGATTATGCGGCCCTGAATGAGTTCCGGCTTGAGTTCGCGCACCAGGTTCATCAGCGCAACCGGACCCTCGTACTCATCTCCATGCACACCACCGGATAGAAGCATGGTCGGGCCAACGCCGTTCTTGAACAGCGCAATCGGTATGGTGACTGTGCCGTAGGCAGAGTCATTAGTTGAGTTTGGCACGGCGAGGAATGATATCTGCTTGCCTTCCTGCTCGTAGTCGATAGTGGTTCTGATTCTCGAGCCTTCTGCCATCGGCTCTGCCGTGTTTCCGTTCAATTCTGAGTAACCGGTTCAAACCAGAGCATCATCACCAGCTCCTCCTGGCAAAGCGTTCGTTACCAACCGATTGAAAAAAATTCTGGATAATTGGCCTTGGTATAGTGGACATGCATAGCATTCGGATCGGACAATGGGGATCATAGCTTATTGCTTGCTCACCTTACATCCGTGGCCGAATTAACTCGTTGCAGGCGAATAACAACCGCAAACCGCTTCGTTTGGAGGGCGGCAACACTGGTGAAAGGAACGTTCTTTCTTAGCTTGTTACTGCGCTAGCTGTCTTTAGCAATGACCAGGGCGTCGAGGGCGATCACGCCCTGCGCGCTGACGTGCAGCGGATTTATATCTATCTCCTGCACCACCCCAGCCAGCACCTGCGTAAGACTGGTGAAGCGTAAGATGGTGTCAATCAGCAGGTCAAGCTTGATCGGCTGCGTACCGCGTACCCCTTGCAGGATGGGGTAAACTCGCAAGCGTTCAATTTTGTTTACCACCTCTTGCTCCGGGGCGTCGGGCATGATGGTAAAGCTGTCCTTGAGGTATTCGGCCAGCGTGCCGCCGGCACCAACGATAACCAGGGCGCCGAAAGCGTCATCGGTTTTCATCCCTAGAATGAGTTCGCAACCGCCGCGCATCATTGGCTGGATGAGCGCCAGCGGGCCGAGTCGATCACTTATCCGCCGGTACGCTTTGAGCAGGACACCATAGTTATCGATAGCGAGCACGACGCCACCTACATCCGACTTATGCAGCACGCCACGCTCGGCGGTCTTTAATACCACTGGGTAGGTAAGCTGGGCCGCTATTAAGTCGAGCTCATTTGCACTGCGGATGGCATAAGTGGTAACCGTCGGTATGCCGGCGCCGGCCAGCAGGCGTAGAGCATCGTACTCCTGCAGTACACCGCTGACTTGGGCCAGGTCGATGTCCTTGATTGTCTCCGGTAAAGACGCCTTGCCGGGAAGGTAGGTATAATCCCGATAGTTGAGAAAGTTTCGTACCGCGTGCAGCGCATCTCGCGTTCCTGACATCACCGGGATGGCACGATCGTTCAGCGCCTTGGTTGTGGCGCTCCTGCGCGTGCCGCTGAAATTAGTCATGAATGCGAGCGGTTTGTCCGTCTGTGCCCGGGCGATGTCGATGGCCTCGAGGCAGCCGTTGGTGAGAAAGTAACCGTCACGCAGGTCCTGGCTCATCACCCCGAGCGCGGCGTTGTCGTCGGCCATCATGATCGCCATAGACTCGCCGAAAATACGTTCAAACTCGAGGCCGGTCCCCCAAGGATCAAGCGGGTTTGCCGCTTCCTGTCCAACCTCCTGGACCGCCGCTAGCGCGTCCATCGTTGACGGTGACAATTGGGCGAAGGCAATACCCACATGTTCTGCCTCGTCGGCCACCAGGTTGCGTTCTCCTCCCGAATCTGCAATCACTACCAGGCCGCCGGGGGGCACGGTGGCGCAGTAGTTGTGCAACAACATGGTGTTGACCATCTCGTCCAGACTTTTGGTGCGAATCACGCCGTAGCGGTCGAATACCGCCTGCAAGGCGTCATCGTCGCCCGCCAGACCACCGCTGTGGCTCAAGGCAAACTTCGCCCCCAATTTGCTGCGTCCTACCTTCATGGCAACTATGGGCACACCTTGCAGCGCGGCTTGTTTAAGCGCCGCTGTAAAAAGCTCCGGTTTACGCACGGTCTCCAGATATAGGCCTATAACGCGGGTGGTGGGTTGATCCAGCGCGTAAAGCATGTAATCGGCTACCGTGGTCACCGTTTCGCAGCCCGTGGTTATGGCCAGGTTAAACTTGAGCTGAGGATCATTGTGCGCAAGCGTGCTGAATACCGAGCCTGACTGCGTGATGAAGGCGATGTTACCGCGTACGCCCTCATCCGGCGCGGAGAAACCACACACCCGCAGATTGCGGTCGTTGTTGTAAAATCCCATGGCGTTGTGTCCACAGACCGGGATGCCTGCATCGGCACACCGCTGTGCTAAACGGGCGGCAAGAGTGGGGGAGGTATCTTTTTCCACAACGGCGTTGGCGGTGATGACCAGGGCTCCGGCTCGGGCGTTGATCGCCCGCTCCACGTAATCCTCGAGCCGCTTGGCGGCAATGCACAGAACGGCAAGGTCAACCGGTTTTTCAATGCTGTTGAGGTCGGGGTAACAGGGCAAACCGAGTATGGTTTCATAACTGGGGTTGACCGGATAGACGTCACCTGCAAACCCGCCGCGCAATAGCATTTCAACGGTGTCGAAGCCGAGGGACCCAATTCTGCGGGAGGCGCCAATGACCGCAACGCTTGCCGGCGCCAGCAGCTTATCCAGTCGCTTCAGGTCTAAGGACACGGGGCGGGCGGCGCGGGGCACAGACGGGGAATGCGCTTTGTAAATTCAGCGAACTGCAAAGTGCATTGCGGTTTGCTGCATCATCCGAACGGCCTTAAAGCCATAGCGGGCAAAGAATTCCGCGGCTGCACTCGACGCCGTCAGGCTGATGTGGGACTTGGGTGGCGAGTTCTCCTCGATATAGTCCATCAGCGCATCCATGATTTGCGTGCCCACCCCCTTTCTCTGGTGTTGCGGATATACCGCGATGTCTCCCAGTACGAAGTAGCGGCCACCGTCGCCAATAATCCGACCCATGCCGATAGCGCTCCTCAAGTGCAGCGCTACCATCGAGAAAAGGCTGTTGCTTGAACAGATCTGAGCCGGCTCGTCGTGATCCGCCGATAAAACCGATGCTGCGTAAAAGTCTCACGTAATCGTCGGGCGATGGTATGTGCTGAATGACGGTGTACGGCATGGGGTGCGCGATGATGTCTGGTCAGCTCTGCTTCAGCTTAACCTTCATTAAATGCAGATCATCGGGCGCTGTACTGGTACTGGGGAATCCATCGAGGTCATCAATGCCCGCTTGTCGGGCCAGCGGGTAAAAACGTTGATAAGATAAGCGATCAAACGCATAGACCGCGCCCGCTTCCAGGCCATCATGGATTAACCCGAATCTTATTTTGCTTATTTTCATATTAACGATATCGCCCGTGAGCAAAGCCAGGTACTTTTTCATGAGCCCCTCCGATCCGCCGACGACGCAAGCCTCTTCGTACAGAAACACTTTCCCAGGCTTGGAGTAGGCATAAACCCCGACAACGCGGGTGCAATTGGTGCTGGCTGTGGCCGGGCTTTTCAAATCCGTTTCCAATGAAAATTATGCGCAATAGTTCTTGCAGTGCAATGCATATAATATTAAATGCCGTTGCACACCCCAAAATATGCTAACCATGAAAAAAGTCGCCAGTTTCGAAGTCGAATACTTTCAGTATCTTAACGCGGACAGCCAGGTGGTAGCAGAATTACCGAGCTTCGCCCAGAATGCCGCCGATTTGATTCCTTTCTACCGTGAGATGGTACTTACCAGGTTATTTGATCAAAAGGCGGTGGTCCTGCAAAGGACCGGGCGTATGGGAACCTATGCCTCGTCTGAGGGTCAGGAAGCCTCCATGATTGGACTCGGCAGAGCGATGCGGCGTGAAGATGTGCTGTTTCCGACCTATCGCGAGCATGGAGTGTATTTTGCCCGCGGGGTCAGCATGACTGAAATCTTCACTTACTGGGGAGGCAACGAAAGTGGAATGAATTTTTCCAGGGTGCCTGATGATTTCCCCGTGTGCATTCCAATAGCGACCCAGATTCCACATGCGGCGGGGGCAGCTTATGCGTTCAAATATCGAAAGCAGGCGCGCGTCGCGGTGGCGGTGTGTGGCGACGGCGCAACTTCCAAAGGTGATTTCTATGAAGGACTGAACGCCGCCGGGGTATGGAACCTGCCCTGTGTGTTCGTAGTAGTCAATAATCAGTGGGCTATTTCTCTGCCACGCTCCAAACAAAGCGTGTGCCAGACCATGGCGCAAAAAGCGATCGCCGCTGGAATCCCCGGCGAACAGTGCGATGGCAATGATGTGATCGCAGTATACGATCGGATGGATCAAGCACTGCGAAAGGCCCGCAGCGGTGGCGGCCCAACCGTGCTGGAAGCTGTAACCTACCGCATGCGAGATCATACCACCGCGGATGATGCCAGCCGCTACCGTCAACAAGAGGAAGTAGACCAGCAGAGAAAGCGCGACCCGATTATGCGCTTGAAGAAATATTTGGTCGAACAGCATGCGTGGAGCGAGGAGCAGGATGAACAGCTGCTGTCAGAGGTGGGGGCAGATGTCGAAGCAGCAACTAAAGAATACCTGGACACGCCGCCTCGTCCTCCCCATACCATTTTTGACTGTTTGTACGAGACCCTGCCCAAAGCATACCTTGAGCAGATGAGCCAGCTGAGCAAGCAGGGAGAGGCCAGTCATGAGTGAGCTTACGCTGCTAGAGGCGGTAAACAGAGCGCTGGCATTCGAACTGGATAAAGATGAGAACGTTATTCTTATCGGCGAGGATATAGGTGTAAACGGAGGGGTGTTTAGAGCCACCGACGGTCTGCAGAAGCGCTTCGGCGCAGCGCGAGTGGTGGATACTCCTTTGGCCGAGTCGCTGATCGCAGGCATGAGCATCGGAATGGCGGCGCAGGGACTTAAGCCGGTTGCGGAAATTCAGTTCATGGGATTCATTTACCCGACGATAGACCAGATGCTGAGCCACGCATCGCGATTGCGCAATCGAACCCGCGGCCGGCTGAGCTGTCCGATGGTGCTGCGCGCGCCCTTCGGCGGAGGGATCCATGCCCCGGAGCACCATTCTGAGAGCACCGAATCGATGCTTGCTCACATCCCGGGACTGCGCGTCGTCATCCCCTCTTCCCCAGCACGTGCTTACGGCCTGCTTCTGGCTGCCATACGCGATCCAGATCCGGTTGTTTTTCTGGAGCCCAAGCGAATCTATCGCATGTTGAAGCAGGAGTTGGAGGATAATGGGGAGGCGTTGCCGCTCGACGTGTGTTTTACCGTCCGTCAAGGCAGTGATATTACGCTGGTGACCTGGGGGGCAATGATGCATGAAACGCTGGAGGCGGCTAATAAGCTTGAAGCGGAGGGGATTGACTGTGAGGTAATCGATGTGGCGACGATCAAACCTTTGGACATGGAAACGATCCTCGAATCAGTACAGCGGACCGGTCGCTGCGTGATCGTGCACGAGGCGGCCCGGACGGCAGGATTCGGTGCAGAGATTGCTGCCAATTTGGCCGAACATGGGCTGATGCACTTGTTCGCCCCGGTAGTGCGCGTTACCGGCTACGACACGGTGATGCCGTTACATCAATTGGAGAAGTACTATCTGCCAAGCACAGAGAGCATCTGCAGCGCGGTGCGAAAAACCATGGCCTTCGCATAATGTCTCTTGCTTTAATAAAGGACCCCAAACGGTACCTGGGCATAAATAATGGATAAAAGTATGAATGTGGAGTAAAGCAAAACCGAGGTCGGTGATATCGTACCTGGGCGGAGTATTCGGCATGACGGTGGAAACATGATTATTGAACAGATCTGGACTGGAAACGACTGGCGTAACTTTAACTATCTAATTGCCTGCCGGGAAACCGGTGAAGCGCTGGCGGTTGACCCCCTGGACTGGCGAAAATGCCTGGCTAAAGCGAGAGAAAGGGGGTGGAACATCACGCAAGTGGTCAACACCCACGAGCATCATGACCATATCGGGGGAAATCAGCCAATCATTGAGGCGACCGGTGCCAAGCTGCTGGCGCATCAAAACGCTGTTAACACCATACGCGGGATTGACGTTGGCCTGAAGCCAGGCGACGTAGTAAAAGTAGGCCACACGGTAGAGCTGGAGGCTCTGGATACGCCTGGGCACACTATGAGCCATGTCTGTCTTTTGTCGCATACCGACGAACCTTCTTTGTTCAGTGGCGATACTTTGTTCAATGCAGGTGCCGGGAATTGTCACGGTGGAGGGCACCCAGAGCATTTGTATAGAACTTTCATCGGGCAGCTTGATCGATTACCCGACAACACCTGGATTTATCCTGGACATGATTACATTGTTAACAACCTTCGTTTCACGCTGGACCGGGAGCCTGACAACGAAGAGGCGCGAGGATTGCTGGCACAAGTGGAAAAGCAGGATCCGGACCGTGCGCTGGTGACCAATCTCGTGTTGGAAAAAAGAGTAAATACTTTTTTCAGGTTGCACAGCCCCAGCGTCATCGCAAAACTGAGAGAAAGCTTCCCCGACTTGCCGCATGAGCCCGATGCGAAAACGGTGTTTCTGAAGCTGCGGGAGCTGAGGAACAGCTGGTAGCAAGAACGTTCGCCTTGGCTGTGTGTATAGGCGGTGCGGGGGCTTGTCATGCGCGCCGGGTATAATGGCGTATTGACAAAGCGCCGCCCCAGCGGCGCATTACAAACTGGCAATAATGTATTTAGCCCCCTAGTGCCTGCCTGATCTATCTGTAAAATACGTCGCCGATTTTGATCTAAGACGCAGGGTATGAGTCAGCAGCAAACTGTTCTTCAACTCAAACAGCTCGTCTGTCAACAAATTCTTGGTCAGCCGGTGTTGGTTGACCGTTTACTGATTGCGCTGCTGGCGGACGGCCACTTGCTGGTGGAAGGGGCACCCGGTTTAGCCAAAACCAAAGCGATCAAGGTGCTGAGCGAGGGCATCGAGGGTGATTTCCACCGCGTCCAGTTTACCCCTGATTTACTGCCCGCCGACCTTACCGGTACGGACGTGTATCGGCCGGAGGACGGCAGTTTTTTGTTTCAACCCGGCCCGTTGTTTCATAACCTGGTCCTGGCCGATGAGATAAACCGTGCTCCGGCCAAAGTTCAATCCGCTTTGCTGGAGGCAATGGCCGAACGTCAGATCACGGTGGGCAAGCATACCCACTTTCTGCCCCGGCTTTTCTTGGTCATGGCGACGCAGAACCCCATTGAGCAGGAAGGAACCTATCCATTACCGGAAGCGCAGCTTGACCGGTTTTTACTGTACGTGCGTATCGATTACCCGGATTTGGAAACTGAAGGTCAGATTCTCAGTCTGGCTCGAGCCGAGGCGAAGCAGCAAAGCTCGAACGACATCGGGCGGTCCGCTGTTGTCACCCAGACCGATCTGTTCGAAGTCAGGCGGAGTGTATTGGATCTGTACATGACCGAACCGCTGGAGCAATATCTGGTTCAGCTAATCTTGGCGACGCGGAATCCCGGGCCATATTCGACGAAACTGGCCAAATGGGTGCAGTATGGCGCGAGTCCGCGCGCCACCATTGCTTTGGACCGCTGCGCGCGGGCGCACGCATGGCTGGGCGGCCGAGACTACGTCACCCCTGAGGATATTCAGGAACTGGCCTATGATGTGTTGCGTCATCGGGTGCTGCTCACCTACGAAGCGGAAGCAGAAGGCGTCACCCCTGATGATTTCATTCGCGAACTGATACAGGTCGTCGCGGTGCCGTGAACGAGTCTGTATCCTTATCGATTCAGGGATTGATCCGAATGCGCCAGCTGGGGGAGAGCCTGGCTATTCCATCGACTCGTATCAGATCGAGACAGGCAGGAGCATACTTGTCACGGTATAAGGGTAAAGGTATGGAGTTTGAGGAGCACCGCCTGTATCAGCCTGGTGACGACATTCGCAGCATCGACTGGCGAGTAACCGCACGTACCGGGATTCCCCATACCAAGATTTTTCGTGAGGAACGTGAACGACCGGTGTTGTTCTGTGTGGATTACCGCCGCCCGATGTTTTTTGCGACGCGAGGGGTGTTTAAGTCGGTGCTGGCAGCAAAGGCGGCGGCGCTTCTCGCCTGGAGCAGCAATCACCATGGTGATCGGGTGGGCGGACTCGTTTTCTCAGAATTCGAACACCAAGAGTTACGCCCACAGCGCGGCAAAGCGGGGGTGCTGAAGCTTATCCACGCGCTGGTGGAGGCGGACACGACTCGGCGCGCGGCGGTCGCACCGGTAGCAATGGATATCCCGATGGCACGCTTGCGACGGGTAGTCCTCCCCGGCAGCCTGGTTTGTATAGTCAGCGATTTCAGAGGGCTGAATGAGCGCGCTGAGTCCCACCTGCTGCAGATTGCCAGACATAACAGCGTATGGTTGTTGTTTGTGTACGACGCAATTGAGACGGCTTTGCCGCCACCCGGAGCGTATCGAGTAAGCGATGGCGCGAAAACAGCGCTGATCCACACGCGCAGTGCGGATTTCCGGCAGACATATAAAGCGCGTTTTAAGCAGCGGCGCAATCATCTTGAATCATTCTGCAGACGGCATGGTATGTCACTGATTCCACTCAGTACGGATTCAGATTTGTTACAGGTTTTGCGCAATGAACTCGTTGTCAGAGTCGCGGCATAAGCCATGCGGCGTTTTCTATTGCGGGGTGAAAGATGAACAACTTTGATCAGCTGCCCCTGCGGGATATCCATCTTCCCGACCCGGTCTCCTGGTGGCCGCCGGCAATCGGGTGGTGGCTGCTGTCAGCCGCCGTTATTCTGATCGCGTTCAGCCTGTGGGCGATAGTGCGCCGAATGACGCCGTGGCGACGCAGGAAAAAACTGCTTTATCTGGCAGCCAAAGAGCTGGACAGAATCGAGCAGGAATACGACACCACGCGCGATGGCCGTACTGCATTACAGCGACTGTCCATACTCATGCGACGTGTCAGCATGAGCATATTCGGTCGACATGCGGTTGCCGGGATGTGTGGACAGCGCTGGGCAGACTGGTTGGCTAACGCTATCCAGCCGGATTCGGCGAGAGCAGGGGATATAAGAGTGCTGGTGGAGGGTCCATACCGGCCTACCGATCCGGACGAGCTTCCGGCGCTGTTCGTGTATTGCAGAGCGTGGCTGCGCGCGGCGAACAAAAAACAGGCTGGTCGGGGGGCAAAAGTGGGTCGCTCGGGTGCTCAGGGATGATTCAATTCGAGTGGATATGGGTATTACTCGCTCTGCCGCTGCCGTGGCTGATCCGTCACCTGGCGCCACCCGCGCAGCGAGAGGAGGGTGCAGCCCTGATCACGCCCTTTATGGAAGATTTCGTAAGCTTGGCTGAACCCCAGTCGGTCGGTGTGACTTCCCGCTGGATACAGTGGCTGGCTATTTTATCGTGGCTGCTGCTGGTAATCGCTGCCGCGCGACCGCAGTGGCTAGGGGACCCGGTTGAGGTTCCAACCAGCGGCCGCGATCTCATGCTGGCGGTTGATATCTCCGGTTCCATGGAGGCAGAAGACTTCGCTCTTAACGGTCAGGCGGTAGATCGCCTGACTGCAACCAAGGCGGTGGCGGGTGAATTCATAGAGCGGCGCAGCGCTGACCGCCTGGGGCTGATTCTCTTCGGCGAGAACGCCTATTTGCAGACCCCGCTCACATTCGATGGTAAAACCCTACGCACCCTGTTAATGGAGTCGGTGATTGGTCTGGCCGGTAAAAAAACCGCAATAGGAGACGCCATAGGGCTTGCGGTGAAGAGGCTGCGGGACAACGCATCACAGTCCAGAGTGTTGATCCTGTTGACCGATGGCGCTAATACCGCGGGTGAAGTGTCCCCGATCAAAGCGGCACAGCTTGCCGCAGATGCGGGACTGAAAATTTACACCATCGGCCTAGGGGCGGATGAAATAGTGGTGCAATCTTTATTCGGTCAGCGCCGGGTTAATCCGTCGCAGGACCTTGATGAAGACACATTGCGTCAAATTGCAGGTGCCACTGGCGGAAAATACTTTCGCGCGCGGGATACCGCAGAGCTGGAGCAGATCTATCGCTTGCTGGACGAACTGGAGCCGGCTGAGGTGGAGGCTTTGAGCTTTCGTCCGGTGGATGCGTTGTTCTACTGGCCGCTCGGCCTTGCACTGTTCCTGGCGACGGCCCTGTTTCTGCTGACGGCGGTGAGAGGTTACGGGGCATGATCGAACAGCTGCATTTTTTAAGACCCTGGTGGTTCATGGCTTTGGTTCCACTCGGCTTGATGCTGCTTTTTCTATGGTGGGGGAAGCCAGCCCGGGGGGCGTGGCATGCGGTTTGTGAGTCTCATCTCATTCCCTACATCCTGCAACGGACCCAGCCCGCTAAACGGATGTACTACAGCCTGCTGTTCGCTTTTGCCGGCGTGCTCGCCATTCTGGCACTGGCCGGGCCGGCATGGCAGAAGCTGCCGCAGCCCCTGTTTAAGCACCAGTCGGCGCTCGTCGTTATGCTGGACTTATCCAAGTCAATGGACGCGCGAGATATCCCTCCCAGCCGGTTAGAGCGGGCCCGGCTAAAGCTGCTTGATTTACTGCGCCTGCGCAAGGCGGGGCAGACTGCGCTGGTTGTGTATGCCGGTGACGCGTTTACCGTGACCCCGCTTACTGACGATACGCAAACGATAGCGGCTCTTGTGCACAGCCTGTCTACCGACCTGATGCCGGCCCAAGGCTCGCGCCCTGACCGCGCGCTGGGGCGCGCCTTGGCGCTGCTGGCTCAGGCCGGAGTGCGTCAAGGATCCCTGTTACTGATGTCCGATGGCGTGGATAAGGACGACGTTGATAAGCTCGCATCCACGGTGGTTGCTGCGGGGCATCATTTATCAGTCATTGCGGTGGGAACGGGACAAGGTGCTCCTATACCGAGCCGCACCGGCGGTTTTGTTAAGGAGGCTTCCGGGCAGATCGTTTTACCCAAACTTGATGAATCTACGCTGATGGCGCTGGCGAGCAAAGCAGGGGGCGTCTATAACCGTCTTACGATTGAGGACACGGATATCGTGCGGGTGCTGGCTGTAGCTGACGTCGATCCGCTGGGTTCTGCCGCGGAGCAGACCGAAAAGCGCACCGAGCGCTGGCGCGAGGAGGGCCCCTGGCTGCTACTCTTGCTGCTGCCCGTCGCGCTGCTCGCGTTCCGTCGAGGTTTGCTGTTGGCGCTGTTGGCTGTCAGTCTGCACTGGCCCGACTCCGCGCGGGCGTTGGAATGGCAAGATCTGTGGCGCAACGCTGACCAAAAAGGGGCAGCGGCCATGAGTCGTCAGGATTACTCAGGTGCAGCAAGCGCATTTCGTGACCCTCGATGGCAGGCCGTCGCGCACTACCGCGCTGGCCACTACGAGCAGGCGCTGGTCAGCCTGCAGCGTATTCCAGGTGCGGACGCCGCCTACAATCGGGGCAACGCGCTGGCTCGAATGGGCCAAGTCGAACAGGCAATTGAGAGTTATGAGCAGGCGCTGGCGGAGCAGCCGGATCATGAAGACGCCAGGCACAATCTAGAACTGCTTAAAAAGCTGCAAGGCGAGGAGCAATCGACAGAATCGGATCAGCCGCAAGTATCCCCTCCGTCCGATCAGCAGAAAGGCCAAAACAATGGACAGGCGCAACAGCAGCCAGATCGGGCAGGGCAGAGTGGTGACCAAGGCCAGTCTTCGATGCAAAACAAAAGCGAATCCGCTCAGGGCTCATCAGCCGAAAGACAAAGCGGTGGGCAGAAGCAAGGGGACAGCGGGCAGGCGCAGCAGCAGAAGCAAGATGACCTGCAGTCTAACGCTGCGGCGCGGGGGAACCCAGAGACGGAGGCGCAAAGCGAGGAACAGCAGGCAGCCGAGCAGTGGTTACGCCGCATACCGGATGACCCGGGCGCGCTGCTGCGAAGGAAGTTTCGTTACCAATACAGCCGGCGTGGGCAAAATCCTGTGCGAGAGCAACAGCAGTGGTGATCAATTGCAGCGTTAGCAAAAGACCAGACCGAAATGAACGCGCAGAAAATCGTTAGCATGCTGCTGCTTCTTATCCTTGGCCTGCCGCTTAAGGCAGTGGGAGTATCCGCTATCGTCGATCGAAACGAGGTGGGAATCAATGAATCGTTCCAGCTAACTTTTGAAGCGGACGGGGATGCAGCAGAGCCTGATTTCTCCCCGCTTAAGCGAAACTTTGAAGTACTGGATCAAGCGCACAGTCAAAACCTGTCGATTATTAACGGTCAGACCTCACGCAAGCTTGTGTGGGATTTCCTATTGATGGCAACGAAAACGGGGAAGCTTGAAATACCCCCGATCAACTTCGGCAGCGAAAAAAGCCAGCCCATTATGATCACGGTGAAGGAGAATGTTGAAAAAAAAGATGCCGGTCAAAGCATGTATCTGGACGTAGAGGTCGATACCCAGCGGCCTTACATTCAGCAGCAAATCATTTTCACCGTTCGATTGTTTGTGCACCGGGGGGAGGTATCGTCCGCAACTCTGAGTGAGCCAACGATCAGCGGCGTCGACGCCATCGTCGAGCGGTTTGGCGATGATAAAAACTACCAGCAGATGCGTGATGGACAGCGCTGGCGCGTGGTTGAGAGAAAGTATCTGATTTTTCCGCAGCAAAGCGGTCACTTGACTATCGGCCCACTCAATTTCCAGGGTTATATTCGAGCCCGGTCCTCAATTTCTAACTTTGACATCTTCGGCCAGACCTCAGGTAAGAAGTTTGTACTGCGCTCGGAATCTATTACGCTGCCGGTGAGTGAGCCGCCCGCTTCCTGGCATGCGCACTGGCTCCCGGCAAAGGACGTAACCCTTACCGAATCTTGGCCGACGCAGGCGGAGTTCAGGGTGGGGGAACCCGTTACCCGTGAAGTAAAAATTCAAGCCGCAGGCTTAACTGCGGCTCAGCTGCCAGTACTCAATTTCGGTTGGCCGGACAGTTTACGCACCTATCCGGAGCAGCCGAGACTGGAAAATACCGGCAGTGATAACGGGGTCCTCGCTACGCGCACGGAGGCGACGGCGATCATCCCAACGGTGCCCGGTTCCCTCATCCTGCCTGAAGTACAGCTGGCCTGGTGGAACGTTGACCAACAGCAGCCCGAGCTGGCGACGCTTCCTGCCAGGACGATAAAGGTAAGCCCCAGCGTTGCGCCGATGGAACCCAGCGCAGCCCCCGCCTCAACTGATTCACCGCTGATCCGGACGGATAAGGCGCCTGACGTGGACAGTGGCATACTATCTGCGCCGGCGCGGTCCACGACTTGGTGGCCGTGGGTGAGCCTGGCTCTGGGCGTTGCCTGGCTGGCCACGGTCATCCTGTGGGTAGTGGACCGGAAACGCAGCGGGCAGGGACAGCCAGAAAGCGCTGAATTTCCCCCCAAGCCCGACGTAAAGCATGCGCTGGCAGACTTAAGACGGGCGGCGCAAGCCGACAACGCCGCCGGATCCCGCGACGCGCTGATGCAGTGGGGCCGAATAATGTGGTCGCAAACACCGCTGACAAATCTTGGCCAGCTTGCCACCCTCTGCGGCGGCACATTGGCCGGGCAAATTCGCGACCTGGAACAGGTGCTTTATGGGCATAAAAAAGATTGGTACGGCAAATCTTTGTGGCGCGAGGTTCGGGCATTCAAAATGCCGGCAAGACATGCGGCGGAACAAAGCAGGGAGCTGCTGCAGCCGCTGTATATGAGTCAACCTTCCTCCACCGCTTAGGGTATTCATGATCCGGCACATGCAGCAGGGCGATGCTGACGATGTCCTGGCCATATACGCATATGGCCTCAGCACGAGAAACGCAACCTTCGAAACCTCCGTGCCGAGCTGGAGAGAATGGGATGCAAATCACCTCGCGGACTGTCGACTCGTCTACCTGCAGGACGACCGCATCGTTGGTTGGGTGGCATTGTCTCCGATGTCGAGCAGGACGTGTTACCGCGGTGTTGCCGAAATCAGCGTGTATGTGGCAAGGGATTTCAGCGGTCGCGGAATCGGGTCTGCACTGCTTGCAGCGGCAATTGCAGAGTCTGAGCAAAAAGGCATGTGGACGCTGTTTGCTTCGGTGTTCCCAGAAAACGTGGCTACAATTCGCCTACACGAGCGCCACGGATTCAGAAGGTTCGGCACGCGCAAAAAAATTGCCAAACTGGATGGGCGTTGGCGCGACACGTTGATACTGGAAAGGAGAAGTCAAACCGTCGGCGTGAGCTGAAAATTGTTCCCCGACTTACGGGATAAATATATCGTGTTTGGCGGTATGATTGCGGCCGTGGTATTGACTACCATCTTGATTCCGGTGTTGTATGCTGCAGTACAAACGCTGCGGGAAAAGATCAAAGGCGCTCCCGCTAAAACTGTTTCGGCGAAGCGCGTAAATCAATCAAATGGGGCGTAAATAACGTGCGAAACCAATACAAACTAGCCTTTATACGCAATTTATGTGCTTTGCTATCGATTCTAATTTCCGCGTGTACTACGTTGGGTCCTGATTTTGAACAACCGCAGGTTAAAGTGCCCGCCAACTGGAATGAGGCGGGGAGTAACCAGATCAATACTGACAGCGCGGAAGCACAGACTTGGTGGCTGGTTTTCAATGATACAGTTCTGAACGAGCTGGTCGCGCTTGCCTACCAGCAGAATTTGACTCTGCAGATTGCCGGTCTGCGTATACTGGAGGCTCGGGCCCGGCTTGGCATAGCAGTCGGCAACCAGTATCCCCAGCAGCAACAGGCTACGGGCGACGCAATCTACTCAGATCAAAGCAAAAATCAGGGCGTCCAAATTCCGGGCGCAGATACGAGCTTCTGGAGCTATAGTCTTGGTGCCGATGCCGCGTGGGAGCTTGATTTCTGGGGTCGGTTCCGGCGTGGTGTCGAATCTGCCGATGCCGGTTTTCTGGCTTCCATCGCCGATTACGACGATGCGCTGGTTGCTTTGACGGCGGAGGTGGGGAGGGCTTACACCACAATGCGCACCTTCGAAGAGCGTCTTAAGATTTCGTTGGAGAATGTCGAAATACAAAAGCGCAGCGTGGAGATTGCCGAGGCGCGCTTTAAGTTCGGTGCAACCACTGAGTTGGATACCAAACAGGCACAGACTTTGCTCTTTTCAACTCTGGCCACGGTGCCGGAATTGCAGGCGACTATCCGGCAGACGAAAAACGCCATTGCCGTGCTGTTGGGTATCACGCCGGACCAGGTCGACCAGATCGTGGGCGTACCGGGGCGTATTCCTAAGATTCCAACGGAAGTAACGGTTGGCATCCCGGCGGAGCTATTGCGTCGACGGCCCGATATCCGGCGGGCGGAGCTGGAAGCGGCTTCGCAGAGCGCGCTGATCGGCGTCGCCCAGTCAGACCTCTATCCCAGCTTCGCGCTGTTTGGCAACATTGGTCTGGCGGCGTCGAATTCCGCTCAATCGGGATCGAGCAACTTGTTTGCGTCTGATTCGGTATTTTTTCAAGGCGGGCCGGCGTTCAGTTGGAATTTTTTAAATTATGGTCGCATAAAAAACGAGGTGCGTGTGCAGGATGCCCGCTTTCAGCAATTGCTGGTGAATTATCAGAATACGGTGCTGCGGGCCGTGCAGCAAGCAGAAGATGCGATGATCGGTTTCATTCGAACCCAGGAGCAAGTGGGCTATCTGAGAAATGGCGTTGAGGCCGCGCAGCGGGCGGTGGATATAGCGTTACTGCAGTACCAGGAGGGGGCGGCCGACTACACCCGCGTGTTGAATACCCAGGAGTCTCTGTTCAGGGAGCAGGAACGGGAGGTGCTGGCCCGGGGCACGGTTGTGGGCAATCTGGTTGCGCTGTATCAGGCACTCGGTGGTGGCTGGCAGATCCGCATGGGTAAAGAGTTCATTCCAGTGGCCGCAAAGGAACAAATGAACGAACGAACGGATTGGGGGCAGCTATTGGAAACAAGGCGTGAACCAGCGCAGAGTACAGAGGAGAAAAAACCCGATCGCTATCGAATCGCCTGGTAGCTTTTCCACGATGTTGTTACCCAGGCGTGCGATCAGGAGCCGCGCGCGCCGGGGGTCCTTTCGGCATTTATTCCTGATATAAATCAAGAGTGGTTGCGGTCGGGACACATAAAATGGGAAATTGCTATCAGCATCAACCAGAAGCACGTGGAAGAATCAATTCAAGATCATGTCGTTACGCTGGATCCCTCCGAACCCGTGTGGGAGCGCGTGTTTATGGTGGCGCCGCTGGTACTGGTGGGCTCGCGGGAGGAAGACGGCAGTTTCGACCTCGCACCGAAGCACATGGTGCTGCCGCTAAGCTGGCAAAATCACGTCGGATTCGTATGCACACCACGGCACCAGACCTATCAAAACATCAAACGGGAAGGGACGTTTACCCTAAGTTACCTGCGCCCGTCCCAGGTGCTGGAGGCGAGCCTGGCGGCCGCCCCGCGCTGTGAAAACGACCAAAAACTTGCCGTCAATGTAATCGAGCAGTTCCCGGCCACCAAAATCGACGGTACTTTCGCCCGTGATGGCTATCTGTATTTCGAGTGCGAGCTCGACCGAATTGTTGACGATCTAGGCGTCAACAGCCTGATCGTGGGAAAAATCGTAGCTGCTCACGTGCATGAGGATTCCCTGCGCGCCAACGATAGGGACGATCAGGACCTGATCCATAGCGCTCCCCTGCTCGCCTACCTGCACCCCGGCAGGTTCGCCACCATCGGGGAGACGCGTTCTTTTCCATTTCCGGCGGGCATGAAGAAATAATCGTCGATGACGCAATGCCCAGAAGTTCTCGACTACCTAAAGGCGCACAGACAAGAGTTTATCTCCTTTGTAAAAACCCTGGCGCTGAGCGAGTCTCCCTCAACTGAACCGGAGAGTCAGCCGCCAATACGTGAGCAGCTGGCCGCAGCGTTTGATGAGGTTGGCTATTGCTCATTGCACATCAGCGGGCGGGAAACAGGTGGACATTTATACGCGCGACCGAAGCAGCGCAGTCCGGGTCAGCCGGCGCAGCTCATGCTGGGTCACTACGATACGGTATGGCCGACCGGGACCATCAAAAGCATGCCGTTTGCAGTCGAGGGTGATGTCGTGCGCGGTCCTGGTGTGTACGATATGAAAGGCGGCATTGCGCAAATAGTGTTTGCCCTGAAGGCGTTGCGTGATCTCGACATTCATCCTGCAGTCAGGCCGCTGGTCTTTCTCAACTCTGACGAAGAAATCGGCAGCCGCGAATCCGCGAGGACCATCCGCAGGCTGGCGACACGGGTACAGCGAGTCTATGTACTGGAGCCCTCACTGGGGCCAGGCGGCAAGCTCAAAACCACGCGTAAAGGAGTTGGTCGGTTTAACGTCACCATCAAAGGCAAGGCGGCTCACGCCGGTCTCGATCCCGCGGCGGGGGCCAGCGCCATTTTAGAGCTGTCCCACGTTATCCAGGCCCTGTTCGCGTTGAACGACGCCGACCGCGGCGTCAGCGTCAATGTCGGCACGGTGGACGGGGGTTTAAGGCCCAACGTGGTCGCGCCGCAGAGCGAGGCGGTGGTTGATGTGCGGGTGTCTACCCAGGCCGATGCCGAGCGGGTAGAGCAGGCGATACTCGCTCTTAAACCGGCGACCCCCGGGGTGACGCTGCAGGTTACCGGACGTATCGGGCGGCCGCCTATGGAGGCAACCAGCCGTAACCAGGGGCTTTGGCAGCTGGCGCACGGTCTGGGTCGGCAAATCGGTCTGACCCTGGAACAAGCGATGGCCGGGGGCGGCTCAGACGGTAACTCCACCAGCGTATTTACCGCAACCTTGGACGGACTGGGGGCGGTGGGTGATGGCGCCCACGCTCAGCATGAATTTCTGCATATAGATAAAACTATTGAGCGGGCTGCTTTACTGGCATTATTACTGGCGGCACCCCCCGCAGCCCAGGGTAATTGCCGGCACATTTCTCAAGGCTAAACAGGAGGCTGACATGTCTGACGCGCGCTATTGTTTACTTTCCCTAACTCGCATCAGCGACCTGGCGCAGCATTCGTTCGAAGTTAAAGCAGAATCCCGCGAGCATTGGCAGGGCGGCGACTATGTGGCAGCGGAGATTGCCCCAGAACTCACTTCCTACGACGAGCTGGAGCTCACCAGCGGACGGATGATTCAAGCCATGCCGGGAGACAGGATAGTAGGCGCCTTGGGCAAGCGCGCGGCAACGCTGGAGGTTGTAGGCACCTGGGAAGAGGTCGGGACAGATCTGTGCATGCATATGTTGACCGGTGCCGGCCTGCTGGGCAAAGCCACGTCCGTTTCACGGCTGACTGAACCGCCAACGCCGATCAAATACCTGGGTCACATAATCCGCGACGGGGCAAAACTGAACATGCAGGATTTTGTTAAACAGATACCGGCGCAGAAACTGGACATGCCGGTGGTGCTGCTGGTCGGTACCTCCATGTCCGCCGGCAAGACCACAACGGGCCGGATGGTGATTCATGAGCTCAAGCGCTGCGGGTATAGCGTGGTCGGGGCAAAACTGACTGGGGCGGGTCGCTATCGGGACGTGCTGAGTTTTGGCGATGCCGGCGCCGACCACATTTTTGATTTTGTCGATGCCGGATTACCCTCCACCGTGTCAGACCCAGAAGACTATCGCCGCCGTCTGCGGCAGCTGCTGTCACGCATCAGCGCGCTTAAAGCCGACGTGCTGGTGGCGGAGGCGGGGGCATCCCCGCTGGAGCCGTACAATGGGGCGACGGCGATTGAAGAGCTGGGGGATAACGTGTGCTGCAGGATTCTGAGCGCGTCCGATCCTTATGCCGTGGTAGGGGTGCAGACCGCTTTCAATTTCCAGCCGGACCTGGTCACCGGACCGGCGGCCAACACCGAGGCCGCGGTCTTGCTGGTAGAAAAACTCACCGGGGTTAAGGCATTGAACTTGATGAGCAGGTCGTCGACGCCGAAACTGGTTGAACTACTTAAGAGTAAACTCCCATAGTCACCCCTAGGACAAACGGGAGGCATAAACGTTGCTGTGATATGTCTCCCATGACCTAGCGTTCCCCTGCAGCAGCTGAAAATACCCAAGTAGTTTACGAGAAAGCTTATGCTTTAATACAAATTGCCTGCTGATGACTGCGTCAAAACAGAAGATTTTTTCGTCGATAGAAGTCGCTGACACGCAATTAATTAAAGATGTGTTGGTGCCGAAAACCGTAGCCTTTCGCCAGATAGTGGTAACAGGCCCCCCCTGCAGCGGTAAGTCCACTCTAGTCGAAAAGCTGGGGGGGTGGCCGGAAGAGGGATATATCGATTTGGCATCGAAGAGATGGTGGCAGAGCCGCATTTTTACTTTCCGTCCGCGTGAAATACATTTCGGTTTTCCTTTCATTGGCTTTGAACAAAGTCACGCCGTATTCGATCGTGAATGGCTGAGGGACCCGACCGACATCGAATTCTCGCGCATTGAGCTTCCGCCCGGCAAACGGGGAATATTTAGCATAGATTGGCGCAACCGATATGCATTCGATTTTCAATTGCTGCCGGCCGAACAGATTTACTCAATAATTCAGCAGAGGAATAAACGCGGTACCCACCCGATTGATGCTGAGCTGACGCTCGATCGTATACAACGAGCCGTAATGGTTTATGCGCAACTGGCGCTGCATTTCCATAACAACGCGATGCTGGTCTATTTTCGGGATCGGTTCGATGGTAATCCCAAAACTATTGTCCTTTCTGATTCAGCAGACGCAGCGTAATGAATTACAGGCATCCAGCCCTGCGGTTGGTCCATTCTAACAGGGGTTCTGCGGTGTACACCTGCGCTTCGATCTGTCCGTTGATTCTAGTGAATATAGAGAATTCATCATGTTTCGCGGAATACAGGATGTGATGATGTGGAATTCCCGCGACGTCGCGCCAAACGGTGTCCGTGTTCGCGTACGGCGTATGACTGACCAGAAAAGGTAGCTTTTTATCAAGTTTCAGCGATTTACGAAATCGTCGAACATCCGCTGCGAAGTAGCCCGATAGACGCCCCGGTCGTCGAATGCGATTCCACGTCAGGTCGTGCAGCAGATCCGGAAATTTACGTATATTTATGAGCTGGTTGCTGTCAACCTTGTTGGACGGCGGGCCGGCGTGACAGGCGATGAAGTCATCAGATAGCGCTACCACGGGGCACCGATCGTAAAATAGTTCCATCTGTTCCCGGTATTCTTTTCCTCGGATTTGTTCCAGTTTATCACGCCACAACACTCCCTGCGGGATGAAATCTTTGGCCACCTCTACAGAAAAACTGTCATGATTCCCGCGAAGAAAGAACACGCCGTTTGGAAAGTGTAACTTCAGCTTGAAAAGAAAATCCATCATCAATACTGAGCTATCCATGTCATCGTAAGGTTGCGCATCTGGGTGAACTAGATCGCCTAAAAAAACTAGCGCTGCCGTTCCTTTTTCCAGCATGGGCATAACCGCGCTTTCACTTAGTATCTTCAGCACATTGTCAATATTCGCGTGCAGATCTCCAATCAAAACGGGTGTAATCTCAGCGGGCAGTTGTAGCAGTCCGCCAGCTGTACCAGTGGTATCGACCTCTCGGAATGCGTCTCTGCGCAGTACGTCATTCACCTGTCGTAGCAAGTTGAGAGCCTCAATTGGCGGCAACGCTTTGATAGGGCCGCGGTTCAGCAAGGCTATTTTGTCAATCATGTTTTGCCGCTGAATTACGATTTGCGACTGCGCGGCGTCATGTTCCAGCAAGGTTACAAAGGTACCAAGTTCAGAAATGGGATCACGAAATACAAGGTTTCCGTTGGTATATTCTAATTGGAAATTACGCCTAAATGCCTCGCGCGGGGATCGAAACAAATGCTCCAGACCGGGCTCGGTATGGGTGATATGGAAGGTTTGCCCCGGTTTTATGCGTAAAGAATAATTGATTCGCTCAGGATCTAACAAGGCGGGGTTGTATACGATCAAAGCAGGTGGGTCTACGGTACGTGATCCATCGCACCGAACTTCTTTTTGCACGTGCAGTCGTTCTTCACCCAGCTCTATTTCGATTGGTTGTGATGGCAGTGCTATGCACAACCTTTTACTTGACAATCGAAGTCGCTGCCCCGGCTCCGCTGCAACGTAATCGGCAGCCTTGCTTACTGAGTCAAGTATGGACTTTACCAGGTGTGGTTTTTTGACCATTGTCAGTTGCGGCATCCCGCGCGGCGGTCTAACTCCACTGCCGGTATCTACGTTGTTGAACCAGTTTAAAACTTGTCAAACAATTCCGTCAGTCGAGTCCCCCAGCGCTTAAATTCCTGTACGGAAGCATCATATATGGCTTTGTCACGCCGGTACTGCTGTAACTGGTCATTATCAGTACTGTCCTCCTCGAGGTACAGATTCTGGCACACAAGCTTTAACTTGGACGCAGCATCAGCCACAGCCTTGGCATACTCCTCCAGCGCTTTACGGATAGTATCAGTCTTTTTTGCGCGTTTATGCAGATCAGTGAACTCCATATCAGCAATGGCGGATCGCACTTGTTCGGATTCCGTCTTTATGGTGTCCAGCTCGAGTTCCAGCGTATCGAAATTCTGCTGCTGTCGCCTTCTAGATGCAGACAAGACGTTTCTTATCGATATTCCGAAAAGTGCACGGTGAATTTCCTTGTAGCGTTTGGCGATCGACGAGATCTGGCAGGCGAAGTTGATTACATCCGCTTTGCCCGAAAGCTGCTTTGCGTCCAAAATGCCGGGCCAGTCAGTATTATTACTGGCGCGGTTTGCACCGGCCAGCTCGCGGCCGGTGTCAATAGTAGGCGGTTGTGACATCATCATACAGGCTGTTAGCCGAACATACCTTTTAATGTGAAGAAGAACAGGGCGGCGAGAACTCCACCGATGGGGAGAGTTATGATCCATGACAGAATAATTCCACCAATCACGCGGAGATCTATAGCGCCAACACCGCGCGCCAGCCCGACACCAATCACCGCGCCTACAGCAATGTGCGTGGTGGAAACCGGTAAACCTGTGCGAGAAGCGATCACTACCGTAGTGGCCGCGGCAAGGGTGGCGCAATAGCCGCGGCTGGGGGTCAATTCAGTTATTTTAGTGCCGATTGTTTTCATCACGCGATAGCCCATCGTCGCGAGTCCGACCACGATTCCAGCACCTCCAAGCAGCAATATC
Organism: Gammaproteobacteria bacterium; assembly: GCA_024638505.1. GTDB lineage: Bacteria > Pseudomonadota > Gammaproteobacteria > Arenicellales > JAANXG01 > JAHEKE01. The sequence goes on along the minus strand of JAHEKE010000001.1, from coordinate 177,743 downwards.
CACAACGGTAACGCCGCCTTTTGCGCCACTTCACCGCCTGACTGGACGATGCTGACGACAGCGGCTAATGGTCCAATGCCGTTGGCCACGTCGTTGGAGCCATGGGCGAAAGCCATGGCGCACGCCGTGAACAGCATCATTGGGGTGAACACTTTTTCCACGCTGGCAAAGTGGAAATCGCGGTCAGCGGTGGAGTCTACCTTGACCCGTTTGATTAACATCCAGCCCACTATCGCAATCAAGACGCCAAAAATTATGGCGCTTACAAAGCTCATACCAACAGACAACTCAAGTTTCAAATGCTTCAATCCCTTAAACATGGTTACCAGAGAAATGATAAAACCGACCAAAAAAACGTAAGCCGGACCCCATTTCTTGGCGTTGTTGAAGGGTTCCTCGGTATTGAGAATCAACCGTCTGATGCTCATCATTAACAGGAAGGCGACGACCCCACCGAGTGCCGGTGAAACCACCCAGCTGGCCACAATTTGCCCAATTTTGCCCCATTGAACTGCCTCAAAACCTATCCCCGCGATGGTAAACCCGACGATGGCGCCGACTATTGAGTGGGTTGTTGATACCGGCCAACCCCTGCTCGAAGCGACCATCAGCCAGATACCCGCCGACAACAGCGCCGCCAGCATCCCAAATACCAGCACTTCTGGATTGTTCGCAATCGGCGTAGGGTCGATGATGCCTTTGCGAATCGTTGCAGTGACATGGCCACCCGCGATAAAGGCGCCGGCAAACTCAAACACGGCGGCGATGATAATGGCCTGCATAACGGTGATTGCACCTGACCCAACGGATGTGCCCATGGCATTCGCCACATCGTTGGCGCCAATACCCCAGCACATGTATGTGCCAAAAATAATCGCCATCACGACGAAGACGGTGCCGTAAAGGGTGATAATATCCACTTGATTACCTCGCTATATGGTTGCTGCGTTTACTTTTTCAGTGTGCTTGTTTTCAGTAATTTGGTAGTTCCTGCCTTACCTTGCGGTTAAAAGGCGTAGACGATCGCCCACTTTTTCTGCATAGTCAGCAAGGTCGCCAATCCACTGAATCAGCCGATACCACATAATCACTGACACCGGATTCATTTCATCTTCCTGCGCGAAAAGACGGCGGGTAATGTCGATGCCAAGTTCATCCGTCTCGTCTTCAACCTTGTTCAACTCATCCACCATCGTTTCTACCTGGGTTGCTTCTCGCCCGCGGAATCCCATCTCCAGCAGTTCATCCAGTTCTTCGATGATTTTGGATGATTGTTCACACACATCGACGCAGCGTCGTACCAGCTTGACCAGCGGATCCTTTAACGTATCGGGAACCTCCATCGGGCGTTCCACAAGCAAACCGGCGATATCCTGTGCCGTATCCGCGATGGAGTCCTGCAACTGCAGAATCTCCAACAGATCGCGTCGATCCACCGGCATGAACAAACTTTTGGGTAGCCCCGCCCGCAGTTCGTTTTTGATCTTGTCGGCAGCTGCTTCTTGTTCGAAAATTTTCTCCTTCGCTAAATCGAACCCTTTTTTATCGCCATCAATCAAAGCATCGAACAACGGCGGCACCTCGCGGACGCAATCCATTACTACACGCATATGTTCCTGCAGATACTTTAGCGGCGAGCGCTTAAACAGTTTCATCAAGGTGTTCGACGTAGGCATAGTTATTACTCCACATTGGCTGTCGGGTGCGCGGGGTGCTTATTGCTGCAAGCTTTGTTACAGTTTCAAGCTTTGTTACAGTTTTATGTACCCATTAATAGCCACGCTTGGCGGCTGTAGACTTAGATCTGTCTGTTAATATTACATTTTCATTAAAACTTGTGCTTTTTTTTATGATTCAGATCAAAAAACCGCACGATGTTCACGCCTCTCTACAGAGTTTGAAATAGCATGTCGAAGCTTGGTTCACTCGCAGAATCTTGGATTATCCGCAAGCCGGCGGTTAGCTCGCGCCGCGGGGTGGTCGTCACCCAGCACGTGCTGGCGTCAAAAGCCGGTGCTGAAATTCTGGCCGGCGGCGGTAATGCCATCGACGCGGCGGTAGCGGCGGGTTTTGCCATCGGTACGGTCGAACCCTGGATGAGTGGTATCGGTGGTGGCGGGTATATGGTGGTGTATGTGGCGCGGGAGCATAAAAGCTACGCCGTTGAATTTGGTGTCAAATCGTCCTCGGCGCTTGATCCCGCTGATTATCCAATCGTGGGAGACATGGGGCCGGACCTATTCAGCTGGCCTTCGGTGAAGCATGATCGCAATATCCGCGGCCCTCACTCAGTGGCCGTTCCGGGGATGGTGGCAGGCCTGGACCGCGCTTTGACCGCATTTGGCACGCAAAACTGGCAGGACATACTGGCTCCAGCCGTACGTCTTGCGGAGGAGGGATTACAGGTGGATTGGCACGCCACGCTCAAGATCGCGTCCGTTGCCCGCGAGCTGGCTGACCATGCGGAGAGCAAGAAGATTTTTCTCCCCCATGGTTTCGTCCCGGTGGGCGAATGGGCCGGGCCCCTTCCCTCTATTCGCTTAGGGCGGCTTGCCCGGACGCTGCGCCGACTGGCTGATGCGGGTGCGGCTGATTTCTATAATGGTGAAACAGCGAAAAAAATCCTGGCCGATGCGGCCGCGCTCGGTATCGGGCTGACCGCCGATGACCTCTCCGCCTATCAACCCCACTTATCCGAAGTAGAGCGGGCGCGCTATCGGGATGCGGAGATTGATATCGTTCCAGGCCTTACCGCCGGCCCGACCCTGCGCCATGCGCTTAATGCCCTGAGCGAAAATCTGCCCAGCGCAGGCGATACGCCCGACGGTGACGCATACAAAGCCTATGCCAGAAGCCTGTTTGATGCCTACGACCACCGGCTGGCCTATGTTGGTGACGTACCGGATACGGTTTCCCCTTCCTGCACGACCCATATCAACGTTGCCGATGCTGAGGGCAACCTGGTGGCATTGACTATTACGCTGCTGTCTATATTTGGATCGAAAGTTACCCTGCCCAGCACGGGTATCCTGATGAACAATGGCGTTATGTGGTTTGACCCGCGGCCTGAACGGCCTAACTCCATTGCCCCGGGCAAACGACCCCTGTCGAATATGTGCCCGGTGATCCTGCTGCGTGACGATGGTTTGCGCTTCGCGCTGGGGGCTTCGGGAGGGCGCCGCATTATGCCTGCGGTGTTTCAGTTGATTTCATTTCTCGCCGACTACCGAATGACGCTGGATACGGCGATACACCAGCCCAGGCTGGACGTCAGCGGGGGCGACACGGTGACCATGGATCACGCTCTGCCTAAAAGCGTGGTGGATGCGGTCTCAGCTTCACACCAAACCCAGGTGCTGCCGAACGGGGTATATCCCAATCTGTTTGCCTGCCCCAGCGTGGCCGCGCATGACCCCGCAAGCTCAACAAACACGGGGGCCGCTTTCGTCGTCTCCCCGCGGGCGGCGGCCTGGGTTGAACCGGAATAGCGTGAAAAAGGCGGGCTCGGCGCATGATTCTGCGGGGCGTGGAGCGCGATAAACATGCTAACACTATGACATACATCAAATTATTGCATTGTTAAAAGGCCCATGCTGTATGTTTCCCTGACGATTGGCGCTGTAAGGTTTTAATGGTAAAAAGCGAAAAATAGAATTTCGACTGACAGCGTTCAGACCGGGATCGTTGCAACAACCTGGCCGGTGCAGACACCGGGTGGACAAGCAAAAACTGAAGAGGAGGAACGAGATGCATCAATCTATACTGGCCCTAACCGTCGGCGGTGCGTTACTCACCTTTGCCGCCAGCGGGTTTGCCAACTGCGACCCAGGCGAGGTGGTAATCAAGTTCAGCCACGTTACCAATACCGATAAACACCCCAAGGGTATCGCCGCTTCCCTGCTCGAGCAGCGGGTCAATGAGGAGATGAACGGTAAGGCCTGCATGGAGGTGTTTCCAAACTCCAGCCTGTACGACGACAATAAGGTGCTGGAGGCGATGTTAAGTGGTGACGTCCAGATGGCTGCGCCGTCGCTGTCCAAGTTCGAGAAGTTTACCAAGAAATTCCGCATCTTCGATCTGCCCTTCGTATTCGAAGACATCGATGCGGTAGACCGTTTCCAGAACTCGGAGACGGGCCAGCAGCTGAAAGACTCCATGGTCCGCCGCGGCTTGAAGGGGCTGGCATTCTGGCACAACGGCATGAAGCAGATGTCTGCCAGCCAGCCGCTGATCAAGCCGGAAGACGCTGCTGGACTGAAGTTCAGGGTGCAGACTTCTGACGTGCTGGTGGCTCAGTTTGACCAGCTGGGCGCCAACCCGCAGAAAATGGCTTTTAGCGAGGTCTATGGCGGTCTGCAGACCAAAGTTATCGATGGGCAGGAAAACACCTGGTCCAACATCTATGGAAAAAAATTCTTTGAGGTGCAGGACGGGGTGACCGAAACCAACCACGGCGTCATCGATTACCTGGTCGTGACCTCTGTCGAGTGGTGGGACGGGCTCGATCCCGCGATAAGAGATCAGCTGGCGCAGATCCTGCAAGAAGTCACCGCGGAGCGCAACGAGGTGTCGTTCAAAGTCAACCAGGAAAACAAACAGCAAATCATCGCCGCCGGCGGAATGGTGCGAACGTTGACGCCGGAGCAGCGCGCCGCCTGGGTCGAAGCATTGAAGCCCGTTTGGGCCAAATTTGAAGACGATATCGGCGCCGAGATAATTGAGGCTGCGGTATCGGCTAACGGCAACTAAAGAGCATGCGTAACTGACGGGCATGCGCGATTCTCTGCGGGATCGCGCATGCCGACGTTAACCATTAAGATCGCTGACCGGGAGGCGCCGTGACTAGCAACGAACCCAACCGTGCCGGACGGAAGGTCGATACGCTCGAAGAGACCTTAATCGCCATCCTGCTCGGGCTGATGACTGTAATCACCTTCTCCAATGTCGTCGCTCGTTATATGTTCAACGATAATATTCTATGGGCTCTCGAGGTTACCGTGTTCCTTTTCGCATGGCTAGTGCTGCTCGGGGTCTCCTATGGCGCCAAGAAATCTTTCCATCTTGGCGTCGATGTGTTGATCAATATCGTCTCTCCCAAAACCAGAAAGCTGCTGGCCCTGCTCGCGGTAGCGGCCTGCCTCGCCTTCAGCCTGCTTTTACTCAAGGGCAGCTGGGATTACTGGTACCCGTTTGCCACCAGCCGTGCCTTCTTGGAGACCGAGGACGTACCCATGCCCGGATTCCTCCAGTTCACGGCGGATTGGCTCAACGAGGGCGAGCGTTACGAGAAGATGCCTCGGTTCATTCCCTATTTCGTATTGCCCTTGAGTATGGCGCTGCTCACCCTGCGCTACACGCAGATCGCCTGGCAGATCGTGACGGACAAAACCGATAAGGTTATCGCCAGCCACGAAGTGGAAGACCTTGCCAAATCCACCGAAAACGCCAGCGAGGGCTAAGCTATGGCGGTAGCGGTACTCTTCATTCTGGTCGTCGGATTACTCATGATCGGCGTGCCGATCGCCGTTTCGCTCGGCCTGTCCAGCATTGTCTTTTTGCTCATCTACTCCGAAGGATCGCTCAGTTCGATAGCGCAGACTCTTTTTTCCGCCTTCCACGGACACTACACTCTGCTGGCCATACCCTTTTTCATCCTGGCATCGACCTTCATGTCGACCGGTGGAGTTGCCAAGCGGATAATCCGTTTCGCCATCGCCGTAGTCGGCCACTTCAAAGGAGGCTTGGCCATTGCATCAGTATTCGCCTGCATGATGTTTGCCGCGCTCTCCGGTTCGTCGCCGGCCACGGTTGTGGCCATCGGTACCATTGTCATTGCCGGCATGCGCCAGGTCGGATACAGCAAAGACTTTGCTGCCGGGGTGATTTGTAACGCCGGCACCCTGGGCATCCTCATTCCACCGTCGATCGTCATGGTGGTGTACGCCGCCGCAACCGACGTGTCCGTGGGACGCATGTTCCTAGGCGGCGTCCTGCCCGGTCTGATAGCAGGACTGATGCTGATGGTAGGTATCTACATCACTGCCCGCTTTCGCAATCTGCCGGCGCAGCCCTGGGCCGGCTGGGTGGAAGTATTAGCCTCGGCGCGGGATGCGGTCTGGGGGCTGCTGCTGATTGTGATCATTCTGGGCGGCATTTACGGCGGCATTTTCACCCCGACAGAGGCCGCAGCCGTGGCCGCCGTCTACGCTTTCTTCATTGCCAATTTTGTTTACAAAGATATGGGTCCGTTCGCCAATCCCGGTGCTGGTGGCGCGATGATTCCGCTGCGCGTCCTGTCCGTGCTGTGGCATGAAGATACGCGCAAATCTCTGTTCGAGGCCGGTAAGCTCACCATCATGCTCATGTTTATTATCGCCAACGCGCTCATCTTGAAACACGTGCTGACGGAAGAGCGCGTGCCGCAGGCGATCACCGAAGCTATGCTGGCGGCCGGCTTCGGGCCAATCATGTTTTTGGTCGTGGTCAACGTTATTTTACTGATCGGCGGACAGTTCATGGAGCCCTCGGGCCTTTTGGTTATTGTTGCCCCGCTGGTGTTCCCCATTGCCATTACCCTTGGCATCGACCCGATCCACCTGGGCATCATCATGGTGGTCAATATGGAAATCGGGATGATCACGCCGCCGGTGGGATTGAACCTGTTTGTTACGGCGGGTGTCGCTGGGATGTCAGTGCTGAAAGTGGTCAAGGCCGCCCTGCCTTTCCTGGGCATCATGTTCATGTTCCTGATTCTGGTGACCTATGTGCCGGTGATATCGACCTGGCTGCCGACGTCGCTGATGGGCCCGGAGATAATAACCCAATAGGTTTATTGGGCGGGCCACAGGGCTCACCCTCAGTCCATTCAATTCTCAATTGACGGATGTATGAAAGTGATGATTCCGAGCATTAAAAGAATACTGCATGCGACCGACCTTTCGCCTGAATCAAGCTATGTCTTCCGGTATGCCATCGACTCGGCCATGGCGCACGATGCCGAAATTGTCATTCTGCATGTCTCTGAGCAGTTGTCACCGGCCAACCGCGCTTTCCTGGACTTGTACCTCAATGAAGAGCAACGCAAAGAAATTTTCGAGGAACGCATGACTTCCAACCTTGAAAAAATCAGAAAACGCCTCAAGCGATTTTGTGAAGAAGAGCTGCGGGACAATCCCGAGCAGATGAAGAGGATCACGACACTAGAGGTATGTACCGGCTTTCCAGCCGAGGAAATTCTGCGCAAAGCTGACGCATTAAATTGCGATGCCATCATCCTTGGCAACCATAGCAAAGGCTTCATTGAGAACACGTTCCTGGGCAGCACCGCGAAAAGAGTGCTAAGGAGAACCAGAAAGCCGGTTTTTATAATCCCTTTAGTCAACGAAGCATGACGGGATCGGGCTACGTTATCTCATTGTAATGCCTGGTAAAAAAGCCCATGAACAGCTAGTATTTGATCCTTAATCAGGCCTTTGCCCCGAAAACAATTAGTTTCAAGATGAAGTTGAGGTTAGGGCGCGCGATTCAACGGCCGAACTTCGTTACATCGTCAATCTCCAGCGTCCGGTGGGAACGGAGCATATGAACGAAAACGAGCTGGCCAAGCTGGTCAGCAGGGACAGCATGATCGGAACGGCTCTGGTGACTCAGCCATCAGCCGTAAAGTGAGTCCGCGGCGCGCAGCAAGAACACCGCGCCTCCGCTGTTGGTGTCCACGCAACAAAAATCCAAATAGCAGACAAAACATCTGATCCAGGGGAGGGCATTCGTATGTCACAAGAAGTTATTGTTACCTGTGCCGTCACCGGTGGGCACGGTAATTTTCAAAAACACCCGGATTATCCGATAACGCCCAAACAGATCGCCGATTCCTGCCTGCAGGCAAGGGCGGCCGGGGCTTCGATCGTCCATATCCATGTGCGCGATCCGCAGACGGGCCTGCGCTCGGGTGATCCCAAGCTGTTCGAAGAGGTTACGCAGCGTATTCGCGATGCCGGAAGCGATGTACTGATCAATCTTACGACCAGTGAAGGCGCCCGCTTCGTTCCGGACGAGGAGGATCCGAAAGCGGGCGGTCCTGGTACTACTTTAAAGCAGCCGCTGGAACGGCTGGTCCACGTCGAACGGCTACGACCGGATATCTGTACGCTGGATGTGGGCACGTTCAACTTCGGCGAACAAATTTTCGTTAATACACCGGCACATCTTCGTATAATGGCGGCACGCATTAAGGAACTGGGAGTGAAGCCTGAACTGGAAGTATTCGAGCCTGGACACATCATGTTTGCCAGGCGCATGCTGGACGAGGCGCTGATAGATGAGCCGCCAATGTTTCAGATATGTTTAGGCATTCCCCATGCCGCTCCGGCAACGCCAGAAGTGCTGGCCTTGATGCGCAGTTTGCTCCCGCCTGGTGCATGCTGGGGTGCATTCGGTATATCCAGATCGGAGTTTTCCGTCGTCGCGCAGGCAGTCAGTCACGGTGGAAACGTGCGGGTCGGTTTAGAGGACAATTTGTATTTGTCCCAGGGAGAATTTGCGTCTAATGCCCAGCTGGTAGATAAAGCCGTTGGCATCGTACGCGCACTCGGGGCGGAAATCGTCGAGCCCAAGCGCGCTGCTGTCATGCTGGGGTTATCAGCGCGCTAGTCTGAAGACCACCGTGCTACCGTGTTCTGAAGCCTGCGAGCGAAACAAAGCGCCGATTCTAAAAGTGCTCAAGGAAGTTTTCGCCGCGAGTAAATTTGTCCTCGAGATCGGCAGCGGCACTGGACAGCACGCGGTTTATTTCGCGGCAAACCTGCCGCATCTTATCTGGCAGCCTAGTGATCAGCCCGGCGCACTTGATTGGGTCACCGACAGGCTTAGGCTAGAGGGTCCTGAAAACGCGAACATGCCGCTGGCGCTGGACGTGCGCAACCATCCGTGGGATGTCTCGGCCGACAGTGTGTTCAGCGCGAACACGCTGCACATCATGTCATGGCAAGAGGTAGAGCAGTTTTTCCTGAGAGTTGATGAGGTACTGCAACAACCGGGACGGCTATGCGTGTACGGGCCGTTTCGCTATGATGGCGTATACACCAGCGAGAGCAATGCGCGCTTTGATCAATCGCTGCGTGCGCAGGATAAAAAAATGGGCATCCGGAGCTTTGAAGAAGTGGATAATCTGGCGCGGGAGAGCGGTTTGTCGCTTATCGCCGATTATCCTATGCCGGCCAACAATCAGATTCTAGTGTGGCAGAGATAGTGCTGTATACATAACGATTGTGTTGACGTGACAAGACTGGATCGAATCTAGTGATTGATACTGATACTTTAACTTTGTTTTTACTGGCAGCTTTGATCCTGCTGATTACGCCCGGGCCGGCGGTTATCTATATCGTAGCCAGGAGCGTGAGCCAGGGGACATTGGCTGGTATCGTAGCAGCCATCGGTATGCACGTAGGCACTCTGCTCCACGTTGCGGCCGCCGCCTATGGCGTGTCACAGGTTATGCTGGCGTCAGCAACGGCGTTCAACATTGCCAAGTATCTGGGCGCAGCCTACCTAATTTTCCTCGGGATAAAGAGTTTCCTCAGCAAAAGTGAGGTTACGGCGAACAAGCCTGTAGATAGCAAACATCTGTTCACTATTTTCCGGGAGAGTGTGGTGGTAAATGTTCTCAATCCAAAGACTGCCCTGTTTTTTTTCGCGTTTCTTCCCCAGTTTGTCGATCCAGGAGGGACGCTGTCAGTTTCCATGCAGATGGTGGTGTTGGGGTTGCTGTTTATCGCAGTCGGCATTATGAGTGATGGACTGTACGCGGTATTTGCCGGCAGGTTGCGGCAGCGATTTAAACGCGCCGGCATGATCTACGGTAAATACGTCAGCGGTTCTGTATTCACCGGCCTGGGGCTTGCTACTGCTCTCGCCCGTCGCTGATGCTGAGCGGCAGTAAAAGTATTCCTCTGTCTCGCCGGCGCTTTTTGAATGTGATGGCGGTGGACAACAGGGATGCTGTAGCCGCCTGGCTAAGGTTAGCCTTGATGTCTTTTGAATTTCGATTAACTAGATCAAATCTGATTACACTTTAAGTATGATTACGTTGGAGCAAGCAAATGCAGTCGCAGCGGCGGCGCTGACCAAAGCGCGGAAGTTAAAACTGCCGCCTATCGGGGTGGCTGTTCTCGATAACGGTGGCCATCTTAAGATTTTTCTGGCGGAAGACGGATTAAATTTTTTGCGCGTAAAAGTGTGCCATGCCAAGGCCTGGGGAGCGCTTGGGCTTGGGGTGGACAGCGATAAAATCGCTGAACGCTATGAATCCGGCGGGCCAAATCCTGGATTTATTAACGCACTCAACGCGATGAGCGGGGGCAACGTCGTCCCGCTGCGCGGCGGGGTGCTGCTATACGATGACCAACAGCAGCTGATTGGAGCCGTTGGAGTCTCAGGAGCGCTGCCGGAGCAGGATGAGGCATGTGCCAGAGCAGGGAAAGATGCGCTTTAAGTCCAGCGCTTAAGCCATTTTTATCCCAGTTTAAACCAAACTGTAGGGTTTGCGTATACTTGTTACAGATGTAACAGCCACATTCGGATGTATGAGACTGCGTAAACTCGTTTTTATTTTAAGCGCTATCTGCGCGCCCCATCTCTGCCTGGGTCAGGTAGGGTCCAACAATGAATCGCTCTTTGCTAATTTTTTCCATGCCGAGAATTTTTCAGCGAGCGTGCAAAGCTACTACCGCAGCAGTCGTCACCAGTCTCTCAGCGGATACAACGGATCAGAAGTTACCACGCTATCTTTGCATCGATCGGTTGGCACCAGCGTACTGCACTACGCCACAACCCAGGCTCTCAACGAGCAGCATCACTATGCTGGTTTTTCCTCAGGCGATGCCACGTTGGCGTTATATACGGGAAAGGGGAGCTCGTTTTCACAGACGGGTACGGCTCTATATCGAGACCTCGATCATTACTTTTTCCACGGCGGCTCCCGCCTGCCGTTTCGATTCTACGGAGCCGCTTTAGATTTAGGCTTAAGCGATGGGATCAGTGCTCAGGTTTCTGCCACTCAGCTAAAGGCGCCGGGCGTTGAGGATCGTTCTGGTTACTACGCGGGATTAGCAGCAGGCCGAGTGAAGAGCGGATTTTTTGGTTTGCAGAAAGGAGATGACTGGGTAGGTCACGGCCTTGATTTTTCCATCGGCGGGCCGGGAATGAACATAGCCTGGCAGCAGATTCATAGCGAAACTGGAGCCCGCGTCCGCCGGATGGGATTTTCCTGGCAGGACAGGCGGCGTTCACGCTGGTCCATCGATATCGAGGACGCGCGCAATCCTCTTTATGCGGACGGGGGCGAGCACAGGCTCATGTTTCGATATCAGCGTGCCCTGGGCCGTTCAATTTCTTTCGGCGCAGCTGAAACAACCCCTACTGACGAGCAGGAGGAGCGCAAGAAGAGCACCGAGAAGTGGGCCACAATAGTGGGTGTAGGCGTGGGTGTGGGGGTGATTGCGGCCGCCGTCAGCTCGGGTGACGATGGCCAGGACGGCGCGCAGAGGTTTGCTTCGCAAAACCAGGCAGCATTTAACGTGCTTAACGGCATTAATCCGGTTTCGGTGAGGGAAAACCGCGAGCATGGTGGATGGATATATCGCAATGCGGATGGGAGCTTTGGGCGTACCGAGCCGATTGCCGGGCAGGTCGCCAGTGTCAATATCGGCAATCCGGCAAATATGGTGCCCGCGAACACGCGGGCTACCGCGTCATACCATACTCACGGTGGGCCGGATCCTCGCTTCGACAACGAAAACTTTTCACCACAAGATATTCTGTCGGATATTCAGGCCGGTGTGGATGGATATCTGGGAACCCCCGCAGGATTCATGAAGTATCATCAGTTGCAAACGGGCCGTATTACCACCATTCGCCGCATAGCGAACTGATGAGCCGTGCCAGACTAAATTTGGCAGCAGCAGCTTTTTTAGTTTTTTCTATAGACCAGGGGTATGGAGGACAGGTGCAAGAATCGGTAAAAAACAGCATTGAATATGTGCGCAGCATGCAGGCTGATTGCACCTTGGATCACGGTTATCGATGCAGAGACATTGAGGAAAACAACTTCCTCGGTATAGACGCGGATCAGAGTTTGGTGCCTGGTCCTTACCTCGCGGCGTGGCAGGTTTGTTACGAGGATTTTCGAAATTTGCCTGATTTGACGGAAGAGCAAAAAGAGCTCAAGCACTACAAGATTGGGTTTACCGAGAGCCAAACGCACTTCATCGTGTTGTTCCAGGGGCTTCTGTTGCCGCAGCTCATCGACGGAAAGCCAGAGGGAACTATCAGGGCAACGTTTGGTCTGTCCACTAAGTACCGGGTAGAAAAAAGCACACTAACGATAAGCGAACGACTTTTCTTGAGGTAAACCAAGCGCCACCACCAAACTTCCCACCCGCCGCATGACGATAAGTGTTTTACCCAGCAGATACTGGGTTATGGTGCAAACACTGCTCGCGGGGCTCTGGCTGCTGCTGGCAGTTTCTACTGCCGACGCATTCGACGCGATCATTGATGCCGACGGCGGCAAAATTCATCTGTATATTGAGGATGATGCATATCGGCTGTCCATGAGCGAGTTGACTGTATGGGTTGAGCGTTCGGTCAATGCGGTAACTCTCTACTACGGCGGCTTTCCCCTGGAAGAAGCGTATGTGGCAGTCAGCGGCCGATCCGGCAAAGGTGTTTTGCACGGCATCGCTATGGGCGAGGTCGGTGCGGTAGTCAATGTCAAAATTGGTTTATCAACCGATAGCGCGGATCTTATGCATGACTGGGTACTGGTACATGAACTGATTCACCTCACTTTCCCCAAAATGCACAGAAGGCATCACTGGATTGAAGAGGGGCTGTCGGTGTATGTGGAATCTATTGCGCGGGCGCAGGCTGGTGATATCAGCGCGGAGAGCGTGTGGGATAACTTTGTGCGGGGCATGCCTCACGGCCTGCCACAACCGGGTGACCGGGGCCTGGACTATACGCCGAGTTGGGGCAGGACCTATTGGGGTGGTGCGCTTTTTTTTCTTCTTGCCGATATCAAGATCTTGCAGCGAAGCGGAGGAGAAAAATCTTTACGCGATGGTTTACGCGCATTAGTGGCCAGCGGCTACAGCATCTTGCAGCGGTCCGAACCCCGGCATCTGTTTGCAATCGCCGATCGTGCCCTAGGGCATCCGGTGCTGACCGAGTTTTACGATGAAATGGGAAAACAGTCGGTTGATATTGACCTGGCGAAGTTATGGCGGGACTTAGGCATTGTTTATGCGCAGGGTAAAACCAGTTTTTTAGATCAGGCCAGATTAGCGGATATACGCAGAGTGATAACGCAGGCGTCGAATTGAGATGCACAGAGGCGGCAGATGTTTGGTGTGGATCGCTGTCACGATCGCTGCCGGCGCTGCCTTAGTGTTTTTTTCGTACTCCCGAATAATTGAGTCTGTTGCCGGATCGACGCACCTGTCAACCCAGACGCAGCCTCTCAGCGCGGGAGCTCGGAAACTGATCGATCAGGCGTTCGACGGCATAGAACCAGGCAGCCTTAAAGATTATCACGTGCACATAATTGGCATGAGCCAGGAATCGACCGGTTCCTGGGTGGACCCCGGACTGCTAAGCTGGTGGGGCTTGCACAAAAAAATAAAAGGAGACGTATTCATACGTGCTTCCGGCGTAAGCGATTTACGGCGATTTGACCAGCATTATGTTGATCGATTGGTGTCATTAATAAAATCAATGCCGGTACGCGGTAAGTATCAACTTTTGGCTTTTGACTACTATCACACCCAAGACGGCATGCGCAGTATTGATAAAAGTGAACTCTACGTGCCCAATCAGTACGTCTTCCAGTTAACCAGGCAGTATCCGGAACTTTTTACCGCGGCAGTATCCATACATCCCTACCGGCAAGATGCTGTAAAAATGTTGGCGTACTGGGCCGGGCAGGGTGTTCGTTTTGTGAAGTGGTTGCCAAACGCGCAGGGTATACGCCCTGATGACCCTCGGCTGGCTGAATTTTATGACGCGCTGGTCGCGCATAAAATGGTGCTGTTGACCCATGTCGGTGTGGAGTACGCGATCTCCTCATCGCGACATGATCAATCATTTGGCGATCCGCAACGGCTAATCTCAGCGCTCGATAAAGGAGTGAAAATCATCATGGCCCATGCTGCCAGTGCGGGGCGGAGCGTAGATTTGACCGGTAACGGGTTGACGGATAATTTTGAATTGTTTTTACGCCTGATGCGCGCAGCACAGTACAAAAACAATCTGTTCGGCGATATATCGGCGTTAACGCAATTCAACCGCCTTCCGGGACCACTCGCGCGACTGCTCGAACAGTCCGATGTTCATCATCGCCTGGTCAACGGAAGTGACTATCCGTTACCGGCAATCAATATGGCAATCAGCACGCGTTTACTGGCTTACCACGGTTTCATTACGGATTCTGAGCAACACATGCTCAATGAAATTTATCAGGTTAATCCGTTACTGTTTGATTTTGTTAGTAAAAGAACCGTGCGGCACCCGGTTTCGGGGAAACGGTTCCCGCCCCAGGTGTTCATGGTGAACACGCACCTCGATAGTATCTCAGGGTGACATTCTGCCTGCTTATAACGGCGAGATAGCCGCATATTCGACACTTTCCACAGCATTTAAGAACTTATGTAAAAAAAGTGGCGAAATATCGCGTAAACCACCATCTATAATTCATAGGCACTTACTACGCTTTTATGTAAACACCTTAATTTTACACGTTGATGGGGTGATTTTGAGGGATGAAGCTGCCCGTGACATTGACAATAATGCGTTGGAATCGGCAAGGTCCGCGGCTGTTGCTGGCGCTGTGTATCGGTGTAGCTGCGGCGAATCCTTGCCTGGCAGAGGATGATTCTACCGTGCCGATACTGGACCAGAGTCTGCGCACGCTGGATATTGGATTCAGAGACGGTGTTTGGGCAACACCGTATGGTTTTGAGCCCTGCAGACGGCCCTGCTCTTCCTCCTCCGGCCCGGATCATGTTCTCATAAAGCCTGATCCGGCTTTGTCATATAATCACGATTTCAGTTTCAACATTAAGGAGTCAGGTCCGCTCTCTTTTAAGTTATCGGGGAACCGGCTCAGGATGAAAGTCGAGTTTTAATCCGCCATTGACGGCCGATAAACCGCCCACGGCAAGGATACAAAAACCGGTCTCCCGCCAAAAGCAATTCACAGCTCATGACGAGCAAGAGATAACCTTATGCAAATAGTAACAAGACGCCTGATCGCGCTGGTGGCCAGCGTCTGTACACTGGTGGCAACAACCCCAGGCGCAGTCAGTGCCGCTATGATTGGGACGCAAACAGCAATTTCCATCGAGCAACGAGTCGAACACATTGACCAGATAAGCAGATGGTTAATGCGGGACGACGTGGCCAGCAAGCTTAAGGGCTTGGGCGTTAGTGCGGATGAGGCAAAGAAACGCGTCGCGGTCATGACGGATGCCGAGCTGATGCAAATACAGCAAAGCATCCACAATCTGCCTGCTGGTGCAGGTGTTTTGGAAGTCATTGGCATCGTTTTCGTAGTTCTGATAATTCTGGAATTACTTGGCGTCACCAACGTGTTTTCCCGCCTGTAAATGCCAATAAAGATCGTACATCGCGGCCACCGCAGACCATATCGCACGGCGCAGACCGGATGAGCACGCGGTTTACCATTTTGCTGCTGTTGTTGACTGCCCTTAGTTCAGGGTGCGTTTCCGCTCCTGTCTTACAGCCAGCGCTGCCCCCTAGCCAGACTACATCGGTTGTAGAGCTCGCGAGCACGCCCTTCTTCCCACAGCAGCAGTATCACTGCGGTCCGTCCGCTCTGGCCTCGTTGCTCAACTTTAGTGGGGTACAGGTCGACCCGCAGGCCTTAGCGAGTCGCGTGTACCTGCCGAAGAAAAGGGGTAGCCTGCAGATTGAGCTTATGGCCGCCACGCGTTATTACCAGCGTATGCCGTATCGGGTAAACCCGGATTTAACTAGTCTGCTGACGGAAGTAGGAGGCGGTAATCCGGTGCTTGTTCTATTGGACCTGGGCTGGCGATCTCGCCCCGTATGGCACTATGCGGTTGTCGTCGGCTACGACGCGGCGGCCGACAAGGTGATTCTTCGTTCTGCTACTGACAGGCGCAAAGTTGTCTCTGCCGATAATTTCATCCGAGCCTGGGGTAGGGCGGATAAATGGGGTTTGGTCGTGCTAAGGCCAGGGCAGCTGCCCGTCGATGCCGAGGAGATGCGATACCTTGAGGTCGCCGCATCCTTGCATTCTGCCGGCGCATTGGACGCTGCTTTGCAGTCATTTAGGATCGCCACTATAAGATGGCCGGCGAGCGCGATGGCTCAATTCGGATTAGGCAACGCGCTGTACGCCCAGGGACGTTTGCGGCAAGCTGAATCCGCCTACCGCAGCGCGGTGCAGCTGGATCCGGGGATGGTTGTTGCCCGCAATAACCTCGCCCACGTGTTGAGTGAGCGGGGGTGCGCGCACTCTGCCCGCAAGCAAATTGCGGCGGTCACGGTTCGAAACGATGAGTTTCCAGACGACGTGATGCAAGCGCTGGCGCAAACCCGCCGGAAGATAGAGGCGCAAATCGGGTCCACGACCACAGTCGAATCCTCAACCTGCGCCATCGGCGGCACGCGAGTGGAATCAAACATTTAGCCAGCAGTATCTCTGCCGGTGTCGATGGGGGTAAAGGCGAGCGCAGCTTAAGCTTCTTACTGCCCTACCTTGATCTGTTCATCCTCCGGGATTTCTTCAACCAATTCCTGCTCATCCGGACTGTTCTGTTCCAGCTCCTCCAGTTCAGATGCGAACTCTGCACCCGCCAGCGCGGCTTGCTTTTCGACCTCCTCCGGGGAGAGCGAGTCGCTTTGCTCAGCGCTGCGTTTAGATTTGTCGCCTAAGTAACCGGCGTTGGATAATTCTTCCTCAATTGCCATCGAATTATATCCGTAGATCACCTTTTTCCCGACCGTCAGCAGAGGAACAGACAGTTGTCCCGATAACTTCATCAGCTCGTTCTGTACCGCAGGGTCATCATTGGCATCTTTTTCATTGAAGGGGACGCCGTTTTTCTTCAGCATGTTGCGCACCAGATCGCAGGCATCGCATACCGGAATAGAGAAGAGGGTGACAGGATGACTCTTTGCGGCGGCGGCGGCGGGGTTGGGATTAGCTGCATCAATCAGCTCCGGATCTTCCGCGTACGCCTCCGTCGTTTCGTCCGCATCCGGTGGGAGCTGATCCTGATAGAAAACGTTACCCTGGTCATCTACCCATTTGTACAGTTTCTGGGCATGCGCGCTACCCAGCAGCATGAGCATGCTGATTAGGATTGTCGTAAACTTGTTCATAGACTGAAGTATAGACGATCAAATAGCTCATGCTTCCAGCCCGCTATGCTGCAGCAGGGCATCAATTCTGGGTTGCCGGCCGCGAAAGGCGATGAAGGCATCCAAGGCGTCGACCGATCCTCCGGTCTCCAGAATATTGTGCATAAAGGATTGGCCTGTATCCTGATGAAATATTCCGCGCTCTTCAAACAGACTGAACGCGTCTGCGGACAAAACCTCAGCCCATTTGTAACTGTAGTAACCGGCGGCGTATCCGCCGGCAAAGATGTGGGAAAAGGAATTCTCCGACCGATTGTACTCGGGCGGGAAAACCACCGCGATTGCATCTCTGACTTCATGCAACAACGACTGTACGCTTTTACGTCCATCCGGAGTAAAGTCGTGGTGCAGGCGCATATCAAACATCGCAAACTCGAGCTGTCTTAGTAACTGTAAACCAGACTGAAAATTCTTGGCGTCTCTCATTTTCTGCAGCAAACCGTCAGTCAGGGTTGTCTCCGTTTTATAATGGCCAGCGATTAAACAGAGTGCTTCACTCTGCCAGCACCAGTTTTCCATGAACTGGCTGGGCATTTCTACGGCGTCCCACGCAACACCATGTATGCCTGCCACCCCGACGTAATCTACCGTGGTCAGCAGATGATGCAGGCCATGGCCGAATTCGTGAAATAAGGTGATTACTTCATCGTGCGTAAGCAGTGCAGGTTTGTCTTTAGATGGGATCGAAAAATTGCAGGTGAGGAAAGCTACAGGTATCTGTAAGTTTCCGTTATCGGTCTTACGGCTGACAAAATCATCCATCCATGCGCCTCCCCTTTTATGCGGACGGACGTATAAATCGACGTAAAAGCGACCTCGTGTTTGACCCGCAGCGTCCTGGATCTGATAGAACTCGACGTGTGGATTCCACACGTCCACGCCGGTAACCCGTTCTATTCTCAGGCCGTACAATCTGTGCACGACTTCAAACATGCCCTTAAGCACGGTAGGCGCCGGGAAATATGGGCGAACTTCCTCCTCACTGAATTGGTATAGCGATTGCTTCAATTTTTCCGAGCAGTAGGGCAAATCCCATGGTTCAAGGTCAGTTATGTTCAACTGCTCGGCGGCATAGTGCCTGACATCGTCTAATTCTCGCCGCGCAACGGGTTTGGCGCGATCAGCCAGATCCTGCAGAAACTCCAATACCTGCTGCGGGGATTCCGCCATCTTTTTTACCAGGGACACCTCGGCGTAGGTCTGATAGCCAAGGAGCTCAGCTTTCTCTCGACGCAGTCGCAGAATCTCCGCTATCTTCTCAGAATTATCGAACTTGCCAGCATCAGGCCCCATGTCGCTGGCTCTGGTGACATAGGCTTCATACATGGACCGGCGTAACGTTCGATTATCTGCATAGGTCATAAAGGACAGATATGACGGTGCATCTAGAGTAAATCGCCAACCCGGTTGATCATTGTGCTGCGCCATCTGGCGTGACATGTCCAAAGCAGAGGTCGGCAATCCACTCAAATCTTCCTCCCGGTCAATATGCAGATGCCAAGAACGGGTAGCGTCTAAAACATTTCTCTCAAACTGATTCATCAGCACAGACAGTCGCTGCTGTACTTGTTTAAACCTGTGTTGCTTTGCCTTGGGCAGGTCTACTCCTGTCAGGTGGAAGTCGCGCAACGCATTGCTTATTACTTTTTGCTGGGCCTTTTTCAAAGCTGTATATTCAGGTCCCTGCTGCAGTGTTTTAAAACCGAGAAACAGCTTCTCATTCTGACCTAGCTCTGCTTCATAAGCGGTGAGTTTGGGCAGGCATGATTCATATACCTCGCGCAGGGCCGGGCTATCCTTTACTGCGTTCAAATGTGATACTGGTGACCACGTTTTCGATAGATTTTCGTTTAAATCCTCCAGCGGTTTGACGAAAGTTTCCCAAGTTGCGTCTGCGCAAATTGCTTCCAGCTTCTTTACTTCACGCCGGTTTTCTTGCAGTAGGAAATCTATCGCTGGCGTTACATGCTCGGCCTTAATCTTGCTGAATTGCGGCAGTTCTCCCAGGTCAAGCAGCGGATTGCTGTCGTTGTTACGCTGATTCATATCAAATCGTGGTTATTGGTGAAAAGGTTTAAATACAGTTGAGCTAGGATGCTAAACGTAATTAGTGCGGTAACGTCTCTCTCCATTGTATATTCCAGGTCAAGCAAAAACTAATCAATCAATAAAGTGAATCAGCGCTACGATTATCTCGTTATCGGCGGGGGGAGCGGCGGTATCGCTTCAGCCAGACGCGCGGCTCAGCATGGGGCCAGGGTAGCGTTAATTGAAAATAACAGAATGGGTGGAACCTGCGTCAATGTAGGCTGTGTACCAAAAAAGGTAATGTGGAACACATCCAGAATTGCCGGGACCCTCGAACACGCCGAGGCCTATGGTTTTGATATTGCGCGTAAGAATTTTACTTGGGCAAAAATAAAAACTGCCAGAGATGACTATGTAGCAAGATTAAACGAAATCTACAACCGGAATCTAGATAACTCAGGCGTGGACAAAATACTCGGACGGGCTCGGTTTTTAGAGCAGAAAATCGTTGAGGTAAATGATAAAAAGTATCAGGCCGAGCATATTTTAATAGCCACGGGTGGACAGCCAATAGTCCCGGATGTTGCGGGCGCTGAACTGGGCATCACCAGCGATGGATTTTTCAAATTAGAGGAACAGCCACGTCGAGTGGCCATTGTTGGAGCTGGATATATCGCCACTGAATTTGCGGGCATGCTAAACGAGCTGGGCAGCGAGGTTACCCAGGTGCTGCGCAAGCTAAAAGTGCTACGCACATTTGATCATGACCTGCACGATCTGGTTATGCAGCAGATGGAGGCGTCTGGGATCCACTTCGAGACGGGTTTCATGACAGATGGATTGGCCGTTGAGTCAGACGGGTCGATGACTTTGCACAGCCAGGACGAACGAACCATCGCTCGGCTTGATTGCGTCATCTGGGCAGTTGGGCGGCGACCGAATGTGGCTGGCCTCAATTTAAATCATATGGGATTGAACCTGGACGAGCAGGGCTACATTGCCACCGACTTATACCAAAATACGAGCATTGAAGGGCTGTATGCGGTCGGGGATGTGAGTGGCCGAGTTGAGCTTACTCCCGTTGCCATCGCTGCCGGCAGGAGATTAGCGGATCGATTGTTTGCCGGAGACAGGGAGGCGCGTCTGGAATATGAAAACATTCCGAGCGTGGTTTTCAGCCATCCACCTATCGGTACCGTCGGCCTGACTGAAAGCGAGGCGGTCGATCAATTCGGTGCGGACGCCGTTAAAATCTACAGCAGCCGATTCATCAATATGTACTACGCGCCTCTGACGAACAAATCGCCGACGGTGGTCAAGCTTGTTGTTGCTGGCGAAAACGAGAGAGTTGTGGGGTGTCATGTAGCTGGGGACTTTGCCGATGAAATAATCCAGGGATTCTCGGTAGCGGTTAAAATGGGGGCTACGAAAAAAGACTTCGACAACACCGTCGCCATCCACCCCACGGCAGCGGAGGAGCTGGTTACTCTGACATAGTTAGTTAGCGCCGCGTCGATTGGTCAGCCTGCGCACCCCGCATCAGCATCTCAGATGACTTAACAGAACCGGCTGGTTGAGAGCAGCGTGGTTTCATCTGTAGATCACCTTAAGTAAAGTACTGCAATAAAAAAAGAATATGACTTACGCACCGCTGCGAAGTGTTCGAATAACCGGCGCGGTTTGCGGTCTGACGTTGTGCCAGATATGAAATGATTCGGCAGCCTGTTCCACCAGCATACCCAGGCCATCGGAGATCTTATTGAAACCGAGGTCGCTGGCCCAGTTCATAAACGCCGTGGGCCGGTCTGCATACACCATGTCGTAGGCCAGGGCTTCATCGTTGATATGAAGCGGGGGTAACGGCGGAATCTCGCCGCGCAAACTTGCCGCGGTGCCATTGATAACGATGTCAACGTGCAACCCCTTTACCTCCTCAAAACCACAACCTCTTAAGTTACATTGTGTCAGTTTTCGAAACCGCTGTACTAACTCAACCGCTTTGTCAACTGTCCGATTGGAGATTACAACGCTGGCTGGTCGGTGCGTCAGCAGCTGACCCAGCACTCCCCGGACAGCGCCCCCGGCACCCAGCAGCAGCAATCGTTTATCGCATATCGGGCATTGCAAATTGCTTAAAATATCGTTGGCTAAGCCGGTGCCATCGGTGTTGTCGCCATGAATAGCGGCGTTATCGAACCACAGTGTGTTAACTGCGCGGGCGGTTTGTGCCCGTTCGCACAGTACGTCGCACAATTCCCAGGCTTCCACTTTGAACGGAACGGTAATGTTCAAACCCTGTCCACCATTCGCTTGGAAATTGCTCACAGCCTGTGCAAATCCACCGACATCGACCTGGATGCGCTGGTATGCAATTTTTATCGACGCCTGTGCGGCGAACATTTGATGGATTTCTGGCGACCTGCTGTGCGCCACGGGGTTGCCCATTACGGCATACAGTGGAGGAGGCCTATCGAAGTCAAACAGATCAGACAATCCCGATGCTCACTGCCAATCAGCCTTGGTTATGACCGCCTCTTTTCTACCGTCTGCTTGCAGTCGCGCGCAGGCCTGCTTGGCATGGTCTCGGTCGAAAAATAGTCCCATCATATCGTAAACATTACCGATGCCACCGGGGGCAATATTGGCGGCATAGTATCCAGGCTGGAATGTTTCGTACAGCTGTTGGTTTGTCCACGGCAGGAAATATCGATGTATCCAGTGAGAATCTGGCAAGCGTTGCAGGACAGCTGCGGCAACGAGTTCGTCTATAGAAACCATGCCCGTAAAGAAGCGCTCATCATCCGGTTGGGGATCGAGACTGAGATTCCAGGTATACACGTCCAGCCCAGATAGCAGTTTTTCAAACACAAAAGCTACCTGCTCCGCGGATTTAGAATGATACTGTGCAAGCCTTATATCAGACAGAGCCGTGTAGCTCCCATCGTAGACCGATTTAACGAAAGCCAGGTAGTCATCCTCTTCCGCCTGGTCACATTGCAATAGCCATAGCAGGCTGATATTCGGATACTTAAGAAAAAACTCCTTTTGCATTAAATCGGTCGCGACCCTTCTAGCATTTAGCCTGGCCAGCAGGTTTCCCAGGCGGTTGTTGGGCCGGAATCGATGTTCATACGGACCGTCGCCATACGGGTACCATTTAGATTCAGCATGACTGAATTTGAGGTATCGGTATCTGGGGTGACGCGTTGCGAGTCTTTGAAAGTTGGCATAAGCCTCTGCTTCAACTGAGTCCAAGCTTGGGGCATCGTGCATCGAGCCATAAAAACCAGGCCAGTGCTGTTGTTCCTCGATATCTGCGTAACTATAACTGCTCCATATGGGCCGGGGGCGATTACCGTGACAGGATAGGCAAAGCGGGGGGTTCTTGGCTGAGAGGTGGGCGTCGTCTTCAAATGAGATTGAGCGCATTTCAAACTCGTTACTCTGCTGCCTAAACTGCATGGCCTCCACATGCTGGTATCTAGCATGAGCGGGGTCACCGTTGAAGGTAAGTACCAGCGTAGCATCGGTGCCAAATAAAACTGCGCGTGGATAATCGTATGAGGATCCATGCAGGCTCCGGCTGTCATAGGCCAGGGTATAGTTCTCCAGAAAAGGTTGGGGCAGATGAGCAATGACCTGCTCTACGGAGGTGAGATTATTGCTCTCAATCAGAAATGTCAGATCTTCATAATCAAAGGCATAGCCTGGTTGCGCTAGCGAAAGGGATTGAACAAGAGCAGCAACAAGAAAAAGATTGCGCAATGCCGTAAACATCCGTCTCAGTTGGCTGGCAGCAAAGATTCTGCAGCCAACAATTCGTTAATCGTTTCACGTTTGCGCACGATATGAAACTGGTCACCAATAACCATTACCTCTGCTGAGCGGAGTCTGGAATTGTAGTTGGAACTCATAACGTAGCCATATGCGCCGGCATCGGCGATAGCCAGGACATCCTGGGAGCAAACGGCGAGCTTCCGCTGTGAACCCAATAGGTCACCGGTCTCACATACCGGCCCCACGATATCGTAAGTTGCCGGTTCGACGTCGCTCCTCTGGCGCAGAGGAACTATGTTCTGCCAGGCACCGTACAGCGCCGGGCGCAAAAGATCGTTCAGACCCGCGTCTACCACGGCGTAATTTTTACCGGCGTTCGATTTAAGATATTCGATTTTTGTTAACAGCACACCAGCGTTACCGACTATAGATCTGCCTGGCTCAACATAAAGGGGAAGGCTGCATCCGCTCGTTTGCACTACATGCACCAGTGATGCAATCAATTGCTGTGAGCTTGGCGGCGACTCAGTGTGGTACCGAATGCCCAGTCCCCCACCGATATCCAGATGCTTGATATGAATCCCCTCTCCCTTCAAATCCTTTACCAGCGCAAGCAGGCGTTCCAGCGCCGATAAGAATGGCGCAGCTTCCGTGATCTGAGAACCGATGTGGGCGGCTACTCCGATAATTTGAATATTGTTCAGTACCTTAGCTTTTCTGTATGCCGCGATGGCTTCATCGAAGCTGACGCCGAATTTTGTTTGTTTTAATCCGGTGGCGATGTATGGATGCGTTTTAGCGTCAACGTCCGGATTCACCCGCACGGCGACAGGCGCAATCTGCTCAAGATTTTGCGCAATTCGATTCAGCCTGCTCAGCTCTTCTACCGATTCGACATCGAAACAGTGGATGCCTGCCCGCAGTGCCCTCTGCAGCTCATCGTGGGTTTTGGCGACACCCGAGAACACAATATGGTCAGCGCGACCGCCAGCGAGCAGAACCCGCTCCAACTCGCCGGCAGACACAATGTCGAACCAGGAGCCGAGTTCTGCCAGCACCCCCAGCACAGCCAGGTTGGAGTTGGCTTTTACCGCGTAGCAGATTGAATGAGGATGGGTGCCGAAACCCTGATCATAGTCACGCCAGTTGGATTCAATCTGTGCGCGGGAGTAAACGTAGCAAGGGGTACCTACCTGTTCTGCTATGGTAGAAAGAGCAACATGTTCCGCATACAGCTCTGCGTTGCGTCGCTGAAAAAAAGCCATGATCCGACCGCACCCCTCTCGCACTCCGCCTTAGCGAGATGGGATTAGGCTGCCACTATCTCTGCCAATATCCTGCGGGCCCAAGACGTCCTCCCCTGGAATCTCCAGCTCCTCATCCCGCAGCTGTTGCTGGTCTAGCAGCTGTTGCTGGTCTAAGTTGGCTTCGTCTTGCATATATAGCGGCCCTTTTTGTCCGCAGCCGGCCAGGGTCAACGCCACCGGTAGCAACACTAGGAAAAACGGCAGCAACCGACGGGGAGAAGTGTTACACATTTAAACCTCGCGCAGGATATGTAATGGCTCCATGAGTCCATCTTAACATTGGTTTTCAGGTTTGCGGCTCTACGGCCGACCTCGCTCGCCAGGCGTCGATACTAGCCGATTTCGAGCCTCGGCGACAGCGGCCTTGACCTGTTCCGGAGCGGTTCCTCCCGGGTGTGCCCGTGCTCTGATCGAACCCTCAAGGCTTATTGCGGAGAACACGTCATCATCAATCACCAGGCTGAATTTCTGTAATTGATCAAGGGACAGTTGGTTTAATCCAACGCCAGTATCGATGCAGTAGCGTACGGTTTTACCGACTACCGCGTGTGCATCGCGAAAGGCAACGCCCTTCCCCACCAGATACTCCGCCAGATCCGTAGCGGTAGAAAACCCAGCCTCCAGCGCCCGCCGCATAACGGTTCGCTTCACTTCAATGGTTGGTAGCATGGCATTCAGCACCCGCACGCACTCGGTTACCGTATCGACAGTAGTGAACAGCGGGGACTTGTCCTCTTGATTATCGCGATTATAGGCAAGGGGTTGGCTTTTGATCAGTACCAATACGGCGACCAGATTGCCGATCACCGTACCGCATTTACCTCGAATCAATTCAGCCACATCCGGATTCTTCTTCTGCGGCATGATCGAGGATCCAGTGCAAAAGGCGTCACCAATCTCTATGTAACGGTATTGATCCGAAGCCCACAGCACGAGTTCCTCCGCTATTCGCGACAGGTGAGCCGCAAGCAGCGCCGAGTGTGAGCAGAATTCGATTACAAAATCCCGGTCAGACACGGCATCAAGAGAGTTTGCACAGATTGCATCGAATCCAAGCTCTTTTGCGGTAAAACTTCTATCGATAGGAAACGAAGTGCCGGCGAGTGCGGCCGACCCAAGTGGCAGAACGTTGACGCGCTGCCTGCACTCTGTCATACGTTTTCTGTCTCTGTCCAGCATCTCGAACCAGGCCATGAGATGGTGCCCCAGGGTGACGGGTTGGGCCAGCTGTAAATGGGTTAATCCCGGCATCAGGGTCTCGGCTTCACGCTCAGCCATGTCTAGAAGCGTGGTTTGCAGCCGGTACAGCAGCGCAGTCAGTTCATCCACCGCATCTCGTAATAAGAGCCGCATATCCGTCGCAATCTGATCGTTTCTCGAGCGCCCGGTATGCAGCTTTTTACCCACCTCGCCAATCTTTTGCGTCAGCGCGTGTTCGATATTCATATGGACATCTTCCAGGCTGACAGACCAGGTAAACCGGCCATCCTCAATCTCCCGCTCGATCTCTCTCAGGCCGCTTACAATTGCCTCGCTCTCCTTCGTGCTGAGAATGCCGACTTTAGCTAACATCCGCGCGTGGGCCACGGAGCCCCTTATGTCATGTTTGTACAGTCTTCGATCGACATCGACCGACTGGGTAAACTGTTCTACCATTTGGTTTGTAGGTTGGGAAAATCTCCCGCCCCAAGGTTTATCGGTTGCCATCAATTACATCGTTCGAGTGGAGGATTGAGTATAACTCAGGGCTTTAGTTTGAGAGGCTGCCGGAGCGCTGCCAGCCGAACGCCGTTTGTCCGGTCTCGCCCCCCGCTTATCTTCGGCACATTGCGTGCCCCAGGGCAGTGACCTAGACTTCTGCAATAAATGCTAACCAGATCTGGTTAGAGATTATCCTGGTTCGGGACACCTTCCTCAGACACCCCCACCTGTTTCCGAATCAGGTCACCTCACCCCCCGAATTCGGGGGGTTTTTTTTGGATTCGCGCTATATTGTTAATGTTGGGCATGCGGACCGCTCCCGCGCGGGTTAATATTGCGCATCTCCATCCTTGAACGAGTTTATGCAAGACGAAACCCAGCCTCAGAAGAGAGCGTTTCCTGACTTAAGGACTACGCCTATTACCCTGCGCTTTATACTCGGCGCGCAGGTGGTTGCCGTCATCCTCGCCGTTGCGCGGAACAGCGCTTTGGATATAGCTGCCTGGCATGATTTCCTGCTGCTCACCGCGTTCACCCAAGCGGTGGCGCTGTGCAGCATACTCGCTTTAAAAAGCGGCGCTAAATCACTACATCAATTAGATTTGCCAACTGGTGCCGCCGTTGCGTTCATCGTGCTTCTGCTCATCGCTATCGGCGTTTTCGAGGCGATGCTGTTCGGTCTGCATCACTTCGCGGTAACGGAAACGCGCTGGCCGGCTGATCATCTCATTCAACTGGTGCGGCTAACAGTCATTAGCGCAATTATTATTGCTACGGCGCTGCGCTATATTATCGTGTCGCAACAGGCTCAGTTGCAGAGCAAGACCCAGCAGCAAGACAGACTACAGGCGTTACAATCGCGCATTCGGCCCCATTTTTTATTTAACAGCATGAACAGCGTCGCCAGTTTGATTCGATCAGATCCGGATATGGCAGAAAAGGCGCTGCAGGATTTAGCTGACGTGTTTCGCGTTCTGTTGGCGGACGCGCGCAAAATGGTGCCTATAACCGCTGAAGGTGAGCTTGCCCGACAATATCTGGATATCGAGAAATTGAGACTCGGTGACCGTCTACAGGTGAAATGGACCGCTTCCAATGTACCTCGAAGCGCGCTGATTCCCTCACTTACGCTGCAACCTTTACTTGAAAATGCCGTCTACCATGGCATAGAACCGAGTTTTGCCGGTGGGACAGTAGACATACAGCTCTGGTCTGAAGGCGAGGATTTGAAAATTATGATCAGCAATCCGGTGCCGGAGGTTACGAACCAGGCGCAACACCGGAAAGGTAATAAACTCGCATTGAACAACGTGCGAGAGCGGCTAACCCGCCATTTCGGCGGCCGGGCTACGCTGCAAAACCTAGAGCAAAAGGGAAGCTATCATGTAAAGATCAGCATGCCGATTGTTCGGGGATAGCTATATTGCAGCATCTTGTGAACTTACATGACGTGGTGCAGACCGAGCAGAGTCAGAGCAAAGATTTGATACAAATCTCCCCAGAAGCGGCATTTTTTCCCAATTTCTGCAAGGGGGAAATGGTCTTAAACATAGTGGTATTGGCTGAATTTCTGGCTATTATATTTACCGTCGTTACCCCCGCCATAACAAACAGCATCCTCCACGACCTGTTTTTGATTTCCCTTTTTCTGCAGTGGATTGCGGTGATGAGCGTCGGCGCATTGTGCCTGGCCGGCCCACACCTTAATCGCTTATCTGAAAGGCGCGCGCTGCTGGCCGCGTTTGCAATACTGCTCTGTATTACGTGGTTAGTTGGCGAGCTGTCGGTGTGGCTGCTTGCTGCATTTGGATACATCTCCTCGGCCCGTCCTGAGTGGCACCCGTATTTCCACGCGCAGAACCTGATAGTCAGCGGGATCATAAATGCACTGGCGCTGCGTTACTTTGTTGCCCGCCATCAGCTTCGGCAAAAAACGCAGGCCGCGGAGCGTGCTCGCTCGGCCGTGCTCAAGCTGCGTATTCGTCCTCATTTTCTGTTCAACAGCATGAACATTATTGCCAGTCTCACGCAGCGCGCTCCGGCGCGGGCGGAATCAGCGATTGAGGACATGGCTGATCTGTTTCGCATGATGCTGGACGAGAGCAAAGACCTGATTCCGGTGCAGAATGAGATGCAAATAGCGCGGAAGTACTTGAAATTAGAAAAGCTCCGTCTGGAGAACCGGTTGAATACCAACTGGTCGGTGCATGGTATCAGCCGCCAAGCTAAAACGCCCGCTCTTATGCTGCAGCTGTTGCTTGAAAACGCAATTCATTATGGAATAGAACAGTTAACGGAGGGTGGCAATATAGATATCAGTCTGCATATTGAAAACGAGGATTTATTGGTGGCGGTGGGCAGCCCAATGCCGCAGGCTCCCTGGGATAAAGATCAGGAGCGTGAAGCGGTATTGGATAACATACGTTTGCGGCTTCGAGAACACTATGGAGAAAAGGCAAATTTGACGATTCAACACGATCCACAGTATTTTTCCGTACAGATCAAGCACCCGGCTTTTGAGGGGGGTATTAAATGAAAATTTTGGTCGTCGATGACGAAAAGCTGGCGCGCGCGCGCATGCGTGAATTAATTGAGAAGGATGGCGAGCACTCTATCGTTGGAGAAGCGATGAATGGTAACGAGGCAATAGAAAAAACCATGGACCTAAAACCAGAGTGCGTGTTGATGGATATACGTATGCCGGTGATGGATGGTCTGGAAGCCGCTATGCATTTGCAGTCACTGGATACGCCCCCCGCGGTTATTTTTACCACGGCGTACGATCAGCACGCTTTGGAGGCGTTTGAAGTCAATGCTGTTGACTATTTGTTAAAGCCAATACGCAAAGACAGACTGTCATCGGCACTGCAAAAAGCCAAGCAGGTTTCATTGAAACAGCTGCGTGAGCTGAACCGAGCACAAGGCGAGCCCAGTTCACGCACCCATATCAGTGTGCACATGCGCGGACAAATAACGCTGATCCCTGTGCAGGATATCGTCTATTTCATGGCTGATAATAAATACGTAACGGTCCGAACGGTAAACGAACAGCATTTAGTCGAGGATTCGCTGGTCAGCCTTGAGGAAGAATTCGCCGATCGCTTTCTGCGCATTCATAGAAACGCGCTGGTTGCAGTGGACTACATACGCGGAATCGAAAAGCAGCCTTCCGGGCGATGGCGGGTATTGCTGCGGGAGATTGACGATAAGCTCGATGTTAGCCGACGGCACACACCGGAAGTACGCCGCTGGACCAGACGCTGAACGCCTCGCCCGCGCATCGCGCATGCTCGGCATGTCCTTTTTATCATGACCCGCCTGCGGATCGCTACCCGTAAAAGCCCGCTGGCATTATGGCAGGCTAACTACGTAGCGCAACAGCTCATCGCGCATAACGCTGGCCTGGAGGTCGACCTCGTAGAGACAACGACTAGCGGAGACCGCATATTGCATGCGCCGCTGGCCAGTGCTGGCGGTAAGGGCCTGTTTATGAAAGAGCTGGAGGTGAGCCTGGTGCAGGGGCGCGCAGATCTTGCGGTGCATTCCATGAAAGATGTCGTTGTGTCTTTGTCTGCGGAGTTCAGTTTGTCGGCCATCTGCAAACGTGATAATCCATTCGATGCTCTGGTATCGAACGATTACGACTCTCTGGACCAGCTTCCGCCCGGTGCGCGAGTCGGAACCTGCAGTCTGCGGCGACAGTGTCAATTGCGCCATGCATATCCACATCTTAACGTGCTGAATCTGCGTGGTAACGTGAACTCCCGCCTGAGGAAACTGGACAACGGGGAATTCGAAGCCATTGTTCTTGCAGCATCCGGTCTCGAGCGTTTGGCGTTAAGCGAACGGATTCGACAGTGTATCCCGGCTACAATATCCTTACCGGCTGTCGGTCAGGGCGCGATTGGTGTGGAAATTCGAAGCGATGACAATATTGTTAATGAGTTGACTTTTCCGCTCAACCATCTTTCCAGTCGACAGTGCGTTGAGGCCGAAAGGGCGATGAATCGGGAACTGGAGGGTGGTTGCCAAGTTCCAATAGCGGCTTTCGCGCAAATCCATGACGATCAAATGTGTTTGCAGGGATTAGTTGGCAGCGTTGATGGCAAAAATATAATGCGGACCAGCGTGCAAGGCCCGCCCGAACGATCGCTTGAATTAGGGCAGCAGGCAGCAGACGAGCTGATAAAACTCGGGGCACATGATGTGTTGCGCGAGGTATATCATTCCGGCTGACCATCTGTTTGCCCGCTGCGTCGGGACAACGCCAGGGTTAAGCATGTTTCCAGCTCTCAACAGCAGTGCCGGTGCGGTATCATCGGTTTAGGCTACCCCGGCATGCAATCCCACCTGAGTCACCTCGTTGCAGTGGTGACTCGACCGGCAGATCAAGCCGTCGAGTTAGTGCACCTAATACGACAGGCCGGCGGTCGAGCCGTGAGTTTTCCTACACTTGAAATTGCCGCTATTACGGATACGACGCTGCTCGAGCGACGGGTAAAGCAAATCGGCAGCGGTGACTGGGTGATCTTTGTGAGTGCAAACGCGGTGAAATTCGGCACAACGCTGCTCAAAAGCGCCGGCGTTGATTCCCGTCGGATCAAAATTATCAGTATCGGGCAGGCGACATCTAGGGCGTTGATGGAGCACGGTCTGCGCGTTGACCTGACCTGCCCCGCACCGGCCAGCAGTGAATCGTTGCTGGCCACACCCGACATGCAGGCGGTAAGCGGTCGGCGTATTTTCATCTGCCGGGGCCTGGGTGGCCGCCCTCTTCTGCGCCGGGTCCTGCTCGACCGGGGCGCGCTGGTCGAATACGTGGAGTGCTATCAGCGACGTCTGCCGCAAGTCGATTCAAGCAGGCTGGAGCCTACGCTTGAAAACGACGCTTTCAACGTAATTGTCACAACCAGCGTCGACGGACTGCAAAACTTTATGGATATCGTCGCGCACAACGAGTACGATTATCTGCTGAACTCGGAATTGGTGGTAATCGGGGAACGCCAGAGGCGTGCCGCCGACCGACTTGGATGGAGGGGGAACGTAACGGTTGTGGAAGATGCCGGTAACGAACAAATTTTAGAGAAACTTGTGGCGCTCGCGTCGAGTAGAAGTTAAAACTAAGGCTACACCTGGCAAAGCGTGGGGCGACGAACACGACGTGAGAGTCGTCCCCTGACGTGCGCACATGGGTTAGTTTTGGTAAAGTCAAAATAAACCACTTAAAGAAGCCATGGATTCCGATAAAGATAAAGCAACAAGCGATGTGTCCGCCAGTGGGGGTGCTAAACCCATCCCACCAGCGGAGGACAGCAGCGAAGACCAATCCCCGGCAGCGGAAACCGCGGACGATAGGCAAGCAGAAAGATCGCCTGCGGCACCGGCAGCCGGGGCAGGCCGGGTACTTGGCGTTTTAGCACTACTGATCGCCATCCTCGCCTGTGCCGGTAGCGTCTACCTGTGGTACCGCCTGGACGTGCAGAAAATGCACGAACAGGAGCTCGCCAGCGAGAACCTTCGCGGCGAGCTGAAGGGAGTTTTCGAACGGGCCGCGGCTTTGGAGAAACAGCAGGACAAATTGGCTTCCGGCCAGGAGCAGCTCACTCAGCTGATTGCTCAGAAGCTTGAAGCGAGTGTTGCTGCATTGGAGCAACAGCAGCAAGAACTGACAAACTCGGTAACGAAACTCTACGACTCACTTGATCGTAGCATCGACTCGTGGGCGCTGGAAGAGGTCGAACAACTGCTGCGCATGGCCAACCACAGCGTAAGTCTGGAAGGTGATAGCGCAAACGCTATTATTGCGCTCGAGCTGGCGGACCGGAGGCTGGCTGAGCTGGGAAATCCAGAGCTGTTAGAAGTAAGACGGCTCATCGCAGAAGAAATGACTCAACTTAAGGCAATCAAGCAGGTAGATCTGCCTGGTATTGCTTTGCGCCTGTCTACGCTGGCTGCAAATGTGGACGAATTACCTCTGCAGTCCGAACCGGATCGACCGGTTGCGGCGGAAAACGGGGAGTCGAATGCTGCCGCTTCTGACAATGTCTGGGCCGACGCGGGCAAGGCCCTGCTGTCTGACCTTAAGGATCTGGTGCGCATCCAGAACGTAACCGAAGCGGCCAAACCGTTGCTGTCGCCTGAACAGAGATACTTCCTCCTCGCCAATCTGCGCCTGATGCTATCTGGTGCACAGATTGCAGCGCTGCGCACCGATACCGCAACTTTTAAGGCTAACCTGGAGCAGGCTGGACAGTGGATCGAGCAATATTTCGACACCGATGAACAGGCAGTGCGGGCTGCGCTGTCGGAAATTAGGGCAATCAGTGCGAACGAGCTGACAACCGAGCGCCCTCAGATAACCGGCTCCATTGTTGAGCTGCAGGCCATCAAATCGCGGATAAAATCGAGATGACGCTCTTGTTCTTAGTGTTCGTCGCGCTGGCGCTGGCCGCGGGATTCGTGATTATGGTGATGCAGGATCCGGGGTACGTGCTGATTACGCTGCAGCCCTGGAGTATTGAGCTGTCTTTAGCCCTGTTCATGTTTCTGCTACTGCTCTTCTTCGGAATTATGTATTTTGTTATCCGAACTTTGATAAAGCTTTGGCGCTCTCCACGCGCGCTCAGCGATTGGCAGACCAGTCGATCGCAGAACAAAGCGAGAAAGTTGCAGGTTAACGGCATCATGCGAGTAATCGAGGGAGACTGGCAGCAAGCGGAGCGTCTTCTACTAAGCCATCTGAGTCAAACTGAGTCCCCGGCTTTAAACTACTTGGGAGCGGCGCATGCTGCTCACGGCCGCGGCGATTATAAAAAGCGTGATCATTATCTGGCGCAGGCCATGGACAGTGACCCGGATCAATCGACAGCAATTGGACTAACCCAGGCCAACCTACAGTTTCGCTCCGGCCAGTATGATCAGGCCAGCGAGACGTTAAAGCGTCTGCGCAATCGGACGCCAAAGAACAAAAGAGTTCTGGGGTTGAGTCTGAAAGTATTGGAGCAAACGAAGGACTGGAATGCTCTACAGAATGTATTGCCGGCGGTACGTAAACATAAAGCCGCCCCCAGTGCTGAAATCGAGCGGCTGCAACAGCTTACTAATAGGCATCTATTGACCCACTCAACAAATAGCGGCGATCTGCACCAGCATTGGCGATCCATGTCGCGCGAAGATCGGAACAATCCGGAGTTACTGGCAACCTACGCGGAAAGGCTGATGAGTGAAGAGGCCCACAAAGAGGTGGAAGAACTGCTGCGTAAGTCTATTAATCGCAGATGGGACCCGCGCCTGGTGCGTTTATATGGTCAGGTACGCGCCCCAGATCCGGCAGTTCAGCTCAAGCGCGCAGAGGAATGGGCGTCAACGCACAAAGACAGCCCAGAACTGATGCTCAGCCTGGCTCAGATTTCTCTAAATAATGAACTCTGGGGAAAGGCACGCAGCTACCTTGAGGCCTGCATTAGCCTGGGTGGTACAGTTGAGGCTTACCGAGAATTGGGTCATCTGCTGGAACAGCTGGATGAAAAAGAGAAAGCATTGGACTTGTATCGGCAGGGGATAGAACAGGCCGCTCCCCAGGTTGCGACGCTCGACCGCCCGCTAGAGGATGAATCCGGCGGCAAAGAGATGCGACACAGCGGTAGCTGAGATAGGGGGCAGAGCCGGTTTTATTGAACCGACTTCTCCGCGCTTTATCACGAGAGCTGCGGCGCATCCGCCGAAAATTCAAAAGAATCAAAGTAAAGATTATCTTCGTTCAATCCATGGGCGGTGAATGCAGTGTGACCGGCATCAATCATGGGCGGCGGACCAGCCATATAGACTTCGAATGTGCTCAACTCAGAATGATGCCGCAGTAATGCCTCATGCACCCAGCCAGTTTCTCCAGACCAGCTGCTGCCCGGGCTTACTTCAGATAACACGGGCGTATATTTAATGTGCTCATATTGCTCCGCCCACGTGCGAGCCAGTCCATCTAAGTAAAGGTCGCCTTCCGTTCGCGCTCCCCAGAATAAATGCATTGGACGCGTGATATTTTGCTCGATAGCGTCTTCTATTACCGCTTTTATCGGTGCAAATCCGGTTCCCCCGGCTACCAATAAAATGGGCCGGTCAGAGTCTTGTCGTAAGAAGAAAGTACCGAGCGGACCCTGAAAGCGCAGCAGATCGCGCTCTTTCATGGTAGTGAAGATCTGGTTGGTAAAAAAACCATCGGGCACGCGCCTGATATGCAGTTCGAGCTCCCCGCCTTCGCGCGGTGCATTGGCAATAGAAAAGCTGCGTCGACGACCATCCCTCAGCAGCAGGTCTATATACTGTCCAGCCAGATAATTGAACTGCTGATTTTGTGGAAGCTTCAACGACAGGCGCATTACATCGTGGTTGAGTTTGTCTAATTTCATTACTCGGCACGGCAGCAGTTTAATCTGGATTTCTTCTCCCACGGTGACTTCACGGGCATCCACGATGAGGTCTGCAAGCGGATGGGCCTGGCAAAGCAGAGCCACACCCTGGGCGCGTTCAGCCTCGCTTAGGATGTTGCCTTCATACTCCCCATAGTCGATGCGGCCGGATAGAATGCGGGCTTTACAGGAACCGCAACTTCCAGATCTACAGCTGTAGGGAATGACGTGCCCTGATCGTAACGCGGCATCGAGCACCGTCTCTTCTTTTTTTACATTAAACTTGTTACCGCTTTTATTGAGCGTTACCTGAAACACCATGTTCAACCTTTACTTCCCATGCAACAGTTTTCGTGCTAGCTGCAGTTTACCTGTTTAAAATCAAATTGGAATCATGCCGGAGCTTCCTGAAGTTGAAATTACCAGATTGGGCATCTCACCTTATGTCACTCATCGAACAGTACAAGCTGTGCAGGTTCGTAATCCGCATCTACGCTGGCGCGTGCCGGATCGCTTGTCCAGCAAAGTTACTGGACAAAAAATAGAAAGTGTAACCCGGCGCGGCAAGTATCTTTTACTAAACACCAGTGTAGGCAGCGTCATAATTCATCTTGGTATGTCGGGGAGTTTGCGCGTACTCAAGACGGGCACATCGCCGCAGTCTCACGATCATGTCGATTTTATACTTGGCAATAAATGTCTGCGCTACCGCGACCCCCGCCGGTTCGGCTGCATATTATGGTCAAATGCTCCGCTTAACCATCGTTTGCTTAAAAACCTGGGGCCGGAACCCCTGGCAGATGAATTCGATGGTGACCACCTGTATCATGCCGCGCGACGTCGTACAGGGGCGGTGAAGAATCTACTGATGAATGCGCGAGTGGTAAGCGGGATAGGCAACATATACGCAAATGAGGCGTTGTTTGCTGCGGGGATACACCCGCAGAGGGCGGCGAACCGGATAAGCCTAATTCGCTATCGGATTCTGTCGCGTGAAATGAAACGAATTCTGCAGGCTGCGGTGCAGGCCGGCGGAACCACCTTGAGAGATTTCCAACGGGTGAACGGGCAACCAGGGTATTTCCGCCACGCGCTGAAAATTTACGGGAAAGAAGGAGAATTGTGTCGGCGCTGCGGTGCCCGCATTCGGCGTAAAGTCATATCGGGACGGTCGAGCTTTTATTGTGTCCGTTGTCAATCCTAGTATAGGTTAAAGTGGTTTCTTGGTTTTATTTTGATGTTATTGATTAATGGTAGGTTTTTTGCAATTCTTCAACTTTTAGTGTATACAATAAGAAAGCTGCAAGCATTCTCTGACTGAACCCACTCACATAATCAATTTACAACAACGTGATCGCGCATATAGGACAGGAGCTGGACGCCTATGGCAGTTGGCGGCAATCCATTCAGCAACGCATCGAAGCGTATCGCGACTGGCTGAATGATGAGGGGCTGGCCGACAGTCAGGTTGATCAGCGTCTGACTCAGCTACTATTCACATTAACCGATGATCGTCTTTATGTCGCTTTCGTCGCAGAATTCTCTCGTGGCAAATCAGAACTGATCAATGCCATTTTCTTCGGCGAAATGGAGCAGCGGGTGGTTCCATCCGGAGCTGGCCGTACCACTATGTGTCCAACGGAACTGCTTTATCGCGATGACTGGGACCCCTGCCTGCGTTTACTGCCTATCGAGACGCGCGGGCAGGAGACGACGATCAACGAGTATAAGAATTTTCCGGAAGAGTGGGACAATATCCCGCTGGATCCAGATGATACGGATTCGATTGTTGATGTTCTGCGGCAATTAACCGAAGTAAAACTGGTAAGCCGACAGCAAGCGGAGGAGTTGGGCCTGCCGATAGCTGACGACGCGGCGCACGAAGACGGGATGCAGATTACAGAAGACGGGCAGGTGGAGATTCCGCGCTGGCGCCATGCGCTGGTTAACTTTCCGCACCCGCTGCTGCAGCAGGGCCTGGTAATTCTAGATACCCCCGGATTGAATGCTCTGGGAGCGGAGCCAGAACTGACTCTAAACATGTTGTCCAGCGCGCACGCCGTTATTTTTATCCTGTCCGCAGACGCCGGCGTTACCAAATCGGATATGACTTTATGGCGTGACCACATCAACGTTAGCGGTGGTAGTAAAGGCCAGCTGGTAGTGCTGAATAAAATCGATGTGCTGTGGGATGAACTAAAAGACTCATATCAGGTTGAAAATGAAATTGAGCGACAAATACAGAGCACTGCGCACACCCTGGGGATCGACCGGAGCCGTATTTTTCCGATGTCGGCCCAGAAAGCGCTGCTTGGCAAGATAAGGGCTAACGAGAGTATTCTGGCCAACAGCCGGATCAGAGAGTTTGAGAATGCGTTAACCAACTTGCTCATACCGGCTAAGCGTGACATCGTCAGCAACAATGTGCGCAATGAGCTGAATGAAATCAACAAAACTGCGAGCGTCATCAACGCCCAGAGATTAGATGATGTAAAAGAGCACATCTCCGAGCTGGAGCGTTTAAATACTAAAAACATGGAAGTAGTTGAGGATATGATGCAGAAAGTGCGTATGGATAAAGAGCATTTGGAGAAAAATCTTCAGCGCTTTCAGGCCACCCGCTCCATTTTTACCAAGCAGACCAACAAACTTTATGAGTCTTTAAGTACGAAGAAGCTTGAAGTATTGATTGCGGAAACGAAGAAAGACATGTCCATGAGCCTGACCACGGGCGGCCTGCGCACCTGTATGATGCGGTTTTTTACAGAAGTTACCAAGTCATTCGACAAGGCTGCTAAGCAATCCAAAGAGATTCAGGAACTCATGGAAGGGGTGTATCGCAAGTTTCAAGAGGAGCATGGGTTAGCCAATATCAAGCCTCGCCGCTTCTCCACGAACAAGTATCAGCGTGAAATCAAACGCCTGATTGAACGACATGATCATTTTATACGTGGACTGTCGATGGTTATGACGGAACAGATGGTTCTGACTCGGCGATTCTACGATTCGGTCGTCGCCAAAATAAAGCAGACCTATGAACGTGCCAATCGAGATGCTTATGACTGGTTGCGCACGATAATGTCGCCCATGGAAACACAGGTTCGGGAGCATCAGGTGCAGCTGAGGAGACGATTGGAAAGTATTAAGAGAATACATAAAGCCAGTGATACGCTGGACGATCGGCTGGCTGAACTCGAGTATGTCCGCGACGGTATAGCTGAGCAGAATGCGAAAATGGAATCCCTAGTTAACGATATTGAAGTCGCGTTGAACGCCCAGGAACCGGGCGATTTGGAACAAACGGCTTAGTTCGATTCGCCCGAGTCTATTGCCAGACTCTGGCGGAGCCCTCTCCCCTGCGATCACTGGCCGCAGACAATTCGTTGCGGCGCAAGTTCCACAGTACCGCTTGCATATCACCATACGGCCGCTCCCTGACCATCAGTTTGTGGCCTCTGGCGCGCAGGGCTGAAGTTGTCCTCTGATCAAAGGCATCGGATTCGTATGTTATGTGGTCGGGTAGATACTGATGGTGAAAGCGGGGCAGGTTGACTACCTTTTGCACATCGCGCTGGTGGTTATCCACTAACTCCAGCAGCGCCAGCAACACCATAGTGATAATTCGACTCCCTCCGGGTGTACCTAGTACAGCAACGAAATCTTCGGTCTCCACGAATGTGGGTGACATGCTGGATAGCGGGCGCTTTCCCGGCTGTATAGCGTTGGCTTTACCGCCGACCAATCCGTAAACGTTAGCCGTCCCCGGTTTGCTTACAAAATCATCCATTTCGTTATTAAGCACCACGCCCGTACCGGCCGATACAAAACCACTACCGAATGGATAGTTGATGCTTAGCGTCGCACCGACCCTGTTGCCCTGGTCGTCGATAATCGAAAAGTGACTGGTGTTTTCACCCTCCGCAGTTTTGTCGTCTAGCTTAGTTAGGGATTCGCTGTCGGTGGCCTGATCGGTCAGACTACTGATGCGTTGCCGGGCATATTCTACGGATAGCAGTTTTGCCTGGTTTACGCTGATAAAGTCAGCGTCGCCCAAATAAAGGGCGCGGTCACGATAAGCGCGTCGCATCGCCTCGACGGTGATATGCAACTGTGACATCCGTTCCTGATTCCACGCTTCCACCGCTTGCAGCATGTTTAACATCTGGCTAAGTACAATGCCGCCTGAGGAAGGCAGTGCAGCCGAGACAAACTTGGCATCGCGATAGACGCCTCGAACCGGAGTGCGCTCCACGATTTGGTATGCGGATAAATCCCGCTGGGTCCATATACCTCCAGCAGTCGTGACCTCGCTGACCAAAGTGCTTGCCACCCAGCCGGCATAAAAACCTTGGTGTCCGTGCTTGGCTATTTCCTCAAGCGTCGACGCCAGCTCGGTTTGCCTGATAATCGCGCCAACATCCGGTACCTGATCGCCATCGAGAAAAAGCCGTCGAGCTTTGTTGTTGAATGATGACTTACGAAAATCGGTCAGACTTTGGAAACGAGGGCCTACGGTAAATCCGTTTGCAGCAATCTTAATCGCGGGGGTAAGCGATATGCTTAAATCCAGGCGGCCGTACTTGTGGGCAATATGTGCCAGCGCCGCGGGTTCGCCTGGAATAGCCGCTGCCAGGGCACCATCGAGGGAAGCCTGTGGCACCACTTCGCCGTCTTCATCCAGGTACATGTCTTTATGCGCTTTCAACGGAGCGCGTTCTCGACCATCCACCATGGTTTCATATCCATCCTTAGCCCGGTGCAGCAACCAAAACCCGCCGCCACCGATGCCCGAACTCATAGGCTCGGCGACGCTGAGAGCGGCTGAGACTGCTACAGCTGCATCAAAAGCATTGCCACCTTGTGCAGCAATCCAATAAGCGGCTTCAGTGGCCAATGGGTGAGCGCTCGCTACCGCCCATCCCGGCGGCTTGCTGCTGTCCGCCTGCGTTGTTGAAAAACAGATAACAATGGCTAAAGATGAGAGCAGTTTCTTCATTACTTCAGCCATAGCATATGACGTCGCCGGCACACCGATGCTATTTCTCACTGGGGGACGCAACTAGAATGCGATACTTGAACAGCAGTTGCTGTTCGCTCTCCTCATGGTCTGGATCCAACACGATACAGTCAACCGGGCACACTACCTGGCATTGAGGTGCATCGAAGTGGCCCACACACTGCGTGCAGCGCCGCCAGTCGATTTCGTAGATTTCTTCACCCTGATAGATTGCATCGTTGGGACACTCCGGTTCGCATACGTCGCAATTAATGCACTCGTCGTTGATCAGAAGTGCCATAAGAGTGTTTAGCCGATGTCAGACGGGGCGCTGCGCGCCGAGTTTGTCGAGTAAAATCTGGTTAACCCTGGGATCGACAAAACTGGAAACATCGCCACCAAAAGTAGCAATCTCTTTAACCAGTGACGCCGAGGTAAAGGTATGTTTTTCTGATGGGGTCATGAACACAGTCTCCACCTCCGGGTTCAACCTGCGGTTGGCGGAAGCAAGCTGGAATTCAAATTCAAAATCAGATACCGCACGCAACCCGCGTATAACAACCTGGGCCGCTTGCTCACTGACGAATTCGATCAACAATCCATCAAAGCCCATAACTTCAATGTCTAGATCGTGACATACGTGGCGCACCATATCTATCCGCTCATCTACTGTAAACAGAGGGTTTTTCGCAGGGTTTGCCGCTATAGCGACGACGACCTGGTCGAATATACGGGTTGCGCGGACGATCAAATCGGTATGACCATTTGTTATTGGGTCGAATGTGCCCGGATAAATTGCCTTTGACATGTGTCTCTGCCCGTTTTGAATACGCAGCGTACTTACAAAGCTAAACTGAAGTCAATCGTCCGCGCGAAGGAGCAGGTACTTCACATTGCCCGAGCGTTTAGCTTTAAGTAATGACCAGGAATGCGGATGATCCAGCTTGCTGTCTTTCGCCGCTTCGATGAAAACCAGGGCTGCGGCAGACAACCAACCATTGTCTTGCAGCAATTTGCACACTTCGTTGTGTATTAAATGATCGAACGGCGGGTCAATAAAAACGATATCGAATTGCCTCAGTGCTCGGGTGGATAGCACCGTCTGTGTCCTGTCACATACCAGGTGCAGGGCCTCGGCGCCCAGTGAATTGCGAATTTCCTCCAGGCTGTCGATTATCTCCTGTCGGTAATCTATGGCAACAACCTTGCTCGCCCCCCTGGATAATGCTTCAAATGACATCGCGCCGCTGCCGGCAAACAGATCCAGACATGCCGCTCCTGCTATCTGGAATTGCAGCCAATTGAACAGGGTTTCGCGTATGCGGTCGGGCGTGGGTCTCAAGCCAGCCATATCGGAAACGGGTATTCTTCTACCCCTCCAACGGCCACCGATTATGCGTACTCCATCTCGATACTTAGCCACCACCTAGGACCACGCGTAATAATCGGTGCGGAAAGATCCTGCGCTGGAAAGTTTCCCTCACCTGCTGCAGTGTCACAGCATTTATCTTGTCAGGGAAGGTCGACATGTAATCCAGCGGGAGATCATAAAACGCAATGTTAAGTAAGCTGCCGGCAATTTTCGCGTTGCTATCGAAGCGTAAAGGAAAGCTTCCGGTAATGCTTTTCTTAGCAGCATCCAGCTCTTTCTGGGTGGGTCCATTCTTTACGAATTCTGTAACTGTCTCTATCGCTAGCCGTTCAGCCAGCGGGCCCTGATCGTTTCTGGTCTGTAAATTAATCACAAATGGACCATTCTGCTGCATCGGTATGAAATAGCTATTAGCAGAGTAGGTCAGACCCCGTTTTTCTCTTAGTTCTTTGGACAGGCGGGAGACCAATCCGCCTCCACCCAGCGTATAGTTTCCGATGTACAGAGGAAAATAGTCGGGGTCACTTTGCTTCATCCCGACTTGCCCCATCATTAGATGGGTTTGAGTCGAAGCAAACGGAACGTTCAGCACCCGCGCCTGGTTGGGGAGTAGAGGGACTACATCCAGTTTCGGAGGAATGACGCCAGGCGGCAGCTGTCCGACGATAGCATCGGCCCAGCGCCGAGCTTGACCCGCATTCAGATCTCCTACCATAGCGATTACCGCGTTGGCGCCAACGAAATATTTGCCATGGAAATCGATCAGATCATCACGCGTAATGCGCGTTACGTCCTGCGGCTCGCCGGAAGGTGGGTTGGCGTATGGATGATCTTTAAACAGGTTATCGTAGAAGGCGCGGGAGACAACGCTACCCGGTGACTGCTGCTGGCGCTTGAGCCCGGTTAAAATCCGGTTACGCACCCGCGCCATTGCGGCAGCGGGGAAAGTCGGCTGCTGAATGACTCTGGTAAACACATCGACAGCAGAGCTGAGCAGTGGTTCATCGCTTAGGCTGCGTAACTCTAGCACTGACATATCTCGTCCATTGCCGCTGGAAAATTCTGCGCCAACGGTCTCGAATTGTGTCGCGATCTCCGTGCCGTTCAGTCCACTCACTCCTTCCTCAAGCATGGCGCTGACGAAGCGAGCCAGTCCTCTGAGCGAGTCTGGATCGCGCGCGCTGCCAGCGTCAAAGCCAACCGAGAACTGAACCATCGGCAATTGATGGCTCTGCACAAAGTAGGCACGGGCTCCATTCGCCAGAGTCCAATGCTGAATTTGTGGCGAGGCCCAGAGGTCAAAGCTGATGACACTGATGACTAGCAGAATTATTGGCCTGACGTGCATGGCTATCCCTCGTCTTCCATCTGCGGCTGCAGCAGAGCAACGGTCATATTTTCGTCTAGCAGATGCCTGCTAACCGCCTCGCGCACCTGTTCGGCCGTTATGCTGCGTAATTTCTCGTGTATCTTTTCACTTAGTTGCCAGGGCAGACCATTAGTTTCCAGAATACCCAGGCGCATGCCCTGATAAAAGCTTGAGTCTGCCTCATAAACTTTGCTGGCGATAATCTGTGTCTTGACTCGATCCAACTCTTGTTCGGTCACCAGCTCATTTTGCATTTCATATATTTGTTCCCTTATTGCTGTTTCAAGTTGTTGCAATGTAGTACCGGGAGCCGGGTTGCCGCT
Organism: Gammaproteobacteria bacterium; assembly: GCA_024638505.1. Lineage (GTDB taxonomy): Bacteria > Pseudomonadota > Gammaproteobacteria > Arenicellales > JAANXG01 > JAHEKE01. The sequence goes on along the minus strand of JAHEKE010000001.1, from coordinate 135,002 downwards.
GATCACAAACAGCGTCGGGTTGCGCGCAAATGGGTCATAGCTAACGCTAATGGAGGCGGCAATCTGTTTCTGCACAAGGCGTGAACTCAAGCGGGCGCTTTTCCCTCCATCCAGGATGTACGCGGCGATTTCGAGGGCATAGGGCATCCAACCGTCGCGTTGTTCAAGCGAAGACACAACCGGGGCGTGATAGCCCAGCAGCAGGTAGGGAACCTTTGCCGCCGCTTCGACCTGTACGCGCCTGGATTTTTCTTGCGGTGGCTCTACAGGATTCGGGGTTGCCAGTATTTCCCGCCTGGGGATGGATCCAAAATATCGTTCAGCTAAATCAAATGCTAGTGTTGGATCAACATCACCAACTACAACCAGGGTAGCGTTGTTCGGCGCATAAAACCCATCGTACCAAGCTCTAAGATCTTCGACCTTCATGCTGTCCAGATCTTCTGGCCAACCCACTATGGGATTCCGATAGTTCGCTAGCGTATAAGCCGAAGACATGAACTGTTCGTACGCTAAAGCTTGCGGTCGATCATCAGTTCTTGACCTTCTTTCTTCCTTGACAACCTCAATTTCCTTTTCGAACTCTTGCGGCTCAAGCAGGAGATTGCGCATTCGATCAGACTCTAACTCCAGGGCGATCTCCAACTTTGATTTTTCCAGTGTCTGAAAATACGCGGTATAGTCACGACCGGTAAAAGCGTTATCTCGCCCACCATGTTCCGCTATTATGCGCGAAAACTCATTCGGCCCCAGGTTCTCAGTCCCCTTGAACATCATATGTTCCAGCACGTGTGAAATTCCGGTCTGCCCAGCAGGCTCATAGCTTCCTCCGACCTTATACCAGATCTGAGAGACTACCACTGGGGCGCGTCTATCCGGTTTGACCAGAACCTTAAGCCCATTGTCCAGCACTTTCTGGTACACGCTGGAAGGATTGGCCTGCTGCGTTTTTTGCGTTGTACAGGCGGCGAGGAGGCACGCCAAGATACAAACAACCATAAAACGCAGAGATGTAAAGCGGGTGAAGTTACTATCGTAATCAGACAAAATTTGCCCCTCGAAACAATCGTTTACTCGGTAGGTACAAGACAAAACGTAGATAAGTTAGTTCAATAGAACATGATAGGATACACGTCAAAAATGTATGCACCAAAAATAGGACAGCAGTCCGGCAGCAACAGGGAGAAACATGGGTTTTAGTAACTTTCGAGACCGATTAACCAAATCCAGACAAACATTAACTCGAGGCATCAGCCAGCTATTTCGCGGGGCAGAATTAGACGATGAAGATTTCGATGATTTGGAGGATCTGCTAATAAGCGCCGATATCGGTGTTGCGGCGAGCCATCGCATAGTTGAGGCAGCAAAGAAAGAGGCGAAGAATAAAAGCATATCCAGCGTCGAATCTTTGAATTCGATCATTCATTCTGAAATGCTGGGTGCGCTGGCGGCGTGTAAAACAGTAGCAGAAATAGCCGGCAGGCCCTACGTGATGCTGGTGGTTGGGGTTAACGGTGTGGGCAAGACTACCTCCGTTGCAAAAATTGCAAAATATTTCCAGCAGCAGGGTAAATCGGTAATGCTAGCCGCAGCTGATACTTTTCGCGCGGCTGCCATAGAGCAGATACAGACTTGGGGGCAGCGGATGGAAATCCCAGTAATCGCGCAGCACCAGGGGGCAGATGCTGCCGCCGTAGCGCATGATGCACTGACTTCCGCAAAGTCGCGGAACGTTGACCTGCTGCTGATAGACACTGCCGGTCGCCAGCACACGCACATAGATTTGATGCAGCAACTGAAAAAAATCACGCGCGTATTGGGAAAAGTGGAGGAAAAGGCTCCGCATGAAATTATGCAGGTGCTGGATGCCACCACCGGACAAAACGCAGTTTCACAGTTAAAACATTTCAATGAGGCAGTTGGTGTGGACAGCCTGTGTCTGACTAAGCTGGACGGTACCGCTAAAGGCGGTGTGATCGTGGCCATCGCCCATGAGTTTCAGCTCCCCATTCGTTTCGTAGGTATTGGTGAAAGCGCAGAGGATTTAAGACCGTTTGATGCGAAATCATTTGTCGATGCCTTGCTGATGCCGGCAAGTAAATAATGCGCATAGTGAGAAACAGCTGGTCGGCATAGTTATGATTCGCTTCGCCCAGGTTACGAAAAGATATGAGAGCGGTCACGAGGCTTTGAAAAGCGTCAGCTTTGTTCTGGACCGACAGGAAATGGCTTTTTTAATCGGGCGCTCTGGAGCTGGGAAAAGCACCTTGCTAAAACTCATAACCCGGGTGGAGAAAACGACGCGCGGCCAGCTCATCGTTAATGACAAGAACATTACTCGACTGTCCAGTCGCCAGATTCCCTTTTTACGGCGTGAGATTGGTGTCGTATTTCAAGATCACAAGCTACTGTATGACCAAACGGTATTCGATAACGTTGCGCTGCCCTTGGTTGTAGCGGGGATAGGGCATCGTGAGGCAAGCCGTCGGGTGAGGGCTGCTCTGGATAAAGTGGATTTACTGAATAAAGAGCGGCTGTATCCAATCATGCTATCAGGCGGAGAGCAGCAGCGAGTAGGAATAGCGAGAGCGGTGGTGAATCGGCCGGTCGTATTACTAGCAGATGAGCCCACGGGTAACCTGGATCCGCAGTTGTCGGATGAAATAATGGACATCTTTCATCAGTTCAATGAGTTCGGCGTAACCGTTTTGATCGCGACTCATGAGCACCGCCATATTGATCGACTGCGAAAACGCGTGCTCGAGTTGGAGCAGGGTCGGCTAATTCGCGGTGGCGAAGGGATGGAAGATTGAGCGACTACCTGGTCAGACACGCTCAGGTTTTTCTTTCGAGTGTGGGACAATTAGTCCGCTCCCCCGGATCTTCTTTACTGACGGTGCTGGCGATCGGCATCACCCTTGCTTTGCCCACGCTGCTGTATCTGCTGGTCGAAAACGTGCAGAACGTCACGCGTACGTGGCAGGGTCGGGCACAGATATCTGTATTTCTGCAGTTGGATACGACCAACGAGGCGGCACGTGCTTTGCAAGACGTTTTGGCCGCAAGACCGGAAATTGAGAGCAGCCGGTTGATTACCGCGCAGCAGGCGCTGGAGGAATTTAAAAATCAATCCGGGTTTGGTGCCGCTATGGATATCCTGTCAGACAATCCTCTGCCAGCCTCAATTCTGCTTCACCTGAAAACCGGTCATGACCAACCGGAGTTGATCGAAAATCTGGTACGGGAGCTCGAGGCCAATCCTGAAGTCGATTTAGCGCAGTGGGATATGGCCTGGATTAAACGGTTGCACATCATTCTCAGGCTGGTACAGAGGTCGGTATTGATCTTGGCCGCTCTGCTCGTGTTGGCGGTGATTATCATAATCAGCAATACAATTCGTCTGGCTATTATGAATCGGCGCGATGAGATAGAAATCATGAAACTTATCGGCGCGACGGATAGCTTCATTCGACGGCCGTTCCTGTATGGAGGCGTTTTGCAGGGTCTGCTTGGCGCGCTGTGCGCGGGGGCAATAGTGTCAGCCTGTGTCGGTCTGCTGCAAGATCCAATAGGGGAGCTGGTGAGCTTGTATCATGGCGATTTTTCGACCACCGGTCTGGATCCAAGGTCGTTTTTTACCCTGCTGCTGGCAGGTTCGGCGCTGGGGTGGCTTGCTGCCCGCGCAGCGGTTGGGCGCTATCTGGGCCAAATCGAGCCGGCATGAGCACATCTGTTGGTGTGCGCCAGCGTGCGTCCGCCAATCGGATAGAATACTCCCAGAAGGCACTGAAAATAGGGAACTTTTTGTAAAAGTTAGCACTCCAACTGTTCGAGTGCTAAAATACCTTTTCATCAGTTCAGGAGAACTTACATATGGCCAACACTCTACCTATTCCCATCGACATACCGAATAGTCAGGGGCTTGCGGCTTATATTCAGGCGGTGAATGCTGCACCGGTCTTATCTGCGGAACAGGAGCGTGATCTAGCTATCCGCTACAGTGAACAAAACGACTTAGATGCCGCACGCGAGCTGGTTATGTCGCAGCTGCGGCAGGTGGTTCGGGTCGCGCGCGGGTTTACCGGCTATGGATTACCGCTGGGAGATCTGATCCAGGAGGGTAACATTGGATTGATGAAGGCGGTAAAGAACTTCGATCCAAAACGCGGCGTTCGACTGGTTTCTTTCGCTGTGCATTGGATCAAAGCGGAGATCTATGATTACGTCCTGCGCAACTGGCGAATCGTTAAGATGGCAACGACCAAAGCGCAAAGAAAACTGTTCTTTAACTTACGTAGATCAAAGACCCGCCTTGGCTGGTTGAAAGAAGACGAAATAGAGCGGATATCTGAGAACCTTGATGTTCCGACTCATACTATACGTGAGATGGAAGCACGCATGGCTGGTTTGGACGTGTCATTCGACGGCAGCGACGCTGACGATGAGTACAACAACGCGCCGGCGAGTTATTTGCCCGACCTCAACTATAATCCGGAGCACCTGGCATCGATGGTAGATGAGGAACAATCAAGAAACGTCCGGCTCAAACAGGCAATGGAAGTATTAGACTCGCGCAGCCAGGATATCGTGCGGCGGCGCTGGCTGGAAGAGCATAAACCAACCCTGCACGAATTGGCGGCGGAGTACGATGTATCCGCGGAAAGAATCCGGCAGATAGAGAAGCGGGCCATGGAGAAGATGAGGGAACAATTAGATGATGCGGCTTGAAAACGTCGGCTGAGTGGAAAAATAAATAAAGGGCCCTGCGGGGCCCTTTACTGTGAGTTCGGCGAATTCGCCTCCGGGTTATTCCCAATCATGCGCATCAGCATAGTAGGCGTCGAGGCAAGATATGCCGGGGTGGGCGGCCCGGCGATGTCCGGGTTGAAGTGCATATAAGCATCGGCACCGTTGACCCGAACGAGAGCGGTGCCTTGTATCAAGTCACACACTTTTATGTACCCTTCTTTCATCCTGGGAGCGAATAGCTCCTCTGTTACTACGATGCTGTCGATCTTACGGATCTGAAACGGTCGCCAGAAAGACCCGCGGCGTTTGGAAGAATGGTAGCCACGGACTTGGTAGGCGAGAATGGTAATGACATCTTGATCGGAGCGGTAAAGAAGGTGGGGCTCTACGATCCGCTCGTGGGGTCGACCGTCATAGCGCAGACTCATGCGGCGCTTGTTTCGGATTGCTGCTTGTATAATGTGTTGAACGTTAGGGACCACGTAAGACGTAAATAGAGGTTCTGTTCCCTACAAATATAGTCTGACCCCTTGAATTGAGGGTGTTTACCGATGAACGGTGCTTATTTGTAGCTCAACGGTTAGTCGCCCTACTGCATTAACCCCGTGTTTTGTATCGTCAAGGTGTGATGGGAGTCTTTCTTGCTGCGCAGGACCAACAGATAACCACCACCGTTGCTACTGTAGCGCCAGATCGTAAACGCCGACAACGGTGCCTGATTCAACGACAGCACGTCGGCCAAAGCTCTGCCGTTTAGCGGATAGCTTTTGTGTACCTGATAGAAATCGTTCAGCGCTTTTTTTACTCGCCGAATCAGCAGGTGCTCGTCGATTTCACCTTCGGCAGAGGAGGCGTCGTCATTGTTTGATTTTAATCCGCTTAGAATTCGACCAATCTCCTGTCGCCGTAAGGGCTGACCATCGAATTTTTGCTGCAGTTCCAGCAGTTTCCCCTCTGCTGCTGCCGTTTTACCAGCCCATAGCAGTCTTTGGATCTGTATCAGGGGAAGATGAAAGTTGATTTCCGTTTGCGCTCGCCGGTAGACGTTGGTGTCAGCTGGGGCGTTGCTTAACACCTGCTCATACATTTTCTGTGCGCGCGCCAAGTCACCCTGACTCTTGTAGGCTTTGCCCGCGTCAAATGCCTCGTAGGCCAGTTTCATATTTGAGTTTTGCGCGTACGCAGCAGGTAGTCCAAGCGTAAACACTACGGCAATGATGGAGATGGCTTTTGCCGTTGCTTCAGGAAACATGGTCCGCATGAGGGAAGGCGACTAAATGCTCAGCCTGCAGACGGATGCTGACCGCTTCACCCAGCTTGTAGTCAGCATGGCTGGGGAACAGTGACAGCACGTGACTGCCGTCGCTGATGCGCAGAGTGTAAAGAGTCTCCGGCCCTTTGAACGCTTTGCGCACAACTGTTGCCAATAGGCTGCTTTTTTTATCCGGCACGATGTCGTCAGGCCTGATGAGGACATCCACTGTGTCGCCCACACTGCCGTTACTTTCGGTTTGTCCCTTGATGATACCCAAGCCTGTTTTTACTGCGCCTCGTTCAATCAAGGTTCCTGGAAGAAATACGCCATCACCGATAAAGTCAGCCACAAAGCGCGTGCTTGGTTCGTGGTACAGGCGGTAGGGCGTATCCCACTGCAGAATGCGGCCACTTTCCATGACCCCGACACGATCACACAAGGCGAAGGCGTCATTCTGATCGTGCGTTACCAAAACGCAGGTGATTTGCTGCTCTTTTAATATGTCGCGAACCTCATATCCCAAACGTTCCCGCGTTTCCACATCCAAACTGGAGAAAGGTTCATCCATCAGCACCAGGCTGGGTTTTGGTGCGAGCGCGCGAGCCAGCGCTATCCGCTGTTGTTGACCCCCAGACAGCTCATGCGGATATCTTTCACCCATATCTGACAGACCCATGCGCTCCAACCAGCGGTTAACGGTTTCTCGACGCCGGCGTGCTGCCATATCTTTAATGCCAAACCCCACGTTGTCGAACACGCTGAGGTGGGGGAACAAGGCCCCATCTTGAAACACCATGCCCACGCGACGTCTTTCTGGCGCCATGGCGTGTCCCGGTTTGGCAACCACGCGGCCGCTGAGCCATATCTCACCGGAGCTTAACGCGTGGAATCCGGCGATTGCCCTGAGCACCGTTGTTTTGCCACACCCGCTCGGCCCGAGCAGACAGGCGAGTGAGCCCTGCTCAACCTCAAACGAGAATCCGGTAACAACGATGCGCGTATCGTATCTGCACTCTATGGATTTTACTTCTAACAATCGCATTGATCTGTTTTGCGCGGCCACCCGGAGCGCTAGGTCGCCAGCGCCCACCGGGTGCAATTGGTAACGCTGTCAGTGTAATCTAATTATACGCTCTGATTGCGTTGACTAACCTTTCTACCAGAAGATCTGCTTCGTCATTGCTCAAAATGAACGGAGGCAACAGTCGAACGGACTTTTCCGCAGTGACGTTTATTAACAATCCCTGCTGCAAGCAGATGGTTACCAATTCGGCGCAAGGCCGGTCAAAATCTAATGCGATCATCAAGCCCAGGCCTCGTATCGAAGTTATTCTGCTTTCATCGCGCAATTGCTGCTGCAGTTCATGCAAGATACGGTACCCAAGTTCACCAGCCCTGCTTACCAGCCGATTCCGTTCAATCTGCTCTATTACGGTAAGCGCTGCGCGACAGGCAAGAGGGTTACCGCCAAAGGTGGTACCGTGGCTGCCTGCGGTGAGGACTTCTGCTGCTTCACCTTGCGCCAGGCAGGCTCCGATCGGCACGCCGTTACCCAGCGCTTTGGCTATTGTTACCACGTCCGGGATGATCTTATCGCGTTGAAATGCAAACCAGTGGCCGGTTCTGCCCATCCCCGTTTGTATTTCGTCCAACATCAGCAGCCAATTGTTGTTAGTGCATATTTCACGCAGGCGACTGAGATATCCGGGGCTTGGAATATTTATCCCCGCCTCACCCTGAACAGGCTCTACCAGTACGGCGACAATGCTGTGATCCTTTTTTGCCATGTTGTCCACGGCGGCGGGGTCGTTGAACGGTACCCTGGAAAACCCGAGCGGCAGTGGTTCGAATCCCGCTTGAACTTTTTGACTCCCTGTAGCGGTTAGGGTAGCCAACGTACGACCATGAAACCCCCCTTCGGTAACGATAATGCCGGGAATCTGCACATCCCGCTGGTGACCATATTTTCGCGCGATCTTAATTGCCGCTTCGTTCGCTTCCGCCCCGGAGTTACAGAGGAACGCCCTAGCCATGCCGCTCAGCGCACATAATTTTTCCCCCAGTTCTTCCTGCTGCGGTATGCGGTAAAGGTTGGATGTATGGGTCAGCGTTCGCGCCTGATCCGCCAACGCATTGGCTACTGCGGGATGGCTGTGCCCAAGCGCCGTTACCGCTATGCCGCACAGAGCGTCGAGATACTTATTGCCTTGATCATCCCACAACCACGCGCCTTGACCACGGACGAAGCTGACCGGCAGTCGTTTGTAGGTTGGCATGAGATGACTGTTTACGTTTCCCATCTCTGTGTTCTTGAGTGTCGCGGCCGCGGGGCCAGGGGGGTGTAGGACAAAATATCTGTTTGGTGCTAATGGCTCTGCACGGGGTGGGTTTTAAAGATAACGCTGGACTTGACGGCGTCGACTTCAATACACCCAGTGTGATGGACTCCCGGTGATCATAAAAAACAACATCGGGAAAGACAGCATTGTATTGGTGCGTGAAGCCAGCAGAGCAACCCGGGCGCTCTTCGCTTTCTGCTCGTCACTGGCTTCGACCAAGCCAAGCACCTTCTTCTGATTTGGCCAGATTAAGACCCACACGTTGAACAGCATTATGCTGCCAAGCCAAGCGCCGATCCCAATGGGAGCGGCAGAGTCTCGTAGCATGAAGGCGCGCGCGACGCCATTCATCTCCGGCGTGCTGTGGCCGATCATCAAGTAGAGCGCACCGGTTAACCATGTTGCCACCGCAGCCCAGCGAAACCAGAGCAGCGCTCGCGGTGCGATATGCTTAGTGATGCCCGCAGCAGTTCCGTCTGCCTTGGCTTTGCCAAGAGCAGGAACCTGGATGAAATTAAAGTAGTAGAGCAGTCCAATCCATGTAATGCCGGCGAGGATGTGCAACCATCGCTCTAGCGCTAAAACTAGTGGGTCCATAGTTAATCTCCCCGCAAAGCTACATCAAGAAACCATTAACGAAGAGATACAAAATCAACGTCAGCACCACACCTGAGACAATGGTGCCGGTTATGGTATCGAGTGGATTTTTCATGTCGCAGCCCGTCGACTGTTCGCCAGGCTCGCTAGACTATGCCAAGCAAGACAATTTTTTCAAGTAAAACTTGAGCCTATGCCGCAAACCAAAGAAGATATCCCTTTAAACAGAGAAAAAACGGACATGGTTGGCAAAGTAGTTTTGGCTTATTCCGGCGGACTAGACACGTCAGTTATTCTCAAATGGCTGCAGCACGAGTACGGCTGCGAAGTGGTTACCTTCACCGCCGATATTGGGCAGGGTGAAGAGCTGGAGCCAGCCCGGGTTAAGGCGCAGAATCTGGGGGTAAAAGAAGTGTTCGTCGAAGATCTGAAAGAAGAGTTTGTTAAGGATTTCGTTTTTCCGATGTTTCGAGCCAACACGATTTATGAGGGAGAGTATTTACTAGGTACTTCCATCGCCCGGCCGCTGATCGCCAAGAGGCTGGTTGAAATTGCGCAGCAAACCGGGGCTGATGCTATTGCTCACGGCGCTACCGGCAAGGGGAACGACCAGGTCAGGTTTGAACTGGGGGCGTATGCACTGAAGCCTGATATTAAAATCATTGCTCCCTGGCGCGAGTGGGATCTGGACTCGCGTGAGAAGCTGGTTGCCTACGCTGATCAGCACGGTATCCCTGTTGAAAAGAAGCCGGACGGCAGCGCAGACTATTCCATGGATGCAAATGCGCTGCACATATCCTATGAAGGCGGAATACTGGAAGACCCCTGGACCCAACCGGAGCCGCAAATGTGGCGATGGACTCATGCACCCCAGGATGCACCGGATAAAGCGGAGATCCTTGAACTTGATTTCGAACAGGGCGACCTGGTTGGGATAAACGGATCCGGCAAGAGCCCGGCCGAAGCTATCGACACGCTTAACCGCGTCGGCGGTCGACACGGCATAGGGCGTGCCGATATCGTAGAGAATCGGTACGTTGGAATGAAGAATCGCGGCTGTTACGAAACTCCCGGCGGCACCATACTTCTAAAAGCACATCGAGCTATTGAGTCCATTACTCTGGACCGCGAGGTTGCTCACCTCAAGGACGAACTCATGCCCCGCTATGCCGAACTGATTTACAACGGTTACTGGTGGAGTCCAGAGCGCCGAATGCTGCAGCAGATGATTGATACCTCGCAATTGAGGGTTAACGGCACGGTCCGTTTACAGCTGTACAAAGGCAGCGTCCTGATAATGGGACGTAAATCAGAAGACTCACTTTTCGACCAGCGCATCGTCACTTTTGGAGACGATCAAGGTGCTTACAACCAGGCCGATGCCGGGGGATTTATTAGACTCAACGCGCTGCGATTGCGTCTTGCTGGAAAAAGAAACAGCTAAGCCGTTGGTGTCTGAGAAAATTCCGGCACCGGCAGCAGCAAAGCCAAAGCGTAGTAGCCTGACTGTCATTGTCCCTGTACTGAATGAGGTAAAGCAGGTCAGAACACTGGTTGCGCACCTCAGCGCGCAGCCTTGCCACATTATCATCGTCGATGGCGGCAGCGCGGACGGAACTTACGCTGCGCTGCGCGCCGCCATTAGCTCTGACCTCACAGTGGTGCGTGCCCCACCTGGCCGTGCCGGGCAGATGAATGCTGGCGCTGCACAGGCAGAGACGGACTTCCTGCTGTTTCTGCATGCGGATACGCAATTGCCAGACCACGGTGTCACGCTAGTGATAGATACTTTGCGCAGCGCAGGATCGCCATGGGGCCGTTTTGACGTTCGTTTCGATCAGTCAAGCGTTATCTTCAACGTAATTGCCTGGTTTATGAATTGGCGATCAGCTTTGACCGGTATCTGTACGGGTGACCAGGCGATATTTGTCACCGCTGAAGTGTTTGCCCAAATCCAAGGTTATGATGACATACCCCTGATGGAGGATATCGAGCTTAGCAGGAAGTTGAAGCGTTATGGTAAACCGATCCGGCTGCCGGCCTCAGTCACCACTGCAGCGCGGCGCTGGCAGGCATATGGCCCGATTCGCACCATTTTGACCATGTGGTGGCTGCGCTTTCTTTACTGGCTTGGTGTATCCCCCCAGTCACTCGCCAGGAGGTATGTGGATGCAAGATAAATTGCCTCAGCCGGTCCTCATTCTATTCGCTAAGTCTCCCATCTGCGGTCGGGTGAAAACGCGACTGATGCCGGAACTGAGCGCGCGGCAGGCGGCACAGGTGGCGGTAGCGATGATCGAAGTTACGGCTCGCCAGGCTGCGCGTTACTGGCCCGGCCCCAGATGCATTTATACCTGGCCGGAAGACCGCCATCCACTGTTTACCTCTCTGGCGCGTACACATCAGTTCACGGTTAGCATCCAGTCTGACGGTGATCTCGGTGATAAAATGCTCAATGCGCTGCGTGGATACACCGACAACGGTCAGCCGGCAGCAATACTGGGTTGTGATGTGCCTCATCTCCCGGGACGAGAGTTGAGTCGCGCGTACCACATTCTGCAGCAGGGTGGGAACCTGATCGGCCCCAGTCATGATGGCGGATACTATTTAATCGGCTTACAGCGGACTCATCCAGGGCTTTTTCAGGGCATCAACTGGGGCGGCGGAGAAGTGATGCAGCAGACTTTGATCGCCGCTAATCGCTGCGGTGCGGATTTGCAGTTGCTTACGATTCTGACTGACATCGATACTTACGAGGACTTGGTGCTGGCCGCTAAAATCGTTCCTGAATTGCAAAAGTGGCTATAATAGCAGGTCGGATTTCCCATACAGAGCTACATTGAGGCTATTAGTTTAAATCAATTCCCACTTTTACATAAATTTCTCTTCAATTGAGCAGAATTGCTCTGCTAAGACCTGATTGCAATAAAAAGTGGGAATAATTAATTATTATTAATTGTCTTTTGTATTTACAGTGGGATTTTAATTCTGTGTTTACCCTTCTTTGTGCTAGTCAAGGCCTTTGCTGCCAAGCTTCATCAACAGCGGCGGAAGAAACAAGAAATCGGCGACCAGGGCAAAGGCGATGACGATAGCGGTCAGTAAACCCATTCCCGAGTTAACTTGGAAAGCGGACTGAGATAACACCAGGAACCCAGCGGCCAACACCAGGGAAGTCACCCACAAAGCCATGCCGACGGTGGAAAAAGCATAGCGCACGGCATCCGCCGCCTGCATGCCCCGTTCACGCCGGGCCCGGTTGTACTTAGTAAGAAAATGCACCGTGTCGTCCACGATAATCCCCAGCGTCATGGCGCTGACAACGGATATGGCTAATCCTACCTGACCGACCACAATACCCCACAATCCGAAGGCCAGAGCTGCCGGCAGCAGGTTTGGGACCATGCTGATTAATCCCAGTTTTACTGAGCGCAGCGCCACGATCAGTATCAACGAAATAAGAATCAGCGCAGCAGTAGTCCCGACGAGCATGCTCTTTATATTCCGTCCCGTGATGTAGGCAAACATGATATTCGGGCTGGAGCCCTCAACGTCACCGCTGCGCGCCAATCCATTCTCCAGCAGCCACGCTCTTGCCTGATCCACCATTTCCAGAGTTCTGCGAGTGGACAGACTTTTTGTGGTAACGACAAAACGAATCGCAGACTTATCGATGTTAATTTGGTCATTCAGATCGAGCCCATAAGGCAGGGACATTTCGTACAGCAGTAAATACTGTGCGGCGAGGTCCCTCCGCTGCGGGACGCGATACCAGTCCGGTGAATCATTGTGCAGGTTCTTGTTCAATCGCTTCAGGGTATCGGTAATGGTGTTGACGTGAATGACATCGGGCTGCTTTTTGAACCATTGCGTGAATCTCTCTACTTTGGTTAGAAAATCTGGATCTGAGATTCCGCTCGATTCACCTGAATTGAGTGAATACTGTATGGTATAGATGCCGGTCAGATTCTGCGTCGTAAAATCGGTATCGCGGCGAAACTGAATCGACTCATCGAAATACTTTACAAACTCATCGTTGAATTCGTTTAGTGGGATGAAGGCGATTAGCAGAAGCATGGTTGGCCCAAGTCCCCACAGTAAAAATCGACGTTTGCCGATAACCCACTCGGCAAACGCACGCATTGCTCTGTCACCCTGCGTCTGTTGCTGCTTAACGCGAATAGGCATCAGTGCGATAAAAGCGGGCAAAAACAGGACTGATAGCCCGAATGCGAGCATCACACCGAGTGCCACCAGATTTCCCATATCTCGGAACGGTGGGACATCGCCCAAGTTCATGCTGAGAAATCCTACGGCGGTTGTGATGCTGGTCAGAAACACGGGCTGCAGATTAATTCTCAAGCTCTCAACCAGAGCCGGGTGTTTATCGCTTCCGGCGCGCATGGCATGCATGAAGTTAACGAGTATATGCACACAGTCAGCTACGGCGAGGGTGAGGATAATCGTTGGTGCACTGGCGGAGGCACCGGTAAGTTTTATTCCAGTCCAGCCGGCCAGTCCCATGGTCATGATGACGGTGAAGGCTATGACCAAGACCGTACCCAGTGTTCCGACGATAGAGCGCGTCATTAACGCCAGCACTACTATTACAAACAAAAACATTACCGGAATCAGAGTGCTGATGTCGTGCAGGGAAGCCTCTGGGAAAGCGTTATTCATCATGATGATGCCGGTAAGGCGGACTTCTATGTCTGGGTACTTTCGCCTCATGCGCTCCGCTAGAGCCCGGCCGAACTCGGCTACTTCGGGTACTTCCAGATCGGTGCGCACCCCAGGAGCCTGCACGGTCACATTGACACCGGTAACGTGGGCGCGGTTGGAAACCAATCGGTTCAACAACAAAGGCTCGGACAGGGCAACCTCCCGAATATAGACCAGTTCCTCATCAGACAGGTTGTATGCATCGGTATATAGATTCTGCACAATGAGTTCGTCTGCTACGCCCCGCGTGTGCTGAAAGTTAGACAGGGAGTCCACTCGAATCGAGTATGGCACTTGCCAGGCTTCTTGCGTTAACCACTCAACCGCGGACAGAGTGGATCGAGTGAATACGTCCCCATCTTTAGGCGCCACTACAAACAGCAAATTGTCGTATTTTGTATATGTGTTCTGAATGGTTTCGAACGCTTGCAGTTGCGGATTTTCTTCACTGAACCAGATTCTGTAATCAGAGTCGAAGCGCAGGAAGCGCGCCCCGCTGCCGGTCAACATGACTACCACTACGGTCAGGACAACGATTAAGAATCTATGCCGGATAACCCACTTAGCCAGTCGCTCACCCAAAGAACATGCTCCTTCTTATCTTCTTAAACGGCACCACGCTGAGCTGCTGTTTGCTGTATCAGTCTGCCGGATGATGCGGTGCTGCCGGTTCGCATTGGACCGAACTCGCCTGCACAGGGTGAGGATAGATCAATAAACACATCACAGCTCTGTCGCCCACTTTAGATTTTGTTGATCTTGTATGGTAAAGAATAGATGACTTTAGCGCCGGCGTGGGGGCTTAACTTCGCCAGAAAGAAACGCTGAATAAAACGAACAAAGTGAATAATTCTAAACGGCCCAATAGCATGCTGATGCACAAAACCCACTTTCCCGGCATGTTAATACTAGAATAATTCTGTGCAACCTCACCCAAACCCGGTCCAAGGTTATTCAAACACGCCGCGACCGCGGAAAACGCGGTAATCCAATCCTGGCCGGTTGCTGACATAACAACGCCTAAAACGGCGAAACTTAACATGTACAGTGAAAAGAATGCCCACACTGCATTGCTGACGCCGTCGGAAACGGGTTTGCCTCCCAGTTTCAAGGGCAGCATCGCGTTAGGATGGATCAGACGAATGACCTCACGCCGCCACTGTCTATATAAAAGAACGATACGGATTACCTTTATTCCGCCGGCGGTAGAACCGGCGCAGCCGCCAATAAAACTGAGCAGGAGTAGGAAAACCGGTAAAAAAGACGGCCACCAGTGATACCCGCCAGTTGTAAACCCGGTAGTGGTGGCAATGGACACGGTTTGGAATACACCCTGCCGAATCAATTCAGCGGGTTGGTTAAATGTGCCAAAGCTGATCAACACGGCAACAACCACGACTGATGCGATAAGTACTCCTACGAGGAAGACCGCAACCTCGTTATCCTTGAAGTAAGCTGTGAGGTTTTTTCTTCTCCAGGCGGTGAAATGTAAGGCAAAATTGATGCCAGAGATGAGCATGAACACAATGGCAACGGTGTCTATAGCTGCACTGTTGAAATGTCGCAGGCTGTCGTCATGCGTGGAAAAGCCACCGATAGCGACGGTAGAGAAACTGTGCCCGATGGCATCAAACCATCCCATACCGGATAGCCAGTAACATAGCGCACAGATAACGGTCAGCCCGAGATAGATGTACCACAGCGCTTTAGCCGTTTCCGTTATCCGTGGTGTGAGCTTCGTGTCTTTCATTGGCCCCGGCGTTTCTGCCCGGAACAATTGCATTCCACCTACTCCCAGCATAGGCATTACCGCAACCGCCAGAACGATGATCCCCATGCCACCCAACCACTGCAGCTGTTGGCGGTAGTAACGTATGGAATCCGGTAATTGATCAATTCCCTGAATTACAGTTGCACCGGTTGTGGTCAACCCAGACATTGATTCGAACAGAGCATCGGTAAAACCAAGCGCGGGTTTGTTAATGAGATACAGGGGAATCGCCCCGAATACAGCGAGCACGGTCCAAAACAAAACCACGATCATGAATCCATCCCTGTAGCGTATATCTCGACTGACGCGGCTGTTGATTAACCACAGACCACCGCCGGTGGCGAGTGTAGTAACAAACGCGGTGATGAAGGCACTCAGCGCACCATCGTTGTAGAAATAAGACAAAACTGTTGGGGGAATTAGGGTAACGCTGAAGATAATAAGCAATATCCCCAGCAGCTTCATCACAACCCGATACTGCATTTACCTGCCCGGATCAGACCGAAATTGGTTTGTATATTTGCGCCGCATGTTTACCAGGGATCGATTTATTCAGCCGGTATAATCCGCTGGCGTACTGCGTGGACGGCGACAGGACGGCGCAGGAAACGGATAAAGCCCTTTGCTTGGTGGAATGTGCACCGCTGTATATTGCGCTAAATTACAGAAACAGCACATCAACCTGGAACAACCGTTCAACCTCCGGGATGTATTTCTTATCCACCATAAACAGAATCACGTGATCCTCCGGTTCGATTACTGTGTCATGGTGCGCAATTAAAACCTCATTGTTTCGCAGTATGGCACCAATCTCAGTTCCCGGCGGTAGAGGAAGATCGCGCACACCCCGTCCTACTACCCGGGACGAGTTCTTATCACCGTGTGCAATGGCCTCAATGGCCTCGGCGCGGCCGCGACGCAGAGAATGCACGGCAACCACATCACCGCGGCGAATATGGGCCAATATACTGCCGACCGTGGCCAGTCGGGGCGAAATAACTATGTCGAGTTCGCTATGCTCGAACAGGTCCACGTAGACCGATCGGTTGATCAGCGCCATTACCCGTCTTGCCCCCAGGCGTTTGGCCAGCATCGCAGACAAGATATTTGCCTCATCGTTGTTGGTGACAGCGCAAAATACGTCCATGTACTCAATATTTTCCTGACGCAGCAACTCCTCGTCAGCCGCATCCCCGAGTAAGACCACGGTATCGTCCAACCGATCGGCCACCCGCTCTGCGCAGGCCGCGTCACGCTCGATAATTTTGACCCCGTAGCCACGGCGCTCAAGGTTGCTCGCCAGACGAAATCCAATGTTACCGCCTCCCGCAATAATCACTCGATTAACCGATTTATCCAATTTCCGCATCTCACTCATTACGGTACGGATGTTCTCTCGCGCCGCTACAAAGAAAACTTCGTCCTCTACCTCCACAACGGTGTCTGCGGTAGGCGTAATGACCTTGTCCTGACGGTAGATTGCGGCCACGCGCGCATCCACTCCTGGCATGTGATCGCGTAATTCAGCTAGGGGATGACCGATAAGAGGTCCACCGTGGTAGGCGCGTACGCCGACGATTTGTATTTTGCCGTCAGCGAAGTCCAGTACCTGCAGCGCTCCCGGATACTCAACCAGTCGCGTTATGTGATTGGTCAGGATTTGCTCTGGGCTGATCAGCACATCAACGGGAAACGCGTCGGGCTCAAAAATTTCCGGACAGGCCAGATACTCAGGTGCTCTAATGCGCGCCATTTTCGTGGGTGTGTCGTACATCGTTGCGGCTACGGTGCACGCCACTAAATTGACTTCATCAATGTTGGTTACCGCTAATAGCAGATCCGCGTCTTCCGCTCCGGCCTGCTGCAGAACACTGGGATAAGAAGCATTACCGCTTACAGTTCTGATATCCAGCCGGTCCTGCGGGATGCGCAGCTTTGCGGAGTCTATATCAACCAAGGTGACGTCATTGGCTTCACCGGACAGAATATCCGCACTGGATGCACCCACCTGACCTGCGCCGAGGATAATAATCTTCATTCTTATTCTTTGCTACTTAGCCGATTTTTTTATGGACTTGGGGTCGATGTCCAGCGACTTGAGTTTGCGGTATAAATGCGTGCGCTCCATGCCGACCAAGGGCGCTAATTCGCTTACGCTCCCCTGCACCTCGCGCAGTCGAAACGTGAGGTAGGAACGCTCAAACATATCTCGGGCATCGCGCAAAGGCAAATCAAGCATCGAGTCTGGAAACCATTGCTCGGTAGCATGAGATTTACTCGCACCAAGTGCAGACTCAACTTCGTCTCTATCCACGTCCAAGTCTTTGTTCAATATCAATAAGCGCTGGACTAAGTTTCTCAGCTCGCGGACATTTCCCGGCCATTTGTAGTAACGCAGTGCATTCAGTGCGCCGATAGAGAACCTGCGATACGGCAGTTGCTCTTTCTCCACCATCCAGTTAACGCAGTACTCGGTAAGTTCAGGGATGTCTTCGACATGATCACGCAAGGGCGGGATGTTTAGCGGCACCACGTTCAGCCTGTAATACAGATCTTTTCTAAATCTTCCATCTTTGATCAGGGCCGGCAAATCCCTGGTAGTCGTGGCGATGATGCGGACATCTATGTCTATATATCGCTGTCCACCCACTCTTGAAAAAGCACCTTTCTCCAACGCGGCTACAAGTTTAGTCTGTACCTCCATGTTGGCGTCGCTTATCTGGTCCAACACCAGAGTACCGCCTTGTGCTTCCTCAAGTCTGCCGGGCTGGACGCTTCCATTTCGTTCTGTACCAAACAACTGTGCGGCGAGGTTTTCCCCAGGAATCGCCGCCACGCTGAACTCGATCAGGGCTTTCTCCCGGCGCTTACTTTCTTGATGTAAAAGCCGGGCGCAAACACTTTTGCCGCTTCCGGGTTCACCTGTAATGAGAACCCAGCTTTCCGTGGCTGCTGTGCGCGCGATGAGGTCCCTCAGGTTACGGATTGCCTGGCTTTTACCGACTAAATCGGATGCCGAATGCAGATGTCCACGTAGTCTCAGATTCTCCTGGCGCAGCTTTTCACTCTGCAGCGCGCGCTCCACCGTGACTAGCAGTTTCGCCGTGGACAATGGCTTTTCTAAAAAGTCGTATGCTCCATAGCGGATGGCTTCTACCGCTGTTTCAACGTTGCCGTGTCCGGAAATCATGATAACCGGAACGTTAACTCCTTCATTGTCTGACCATTCCTTGAGCAGAGAAATACCATCTGTACCGGGCATCCAGATATCGAGTAAAACAAGGTCGGTTGCATGCTCCCGCTTCAGACGTTTGGCATCTGCTGCGCTCTCTGCGATCAGTACGGTGTAATCCTCATCTTCTAGCACGTCTTTAACAACCTGCCTTATGTCTGGTTCGTCATCCACAACTAAGATGGTTTGTTCACTCATCCCCTGTCTCCCGCCGCTCTGACTTTTGCAAGTCTTATATTCATATCAGTCATACTTTCTGAGCGTTGACTTATCACTGGCAAGCGCAGCGTTGTTTTCGTTCCCTGCTGCGGCAGGCTCTCAACCCATATCGCTCCCCCATGCTCCTCAACAATCCGCTTCACAATGGCTAATCCGAGCCCGGTCCCCTTGTCTTTGGTTGTAACGTATGGCTCAAACAACCGATCAATCATATCCTCCGGAATACCCGGGCCATTGTCTGTAACAACGAGCTCTACGTAAGGCGTATGGTCAGTTTGTATTTGTTGGGTGGTCAGACGGATTCTGGGATGTTTCGTTTTGACCAGCGCATCTTTAGCGTTGATGAGTAGATTGTTCAGCACCTGCCGCAGGCGGCTCACATCTGCCGATACAAGTGGTAGTTCATTTGCCAAATCAAACTGAAAGTCAATGGCAGGATCATCGCTCCGGTGCAATTCGGCCACATCCGCTACCAGCTGATTGAAGTCAACTTCTTTTATATCCATGCGGACAGGCTGGGCGTAGCTGGAAAAGGCTTTTACCATTTGCTCCATGGTCTCCACCTGCTGCACGATTGTTCTGGTTGCGCGATCCAGTGTGGCACGATCTTTCTCATCTAGTAGTTGCAAATACTTCCGCCTAATCCGCTCCGCTGATAATTGAATGGGAGTGAGTGGATTCTTAATCTCATGCGCTAATCGGCGGGCCACTTCACCCCACGCCGCGTCGCGCTGTGCCCGAATGAGATCTGTCATATCATCGAACACCACAACGTAGCCGCCTCGGCCAGTTAACCGTGTCCCCCTTGTCAAAAGCACTTGTCTGCTGCGAGGCCCATGGATCGTTACTTCTTTTTGCCATTCCTTCACGCGCTGCGACATGCAGTCTTCGATCGCTTTGAACAGGGGTTCAAGCAGCGGGTGTTTATGCCGCAGCACGTCAACAGAAGTTCCGCTGGCAAGCTCCGCATCCAGGATCTGTTTAACCGCGTGGTTAGAAGTCCTTAGACAATGCTTGGTATCGAACGACATCACGCCGGAGGAAAGATGGCCCAAAACTGTCTCCAGGTAGGTGCGCTGATTCTCCGCCTCGCGCTGGCTAGTGCGTGCCCGGTTTTGCGCTTTGTTTATTTGCTTTGTCATTTCATTGAAGGACTTAACCAGGATTCCTAGTTCGTCGGTACTGGTTACCGGTAGTTCTTTTGCGTAGTCTCCAGCAGCAACTGCGCGAGTTCCCTCTGCCAGATCCCGTAAGGGGGCCGTGATCCGGCGGGATACGAAAATGGCGGCCCATACGGCGAGGAGCGTTGCAACCAGCGCGACCAGGGTGAGTGTCAAAATCAAACTGAATTTCAAAGGACCACGGAAGAAAATCATCTGCTTGTATTGCGCGGAGACAGATTCAACGCTGTCTGCTAGTTCTGCGTAGCGTGATGGCAGCAGCTTGATCGCCTGCAGAATACGATCGGGTTCACCGATTCCGGGTGTGCGCACGGGAACCGCAATTCTAAGCTGTTGACCATCACTTGTCGGCTCCAGCCCGACGTACTCCTGGCTTCTTTGGATCTGGGTCAGGATGCGTGCGTTTGGAATGCTGGGAATGGCGAACTGCGTGCTCTGCTGGCTGGAAGCTATAAAGCGACCATCCTGTGTATACAAGCTCAATTCAAGATACCCACCCTCTTCGGTTAGACCGTTTAAAATCGGGATAACCTCAAACCGGTTTACGGCATCCTCCAGTCGAGCTGCGCCTTCGACCAGCTTATCGGCAGCGTCCAGCTTGATTGCCTCAAGAGAAGTGGCGCCCAATAGAAGGGCGTCATCGACCGCACGGTCAATTTTGACATCGAACCAGCTGTCTACTCCCTTGCTTAAAAACTGAACCGAAAAATGATAGACAACGGTCAGCGGCAACACTACCAACAGAACAAACATCCCCACCAAGCGCAGCGTCAGCCTTGAACCCAGCACCTTTGCCCTGAGCTGTCTGTACAGCCGCACCAGATTGACGGCAATTAATGCCCCCAGCGTGATAATGCCTAGTATATTGACTCCGAGGAGGACCGAATAAAATTCGCCTGACAGCTTGGCGTGCTGCGCCGCTGAAGTTAATAAAAATAAAGTTAATAACAGCAGCAGTGACAGTATGACTGCCGGTATCGGTCCCAGTAGAAATCGGACTACTGACTTGTTATCTGCCATGATGTCCAATCACTAGACAGTTGCCAAGATGGAGAGAAGAAGGCCAGGGGTCGGAGAGCCGCGGGCAGTTTATTGATGTCCAGTCGGCTGCGTACAATTAGAGAGTAGTGCGGTGAGTTGGCGTCTATTTCCTGTGGTAGAGGAAATACCAGCGAGCGAAAAACACCCATGCTTTGCAGTGCCTCTGTTACCGAGTTAAAAGTGTTTATTCCGTTTACTTCCAGATCCTCTACTACGTAACGATCGGATAAGCTGTGATAACGCAGTCGTTTTCCATTTCTGTGTTTAAACAGCGTGTTGTCCCAGAAATAGCCGCTGCGAACCAGGGCAAACTCTGTCAACACTACCAGCGGAACCCCGTTTTCTACTGCCAGTTCCGCCTGCTCGCTCAGATTTAACTCTATCTTTGTTGATACGTGTAGCTGCTGCTGAACAAGACTTGCCTGGACGTCCCTCACGACAAAGTCAGCATCGGCTGGTTGCAACCAGAGCAAACACAGGATGATTATTAGAGGATTTTTTCTGTGTCGCACGAGAGTTTTTAGGCTGAGCCCGCTGTCTTTCGCAGAAGGGAATAATAAAATCCATCCACTGCATGCAACCCGGGCAGCGTTTGCCAACCGAAGCGGCCTTTTACCCCCGCCGGCAGGTCCACGCTACAAACACAAACATCGTCTCTGCTGGATACAAAATGCTCTACCTGCTGCTCGTTTTCAGCCCTGAGGATTGAACAGGTAATGTAAAGTACATGTCCATCAGGGGCTAAAGTTTGCCACAACCGATCTAATAATACCGCTTGTTGGGCAACCAGTTTTTCGATATCACCAGGTTTGCGCTGGTGTTTTATGTCGGGTCGCCGCCGAATCACACCGGTACCGCTGCATGGGGCGTCAAGTACGATACCGGTGAACGGGTGTCCATCCCACCAAACAGACAATTCTGCGGCGTCAGCGGCCATTGTCTTCGCCTTTAAACCTTGTCTTTTCAGGTTCTGTCTGATCAATTTTACTCGTTTTGGACTGATGTCAATGGCACATACTTCACCCAGATCCGGATGAACTTCAAGCATATGGGTCAACTTCCCCCCGGGCGCCGCGCACGCGTCCAGTACGCGATCGTTGGGCTTCAGCGGTAAAAGGGATGCTGCCCACTGGGCGGCAGTATCCTGCACCGAGACCAAGCCAGCCGCAAATCCCGGTAAATCCACTACCCCGGCGGGCGTGTGCAAAATTATGCCATCCGCAGACAATGGGTCGGGTGCGCCGGCAAGGCCGCACCGCTCTAGCTTTTGCAAATAGGCTGAACGATCCGTTCGCAGGCGATTTATCCGCAGTACCATTGGCGGCCTTTTGTTGTTTGCGGATAAAATTTCACGCCACTGCGTCGGCCAACAATCACGAATTAGAGTGATCATCCAGCTGGGGTGAGAATATTCGGCTTCATCATTAAACTGTACCTTGGATTCATCACCTTGTCTTAAGTACGCCCGCAAGACGGCGTTGACCAAGCCTTTTGACCAGCTTTTGCCGATGTGCTCGCAAGCGTTGACGGTTTCGTTTATCGCCGCATGTACGGGTATACGCAGTTCGGTCAACTGGTATAAGCCAACCAGTATCAACAGCATCACATCGGCATCTTTTTTGCGCAAAGGTTTGGTCAATAGCAATTCAGCTTGCGTCTTCAGTTTCCAGTACCACCTGGTTACACCGTAAACGAGTTCCTTTAGCAAGGGTGGTGCAGAGGCGTTAAGCGCGTCGTTTAGTGAACGACCCTGATGTAAGACAGTGAGCAGAGTTTGCGCCGCAGCGGCTCTGATGTCTGCGGTCAATTCAATCTATCTCCCTCGCGCAAGGGGTAGCCGTTTAAAAATTCTGCAGCAGGCAGTGGTTTTCCACCGTCTCTCTGCAACTGCATCAGGCAGAGCGATTGTTCTCCACAGGTTACGTGCACACCTTCTCTATCAGCTTTCACAATAGATCCTGCAGGCGGTGGACCCGCTGCGGTCGAAGTGCAGGCGTCGAGAATGCGGATTCTCTCACCGCCGTGAAAAGTGAACGTGACAGGCCATGGATTGAACGCACGAACCTGATTCAATATCTCCGACGCCGGTCGATCCCATTCAATCCTGGCTTCTTCTTTGATTATCTTGGGTGCGTAGGTTGCGGCTGCGTGGTCTTGCTCAATGCACGGAATTTCACCTTTGACGTAGCGGGGCAATACTTTGAGCAACAAATCTGCGCCTATCTCCGCCAGCTTATCGTGCATCGTCGCGGCGTTGTCCCGCTCGCCGATGGCGACCTCTCGAGCGGCGATAATCGGCCCGCTATCAAGGCCACTGTCCATCTTCATTATGGTGACGCCGGTGTTGCAGTCACCTGCCTGTATTGCACGGGCGATGGGGGCTGCGCCTCTCCATTTTGGCAGTAATGATGCGTGAACGTTAACGCAGCCGAATGCAGGTAGGGCGAGCAGTGGCGCAGGTAGAATCAGGCCGTAGGCCACCACAACCATGACGTCTAAAGATAAGTCGTTAACGGTGGAAATAACGACATCTTCCCGCAGTGAGACCGGTTGCAATACTGTCAACCCGTGCTTTTCCGCCAGGCGCTTTATCGGGCTCGCTGCAAGCCGCCGTCCTCGCCCGGCCGGCCGGTCGGGTTGGGTAAAAACGGCAGCAAGCGATACTCCCGCATCAACCAGGGCTTTGAGCGTGGGCACCGCAAATTGCGGAGTCCCGGCGAATGCGACTCGCATTGTAGTTCGCGATTTACATCACCGGCGCATGGGACGCCGAAGGTGTAGGGTCGCGCCGTACCTGCTTCACAAGTTTTTTTCTTATGCGCTGTTGTTTCAGTCGAGACAGATAATCGACAAACACCTTGCCGTCGAGGTGATCGATCTCATGCTGGATGCAGACAGAGAGGATGCCATTGGCATCTAGCGTAAACTCATCACCATTGCGGTCCAATGCACGTACGGTGATGGATTCTGCTCTGGTAACTGCAGCGTATATGCCCGGAACTGATAAACACCCTTCTTCGGATTCCTGTGACCCTGCCCGTTTAGTAAGCTCTGGATTAATAAACACCTTAAGGTCTGTGTGATCGTCGGATAAGTCGATAACTATCACGCGTTTATGTACGTTGACCTGCACGGCCGCCAGACCGATTCCAGGCGCGGTATACATTGTCTCAGCCATGTCATCAACTAGCCGTCGGATGCTATCATCCACGGTGTCGACTGGTGCGGCCTGTATTCTCAGGCGCGGATCTGGGTAGGTAAGGACGTCTAAAACTGCCATTGTAGTTAGGGAGTACTGACAAACGGTATCAACTGAAAGACATTTTACTGTTTCTTTGAGCCATACTGAACGCATAGTTTTTGATTGGAGTTGCGGCCTAGATGAGCTAGACTTGACATAAGCTATATTCGTTATCCAACTGAAAACAACCAATAAAACTGGTCAACTATAATTGGAAATGATGCAAATGCAACGGCGAATCGGCTCGTTACTTGCGGTCCTGGTACTCGTTATCGGATCCCTGGGTGGCGGGCTTGAGAACGGTGCCAATGCTGCCGAAAATGAGGCGCCGCAGTTAGACCCAAACCATCCCGAACGTTATGTTGTCAAAAAGGGCGATACACTGTGGGGAATAGCCGGCAAGTTTCTGGTTGATCCCTGGCGCTGGCCTGAGATTTGGCAGCAAAACCCCAATATCGACAACCCGCACCTGATTTTTCCCGGTGACGTGCTGGTTTTGTCGACCGCAGAAGACGGTGAAACCCCGCAGGTCAAAGTGCTGCGGCAGCGTAAGGTAAGCAAGCTCTCTCCCACTGTTCGCAGTGAACCGCTGGATAAGGCTGTGCCTACCATTCCGCCCGGTGCAATCCTACCTTTTTTGCGTAGACCGCTCATCATTGAGCGGAACGAATTAAATGATTCGCCTTACGTCGCCGCTGGTGAGGAAGGTGGTATAGCAATGGGAAAGTACAGCGTGTTTTTCGGCCGCGGCTTTAAGCAAACCAAGGTGGGCGATCTGTACCAAATATTTCGTCCTGGTAAGCTGCTGATCCACCCGGAGACCAACGAAGGGCTTGGAATATATGCCATGCACTTGGGAATTGCCAGGGTATTGCAGGCCGGGGAAACCGCGAAACTTGAGGTGATTCTGGCTTTTGAGGACATCAACCCGGGTGATCGTATGGTGCCGATGCCGGAAGACATCTCTCTGCCCTATTTTCAACCCCGGGCACCGCAGCGAAAAGTCGCCGGGCTGATCGTCGATGCACCGGACGCGGTGGCAGAACTGAGCCGCTTATCCACGATTATCATTACGCTCGGCGAAAGAGATGAGATGGAGCCGGGACATGTACTTCGTATACGCAGGCGGGAACCTCAACGAAAAGATCCGATAACCGGCGAATTGTTCGAGCCGCCGCTGCAAGACAGCGGTTTGGCCATGGTGTTCAGAACCTTCGAAAAAGTAAGCTATGCTCTGGTCATGACGTCGAGCCGGGTCATCCATATCAATGACTGGGTAGAGACACCCTGAGCTGAGCCGCGAAGGCCTCAAGGATGAGGACGACGCTTATGGATGAAGCGATGAATGATTGTATTGAGGACTGGCTGCGTTTACGCCACTCTAAGCTTCCCCTTTCCGTAGCATTGAAGCTGGTCACCCAGCTAGGGGGGGCGGGCGAATTGCTGCAGTGTCCTGCGAGCGAACTTCCGGCGGTAGCGGACACAGGCCAGGTGGCCAAGGCTCTCAGGGCGACCAACAAACAGGGAATACAGAATGATCTGCGCTGGTGCACAGCGAACGACAGTCATCACGTTATAAGTTGTCTCGACCAGCGCTATCCAACCCAGCTGCGACAGCTGGCAGACGCGCCCCTGTTGCTCTATGTAGATGGAGAACCGTCCCTGCTCAATTCCCGTCAACTTGCCATAGTCGGTAGTCGAAACCCCACGCCAACCGGCAGCGAGCTTGCTTTCCGCTTCGCTGCCAACCTGACCCGCATGGGTCTGGTTATAACCAGCGGACTGGCATTTGGAATTGACGCGTCCGCGCATCGAGGGGCGCTGTCCGCGCCCGGTCCGACCATCGCAGTCATGGCTACCGGGCTTGATCGCGTCTACCCGCGTCGACATCAAAAGCTTGCCCGACAGGTTGCAGAATGGGGCGTTCTCCTATCTGAGATGCCGCTGGGAACACCTCCACGGAGGCATTTCTTTCCTCAGCGTAATCGGATAATCAGTGGATTGAGTGCAGGCACTCTGGTGGTTGAGGCGGCACAAAAAAGCGGGTCGCTGATCACCGCGCGACTGGCCGGAGAGCAGGGTCGAGAAGTGTATGCCGTTCCCGGATCCATTTTGTCTGCGCAATCTAGGGGATGTCACGCGCTGCTGCGTGACGGCGCAAGCTTGGTTGAGAGCGAGGAGGATATTCTGACCGAGCTGAAGCATCTATGCCCTTCCCCTCACGTCGGTTCGTTCCTGTCGATGGATCCTGATTGCCAGCTAATGCTCAATTTTATGGGGTATGATCCGGTTGCCATAGACACTTTGGTTAGGCGCAGTGGATTGACGGCGGGTAAAGTTTGCTCCATGCTGTCGCGCATGGAATTGCAGGGGGTAATCAGGATGGGTCTCGGCGGGAACTACATTCGACTCAGGTAGTAATAGGCAAAGTATGAAAGAAAACATGCTGGAAGTTCTCATGTATCTGTTTGAGAACTATATGATCGAAGGCGACGAGTTCGAACCGGATCATGAAGTGCTGTCAGTCGAGCTAGCACAAGCCGGCTTCGGTGACAGTGAGATAAATAAGGCATTCGACTGGCTCGAGGACCTGTCTGTACTTTGCGAGCAAACGGACACGCCGCCCCAGGGCGGGAGCGAAGCGGGGGTGCGTTATTTCTCACCCGATGAAGGAATAAAATTCACCAAGGAGGCGCAGGGTTTATTGCTGTCCCTGCAGCAGACTGGAATTCTTGACGCCCAGACCAGAGAGCTCGTTATCGACCGAATTATGGCGCTGGAAGCCGATGAGATAGATTTGGATCATCTAAAATGGGTCATCATGATGATTCTATGTAATCAACCAGGCAGGGAAGATCTATGCGTATGGGCTGAAGAGCTGGTATTGGATGGGATTCAAGCCCATTTGCATTAACTGAGAGTTCTGCAAGAATTTTAAGCGAAGACGGGGCCACCAACGGCTCGTCCATCGATTGTCGTTACTACGATCATCCTTTAACGCGTATGTCCAAGAATCTCATAATTGTTGAGTCGCCGGCGAAGGCCAAAACCATCAGTAAGTACCTGGGGAAGGGGTTTCGCGCGCTGGCCTCTTACGGGCACGTAAGGGATCTTAAACCCAAATCAGGCGCGGTCGATACTGATAACAACTTTTCGATGAGCTACGAAGTAATCGACCGCAACAAAAAACATGTTGACGCCATTGCCAAAGCATTGCAAAGCTCGGATGCGCTTTATCTTGCCACTGACCCTGATCGTGAGGGAGAGGCAATTTCTTGGCACCTGTGCGAACTGCTGAAAGAGCGCGACATATTGAACGGGAAAGATGTGTATCGCGTTGAGTTCTACGAATTCACCAAAGACGCAATACGCGCTGCGGTAGCTAACCCACGTAAGCTCTCTACCAGCTTGATCAACGCGCAACAGGCGCGAAGAGCGTTAGATTATCTAGTCGGCTTTAATCTCTCGCCGCTGCTGTGGAAAAAGATCAGCCCGGGCCTGTCCGCTGGGCGGGTGCAAAGTCCCGCCTTGCGCCTGATTGTGGAGCGAGAGGAAGAGATTGAGAGATTCAAGCCACGCGAATACTGGACCATCGAATCGGACTTACGGCGTGATAGTAAAAAGTTTCAGGCCAAGCTGACGCATTACAGCGGGGATAAGTTGGGACAATTCTCGGTAACCAGCGAAAAGCAGGCGGTCGAGATAGAACAAAAGCTAAGCGCCCTGGCGCAAGGCCAATTTGTAGTATCAAACATTGAAAGGAAACAGCGTAAACGTTATCCGGCCCCTCCCTTCACCACCTCTACGTTGCAGCAGGAGGCTGCCAGGAAGCTTGGTTTCAGTGCGCAACGCACAATGAGAACCGCACAGCAACTGTACGAAGGTGTGGAGCTGGGTGGTGATGTGATTGGCTTGATTACCTATATGCGTACTGACGCCGTAAATCTTGCGCAAGAAGCGGTCAAACAGATTCGGGACTTCATTCAGCACCGCTTCGGGCAGGACAACCTGCCAGTAAAACCTCAGGTGTATAAAAACAAATCAAAAAACGCACAGGAAGCGCACGAAGCCATTCGCACGACTGATGCCGGACGAGCTCCCGAGGAGATTGAAGCCGTTCTGACCGAAGATCAGCGCAAGCTATACCAGCTTATCTGGAAACGAACTGTCGCCTGTCAGATGATACATGCGACGCTGGACACCATAGCTGTGGACTTTGAAGTAGGGCAAGGTAATATTTTTAGAGCAACCGGATCGACCATAGTTCACGCTGGATTCCTCACGGTTTATGAGGAGGGTACGGATGATGCAGTGAAAGACTCAGAGCAAAAAATGCTACCGCCTTTATCCGTCGGTGACGATGTCAAACTAGACGCCATTCGGCCAGAACAGCATTTCACCGAACCGCCGCCACGTTATTCTGAAGCCAGTCTGGTTAAAACTTTGGAGGCTTACGGCATCGGCCGCCCATCAACTTACGCTTCCATCATGTCGACTTTGTTACAGCGGGAATATGTCACTTTGGAGAATCGGCGTTTTCAGCCTACGGACATGGGTCGAATCGTGAACTCTTTTCTGTCAACGCACTTCAAACAGTATGTGGATTACGAGTTCACCGCCAAGATGGAGGATCAGTTAGATTCCGTCTCACGCGGGGAGCAGGATTGGGTGCCGGTGATGCATGAGTTCTGGCAACCGTTTAGAGAACGGGTAGAAGAAAAATCGAACGTCCCCCGGGAGGAGGTGGCGCAAGCCATAGCGCTAGGCACGGATCCGAAATCGGGTAAACCGGTGAGTGTCCGCATGGGACGTTACGGTCCTTTTGCGCAAATAGGAACAAAGGACGATGAGGAAAAACCGCGCTTTGCTGGACTGCGCCCAGGGCAGAAAATGAATGAGATAACCCTTGATGCAGCGCTGGAACTTTTTAAACTGCCGCGCAAACTTGGAACAAGTCCGGAAGGCGAAGATATATCAGCAAATATCGGCCGGTTTGGCCCGTACGTGAGATACGGAGATAAATTTGTATCGATAAAGGACGATGACCCTTACAGCATAACGCTGGAGCGGGCGCTTGAAGTTGTGGCTGAAAAGAAGCAGGCCGATGCGAACAAGATTATTCGTCAGTTTGAAGGCACAGATATTGTGATTTTACGGGGCCGGTATGGGCCCTACATTACAGATGGCAAAAAGAATGCAAGGATTCCCAAGGAGCGCGAGCCTGAAACCCTCGAGTTGGATGAATGCCTGGCTTTAATAGCGGCTGCTCCTGCGCGTCGAGCGACAAAGAAAAAAAAGAAATCGAAGAAAAAAACGAGCAAAAAAACTGCGGCGAAAAAGAAAGCGGTCCGTTAATAATCCTGTCGAGTTGTCACAACCCATGTAGCCGCTGGTTCAGGTTGAGGCCATGATCTCCCGGGCGCGAGGCAAAGAGACGCGCAGCATGGGCTGCCCCTCCACCGGGCACAATGGCGCTTCGCGAATGCTGTTTCGAGCAAAAGCCAGGAGCTCAACACTGACATCCTCGCAGGCGAAGCGGAATGCGGGAATCATGGCATAACGATTTCGTCTGTAGCGGACACGTTTGTCAAAACATTCGTAGGGAATGCGATGTTGCATGAAACTGTCCGATATCTCCTCCGGTGAATCAGAAAACAGATGAATTTCGACCGGCGTCTTTTCGGTAACGATGCCGCGCAGCAAGGCGCCGACCACTCGCGGTTCATATGCGCTGAACGTTTCCATGATTTCGGTCGCCAGACGCCAGAGCAGCCGGCATCGATCGCTCCAAAATTCGGCGCTGAATAAACGCAGTCTCTGCTGCAGGGCCCGCTCCACCTCCCGGTTGCTCGGCAAGGGAAAACGCCGTCCCACGCCCAATCGTTCAACTGCCTTTGTTTTGGCTGTCTGAAAATCGCGAATCCCCTGCTGATGCATAATGCGAGCGGCTTCCTCACACACCGCCAGGCGCCTGTGCTCAAACGAATTGAGGTGTAATGATGGGCGGCGGCGGGTTTTCATGCGCTTCGTTTAAAACAAGCCTTCTGTTGTTGTGGACGGCGTCTGCCGCACTGCAGGATTAATTGTTTCCGTGCCTATTCGAGGTAAATCTACCTGGGGCAATTCTCTTGGTGCGTTGGAAACCAAGAAGAATTCTTCATAACCATTGGGGTGATTGCGCGTAACGACTTTGCCTGAGTCTTTATCGACAAATCTGGAGACGACGTTGTCCGGCGCAATCAACGGATATTCCTTGGTGTTGGCCAGAGCTACTTTCATATAGTCAATCCAGATCGGCAGTGCTGCCTTAGACCCCGCTTCGCGCCGTCCCAGCGTAGATGAATCATCGAATCCTACCCAGACTGTGGTCACCACGTCCTGGTTGAATCCTGAAAACCAGGCATCACGAAAGTCGTTGGTGGTGCCGGTTTTACCAGCCAGATCCGTTCGCCCGAGCTGCTGCGCACGCCTGGCGGTGCCTGAGCGGACTACCTGATGGAGCATATCGGTAATCAGAAAATGATTGCCCGGATCCAGTACTCGTTGTGCGTTCGTGCTCTTACTGCTTATTGCCTGAGATACTCCATTAACCGTGGTATTGGCGGCGCAGGCGCGGCACACGACCGTGGGTGAGGCCTGCTCAACGATGTCGCCGTACTGATTCTCTACCCACTTGATAAAATAGGGCTTCACCTTGTATCCCCCGTTGGCAAATACGGCATAGGCTCTAACGATGTTGATCGGCGTGACGGCGCCTGACCCCAAGGCCAGAGACAGTCCGTGAGGCAGAGTCGCAGGATCAAATCCAAACTTGGTCAAATGTTCCAGCGCGGCATCTATTCCAATTGCCCGCAGGATGCGGACAGAGACCAGGTTGAGAGATAAACTGAGTGCTTTGCGCAAACGCGTCGGACCAAAAAACTTACGGCTGTAGTTTTCCGGCCGCCATATGGTGTCCTGTGAAACGTCAGCGATCACAACCGGTGCTCCGCTGACTAAGGTGGCGGGGGTGAAACCGTTTTCCAGGGCCGCCGAGTATATGAAAGGTTTAATGTTGGAACCCGGTTGCCGTTTGGCCTGCATAATCCGGTTAAATTTACTTAAATAGAAATCAAAGCCACCGCTCAGTGCCAGTATCGCCCCATCGGTTGGACGCAGGGAAACCAGCCCACCAGACACCTCGGGCAATTGGGATAGGCGCCATGATCCGGCATCACCCTGCTCCACGTATACGACATCTCCGGGAGCGACAACGTCCACTGCCGATTTGGGCTTTGCCCCGGTGCGGTCTGCGCTCAGGTATCGCTTTGCCCAGGAAAGCCCTTCCCATGGAATTTCAACAACCCGATTGGCCTGTGTGTAGACGGTCACCGTTCTGCCTTCCAACGCCACAACAACCGCGGGAATCAGTTCGCCGCTATTCGCTACCGATGACAGCTGCTCATCCAGTTCCTGCTGCGTGGTGGACTCTTTAAGCTCAAAACGTTTTACCGGGCCGCGATATCCATGTCGACGATCATAGCTTTTTAAGCCCGCACGCAGGACTCGCTGCGCTGCTTCCTGTTGCTCACCAACCACAGTTGTGTAAACCTTGAATCCGCGCCAATACGCGTCCCCGCCATAAGTTTGCAGCATGTAGTCACGTACCATTTCCGCCACATAAGGCGCGTTGACATCAGTTTTTACCGCATGTTTGCGGGCGCTAAGCGGGGCAGCGGACGCCACTTGCAACTCTTCATCAGTGATGTAGCCTGAAGCGTGCATGCGGCGCAAAACGTAGTCGCGCCTTTCCTTAGCTCGATCTTGGTTGGTCAGAGGATTATCTCGCGAAGGTGCTTTGGGCAGTCCTGCCAACATAGCCACCTCAGCGATGGAAAGCTCATCCAGTAATTTTCCGTAATACACTTTTGCTGCGGCACCGAATCCGTAGGCCCTGTGTCCTAAGAAGATCTTGTTAATATACAGCTCAAGAATCTGGTCTTTGCTTAGCGCGCGTTCGAGCCGGAATGCCAGTAGCGCTTCTCGAATCTTTCTGGTATAGGTTTTCTCGGGAGTTAAAAAGTAGTTGCGTGCGACCTGCATGGTAATAGTACTGGCGCCCTGTTCGTGGCTGCCAGAACGGACGTTGGCCAGCGCGGCGCGCATCACACCCATTAAATCGACCCCCGGATGGGAATAAAAGCGATCATCCTCTGCCGCCAGGATCGCGTTTACCAAACGCTTCGGAACCTGCTCAAACCGAACAGGCTCACGCCGCTCTTCTCCAAACTCTGCCATCAGACGACCGTTGGCGGAATAGACGCGCAGCGGAACTTTGAGCGGCACATCTTTCAGCGAGTCGATGGAGGGTAGATCCGGTAGCAGGGTAAAGGTGAACAGCGCAACAGCCACCGCGCCGGCGGTGATGAGTCCCAGGAGAACCCCAAAAACTTTCACTATGAATCGCACGTTTACTGCTGGATACGTGAGCAGGACAGTCTAAGCTTAACATAGGCAGCAGAATTAGCCGTCAAAATGGCTTGATGAAGGCTGTTATTTTGCTCGTGCATGGACTATAGTTTGGGAAATTCACGTAAAATGGCATATTACGCACATAACTCGAGGAATTTTAAGGGGGATTTCTGAAATTTCTGCGAAAAAAACGGCCTCCGCTTATCGGCCTAGATATTAGTTCTTCAGCGGTTAAGTTGCTGGAACTCAGTAAAAGCGGCGCGCACTACCGCGTGGAGCGCTATGCGGTAGAACCTCTACCGCAAAATGCGGTGGTGGAGAATACTATTACCGAAGTTGAGCAGGTCGGCCGGGCAGTCGATCGCTGCGTTAAGCGGTCCGGCACGAAATCACGCCACGCTGCGGTCGCGGTGTCAGCCTCTCACGTCATCACCAAAACGATCACCATGCCGGCTGGTATGCGGGAGCAGGAACTCGAGCAACAGATCGAAATGGAAGCTGACCACTACATTCCCTATCCGCTGGAGGAAGTCAATCTTGACTTCGAGGTGATTGGCCCCTCGGATGCAAACGCCAATGAGGACGACGTCGTCATCGCCGCCTGCAGAAAGGAAATCGTCGACGACTATATAGCGGTAATAGGTCGTCCCGGATTACAGCCAAGCGTTATTGATGTGGATGCGTTTGCCATGGAGGCTGCTTACTCGTTGATCTCTCGCCACATGCCCGGAGGCGGCATGGAAAAAGTTGTGGCGATACTAGACGTTGGTGCGACTACCACCCACATGAACGTGATGTACAACAACCGCTCGATCTATACGCGCGATCATACGTTTGGTGGGCGTCAGTTAACCGAAGAGATACAGCGGCGGTACGGATTGTCCTTCGAAGAAGCGGGTCTTGCCAAAAAAGTAGGTGGACTCCCGGATAACTATCAGACAGACATTTTACAGCCCTTTCTAGAGGCGATGTGTCAAGAAACTATGCGTGCGCTTCAGTTTTTCTATTCATCGACACCGCACAACAGCGTTGACCAAATTCTGTTAGCCGGTGGTTGCGCACAGATAGCAAACGCAGACGAACTGATTGCCAACCGCGTTGGAGTGCCGACTACTATTGCCAATCCCTTTGCCAGTATGTCGGTAGCGTCTCGAATTAAGCCGCAGCAGCTCAGCGCAGATGCGTCCTCACTGATGGTCTCATGCGGCTTGGCAATGAGGAGCTTTGACTCATGACAACCCGCATAAATCTTCTACCTTGGCGTGAAATCCGCCGTCGAGAGCAGGACCGACAGCTCTTATCAATTTCAATCGGCACCTGGATCCTCATGGGATTGGTTGTATTTTATACCCACTGGTACATGAATGATTCCATTGACCATCAAAAAGCGCGGAATAATTTTGTCAAAAATGAGATTGGTAAGCTGGAAAAACAGATAGAGGAAATTGAGGAGTTACAGCGGCGTAAAGAAGCGCTGATAGCAAGAATGGAAATAATTCAGCAACTGCAGCGTGACCGTACACAGATTGTGCACGTGTTCGACGATCTGGTACGTAAGCTGCCTAAGGGCGTTTACTTCACATCGTTAACGAAAAAGAAAAAAGCTATCAACCTGGAAGGTTTTGCACAGTCCAACGCGCGTGTGTCCGCACTGATGCAAAATCTGGACTCGTCCGAATGGTTCACCAATCCAAATCTGGATGTAATAAGCGTTACGCCGCAAGACGGATCCCGCATCAGTAAGTTCAGTCTCAAAGTTAAAGAGCAGGACAAGCCTGAAGATAAAACGGCGGCGGCGGACGCAGTAAAGAAGGCTAAAACAAAGGGGCAAAGTTGATGGCAATCGCAGACCTTCGTGACATCGATCTCAACGATATACCGTCTTGGCCGACATGGGTAAAAATCGCTGCCACACTTATCATAAGCGCAGGCATACTGTTCGCAGGTTACTGGTTCATCGTGAGCGACCAGATAAAGGCCCTGGAAGCGGTCAAAAAGGAAGAGCAGCAGCTGCGCCAGACTTTTCTAGAGAAAAAAGCGCTGGCGATCAATCTTGAGGCTTATCGTCAACAGATCGAAGAAATCAAGGAGACATTCGGCGTCATGCTGCGGCAATTGCCGGACAAAACAGAAGTACCGGAGTTATTAATTGACATAACGCAGGCGGGTCTGGGCAGAGGATTGCAGTTTGAGCTGTTCAAGCCGAAAAATCGGCGGCTTGCGGAGTTTTACGCGGAGCTACCCATCGACGTCAAAGTAAGCGGGACATACCATCAACTGGGAAATTTCGTCAGCGATCTTGCGGCACTGCCGCGCATAGTTACGATCGGCGACATCTCGTTGCAACCCCTGGATTCAGGCCGGTTGGTGATGTCGGCAGTCACCAAGACCTATCATTACCTGGATGAGGAGACGATACAACAACGTAAACAAGAAAAGCAGAAGAAAACGCGGACAAAAGGTTAGTCAGCACTATGTCAATCACCCGAGCATCCATAGTATTATTAGCATCATGCCTGTTAATCGGTTGTGCAGAGCAAAAAATGGAAGATTTGCAGCGCTTCGTCGAAAATGCACATAAAGGTAGAAAGCCCAGGGTTGAACCCTTGCCTCGGATCAAACCGCACGAGACGTACACCTATACGGCGACTCAGCTTACCGATCCATTTTCCAAAAGTAATCTGGTCAGGAATACACCCACTCAGGCCACAGGCAATGCGCCAGATCTCAACCGTAGAAAAGAACCTTTGGAACAATATCCACTCGACTCCCTGAGAATGGTCGGAACTTTATCAAAAGACGAGACGTCTTGGGCGGTAATTCGCGCACCCGATGGCACTGTCCACCGGGCACAATCGGGTAACTATTTAGGAAAAAACTACGGCAAAATTATAAAAGTGACTTCTAACAAACTTTTTATAACAGAGATAGTATCCGGCGGTAACGAAAACTGGATTGAGCGTGAAACGAGTATCGCAATCGTTAAATAAGACATATCGATCACCGAGATCATAAGGGGCTCAAATAATGCACCGGGTTGAAAAAAGATCATTAAAAGCTTCGATTGTTATCACCCTCCTATTCTTACTTGACCCTGCGCATGCGGCGACATTAAACCAGGTTGAATGGGGAGAAACAGGCGTTTTGCGTGTATTGCTTGAAGGTACGCCTGAACATGTAATCGAGTCCCTGGATAATGGTAAACGCTTGCGCATCAACCTGCGTGACACCAGCTTGGGGCGGGATGCGGTGGATATTTCCGGCCAGGGCCTGGTAAAGGGCGTTTTTCCCTATCTCGCGGATAGCGGTGATTCGGTGAATATAGATTTACTCCTGCGAGAACCGGGGAAAGTGGCGGTGCAGGACACCGACTATGGGCTGGAAATTTCGCCTTTACCACTGGGCGGGGCCGCAGGCCAATCGATCGGCACGTCCACCCCCAACTTAGATATGTCCGCCCAGGTCGCGGAGATCGAGCAAAATAACCAGCCGGCCAGACTGGTCGCACAAGTCGATGCCGATAGCGGGTCCGTGGAGACGGTAGCGCAGGATGAAACAGCGTCAACTCCAGCAGAGTCAGCCCAGTATGGGCTTAGCGACATCAAATATTCTTCGCTGCCGGGCGGCGTCCTGCAGATCAACCTTACCACGGATGCGCGACCAGCTGAGCCCGGAACATTCAGTACCAATAAACCAGCACGCATCGCGTTTGATTTTTTTGGGATGCAAAGTAATCTGGAACGCAATGTAATCAAGGTTGGAACTGGTGCTGTAGAAAGCATTGCCGCAGTGCAGACCGAAGACCGTACGCGCATCGTGTTCAACCTGATTCGGCCCGTACCTTACAAGATGCAGATTACCGATACCGGGGTGGTGTTTTTGGTAGAGAATCCCGACACCGCGGCCGCCCGGACCGCCAGAACTGACCCAAAGCCATTCGCCAAAAAGGTTGGCGATCTTGCACACAATATCGAACGTATAGATTTCAGAAGAAGCAGAGAAGGCGGAGCGCGTATTATCGTGAACCTGTCTGACGCTGAAGTTGGTGTGGACGTGCAGGAAAAAGATGGGGAGATTCTAATAGATTTTCCGGACACCAAGCTGCCCGAAGACCTGGAGCAACGCCTGGATGTTGTCGATTTTGCAACTCCGGTGCAAACCATAGATACATTTCAGAATGGTCCCACGGTTCGTATGGTGGTGACCCCAGCAGGTCGTTATCAGCATCTGGCCTATCAGTCGGGAAAGATCTTCAATGTCAACGTCGACCCAATTATCAGCGATGAAGAGGAGGTTGAGGCGGATGAATTTGGTTACAGCGGCGAACGGCTGTCATTGAATTTCCAAAAAATAAGCGTGCGTGCTGCGCTGCAGGTGATTGCCGATTTCACCGGTTTAAATTTCGTCACCAGTGATTCGGTCTCGGGAACGCTAACTTTACGGTTACAGGACGTCCCCTGGGACCAGGCGCTGGATATCATTCTGCAAACCCGAGGCCTGGGTATGCGCCAAACCGGAAATGTGGTGTGGGTGGCCCCGGCTGAGGAAATTGCGACGCGTGAACGGGCGCGGCTCGAAAGCCAAAAACAGAAAGGGGAGCTGGAACCTCTGACGTCGGCGCTAATCCAAATCAATTATGCAAAGGCTGAAGATATTGCCTCTATCCTCAGGTCGGTCAAAGCAGTCGATACCGGAGTGGAACAGTCGCTGTTCGGCAGCGTCAGCATCGGTCAGATCGAAACCGAGTCCAATTCCCTGCTATCGCCGCGGGGCAACGTAACTGTCGATAAGAGAACGAACTCAATCCTGATTCAGGATACGGGGGGCAAGATTAAAGAAGTGCGGAAGCTGATCGCCGAGCTTGATAAGCCGGTGCGCCAGGTGCTTATCGAGACTCGAATCATTGAGGCTGCTGACACTTTTAGCCGCGAGTTGGGCGCCCGCCTGGGGTTTACCCGATTAGTCAATAGCGCTCAAGGACCCGGCGGCGGTACCATCGGCGATACGTTTACCACGGGGAGTTTGGAAGGAACCAGGGAGATCGCGACCGGGGGGATCGCCAGTGCGGGCACAGACGTGCTCAACGTCAATTTACCGGCAGAAGATATCGGCGATGATACC
Organism: Gammaproteobacteria bacterium; assembly: GCA_024638505.1. GTDB lineage: Bacteria > Pseudomonadota > Gammaproteobacteria > Arenicellales > JAANXG01 > JAHEKE01. The sequence goes on along the minus strand of JAHEKE010000001.1, from coordinate 97,083 downwards.
GCAGCGTCTTACGCCCTGACTATCGCGTCAGCCGGGCTGGGATTTGCTCAGCTTATCGATCTTGAGATATCTGCGCTGGAGTCGGAAGGCCGGGGTAAAATCATAGCCAATCCGCGCTTGATTACTGCTAACCAGCAGGAAGCGCATATCGAGCAGGGCCAGGAGCGGATTTTCACTACCTCCGTACTCGGCGTGGGTAGCGTCGTTACCAAAAAAGCGGTTCTTGGACTAACCGTGACGCCGCAAATCACGCCGGATGATCGGGTCGTGATGGACGTATATATTACGCAGGATGATTTTGTTTCACCAACCGACCCAACTATCAACACCAAGCAGATTAACACCCAGGTTCTGCTGGAAAACGGGGAAACTGTAGTAATCGGTGGCATCTATCAACAGCGAGTTTTAGATGGTGTGACCAAGGTACCTTTATTAGGTGATATTCCATTGCTGGGACACCTGTTTAAGAAAAGGTCGAAACAGGATGACCGGGTTGAGCTGATCTTCTTCCTGACGCCGAAGATTATTAATCCCGCATTGAATCTTGGGGCGTTGGAACCATCTGCAGAGGATACCGCGGTAGACATAGCTGCGCTGTAAGTCTCAGTATTATAGAGATCAATAAACGGATTGCCCGACAACATAATACTTATCGGCCCGATGGGTGCGGGCAAAAGTACTATTGGTCGTCGACTGGCAAAGCAGCTGCATAAGGAGTTTTTCGATTCAGATCAGGAGATTGAAAAACAAACCGGAGCCCTTATCAGCCTCATATTTGAAATAGAGGGTGAGGAAGGTTTCCGCGACCGGGAAAGTCGAACAATCGACGACCTGACCAAACGCAAGAATATAGTTCTGGCTACCGGCGGAGGAGCCGTGCTGCGTGAGAAGAATCGCCGTGCTTTGCGCAGAAACGGTACGGTGGTCTACCTGCAAATTCCGATCGATACACAGCTCCAGCGAACTCGCAGGACTAAGCACCGGCCGCTGCTGCAGACAGACGATCCAGAAAAGAAACTGAGAGCTCTGATGCGGGTAAGGGAGCCGATTTACCGGCAAGAAGCAGATATTATAATACGCTGTAACAACAGGTCTCCACACAGCGTGGTCAGTGAATTGGTGCGTAAACTAACCGACCAAGAGTGACAAGCGGGCTACAGCAGCCGACGCAGAGAGCAGAGCAGACGGCATCGTTTGCATCGCCTAACGCTGTCGTTGAGCGTATTTCTTAAATCAGACAATAATGCCCTGCTCGCTCAGGACTACTTTAGTGCCATGCATATAATCAACGTGCAACTCGGTACGCGCAGTTATCCTATATATATAGGTGACGGCCTGCTGTCATCTGCAGACACTTACGCTCAGCATATTGTCGGCAAGCAGATCATGGTGGTAACGAATGCAACCATCGCCGATTTATACCTCGAATCGTTAACTCAAACGCTGAGCGATTTTGAGGTGCATGCGAAGGTGATAGGGGACGGGGAGAAATACAAGAATATTGAAGTACTCAACACAATATTCGATGCGCTGCTCAAGGTCCCGTGCGACCGTCACGTTACCATGATTGCCTTGGGTGGGGGGGTGGTTGGAGACATTACTGGATTTGCTGCGGCCTGTTATCAGCGCGGCGTGGCTCTGCTACAGGTTCCGACAACCCTGTTGGCCCAGGTGGACTCATCGGTCGGAGGGAAAACTGCGATCAATCATAAGTTGGGAAAGAACATGATCGGAGCGTTTTATCAGCCGCGAGCGGTGGTCGCAGACACAGGTACCCTTCGCACCTTACCCGAGCGAGAGTTTAAAGCCGGGTTGGCTGAGGTCATCAAGTACGGTCTGCTGGGAGACACTGATTTTTTCCAATGGCTTGAATCTAATATGGATAAACTGGCGCGACGTGATCACCACAGTCTAATTTTTGCCGTTGAGCGCTCTTGTCTCAATAAGTCACGCATCGTGGCGGCCGACGAGCGCGAGCAGGGGCGGCGGGCGTTGTTGAATCTGGGTCACACTTTCGGCCACGCGATCGAAACGGCTACCAACTATGATTCCTGGTTGCACGGAGAGGCAATCGGGGTGGGTATGTTGATGGCAGCGGACCTGTCTCTTCGTCTCGGACATATTTCAGCTGATGATTTCAGGCGCATTATGGAGCTGATAAAAAGAGCGGGCTTACCAAGCACCCCGCCGGAAAAAATGTCTCCCGAGAAATTCTTAAGTTACATGTCAGTGGACAAAAAGGTAAAACAGGGGAGTATTCGTCTGGTGCTGCTGCGAGCTATCGGTGATGCTTACCTGAGTGATGACTATCCTCCGCTTATTTTGCAAGAAACACTGCAGCATTTCTCAGCGGCATAGGTCCACCCTGCGCGCTTTCGCGCTGGGTTAGACCGCAGTTTTGTCTACCTAGTATAATTTAATCGTCTTAGCCTAATCAGGTTTACTGCTGCCCGCGTGCAGCAGTATCACGCCAAGGGAAAAGTTGTACCCAACAGAGGAAAAGTTCGTGAGTCTGTATCATCCGCGATTCGAAAAAGACAATTGTGGCTTCGGTTTGATTGCACACATTGAGGGCAAAGCGAGTCATTATTTACTGCAAACGGCAATCCAGTCACTTGGGCGAATGACGCACCGCGGGGCCGTGGCCGCAGACGGAAAAACCGGGGATGGATGCGGCCTGCTGATGAAGCGGCCAGCACCTATGCTGGAGGCTATAGCCGACGCCTGTAATTTTCCGCTGCGCAGTTGTTACGCTGTCGGCAACGTATTTCTGCACCGGGATCGCGATAAAGCCTTAACCGCCAGGAAAATCCTGAGTAATGAACTGGCTAAGCAGGGCGTTAATGTTGTCGGCTGGCGGGAATTACCGTTGAATGAGTCGGTCCTGGGGGAGCAAGCGCAGGCGTCACTACCAAGAATAGAGCAGGTCTTCGCTGATACCGATTTATCAGACGCGAATGTGTTCGAGAGGCGACTGTTTATAGCGCGTCGGCAGGCACAAAAAAAGATACGACCTAACGATGCGGTTTTCTATGTATCAAGCCTTTCCTGCCGAACCATTCTGTATAAAGCGCTGGTTATGCCGGCTGCCCTGGCAACGTTTTATCCAGACCTGAGTGATCCGCGGCTGGAAACATCGCTCTGCGTCTTCCATCAGCGGTTCTCTACCAATACCTTGCCGCAGTGGAGGCTGGCGCAGCCCTTCCGCTGTTTGGCTCATAATGGTGAGATTAATACCATTCAGGGAAACAGGAACTGGGCCAACGCGCGAAGTTACAAATTTAAAACCCCCTGGATTCCTGACTTTGATGCCATTAGGCCGTTGCTGTCCCATGCCGACTCTGATTCGGCCAGCGTAGACAACATGCTGGAAGTGCTGCTCATGGGAGGGATGGATCTCTTCCTGGCAACGCAGATGATGATCCCACCGGCGTGGCAAAACGTTGATTCCATCGATCCTGATTTACGGGCATTTTACGAGTATTACTCCATGCATATGGAACCATGGGATGGTCCGGCGGGCATTGTCATGACCGACGGCCGTTATGCTGCCTGCACCCTAGACCGCAACGGTTTGCGGCCCGCACGCTATGTGCTGACTAAAGATCAGATGATTACCCTGGCCTCAGAGATCGGCGTCTATGATTATGCGCCCAGTGACGTGGTGGCGAAAGGCAGGCTTAAACCCGGCCAGATGATGGCGGTCGATACCGAGGGTAAGCAACTGCTTTTACCAGAAGATATACAGCAGCGGCTAAAAGCCAGAGCCCCCTACAAACAGTGGTTAAAACAGGAGCGGCGTAACGTTACTGTATCCAGCGGTGAAGATATTGAGCCGGCGGAGCTTATTCCTGCCCCTCTCACAGTTTATCAGAAGCTCTTCCAAGTGACTTTTGAGGAGCGCGACCAAATCATTCGCGTGCTGGCTGAGGGTGGACAGGAAGCCGTCGGTTCGATGGGTGATGACACACCCTTACCAGTATTATCCAGGCAGATCAGACCGCTGTATGACTATTTCAGGCAGGACTTCGCACAGGTAACTAATCCGCCCATAGATTCTCTGCGTGAGCGAATCGTGATGTCGCTGGAGACTGAAATTGGTCGAGAGAGAAACCTGTTTGATGAAGATCTGTCATATGCCAAGCGGCTGACTCTGGATTCTCCGGTACTGTCATCCGCTCGCTTCGAAGCGCTGGTTTCCGTTGAGGATGAAGCCTACGCCAATCACTTCATTGACCTGCACTACGCAGCAGACTCCAGCCTGGAACTGGCTATCAATAAAATAAGTAGCGATGCGGAAACGGCAGTGCGGCAGGGCAAAGTTATTCTGATATTGACTGATCTAGAAATCGCAAAAGACCGGATTCCTGTGCATGCGCTGTTGGCCACAGGTGCGATTCATCATCACCTGGTAAACAAAGGCTTACGCTGCGATGCCAATCTAGTCGTGGCTACTGCCACAGCACGCGATCCCCATCACTTCGCCGCATTAATAGGATACGGTGCAACTGCGATATATCCATATCTTGCCTATCAGTGTATTCAAGATATGGTTCGCGGCGGCGAGATTGCCAAGCGAAATAGTGCGATTAAGCTGATACAGAGCTATCGCAAGGCGATTAACAAGGGGCTGTACAAAATCGCCTCGAAAATGGGTATATCAGCCATATCAAGTTATCGTGGCGCGCAGCTGTTTGAGATCATTGGCTTAGATCCATCAGTCGTTGATCTGTGCTTTACTAATTCCGTTAACCGCATAGGCGGGGCGACCTTTGCACATTTGGATGCGGAGCAGCGCCGGCTGCATGCGTTAGCTTGGGACAGTAGACAACCAATCAGACAGGGTGGGGTGCTGAAGTATATACACGGTGGCGAGTACCATGCGTACCATCCGGAGGTCGTACATGCACTGCACAGGGCGGTAACGACAGGAAACTACATCGATTACCTTGAATATGCCGAGTTAGTCAACCTCAGACCGGTTACGGTGCTGCGGGATCTGCTAGCGCTGCGCACAGATGTTACACCGATCAGTGTGGATGAAGTCGAGCCGGTAAAGGCAATAACGCCCCGCTTTGACAGTGCTGCCATGTCGCTTGGCGCGCTTTCGCCTGAGGCACACGAAGTGCTGGCGCAAGCCATGAACAGTATCGGCGGCAGGTCAAATTCAGGCGAAGGCGGAGAGGATATGCAGCGTTTTGGCACGGATCGGACGTCGAAAATTAAACAGGTCGCATCTGGGCGTTTCGGGGTTACGCCACACTACCTGGTTAATGCCGAAGTATTGCAGATTAAAATTGCCCAGGGCGCCAAGCCGGGTGAAGGGGGCCAGCTGCCCGGGCACAAGGTCAACGAGATGATTGCACGGCTGCGCTATTCTTCACCTGGGGTAGCCTTGATCTCACCTCCACCGCACCATGATATCTATTCTATTGAGGATCTGGCGCAGCTGATATTCGATCTCAAGCAGGTTAATCCGGAGGCGCTGGTATCGGTTAAGCTGGTGGCCAAAGCCGGCGTCGGTACTATCGCCGCTGGGGTGGCCAAGGCTTATGCCGATTTGATTACAATCTCAGGTTACGACGGTGGCACTGGCGCCAGTCCGTATACTTCCATCAAGTACGCTGGGGGGCCGTGGGAATTAGGGCTGGCGGAAACTCACCAAACGCTTCGTATTAACGATCTGCGCGATAAGATTCGTCTGCAAACCGATGGCGGTTTGAAAACCGGATTAGACGTGGTCAAAGCGGCAATACTTGGCGCCGAGAGTTTTGGTTTCGGTACGGCGCCAATGATCGCAATGGGCTGTAAGTATCTGCGCATATGTCACAAGAATAACTGTGCAACCGGAGTCGCTACGCAGAATGAAATGCTGCGTAGAAAACACTTTGTTGGGACGGTGGATAGAGTCATCCACTTTTTCAGATTCGTCGCGCAAGAAACTAGAGAATGGATGGCTCTGCTGGGGGTCCGTTCGATGGAGGAACTGATTGGTGCCACTCATCTTTTACAGACAAAATCAGGCGAGACTGAAAAGCAAAGCAACCTGAATTTGTCTTCCATACTGTCCAACGCGGGGGTGGAAAGGAATAAACCAATGTTTTGTACACAACCCCGGAACACCCCATTTGACAAAGGCGAACTGGCAGAAAGAATGGTAACGGACATGCTGGCTTGCATCACCTCCGGCACCGGCGGCAACTTCGCGTATGAAATTCGTAACACTAATCGTTCCATTGGAGCAAGAATTTCAGGTGAAATAGCACGACGATACGGTAATCTTGGTATGGAGAGCACGCCCATAACAGTGAAATTAACCGGTACGGCGGGACAAAGTTTCGGCGTCTGGAATGCCGGCGGTTTACATCTAATCCTACAGGGGGATGCTAACGACTATGTAGGTAAAGGTATGGCCGGCGGCAAAATTGTGGTTTACCCACCGCGGGAGAGTAACTTTGACGCTCATCGTACGACAATTGTTGGAAATACCTGTTTGTACGGCGCTACCGGCGGTAGATTTTATGCCGCCGGCAGGGCCGGCGAACGTTTCGCTGTGCGCAACTCTGGCGCCTACGCCATGGTGGAAGGCATTGGTGATCATGGTTGCGAATACATGACGGGCGGTGTGGTTTGCGTGCTCGGCGAAACCGGGCTGAATTTCGGCGCCGGAATGACTGGGGGAATGGCGTATGTCCTGGATCAGGACCGTTTATTCCAGGACCGGTGCAACCGCCATCTGATAGACATTCATCGGCTTACCCCGGAGTATATGGAAGCGCACTTAAACTATCTGCGTGAGATGCTGCAGGACTATATCGCCGAGACGGGAAGTGATTGGGGCAAGGAAATATCAGATAACTTTGAAGACTTCGTTCAACATTTTTGGCTCGTCACTCCGCGCGCCGTTGATCTGGAATCTCTGTTAAGCACACTACTGCAAGCCGCGTAGGCAGGTTCTTTTGAGCAATCCGTTTCAGTTCATCGAGCTACCACGCCAGGATCCGCAAAAAAGCTTTTCTCTAGCGCGCATCGAAAACTGGAACGAAATATACGGTCAGTATGACAAAGAAACGGCAGAGGCCCAGGCGGGGCGATGTATTGAGTGCGGCAATCCCTACTGTGAGTGGAAGTGCCCGGTTCACAACTACATTCCAAACTGGTTAAAACTTATCAATGAAGGGAATCTATTGGAGGCGGCAGAGTTATCGCACGCAACAAACTCATTGCCAGAGATCTGTGGCCGCATCTGTCCACACGATCGGCTGTGTGAGGGCGCCTGCACTTTGAATGATGGCTTTGGGGCAGTGACCATAGGTGCGGTTGAGAAGTACATCACAGATGAAGCACTGTCTTTAGGATGGCGCCCAGATTTATCCCACGTGCAGCAGACCGATAAACGTGTCGCCTTAGTAGGAGCAGGGCCAGCCAGCCTGGCTTGTGCCGATGTGCTCACACGCAACGGCATTATCTCCGATGTATTCGATCGCTACCAAGAGGTAGGAGGTTTGCTCACCTACGGTATCCCGCCGTTCAAGCTCGAAAAGGAAGTGGTCAGGCGTAGACGCAAACTGTTAGAAGAGCAGGGGGTGAAATTTTTCTTAAATACTGAAGTTGGAACTGATCTTCCCTTCGACCGGCTGCTGAATGATTACGATGCAGTGTTTCTTGGTATGGGTACTTACACCTATATGAAGGGCGGCTTCGCTGGTGAAGGAATAGGTGAGGTGTACGACGCATTGCCCTATCTCATTTCCAATATTAATCGGGTAATGCTATGGGAGCGGCATCCGCAAGAATTTATCGACATGAAAGACAAGCAGGTGGTAGTTCTAGGAGGGGGTGATACCGCAATGGACTGCGTGCGAACCGCAGTCAGACAGAAGGCGGCAAAGGTCAGCTGTTGTTATAGACGTGACGAACAGAACATGCCGGGTTCCAGGCGTGAGGTTTTTAATGCAAAAGAGGAGGGAATCAATTTTCTGTGGAATCGTCAGCCCGTTGAGATACTCGGCAGCGGCATGGTAACGGGGGTGAAAGTAGTACAGACTCAACTGCGCGCGACCGACAACAGAGGTCGCTCAGCGCCGCAAGCCCTCCCCGGCAGTGAGGAAATAATTCCAGCCGACAGCGTGATTATTGCTTTTGGTTTTCGCCCCAGCCCAAGCAGCTGGTTTGAACAATTCGGCATCGAGTGTGATGAGGGAGGGCACGTCATTGCAGGTCGAAACAGTTACCCGTTGCAAACGACAAACTTGAAAGTATTTGCGGGCGGTGACATGGTTCGCGGGTCCGACTTGGTGGTTACCGCGGTGTGGGAGGGGCGCCAGGCAGCGCAGAGTATAGTGGCTTATCTGGGCCTGGCGGGACCGAACTAAGGGCATGACCGGGGGAGGCTGTATTCGATGTCAGTGCACGCGCTGTTAAAAGTGCGCTCGGACCACTATTTGTTTACCCAATCCAGCGCTGCACGAGCAAAGCGCGAGTCGAATGATCAAAATCCGAGATAGATTGATCATTGCGCTGGATCTGCCGGCACCCGCCGAGGCCAGGGCTTTAGTTGAAAGACTGGGTGACAGCGTAACTTTTTATAAAGTTGGATTGGAGCTGTTCATGGCCGGGGGGTACTTTGAGCTTATCGACTGGTTGCTGCAGAGAAATAAAAAAATATTTGTTGACCTTAAATTTTTCGATGTACCCGCCACGGTAAGGCGGGCGGTGAGTCAGTTGAACAACCGTGGTATCACATTCGCTACTGTGCATGGCAATGATGCGATCATGCGGGCTGCGGCAGCGGTAAAACAAGATGTTAAAATCCTTGCTGTGACCGTCCTGACCAGCCTGGATCGAGGTGACCTGGTGGATCTTGGATTTGATTGTGAGGTGGACGAGCTGGTTTTATCTCGCACCCGCCGGGCCATAGAGGCAGGTTGCGATGGAGTGATCGCTTCCGGCATGGAGGCGATGCGACTGCGCGAAGCACTGGGCGATAAATTTCTGGTGGTTTCCCCGGGAATTCGCCCCGTAGACAACGACGATGACCAAAAAAGGGTAGTTACTCCAGCCCAGGCTTTTGAAAACGGCGCCGACTATATAGTCGTCGGTCGACCAGTTCGCGATGCGTCGAACCCGCGTCAAGCCGCGGAGAACATACAGCAGGAAATACGGTCAGCACATTTGCCTTGAAACCATCAGAATTGTGAGCACACCATGCAGGATTTACCACCGATGCAGCAAGCCGAAGCGGGAGATTGGTCAAAAGGCATAACGAGTATACTCTTACATTACCATTGTTTTTAAACACGCTAAAGATACAAAACAACAAACGTCCAATTTGCTGCTTTGCTCCGGGTGAAAAGCAAGGTAAATCTCAGTCATGGAATCAACAAATAAAAGCGAACGTTTTCTGCGTGCACTTCAGCGCAAGCCCATAGACCGCACTCCTATCTGGATAATGCGACAGGCCGGACGCTATTTGCCGGAGTATCGAGCGACCCGCGCCAAGGCGGGTGATTTTCTTAAGCTTTGTAAAACACCAGAATTGGCATGTGAGGTCACGCTTCAGCCTATCCAGCGGTTTGATCTGGACGCTGCCATTTTATTCTCTGATATTTTAACTATTCCGGATGCCATGGGTTTAGGTCTGACCGTCGACGAGGGTGTCGGACCTCGTTTCGCCAATCCCGTGCGCAGTAAAGACGCCGTATACCGGCTTTCCGCTCCCGATCCTGAGGCAGATTTAGGGTACGTGATGGAAACGGTACGTCTGGTAAGAAGCGAATTAGACGGACGAGTGCCATTAATCGGATTTGCCGGTAGTCCATGGACGCTGGCGACATACATGGTCGAAGGGCAGAGCAGTAAGGATTTCAGCGTGGTTAAAACCATGATGTTTGATCAGCCTGAGACCGCGCACCGACTACTTCAAACGTTAGCGCAATCTGTAATAAGTTACTTAACTGCTCAGGCTAATGCGGGCGCGCAGGCATTGATGATATTTGATACATGGGGGGGCGTGTTAACCAGGCGAGACTATGATGCTTTTTCACTAAGCTACATGTCACAAATAATTGCCGGCCTGGACGACCAGCTGAAGGAAGCTCGGCCGCCAATAATTCTGTTCACCAAGGGCGGTGGGCAGTGGCTTGAAAGCACAGCCGCCACCGGTTGCGAGGGGGTGGGACTGGACTGGACGGTTGATATCAAGCAGGCGAGGCGGCGCATAGGTGACCGGGTTTGCTTGCAAGGAAACATGGACCCCAATTTATTGTACGCTCGGGAACATCGCATTATTGAAGAGGTTGAGATAATCCTGCAGCAATACGGCAGTGGCAGCGGTCACGTATTCAATCTGGGTCACGGCATACACCCAACCATCGATCACGCACGGGTCAAACTGCTGGTCGACGTAGTACACGAATTGAGCATGCCCTATCACAAGTAAATGCATGTGCTTGCCAGATTGATATCAAACTTAGTAAGTTATTCGCTTTGCCAACTCGCACCGTGATGTCAGAAATCCTAAACAAGCTGAGACAGGAAATAAAAGCTGCGTACCTTATGGGCGAAGCAGACTATCTGGCGGAATGTTTAAACCAAGGCGATCCAGGTCCGGAGCTGCGGCAGCGCATCTCGCAGCGGGCATTCAAACTTGTCGCAGCGCTGCGGGAAGACGCCTCTTCGCAGCAGGGCCTAGATGCATTCTTGAGTGAATACGACCTGTCCAGCGAAGAGGGTGTTGTTCTAATGTGTCTGGCGGAGGCGCTACTCCGTATCCCAGATTCTCATACGGCAGATAAGCTCATCAGGGATAAATTGAGTAAGGGGCAGTGGGATGAACATCTGGGGCAAAGCAGTTCCTCGTTAGTCAATGCTTCTACGTGGGGATTAATGCTAACCGGCAGAATAATTCAGCTCAGTCGTTCGACGCGGAGGGATATTGCATCCTTCTTTAAAAACCTCACCGCTAAAGCGGGAGAGCCGGTGATTCGTCTGGCCATTACGGAGGCCATGGGAATTATGGGGCAGCAGTTTGTTCTCGGAGAAAGCATCGAGCAGGCAGTGCAGCGCAGTGAGCGGGAGAGCGCGAAACGATATTTATTTTCCTTTGATATGCTCGGTGAGGCGGCGCTTACCCAGGCTGATGCAGAGCGATTCTTTGATGCGTACGTCCACGCGATTGAAGTGATCGGCAGCAGATCTGATCGCGCCGCCATTTCAGTGAAGCTGTCAGCCCTGCACCCACGTTACGTACTTTCACAGCAGCACCGCGTGCAAAAAGAATTGACACCGCGTTTGCTTGAATTGGCTCTTCTGGCCAAGAAACACGACCTAATGATGACTGTTGATGCGGAGGAGGCGGATCGGCTGGAACTGAATTTGGATGTCTTCGAACGCGTATTTTCAGAACCCGGCATCAGAGACTGGTCCGGCCTGGGCATAGTTGTGCAGGCTTATCAGAAACGGGCATTGTCACTGTTGCGCTGGCTAAATGAAATCGCCGCCGCGCGGGCTCGCAGTATTCCGGTGCGGCTAGTGAAGGGGGCGTACTGGGATACGGAAATCAAACGCTCGCAAACACTTGGACTGGACGGTTTTCCAGTATTTACGCGCAAAGCGCATACCGATGTCGCCTACATGGCTTGCGCCAGGCAACTACTGCAAGAGTCACGCTTCCTCTATCCGCAGTTCGCTACGCATAATGCACATACCATCGCGAGCGTGGTCGAGTTGGCGGGATACCAAGGTTACGAGTTTCAACGACTGCATGGGATGGGACAGGGATTGTACGATCTCGTACTGGCTGAAAATGAAAATCTTGCGTGCCGCGTTTATGCTCCAGTCGGAGGGCACGCGGAGCTTCTGCCTTATCTTGTGCGACGTCTGCTGGAGAACGGTGCCAATACATCATTTGTCAACCGAATTTCACATAGTGACATTCCGATCGCGGAGGTGGTGGCGGATCCCATAGATATCACGCGCAAATACAATAGCAGCCCGCATCCAAAAATTCCCTTGCCGCAGCACCTCTATGGTGACACCAGAAAAAACTCCGTGGGAATCAATTTTGGTGACCCACTGGCGATAAGGAAACTGGAGAACGACGTTACTGAAGCGCTGCGGCAGAGTTTTTCTGCTTATCCCCTAATCAATGGTGAAACACAGCAGGGCGAAGAGCAAAAGGTTTACTCCCCGGCAGACAAGGAGCGCCTAATTGGTACAGTGAGCTGGGCCACCACGCAGCACGCGCTGAAAGCGCTGGTGGTTGCCCGACAGGGCTACCAAAGCTGGCATAAGCGACCAGCCGCAGAACGGGCGCAAGCACTTGAGCGGGCGGCAGATCTGTTGGAGCAGAACAGGAACAAGCTGATTGCTCTGTGCGCAGCGGAGGGCGGCAGGATTCTGCGCGACGGCGATTCAGAAGTTCGAGAAGCGGCAGACTTCTGCCGTTACTATGCAGCGCAGGCCAGAGCCCGCATGGGCACGCCCTCTATTCTGCCGGGGCCGAGCGGAGAGGAAAACACGCTGGCATTGAGTGGACGGGGTGTATTTGTATGTATCAGTCCGTGGAACTTTCCGGTTGCTATTTTCACCGGACAGATCAGCGCCGCCCTCGCGGCTGGCAATGCGGTAATTGCCAAACCAGCAGAACAGACGCCAATATCCGCCATGCATGTTATACAGATCCTGCTTGAAGCAGGTGTACCTGAGGATGTCTTACAATTTCTCCCTGGGGACGGTGCCATCGGCGCTACCTTGGTGGAAAGCGACATTGATGGAGTTGCCTTCACCGGTTCCACTGAAACTGCAAAGCGAATCGAAGCAACACTGAGTCAGAAGCACCAGCGCATACTTCCCCTAATCGCAGAGACCGGCGGGCAGAACGCCATTATTGTTGACAGTTCTGCACTGGCCGAGCAGGTTATTGTCGATGTTATTGAATCAGCTTTCGACAGTGCTGGTCAGCGCTGCTCAGCTCTGCGCGTATTGTTCCTGCAGGAAGAAATAGCCGACAAGATCATCACTATGCTTAAAGGTGCGATGCAGGAATTAGCAATCGGCGATCCAAATTTGGTTTGCACTGATATTGGGCCCGTCATTAGTCAAGAAGCGAAAGATTTACTGCACAAGCATGTGCAGTTTTTGCAACAGAAAGGAAGGCTTATATACTGCTGTAAGTTGCCTGCAGGCACCAATCAGGGTATGTTTTTCCCACCCCAGGCGTACGAAATCGACTCCATAAAATTACTGAAACGAGAAGTCTTCGGACCCATACTACACATAGTTCGCTATCGCTCAGATAAGCTGGACGATGTGATCAGTGACATTAATAATACAAACTACGGGCTGACCTTTGGCATACACAGTCGTATCGAAGAAACCGTTGACTATATAAAAGACAGAATACGTGCTGGCAACGTCTATGTAAATCGCAACATTATCGGCGCGGTAGTGGGGGTACAACCATTCGGTGGCGAAGCTCTTTCAGGTACCGGCCCTAAAGCGGGTGGACCGCATTATTTGCCGCGTTTTTGCACCGAACGAACGGTATCGGACAACATCGCCGCTGTTGGCGGCAATGCTGACCTGCTCAGTCTGAATGACTGAAGAATGCGTGGCAAAACCAGCACAGTTGCGGACTGAATGGTCAGGCTAAAGTGTATCGCTCTGCTGCTGGTAGTGACTGCGGTAAATGCGGCCGGTGATCTAAATGAATGGACGCAGCTTGAGCGCGGCTTGGAGCTGGCTTATTTTACGCCTCAAGGTGATCCAGACGCCGTCATTAATATCTTGCGCATTAACCCTATTTACTTTGATCTCAAGCTTTTCAATGCATCTGCCGGTAATAAGATTTCCCTCACCCCAAAGCAGTGGGCTCAGGCAGAAGGTCTGGTTGCTGTTATCAATGCCAGTATGTTTCAACAGGATTTCATGACGAGTGTGTCCTTTATGCGCTCGCGGGATCACGTAAACAACAGTTACGTATCCAAGGATAAAACGATTCTGGCTTTTGATCCAAGCAGCGTAGGTGTTCCCAAGGTAAAAATAATAGACCGCGAGTGTGAGGATTTTGACAGCTTGAAGAAAAGCTATAACACTCTGGTCCAAAGTATTCGGATGATTTCATGCAAGAGGGAAAACGTATGGCGTTCGCAATCGGAAAAATGGAGCGTGTCCGCGATCGGTGTAGATAAAAAAGGACGTGTGCTGTTTATCCAAACAGAAAGTGCTTTCGACACGCACGAGTTGATCAATGTTTTGCTGCTGCTACCGCTGAATATTCAGCGGGCAATGTATGTAGAAGGCGGCCCCCAGGCCCAGCTATACATAAATAGCGGAGGCCGCAGCCTGGAATTTGTAGGTCAGGTCAGCAGTTTTCTCCAGCAAGGAAGCAAGCTGGCCTGGCCAATACCTAACGTTATCGGTATCGCCAGGAAGTAGGTTTAGCCGCGCTTTTAGTTAGCTTGCAAGCAGAACAGGCATATCCTTATCCGTAAATGCGAAGGCAAAGACTTCATCGTAGTGTGAGACAAAATAAACATTGAGTCCACTCATTACATCTTCAGATAGCTCCAGATAATCTCCACGATTATCCTCCGGCAGTACGATATCATCTATGCCGGCACGCCGTGCGGCCAGGATCTTTTCTTTTATTCCACCTACACGCAGCACCTGTCCGGTCAGTGTGATCTCGCCGGTCATGGCAAGTGGTTGAATACTTTTATGCTTGGCTAAAGACAACAGCGCCGAAACCATGGTTATACCGGCACTGGGACCGTCCTTGGGTGTTGCTCCTGCCGGTACGTGCAGATGAATTGTGGCTCGCTCAAAGAATTCCGGGTTGATACCAAACTTGCCTGCATTCGCTAGGGCATAACTGTACGCAAGATCAGCGGATTCTTTCATCACATTTCCCAGTTGCCCGGTTAGCTTGAAACCGCGACTAAAGTTATGCACACGTGTAGCCTCGATGCTAAGCGTGGCGCCGCCCAGAGGCGTCCAGGCAAGACCGGTAACGGTTCCTACCCCGCCAATCCGCTTCTCTTCATGAAAAACTCGTGCCCCCAAATAATTCACAAGGTTTTCCGCTTTTACTTCTACGCTCTGTTCATCGTGTTTGATGATTTTCATCACTGCCTTACGCACAATCTTCCCAAGAAATTTCTCTAGTTTTCTTACTCCTGCTTCTCTCGCATAGTGCTCGATGACCGCTGATATGGCTTCAGCATTTATGCTGAACTGGTTAGCAGTGAGCCCGGCTTTTTGCAAAAGTCTTGGAAGCAGATGTTTTTGCGCAATCTCAATTTTTTCATTGATCATGTAGCCAGATAACGGGATGACTTCCATACGGTCGAGTAGCGGCCCGGGTATGGTATCCAGCTGGTTGGCGGTAGCGATGAATAAAACTTTTGATAAGTCGAACCTGACATCTAGGTAGTGGTCCAGAAAGTCACTATTCTGCTCAGGATCGAGAACTTCCAGTAAAGCTGAGGCGGGGTCGCCGCGGAAAGACGCGCCGATTTTATCGATTTCATCGAGCATCACCACTGGGTTTGCACTATCCGTTTCTTTGATTGCCTGAATGAACTTCCCGGGCATGGCGCCGATGTAAGTTCTGCGGTGGCCTTTTATTTCGGCTTCATCACGCATTCCTCCCAGCGACAGCCGATAGAACCGGCGATCGAGGGCTCGTGCGATGGAGCGGCCTAGCGAGGTTTTACCCACTCCCGGCGGTCCAACGAACAAAAGAATGGATCCAGCAACCTCTCCCTTGAGTTTGCCAACAGCGAGAAATTCAATGATACGCTCTTTTACCTCACGCAAACCCTCATGATCATGGTCGAGCACTTGCTCGGCGTGCTCAAGGTCGAGTTTATCTTCGGTGAACTTGTTCCACGGCAGTACAGTAAGCCAATCCAGGTAGTTCCTAGTCACGGTGTATTCTGGAGAACCTACCTCTAGGATCGATAGTTTTTGCATTTCCTCTTCGATATGGGATTGTGCGCCGTCGGGAACGACCAGATCTTCCAACCGCGCATTGAATTTCTCAATTTCTGCCGTACGGTCATCCTTATTAATGCCTAATTCCTGCTGAATGAATTTAAGCTGTTCGCGTAAGAAAACATCACGTTGACGAGACTGCATTTCGCTCTCGACGTGCTTGCGTATATCCATTTGCGCTTTAGAAACCTCTAACTCTTTTTTAAGTAGAACCAGCGCTTTTCCCAGCCGGTTGTTAATATCGACGGTTTCCAGTACCTGTTGCAGTTCGTCTGCATCAGCGGTAGTCAGGCTTGCTGCAAAGTCAGCGAGCCTAAACGGATTGTCCGGTTGAAAATTCTGTAAGAAGATTTTCAATTCCTCTCCGTAAAGTGGATTCAGCGGCAAAAGTTCCTTGATGGTATTTATGATTGCTGTGATGTAGCCTTTTACTTCTGGCGTGCCTGTCTGACCCTGCTCTGAGTAGTAATGGACTTGGGCATTAAAAGGTACCTGCTTGGCGACCCAGTCGATAATCCGAAACCGTTTCTCGGCAGATATAACGAGATGAATCTGCTCTTCGTTCTGCTGTATCTTGTGCAGTCGGCACGCCGTGCCCATGCGGTTTAAATCTTCCCAGCTAAGATCTTCCACTTCTTTTTTACCGGTATACACGACGCCCAGGACATCGTGCCCATCACTCCGTATCGCCTTTATGGTCTCACTCCATTCACCCTGTGGCAGGATCACCGGAATAATCTGACCGGGGAATAACGGGCGCACTGATGTCGGCAGTAGAAAAAGTCTGCTTGGCATAACGTCATTCGGGCGAGCCAGGTCAGACGATGCTTTGCCGTCAGGGTCAAGGTTAGAGCTGTGGTTGGGCATAGTGTTTGAGCCTCCCGGCTAAAAGCGAGAGTCGGATAAGAAAAAATGTTTGGATACGCCTTGTTAAATGAGGGCCTGACGGAGGGAATTCAAGGAATATAAGGGGAGTATGCGGTGTCTAATGTATATACAATTCTTTAAAGATAAGGAAGGCTGAAAACATGCCAATCTCCAATCCTATACTACTCAAGGCGCGAATTGGTCGACCGATTATCTATGCGGGCTTCGCGGCGTTATTGCTTTTGCTGTCTGGCGGGCGCGTGTTTTCGGCGTTTTTTGACAACGGATTCGATATTGCTGATCCACTGATTCCAAAAGAAGAGATCCATCACGGCGGTCCCCCCAGGGATGGTATACCTTCAATCGATAGCCCTGAGTTCTTAGCGGTTGATACAGTTGAGTTTCTGTCAAACGACGATCGAGTGCTGGGTATTTCAAGGAACGGCATAGCCAAAGCGTATCCCATTAAAATTCTAGATTGGCATGAGATCGTAAACGACCAGTTCAATGGTGAACCAGTTGTTGTCAGCTATTGTCCGCTGTGTGGTACCGGTATGGCGTTTGACGCCAAAGTGGAGGGTGAAGCCAGGAGTTTTGGCGTGTCCGGCTTGCTGTACAACAGCGATGTGCTGCTGTATGACCGGGAAAGCGAGTCCTTATGGAGCCAGGTAATACGCAAAGCTATAAGTGGTCCGTTAAAAGGGCAGTTGTTGAAGCAAATACCCATGGCGCATACAACCTGGCTGGATTGGCGCCAGCATCACCCCCAGACATTGGTTCTATCTAATCAAACCGGACATAACCGAGATTACTCCCGATCACCCTATAGTGGATACGAAAGTAGTACCAGGATTTGGTTTCCAGTGAAAAACCAAAGTCAGCGGTACCATCCTAAGGAGCTGGTGATCGGACTTAATGTGGATGGCAAAACCAAAGCTTATCCATTCGCTGAACTGTCAAAAAGTACGACTACCATTAACGACCAACTGGGTAATGTCGAGGTCAAGGTGGAGTTCGATCCGGTTAATCGTACAGGGCGGATACTGGACGAAGAGGGCAATGAGATACCGACTACTATAGCGTACTGGTTTGCCTGGTATGCCTTTTTTCCAGATACTGAGGTCTACGCTATTAATTGACGCTGCCGACATTCATCCCGTGACCCGGCTCTAAAGCTGGAAATGGGATTTGCTGTACAATTAGCAGTTGTATGAGCGCGAATCTACCCTCCTCGTATTTCGCTAAGTTTAGCGCGGCCGTATTATTGCTGCTATCGTTTACCACCTCCTACAGTCAAGATGACGCCGCCGGTTCGTACGCAGTTGACGCTGATCAGGTACTGATCGATGAAACAAACGGTACAATTACCTACGCAGGAAATGCCAGGGTTGTGGTTGCAAACCTGGTTATCCAGGCTGACTCAATATCCATTGTCAACCAGAACGGATTACCGGCGAAGATCACTGCCAGCGGAGATCCGATTAGGTTGCAAGAACAGGTGCGCAAAACCAGTTTCAATGGAACGGCCAGACAGGTTACATTTTTACTGGCCGAATTGAAGCTGACGCTAATCGACTATTCCATTACTGATCAAGCGGGTAACAGCATGAAGGGTAAAAAGGCAAGTTTTGTTTTTGCACCTTAGCGGCACGATGCCGGAGAATTAAAGCAGAGAAAGCACTCAGGTGCTGGAGCGAAAACGCGTCAGGCATAAACCGATGAATGCAGCCACGCCGAAAACTGTATAAACTTGAAGCAGCCAAGAAAGAGTGGCCCAATCCGCGACCTCGGTTTCCAATCCGATCGATCCCAAATATAGGGCACTGGCAAAAGCCAACCTGCCGGCTAAGCTCTGCAGTGAAAGATAGGTGGCGCGCTGACCGCGCGCCACTCGCGGGGTTATGGCGGCATTCATTGGTGCATGAATCATTGCCATCGGTATGCTGCGAAAAAGTATTATCGCCATGAGCGCCGGGTGTAGCCATAAACCTAGCAACCCGATCACCAGCACCTGCAGCGCAATGGCAAACAATAATACGGCGTTCAAGCCAAAGCGATGGCGCCAGTCGATACTGCGGCCAGCGACCCAGGCCCCCAGTAACATAGTCACACCAAACACAATGCCAGAGGCTTGCGGGGCGGTAATGACGGTCAGCATGCGCGCCGATTCCAACAAGCGCAGGTAGGGCTGATAGAACTCGTAAGGTACGTGCGCCAGAACGTAGGACACGATGAAAAACGCAAACAACCAGGCAAGGCGATGATCTTGGAGATTGCGCAGACACAGCGCAAGCTGTTGACCGAAACCGCTGGCAGCTCTCATATGAGGCGTATGTGTAGGTTCGGTGAATCTAATTGCCGCGATGAGTGATCCTGTGGCGGCAATCAGCGAAATCCAGTAAGCATAGCTCAAAGCAAAGGTGGCACTAAATCCCCCTAGCATTACGGCGGCAGCGCTGGCATTCAGTGATTGTCTCTGTATCTGCGCCTCCCGGCTTGCGTATTCAGCTTCGCGCCCCAAGCAATGAAGAGTATCGTATAAGAATGCGGAATCAGTGCCGGATCGGAAGGCCATGCCTGCGGCCAGGGCTAACTGCGCCGTGGTAAAAGCGGCGAAATCCTCTGCGCCGATGAATGTAGCGTAGCTGACGACAAACGCGCTCGCAGAAAACACCAGAGTTATCTTACGTCCCGAACGGTCTGAGAGGTATCCCGACGGCACTTCTAGCAGCACAACGGCGGCGTAATAAAAGGCCTCTAGACGGAGTACCTCGGCTAATGATAAATGAGCGCTGAAGTAAAGAAAGAATACCGGTAACCACGCCATTGCGTCGCCCAGCATGCGGTACCAGCGATAAAGAGAAAGATTTCGCTGCACAAATTACTTTAGAACGAAACGCAACGCATATTGCAAAGAGTTCAACCCGCTAGTTGTGATTGCAACACCCGAGCTTATCAAAGGTAGAGGCCGTAAACATTTTTGTAATATACGGCAGAGGACTACTGGTTAAGAAATAACGTCATGACTACTTCCCAATCCGACCCCTTTCGCCGAATCGTCTGGCCTCTGGCTATTGCTGAAACCGTGGTGTGGGCAGCTTTATTCTATTCTTTTCCAGCGCTGTTATTGGTTTGGGAGCGGGATCTCGGGTGGTCGAAGACCGAATTATCTGGCGCATTCACATTGGCCCTGACCGTATCCGCTCTGTTTGCTCCAGTGGCAGGCCGCCTGATAGATCACGGCTGGGGCCGCTATACTTTTACCAGCAGCGCGCTGCTTGGCGCGGCTTCCCTGGCGGCGCTCTCAACCGTAACCATGCTGTGGCAGTTCTACCTGATTTGGGTTTTTATCGGAGTGGCCATGGCGGGGGCGTTGTATGAGCCCTGTTTTGCTTTTCTTACACGGGTTATGGGTGCGAGGTCCAAGCAGGCCATTACGCTGGTTACGCTGATTGCGGGATTTGCCGGGACGGTTGCATTTCCCGGCACCCATGCCCTGCTGGTCTTCACCGACTGGCGGGAAACCGTACTGGTCCTGTCCGCGGCAACGGCTATGCTGGCTGTTCCATTGATCTGGTTTGGGTGCCGGTCCGCTAGTGAACAGGAACAATACCAGGCGCACGCTGCCAGCCATGGCGCTGGCGGAATCCTGCGGATTACGCGCCGGATTACGTTCTGGCTGTTGGCAGTGTCCTTTGCCATGATCGCGCTGGGCCACGGTTTGGTCCTTACACATTTACTGCCTTTGCTCGATGAAAGAGGGGTTACCAGTGATACCGCGGTGCTCGCTGCTTCCATGATCGGCCCCATGCAGGTAGCCGGGCGCCTGGCCATGATGGCGGCGGAGCGGCACGTTTCCACGCTGGTCATAGCAGCGACCTGCTTTATCGCTATGGCCGCAGCCGCAGCATCTCTGCTCGGTGCCGGGGCGATGCCCATGCTCCTGGTTACCTTTGTCTTGTTTCACGGTGCGGGCTATGGTGTGACTAGCATTGTTCGGCCGGTTGTAGTCGCGGAGCTTTTGGGGCGCAGGAATTTTGGACTGGTTGCGGGGTTGCTGGCGTTCCCCTTTCTGGCTGCGGTCGCAGCCGCCCCGACGCTGGCTGCGCTGATCTGGGAGGTTGGGGGCTACAATTTGGTTATATGGGTCGCCATAACCGCCGCAGGAATCGGTTTGTTAACACTGCTAGCGGCGGCAAGTTTTGCCCGGCTCGACGCCGCGGACACAGATGGAGAGCCTGAATCAAAATGATTTCTTTTCACCTGGTACACTATGCGCTGTCCTGGTTCGGTCTTTGCTGAATCATTGCCTGAACAAATCTCAACCTCAATCTCAAGTTTAACCAGTCACGGTTTGTAAAAACGCCAGTACTACTCCGACTCGCGCAGGGTTTGCCAGGGTGGTGTTTTGAGGTCTGACCTAACGGCGAGCAGGCCAGTGGCGACGACTAGGAGCACCGCCGTAAACACACCAATTATCCACAGCAGCATGTTTACCTGATAGGGCAGGTCGAATAGAAATCGAGCCAGACCCCAGCCTACAACCGCGGCTGCGAAAGCCCCGGCCAGTCCGGCCAGTGTACCCAGCACGATAAATTCCGCGAGCAGGCCTGCCCTCAGTTCTTTGCTTTGCGCACCGAGCGCGCGCAGAATCGCAATTTCTTTGCGCCGCTCCGCTTTGGTCGCGTGCAGGGCTGCCCACAGCACGACCAGACCCGCCGCTAAAGTGAACAGGAAAACAAACTCAAGAGCCGCGTTGACCTTGTCCAGAACTCGCCTCACCTGATTCAGCAGAGCATCGACATCGATGTCGGTAATATTGGGAAAACGTTCAATCACCGAGCGCAATTTATCACTCTGTTCTCTAGGTAGATAAATACTGGTGATGAAGCTGGAGGGGAAGCTCTGCAGTAATTCTGGGGGCACGATTAGGAAAAAATTAGGACGGAATGAATCCCAGGCTACGCTCCTGAAGTTGGTCACCGTGACTGTCACCTCACGTTCGGCAATACGGTACACCAGCTCATCACCCAGGCTCAGGCCCAACGCTGCGGCGTAACCCTGCTCCACCGAGAGTAAGCCGTCACCATGCTCATGCTTTTTCCACCACTGTCCCGCTACAACTTTGTTGTCGCCATGTGGCTCAGCGGCCCAGGATAAATTCGCCGCTCGCTGCACCTGGCGCCTGGCAAAACCGTCTTGGTAATCATCCGGGCTTACCAAGCGGCCGTTAATTCTGAGCAATCTGGCCCGCACAATTGGGGTCAGCCCGCGCGACGGAATACTCAGTTCGGCAAACAACGATTCAACCGCATCGGTTTGGTTGGGTTGTATGTTGATGAGGAAATGATTGGGCGTATCTTTGGGCAGGCTGATCTGCCACTGTTGCCAAAGGTCGTTGCGTACAATCGCCAGCAGCAAGATCGCCATGACGCCGATGCCCAGTGCCACGATCTGATTGGTGCTGGCGTGGCCGCGGCGGGCAATGGCGGCGATGCCGAAGCGCCAGGCCGTGTGTAGACCGGACCGGGCGTGACCCAGGAGCCTTATGAAAGTAAGGCTGACCCCGCTCAGTACGAGTATTGTGATTACGGTGCCCCCCACAACCCATAGCGTCAGGGTAATTTGCTTTGCTGTCCAAGCCACCAGCAGGGCGAATGCGGCAAATGCGACGCCATACGCCAGCTTTGTGCTCAGCGGCAGTAATCCCAGGTCGCGACGGATTACGCGCAGCGGAGAGACGCTCTTCAGCCGCAGCAGAGGCGGCATACCGAAACCCAGGACTGTAATTACTCCCACTGCTACACCAAGTGCCAGTGGACGCCAGGTTGGCAATGGCAGGTCACCAGCAACCAATCCGGACAGAATGTTGACCAGGACCTGCTGACCCAAAAGTCCGAAAAACCCGCCAAGCAGACTGGCTGTGAACGCCAGAGTAAGCAGCTGCGTAATATATATGGCTGTGATTTCTTTTTGCTGCGCACCAAAACAGCGCATGATTGCCACGTTGTCCCACTGCCGCTGAGCATAGTGTCGAATGGAGCGAGCGATGGCCATCCCTGCCAACAACACGCTGACCAGGGTGGCCAACAGCATGAATCTCTCGCCACGATCCAGTGCAATGCGAAACCTGGGTTGCGCATTGCTTGCGTCACGTATATCCGCTTGTACAACGCCTTGCGTTAGCAGCCACTGTTTAAATGCCGAGGTTTTCTCAGGAGATCCGGATATCAGCCAATGGTAGTGCACGAGGCTCCCGGGTTGTACCAGCTCCGTCGCGGGAAGGTCGCGCAGATTGAGCATAAGCCTCGGCGCCATAGTAAAAGCAACCCCCCCGCGGTCGGGTTCCAGGGTGAGCAAGCGGGTAACGGCGAATTCTTTTGCACCAAGATTTACTTTGTCACTCATAGTCAAACGAAGTTGATTCAACAGCTGGACATCCATCCACACTTCCCCCAGCTGAGGGATACCATCTGCAACCTGGTCAGGGGCGCTGGCTGATTCCGCCGTGCGTAGCGTGCCGCGCAGCGGATATCCATCCTGCACGGCCTTGATTTCCGCCAGCTGAGTGTGCACGCTAGCCAGTACTACGCTCCTGAAGTTGACTACCTGGGCATGCCTCAGGCCAAGCACATCTGCTTGGCCGATCCACTCAGCTTTTGGCGGTGACTGTAGGTTGACGGCTAGATCGCCCCCGAGCAGCTCACTGCCCTGGCGGGAAAGCGTTTGCTGCAAACGATCGCCGAAAGAGGCAACGGAGACCACGCTGGTAGTCGCGATGGTCAAAGCAAGAGAGACGATTCGTAGGTCACCCGCACGCCATTCGCGTAGTAAAGAGCGGAATGCGATAGAAAGGACGTTCATGCGCCATCCCTCAATACCCCTTCATCCAGCTCGAAGCGCCGCTGACATCTTTCACCCAACTCAGAATTGTGGGTAACCAGAACCAGCGTTGTTCCATGCCGGTCGTTGAGCGTAAAAAGAAGTTCAACTATCTGATGACTTGTTTTGGCATCAAGATTACCCGTAGGCTCGTCGGCGAAAAGTATTTTCGGTCTGGCGACGTAAGCCCGGGCAATTGCTACCCGCTGCTGTTCTCCACCAGACAGCTGAGAGGGATAGTGATGCAGGCGCCCGACTAAGCCTACCCGCTCAAGTTCTGTCTTAGCTTCTACATCCGGTACTGAGCGACCTGCCAATTCTAACGGCAGCATCACATTCTCCAGGGCGGTCAGGCTGGATAGGAGTTGGAACGATTGGAAGACAAAGCCCACATTATGTGCGCGCACCCTTGCTCTGCCATCTTCATCAAGTTGGGTGATATCTATTCCATCAAACAGCACCGTACCTGAGGTAGGAACATCCAGCCCGGCCAGCAGGCCCAATAGAGTTGACTTTCCGGAGCCGGATACTCCAACTACAGATACCGCATCGCCTGCTGATATTGACAATGAAACGCCGTCCAGTATGGTAAGCGTTCCCTCTGGGCTATCAACTCTTTTTACTAAATTCTGTGCTTGTACAAGGGCGCCATTGACCTGTTTCATTAAAATCAGACTCCTGCTCTGGTTGTGTTTACTGTATTGCAGCAGCGGATACGGCAACCCAACCCCGACCATACTGGTGCTTGGTGACAGCTTAAGCTCTGCCCATGGTCTAGCTGTAGACCAGGGATGGGCAAGTTTGTTGCAACAGCGTCTACAGCAAAACGGTTATCCACATCAAGTGGTGAACGCAAGCGTGAGTGGCGATACTACTACCAACGGTCTGACCCGCCTGCCAATCACGCTGGACAATCATCAGCCAGAAATCGTCATCGTAGAGCTGGGAGGTAACGATGGACTGCGGGCCCAGCCCGTGGACTTAATCCGAGACAACCTGCAGAGGATTATAGAAAGAATTCAGCGAAATGGCGCCCAAGTCGTGCTCGCCGGCATGCGCCTGCCGCCTAACTATGGCCCTGCGTATGTTGAGGGTTTCGAACAAATTTACCCGGAACTCGCCGAGCAGTACGATGCCGTGTTGATACCGTTTTTTATGCAGGGCGTGGCGACGGTAAAAGAACTTATGCAAAGCGATGGTATACATCCCGGCGTTGAAGCGCAGTGGATTCTGCTCGATAACGTATGGCCTCACCTTCAGCCTCTATTGCCCACACCGTAGTGCCGGCGCATTGTACATTATATTAGGCTCCACTACCGATTCTGCTGTGGTAGATAATCTGCCGGGTTTTTTACCATCAGGTTGAAGCTGATAGAAATACGCAGCTGCTCGCACAGATTAGGATGGACGAAATGCATTAGGAATGAGGGCCATAGTAAAATCATCCCCGCTCTGGGCGAAACCGTGAATTCTGGTTCTATTTGAAGATCATCCCTGATCGCGGTCATATTGACGGCGCCGCGGGGGTCGTAAAAAGTAATGCACCCCGGGCGAACGTCGGGCCGGGTAGAAAGCGACGGCTGCTGGGCAGGTATGCGTACATAGTATGTGCCACTCAGATAGGCGTGTGGATGGTTGTGCGGGTCATGGTAATCACCCATTCGGTTAATGTTTGGCCAGCCCTGCAAAGACCAGTCTATGGCGTAGTTAATCCCTGCCCGATGACAATACTCCACTGCTGATCGATGCACGCACTGCTTTAGCCAGCCAACAGCCGGGTTGTCGTCGGCAAAAATATTGGCGTAACGGTAGTCAGTGGTTAAAGATTGATGTTCTGATTCCTGCGCTAGAATGAGGCGTTCCAGTTCGAGGTTGGCGTGCTCATTACCGGGAAGCATCCGTTGCAACAGCAGAATCGGCCACAGCAGGTGAAATCCATCTTGTTGGTGAGTATCCAAGGTCGGCACTGGTATGATACTAAGGGGTCTAGTTTTACTTTCAGGGTGTTGCGTTAAAGCATTCCGCTATGGACTATACGATTATAATATCGACAGGAGCATTTCGACTATGAACGATAAATCGCTATCAGGCGGTTGCCTGTGTGGTGCTGTTCGCTATACAACATCCGATCAACCAGTTCGCGTCATCGCCTGTCACTGTACTACCTGTAAACTGCGTACCGGCGCCGCTTATGGCATTGGCCTATACTTCAATGAGTCGGACGTGGAATTTACCAGCGGTGCGATGAAGACTTACCAGTTTCTCTCTGATGAGAGTGGCCGCTGGCTGCGCAACCAATTTTGTGATCAATGCGGTACGACTGTCAGCTGGACCTTGGAACTTCGGCCTGGATTACGAGCGATCGCGGGCGGCACTTACGATAACCCGGACTGGTTCGAGATTAAGGCTCATATCTGGTCACGCTCGGCTCGGCACGACGTGCGCTACGCGGACCACGTGGAGATTTTCGAAAAGGCATTACCGGCCAAATGATTATTCAGGCAATAGGTTTGTAAGGCGTCGGGCCTGAAATTTCTGCTAGTGATTAATTTATCCCTAATCAATCCCCAGGTATTTATCGGTACTTACCCACAAAATGAAGTGGATCTGGAACGATTACAGTCCGGTCCTAAAATTAGCGCAGTGCTTAATTTACAAACCGATTCGGATTTCAAAGCACTAAGGCTGAACTGGTCCAAGATTAGTCAGGGATATGAGAATCGAAACATACGATGTGAGCGGTGGCCCATCATGGATTTCTCTCCGGATGATTTGGAACTCCGCTTAGAGGGCGCAGCCAATTTACTGGGGGAACTGGTCGGTGGCGGGCACAGAGTATATGTGCATTGCACGGCGGGTGTCGGACGCGCACCTGCTGCCGTGATCGGATACCTGGCCTGGCACAAAGGGATGGATCTGGACGAGGCCTACAAATTGGTGAAAAATCTGCGCGCCTGTGATCCTTATATCGATGTGATCCGATCGGTACATATTTCCCGCAGCAGCAACGGATAGCAGTTCTGGGCGCCTCACCAGTTATCCAAGCGAGCGCAGTCCGCAAGTTTTTTGGGGACGAGGAAGTGGTGCGCGGTATTGATCTGGCTGTGCAACCGGGTAGATGCTTTGGTTTGTTGGGCCCAAACGGGGCCGGTAAAACAACAACCATAAGGCTAATTCTCGGACAGTCGCCGCTGTCAGATGGTCAACTTACGGTATTTGGCGAGCCCATGCCTCAGGGGGCGAGGACAGTGCGTGCGCGCACCGGGGTGGTACCTCAGATCGACAACTTGGATCCGGACTTTACCGTGGCCGAGAACCTTAAGGTCTATGCCAGTTATTTTTCCATCTCCGCGAGTACAATTGCACAGCGCATGGATTACTTGCTGAACTTCGTAGCACTTACGGATAAAGCCAACACCAAGATTGACGTGTTATCAGGAGGTATGAAGCGACGCTTGACCATCGCTCGTGCGCTGGTTAACGAACCAGAGTTAATAGTGCTGGATGAACCAACTACCGGTCTAGATCCACAAGTCCGGCATCTCATTTGGGCCCGCCTGCGTGATCTTAAGCAATCAGGTAAAACGCTGCTGCTGACAAGTCACTACATGGAAGAAGCGGAGCGGTTGTGCGACGAACTGGTCATCATCGATCACGGGCAGATTCTAGCGCAGGGGTCACCGAGAGAATTGATTCAAACCCACGTTGAACCTGAAGTGCTGGAACTGCATGGCCGATCGGATACCGTTCGCGGCATTCTGCACGGATTGCATGATTGTCGTATAGAAACAGTCGGCGATACGCTCTACTGTTATGCGAAAGATGTTAAGTCCATTACCCATAGATTGGAGGATCATCCGGAACTTAGTTTTTTGCATCGCCCGGCTACGCTGGAAGATGTTTTTCTTAAGATTACCGGCAGGGATTTACGTGACTAACGCCATCGATTTCGCCTTCCCCAGGATACGGAGAATTGCTCTTTCTGTATGGCGGCGCAATGTTTTGGTTTGGCGCAAGATGCTCGGCCCGAGTCTGCTTATTCACTTTGGAGAACCGTTCCTTTATTTGCTAGGTTTGGGTTTTGGATTAGGTTTGTTTATCGGCGAGATGTCAGGCTTACCATATCTGACCTTTCTAGCTTCCGGCATAGTAGCCTCATCGGCGATGAATACGGCCACGTTTGAAGGCATGTATTCTGTTTATGCACGGATGGTGTCGCAAAAAACTTACGACTCGATGCTGGCCACGCCAATCGACGTAGATGATATTGTTGCCGGAGAGATGATGTGGTGTGCAACCAAGAGCACGATAAACGCTACCGCTATACTGAGCGTAGCTTCACTGCTGGGCGCGGTAGACCAGTGGACAGCCGTAGTCGCTATTCCCATCGCTTTCTTAATTGGATTGTGTTTCGCCGGCCCCGCCATATTGATGGCATCTATCTCTACCGGCTATGAATTTTTCAGCTACTACTTCACTCTGGTTATTACGCCCATGTTTATGCTGTGCGGTGTGTTTTATCCGACCCGCACTCTGCCCGAGGTCCTGCAGTATTTCGTTCAAGTCCTGCCGTTAACCCATGCGGTACAGCTGGTTAGACCGCTGATAGCCGGACAGCCTTCTACTGACGTGCCGCTGCACCTCACCGTTCTTCTCGCGTATGCCTTCGTTTCATATTACTTCGCGGTGGTGTTGGTGCGCAGACGGCTTGTTGTTTAGTTTTTTATGGCAACAGGATAAATGTACCTACTGCCTCCTTTGACCGATGGCAGGATCCTGCGGCGCTACAAACGCTTCTTGGCGGACGTTGAACTTGAAGATGGGCGCCGGGTAACGGCGCACTGCGCGAACACCGGCGCTATGACCAGCTGTTGGGCGCCGGGCGCACCCGTTCAGTTGAGCTTCAGTAATAGCACAAAAAGAAAACTCGCGTGGACGCTGGAGCGCGTAGACATGGGATGCGGTTGGGTCGGCGTCAATACCGCGCGGGTCAACGGCATGATCGCCAGAGCGATTGAACTTAAGCAGATTCCACAACTTAGCGGTTACCAAACAATGCAAAGTGAGCCCTGGTTTGAGGATTTGCACCATCCAAGGTCTCGCCTTGACCTTTTACTGAGCGACGGCAGGCGCGCGGATGCCTATGTTGAAATCAAGAATGTTACTTTACTTGAGAATGAAGCGATTATGTTTCCGGACGCGGTCACTGTGCGGGGACGGAAACACCTGGAACTGCTGGGTGAAGCGGTTAAGATGGGTTTCCGCGGCGTCATTGTGTTTGCCCTGAATCGACCAGAGGGTAAATACTTTCAACCAGCCGGAAGTATTGATCCTGAGTATGCAAACACGCTGCAACAGACGCTAGTTAAAGGCGTTGAAATCGTCATCGTCAGACTGAAGCATCTCACTCAGGGCGTGATAGTAGCTGGCTCAGCATCTAGCGGTCCGGCTGGACTGACGTCTACCCAATAGTAAGGATGGTCTGAAACACCCGGCGGTGTAAAACCGCCTGCGATAATATGTAAACCCCGGGTTAGTATCCAATCCACGCGGTCGGCTGAATCCAGCCCGTTCAGGGTGTGGCTGATAGCGTCGGAACTGTCCGCTGGCAGGTGTTGCATAAGCAGTGGGTCATTTCTTTTGGAATTAAGATCACCCAGCAGTATGGCCGGCAGAGGCATCGCTGCAAATTGGTTTAGCACCATTTTTAACTGTGACTCCCGACCCTGGCGGGTATGCAGATGGGTGAACAACACTGATAACACAATATCATGCAACACGACCTGTGCAATCGTGTATATCCGGTAGCGGTGGCCGCTCACATTGGGCAACAGATGTGTTTGCCAAGACCTAACAGGCAGTCTGCTGAGTAAACCGTTACCCCGATAATTCATACCCCAGCGTCGGGCGCTGGGTGTAAACAGCCATCCCGCTGCCAGCGCCTGGCCGAGGCGCCGGGCCTGATTACCTCGCCAGTCGGCGCGCACCTCCTGCAGCGCCGTAATATCCGACCCGCGTATGACGAGGGCTGTCCTTGACAGATCCCTGACGCGGTCCGTTCCCCGGGCGCCGTGAATATTATAGGTCGCCACTCGGATTCGCTTGGGCGCGTGGATCGCGCCATGCGTAAAGTTTCCGCTGGCCCCGGCCTGCGCAGCAGCCCGTCGTGGAATGGCGTGCCACAGCAGTACACCCAGTACAATGCAGATTGTTATTATTAAAAACAGGGTCAAACCGTTGTTTATCCGTCAGCCACAAGTTGATGCAACAGGTAGCAACTATACCTGAGCCAAGCAAATGATTGCCGTAAAAGAAATAAACAAAACCTACCGACAGGGAAGCGTAACGCGACCGGTGTTGAGTTTGGTTTCACTGCAGGTTGAAAAAGGTGAATTTGTGGCGATACAGGGGCCGAGCGGATCGGGAAAATCAACGCTGCTGAACCTGATAGCGGGCTTAGACGCCGTCGATTCCGGTAGTATTGAAATAAACGGGTGCCTGATGAGCGGATTTAACGAACAGCAGCGCACGCTATTCCGCCGACGGCATATCGGTTTCGTATTTCAATTTTTTAGTTTAATTCCTACATTGACTGTGGCTGAAAATATAGCACTGAGCCTTGAGCTGAATCATCTCACCGCGGGAATGAACGCGCGCGTAGAGGAGTTGCTAGATAATATTGGACTGCTTGAACGCAGGAGCAGCTTTCCCGACCAGCTGAGCGGTGGCGAACAGCAGCGCGTTGCCGTGGCCAGAGCCATAGTGCACAAACCTGCGTTAGTGCTGGCGGATGAGCCCACCGGCAATCTTGACATTGAGAACGAGGCGATCGTTTTGCGTCTGCTGGCAGAGTTAAAGCAGCAATACAGCTCAACGTTGTTAGTCGCAACCCATAGTGACGACGTGGCAGCGCGCGCGGACCGCGTATTGCAGCTGTACGGTCTGGCCGAAGGGAGATGAAGCTACGTGCACTCATGTCCCTGCGCTTTGTACGCCGTCATCCGTGGCACGGCGTGCTGTCCATTATCGGCATTAGTTTGGGGATATCGGTTGTGCTTGCCATAGATATCACCAACGAGAGCGCGCGCCGGGCATTGCGTTTGTCCAACGCGGCGATTACGTCCGGTTCGACACATTACATAGCTGGCGGCCCGCGAGGCGTGGATGAGCGTTTTTATACCGAACTGCGCGTGAAACGACGTATGCGCAACATAAGGCCGGTAGTCAGTGGCCATGTTTCACTTAAAGGACGACGCTTCGTGCTGCTTGGTGTGGATCCTTTTGCCGGCATCGCGAGCGGTAGGTTTGCCCAGCCAGGAAATGACATGTTTCAGCTAACGACGGTGCACAACGCCGTGTTAATGCTGCAGTCAAGCGCGGCGGAGTTGGCGATTGATGTGCCGGCAACGTTGACGGCCGAGATCAGCGGTCTGGCGCACGATTTGCGGCTAATTGGCGTATTGCAACCGGAAAATGAGATACAGCAACTCGGGCTGCGCAACGTTATGCTCACGGACATTAGTACGGCCCAGTCGATACTGGGAATGGTGGGAAGACTGTCACGCATAGATGTCGATACCGATGCTCCTGAGAAAATCAAAGAGCAATTGCCCAGTGGACTGACACTCATAGCCAACGACTTACGCAGCCGGACGACAGAGCAGATGACCCGGGCATTTCATCTCAACTTGACAGCGCTGAGTCTGCTCGCTTTGGTCATCGGTGCATTTCTAATCTACAACACCATGACGTTGTCGATACTGCAGCGTCGCGAAACCTTCGCCCTGCTGCGAGCGCTGGGCATGACCTCGAAGGAGTTATTCACAGATATTTTGCTAGAGGCCCTGGTTCTGGCTGCCTTAGGGCTACTGCTGGGCAGCCTGCTGGGTGTCTGGTTCAGTACCACCCTGCTCAGGCTGGTGAGCGATACGATCAATAATCTGTATTTCACAATTGATGTTCGATCCATCTCCGTGCCGCCGCAAAGTCTGCTTAACGCCGGAGTTTTAGCCCTTGCGGCGACCACCATATCGGTCTCGCATCCTGCCTGGGAGGCGATGCGGACAAGTCCAGCGGCCAACGCCCTGCGCTCTAACGTAGAGTTGGAGGCGCGTCTGCGCCTTAAGTATTTAAGCGTTTGCGCTGTTTGCCTGTGGTGTGCAGCAGCCGCTTTGCTGCTGTGGACTGACCGCAGTATCGTTGCCGGGTTCGCGGCGTTATTCCTAATCATAATTGGTTTTGCGCTTATCACGCCTCTGCTGCTGTTAATTCTGCTGCGTTTATTTGTCCCCGTGCTTGACCGTCAGTTGGGTGTCATCGGGCGTATGGCGGGGCGCGGAGTCCGTGCCTGCCTCAGCAGAACGCAGATCGCCGTGGCGGCGCTGGCAATTGCGATATCCGCGGTGGTGGGCGTTAGCGTGATGATCTCCAGCTTTAGACAGTCAGTGGAGCATTGGTTGGATAATTTTTTACGGGCGGATGTTTATATCGCGCAGCAGCAGGTACATCTACAGTCAGGAATTGACTACCGTCTCATCGACAGCATTTCTGTAATGCCTGAAGTCGAAAGTG
This sequence comes from Gammaproteobacteria bacterium, assembly GCA_024638505.1. Taxonomy (GTDB): domain Bacteria; phylum Pseudomonadota; class Gammaproteobacteria; order Arenicellales; family JAANXG01; genus JAHEKE01. The sequence continues at coordinate 64,764 of JAHEKE010000001.1, read as the reverse complement.
TGAGCACTGGGCGCTGGACAAGCGTCGAGAGTGAATCTGGCGTTACCCAGCTATTTGCGCTGGACGTCAGCCGCAAAGGTTTTAGAAGTTTTCAACTCAAATCCGCAGACAGCGACAGCATTTGGCCAAGGTTTATTGCTCAGGATGTAGTCATCGTCTCTGAATCTTACGCCTACCACCACGACCTTGGAGTGGGAGATGTGCTGACGATTCCTGCGGAGAGGGAAAAAGTCAAGTTTGAAATCGCTGGAATATATTACGACTATGGCACGGATCGGGGCGTGGTGACTATGCATCGCGATACTTACAATCGCCACTGGAATGATGCCGCAATTACTTCCTTCGCCCTATACTTGAAACAAGGGATAGAGGCGGACTCGTTTGTAGACCAGTTAAATCAAAATCAGCTGGTCGAGAGTACACTGCGCGTTCGCAGTAATAAAACGCTGCGGGAGAAATCACTGCAAGTTTTTGACCGCACCTTCATCATTACCGACGTGCTGCGTTTGCTGGCTATAGGCATAGCAATTATTGGTATTCTCAGTGCATTAATGGCGATACAACTCGAACGGGCTAAGGAGTTTGCAGTGTTGCGGGCAGTCGGCCTCGGTCGTGGACAATTATGGGCTTTGGTTACTACCGAAAGCGGCCTGATGGGGCTGATCGCCGGCATTATTGCCTGCCCGCTGGGACTGATTATGGCATGGGTGCTCATACTCATTATCAATCGACGATCTTTTGGCTGGACCATGCAGTTTTATTTTGATCCCGAACCCTGGATCACGGCGCTGCTGTTGAGTACGGCAGCGGCGCTGCTTGCTGGCCTTTATCCAGCGCTACGAATGATCAAAGCACAACCAGGTCTGGCGCTGAAATACGAATAGGCGAGGGAGAAGTGTAACCGTGAACGAGCAAAAAATAGTAACAACTTTTCCCCGGGGTGTTAAGGAAATCGAGAACACCTGGATAGAAATGAGCGACGGCTGTCGTTTAGCCGCCCGAATCTGGATGGCAGAGGATGCCGACGACAGTCCGGTTCCCGCTATTTTTGAGTATCTGCCCTATCGCAAACGTGATGGGACCGCGCTCAGAGATGAGCTTACCTATCCGTACTATGCGGGCCACGGTTATGCCGGCGTGCGGGTCGATATGCGGGGAAACGGTGAATCCGATGGGCTCATGTTTGATGAGTACGTTAAGCAGGAGCAGGACGACGCGCTTGAAGTTATTGCCTGGATAGCCAGGCAGCCGTGGTGCGATGGTAACGTGGGAATGATGGGCATATCCTGGGGCGGTTTTAACGGTTTGCAGGTTGCAGCAAGGCGTCCCGCTGCGTTGAAGGCGATCATTACCCTGTGCTCAACGGACGACCGATATGCTGATGATATTCACTACAAAGGCGGCGCCATGTTAATGGAGAATCTGGGCTGGGCGTCCACCATGTTTGCTTTTTCTTCGCGGCCGCCTGATCCGCTCCTGGTTGGGGGGCGGTGGCGTGATATGTGGATGCAACGACTTAACAACATGCCTTTATTCATCGAAAACTGGTTGAGCCATCAGTGGCGGGATGAATTCTGGAAACACGGATCAGTGTGTGAAAACTTTGCATCGTTAAATACCGCGGTATACGCCATCGGCGGCTGGGGTGATGCCTACTCCAATGCTATTCCGAGGTTGTTGATGGGGCTTGACTGTCCAGTGCGGGGGCTGACTGGGCCATGGATTCATAAGTATCCACACTTTGCCAAGCCTGAGCCTGCTGTGGGTTTTCTGCAGGACTCGCTGGCCTGGTGGGATCACTGGCTCAAAGGCAAAAGCAATAAGGTGATGGATAAACCGCTCTATCAGATCTACATGATGGACAGCGTCAAGCCTCAGCCTAGCTACGAGGTGCGCCCGGGTCGCTGGATCGCGGAGCGGGCCTGGCCGTCCGTCAACACACACTGCAAAACGTTTTACCTAAATCGTGCCGGGCTGCTGGAAACGCAGGGAGCGGAGGAACCGCTTACCCTCAGCTCACCGGAGAACACCGGCATTGCTTGCGGCGAGTACTGCGCCATGTGGCAAGGTCCAGAGAGCCCAACGGATCAGCGCCAAGACGATGCGGGCTCTTTGGTTTTTGACAGCAAACCGTTGGCCAACTGTATGGAGATTCTTGGCGCTCCCCTGGTCGAACTGGAAATCATGGTTGATAGGCCACAGGCGAACGTCGCCGTGCGGCTATGCGATGTATGGCCCTCAGGAGAATCCACCAGGATCACCTACGGTGTACTCAACCTGTGCCATCGTGACAGCCATGAGCAGCCGCGGCCGCTTACGCCCGGCAAGCAGTATCGTGTTTGTATACAGCTCGATGACATCGCGTATCGCGTCGCCGCAAAAAACAGGATACGCGTATCCTTGTCCACGGCGTACTGGCCACTGATTTGGCCAGCGGCGGAACATGTCAGCGCAACCGTGCTGGCCGCTGCTAGCATACTCAAACTTCCACTTCGTCCAGCGCTCGATGACCACCTCCCTGAGTTACCACCTGCGGTAACTGCGCCGCCCCTACCCATAACAACTCTGCGACCACCGTCCAATGTTAGAACAGTGGAGTATGACCTGGTGTCGGGGTATACCGTCATGCACATCGAAGATGATTTCGGCCAGTACAAGAATCTCAAACATGGTTTGATCACCGGACAGAGTGCTCGTGAGTGTTATCGCATCCATCCCGATGAGCCGGCAACCTGTCAGGCGGACATACACTGGACACAGACCCTGTCGAGAGAAGACTGGTCAGTTCGCACCGAAACTAAAACGACGCTTAAATCGAACGCTGAGTATTTCCATATAGTGGCAAACATGGAGGCTTTCGAGGGCGAAGACTTGGTGTTTCAACGTGATTGGGACAGCCGGGTAAAACGCCGCCTGCTGTGATTAGCACAATTTAAAGATGGTGGTAGTTCGTCTCCGACATGTACGGTTAAAGCAGGTGTGGCTATTCGCATGCACTTTGTTGGTCTTGAACTGCGGTGCACAAAAACCACCTATGCAGCCGCCGCTTTCTGTGAACGATTTCCTGCGCAGCAAGAAAGATGACGGATTCCAAAAAGCGTTGCATCCCATTGCTTTCGAGTTTCCGCGGGATCATGGGGCTCATCCCCGATTTAGAAATGAGTGGTGGTACATCACCGGGAACCTGCGGGACAAGAACAACCGTCGCTTTGGATTTCAATTTACGCTTTTTCGCAATGCCTTATCTGCCGAGCCTGTCAACAGCGAGTCAAGATGGGCGACCAGTCAAGTTTACCTCGCCCACGTCGCGCTGACCGACGCCCAGCGCAAGCGACACTACAGTGATGAACGTTTTGCTCGCGGCGCGCTCGGTCTGGCGGGGGTAGATCACACACCCTTCCAGGCCTGGTTGGAGGACTGGCGGCTCGTATCCGAGCCCATAGAAAGCTGTGCTTCCTGTCTCCGGCTTAGGCTGGAGGTGGACACCGATGAGTTCAGTCTAGATCTGAATCTGAATAATACCAAGCCGGTAGTGCTGCACGGAGAAGCGGGTTTAAGTCAAAAAAGCGAAACAAAGGGAAACGCATCATACTATTATTCCTACACGCGGTTGCAGTCCGCCGGCCGCGTCACGCTTAACGATGTTGAGTATACTGTGGCTGGGCAAAGTTGGTTGGATCACGAGTGGTCGACCTCTTCCTTGCAGCCGGATCAGGTAGGCTGGGACTGGTTTTCGGTGCAGCTTTCTGATCAAACCGAGCTGATGCTGTTTCAGCTGCGCCACGAACTGGACTCCGACCAGAATTTTCTTTACGGAACTTACGTAAACGCGAAGGGGCAGACGAAACAATTGAACGGATCAGGATTTACGGTAAACGCTACGGGAAGTTGGACCAGCCCTGCTACCGGTGCCATCTATCCCGCCGGCTGGACGATATCGATCCATGATTACGCTGTGAAATTATGGTTAACTCCGCTAATACCCGGGCAGGAACTGAGCACATCATTTACCTACTGGGAAGGTGCGGTGAATGTGCGGGGCACAAAAAACAACCAATCTTTGCAGGGTCAAGGATATGTCGAGCTCACCGGGTACCACTGATGCCAACCCCTGTAATTGTTGGCTGGGCGTATAATTCCACCAGTCTATTTACCATCTGTTGAGGGCGGTATATGAGCACTGCAGCGAATACGCGAGAAGTGGCTTTCACCCAGCTTGGCACGCTTCTGGGTGATAGATTCACGACCAACCCTACTTTACTGGAACAACACGGCAGGGATGAGGGGCATTTGGCTCCCTCGCCCCCCGAGGCCGTTGTGTTCCCCAACTCCACTTCAGACGTGCGAGAGATAGCGAAGATTTGCTTTAAGTGCGGTATACCCATGATTCCATACGGCGTGGGAACTTCGCTGGAAGGGCAGGTCATTCCTGCACGCGGCGGAGTATCGATTGACTTATCCCGCATGGATAGAATTCTCAAGGTCAACCTACAGGACCTGGATGCGCAACTGGAATCCGGTGTAACCCGGCGTCAGCTCAATGAACATCTGAGGGATCAGGGAGTGTTTTTCCCGGTGGATCCGGGCGCCAATGCAACTCTCGGCGGCATGGCCTCGACCCGGGCGTCCGGCACAAATTCAGTGCTTTACGGCACCATGCGGGATAACGTTCTTGGTTTGACAGTAGTGATGTCCGATGGCCGGGTGCTGAAAACAGGCGGACGCGCCCGTAAATCAGCCGCAGGATATGATCTCACTGCTCTGTTCATTGGAGCAGAGGGCACCCTGGGGATTATTACCGAGCTGACCGTGCGTTTGTACGGTCGGCAAGAAGCGATATCTGCCGCGGCGTGTGCGTTTGCGGATTTAGAGGGCGCAGTAAACACCGTTATTGAAACGATTCAGATGGGTATTCCTATCGCCCGCATAGAATTACTTGACGAGGTTCAAATCGATGCGGTTAACCGTTTTTCCAAACTTAACTACCCGTTGAAGCCTACCCTGTTTTTGGAGTTTCACGGATCCACGGCCGGGGTTAAAGAGCAGTCAGAAGCGGTTTCGGTGATTGCAGATGAAAATGGCGGGGGAGAGTTCAACTGGACTACCAAGGAAGAGGAGCGGCGCGTGCTTTGGCGTGCGCGTCACGATGTCGCGTACGCCTGCAAGGCGCTGCGGCCAGGGAGCAAAATATGGGCTACGGACGTGTGCGTTCCGATTTCCAGGTTGGCCGAATGTGTGCTGCAAACCCGGCATGATATAGACCAGTCAAACCTGATCGCACCAATCGTGGGCCACGTCGGCGATGGCAACTTTCACGTTGTGATGTTGCTGCGCACGGAAGACGGGGATGAAATGGCTCGCGCTCACGCGTTCAACGAGAGGCTGGTGGCCCGGGCGCTGGAAATGGGAGGTACCAGTACAGGCGAGCACGGTATAGGTATTGGCAAAAGAGAAAAGTTAATGCAAGAGCACGGCGATGCTGTGCCGCTGATGCTAACCATCAAGCAGGCGCTAGACCCCACCAACGTCATGAATCCCGGTAAACTGTTTGTGGATTGCTGACAACGTAAGTCTGTGTCATTTGAGTATTCCTAACAGGGCCCGCCGGTAATTCATGTCTGCATATAATAGGGCAGAGATCGTCGACCAGAATTTCGTTCGGTGGGTGGAGCAGGCCGACTTCCCGCCCCCGCGCTCGGCCACAAACTGGACGGATACCGATCTATCCAAAGAAGAAGTCATTGATCTGCTGGAGTCGCAGTTCATCAGCCGTCATCTGGATCTGGAGGCGCGCAGGTTGAAGGCGGCCAATCAGTGCTACTACACAATCAGCAGTGCGGGTCACGAAGGTAACGCTGTGTTCGGCAAGATATTCCGCCTGTCCGACATGGCTTTTCTGCATTATCGGAGCGGTGCGTTCATGGCAGCGCGATCAAAACAAGCCGGGAACGCCGATTGCATACGCGACACGCTACTGTCCCTGATCGCTTCCAGCGACGATCCGATCGCCGGTGGGCGACACAAGGTTTGGGGAAGTCTGCCATTATTGGTACCTCCACAAACCAGTACCATTGCCTCGCACCTACCCAAAGCTGTCGGCACCGCCCTGTCCATCGGCAAAGCCCACGCCATGTCTATCGCCAGTGTATTGCCGGCAGACTCGGTGGTTGTATGCAGCTTCGGGGACGCATCGGTTAATCATTCCACCGCACTTGGCGCGATCAATACCGCGATGTGGACTGCGCATCAGGGTTTATCTATGCCAATCGTGTTTGTTTGTGAGGACAACCAGATAGGCATATCGGTGCCTACACCGGAGCGCTGGATTTTCTCTCAGTATGCGGAGCGTAACGACCTGGCGTATTTCGCTACCGACGGACTGAATCTATTCGACCTGTACATGCAGGGGAAGAGGGCGGTTCAGCATGCCCGCAGCAAAAGAAAACCGGTTTTTTTACATATGAAAACAGTGCGACTCCTAGGCCATGCTGGGTCCGACGTGGAGCAGAGTTATCTCACTCAGGCGCGGATTGAGCACGCCGAGCGAAATGATCCACTGCTGCACAGCGCAAAACTGGTGACAGAACATCACATGCTGACGGCGCAGCAGGTTATCGCGCTGTACCAGAAGGTAGGGCGTCAAGTGCGGCAGGAATCTGTGCGGCTGCTGCACCACCCTAAATTGGAGACGGCCGCGCAGGTCAGAGCGACATTGACGGCATGCGCTCACAGGCGCAGTGCACCCCCGGTTCCGTTGATGGAACAACGTCAAAAATCCTTTGCTGCAGAATATGCCAGGCTGGGCACGCCGCAGAATATGGCAAAACTTATTAACTGGGGTCTGCACGATGTTTTACTCCGCTACGGTAATACACTGCTTTTTGGTGAGGACGTAGCGCAGAAAGGCGGCGTATACGGGGTGACTGATGGACTATATAAAAAGTTTGGAGCCAACAGGGTGTTTAACTCGCTGCTTGACGAGCAATCTATTCTGGGTTCCGCTATCGGCTTTTCTCTCAATGGTTTCGTGCCGATACCTGAAATACAGTTCTTGGCTTATCTCCACAACGCGGAGGATCAGATCCGCGGTGAAGCGGCCACCCAGGCCTTTTTTTCCCAAGGTCAATTTTGCAATCCAATGGTTGTGCGTATTGCCGGACTTGCTTATCAAAAAGGATTTGGCGGTCACTTTCACAACGACAACTCACTGGCCGTATTGCGTGACATTCCCGGCATTATTATTGCCGTACCGTCTAACGGTGCAGACGCCGTGCGTATGCTACGAACTTGCGTACGTGAGGCGTACGAAAACGGTCGGGTATGCATTTTTATAGAGCCCATCGCCCTGTATATGACCAGGGACCTGTACGAATCGAACGATCGTCGCTGGTTGTTTTCTTATCCTGATGCCGAGGATGAGATATCACTCGGCCAGTTCAAAACCTACGGCGATGGAAATGACCTGACCATTTTGACTTATGGTAACGGACTGTATTACTCGCTCAAGGCCCAGAGAGAGCTGGCGGACGCTTACTCGTTGCACGTAAAAGTTATCGATCTGCGCTGGATAGCGCCGATTAATAGTGGCGAGCTGATAAGCCACCTTGCTGCCAGTGGTGACATTCTAATTGTTGATGAGTGCCGGAAGACCGGGTCTTGGAGCGAAGGTCTAGTAGCGTTGTTGGTGGAGCGAATGGCGGACTTGCCAAGAGTAAAAGTGTTGGCGGCTGATGACTGCTTCATACCGCTGGGGAAGGCGGCTACCGCCGGTTTGCCAAATAAGGGGCAAATAGTAGATCAGGCGCTGCAGCTGGCGGGTTTTCAGCCGTAGTATGGCCCGGCCGTTGAGGGTTACCCTGAACCAAGCTAAGCTGTACCCAGCTCAAAACGTAGAGGGATGCCGAAATGATTGAGAAATTCGTAAAACGACTGTTTTCATCTGGTAAAGAGGGTACTAAAGCAGAGGCAAAAGTAGTCAGTAGCGCTCACTACAATGAATTCGAGATTCGTGCCGCCCCGGTCAAAGACAGCAACGGTTGGCGGGTGACCGGCACCGTAGTCAAGGAAATAGACGGCACGTTGAAGGAGCACCACTTCGTTCGCGCCGATGCCTGTCCCGACGTTGAATCAGCAGCTGCTCTGACGTTGCGCAAGGCCAGGCAGCTGATTGATGAACAAGGTGATCGAATTTTTGATTGAATGACTGAACGGTTATTTTTGAGCGACTAAGTAAGCGACGTAGGATAGGCAGGCCTCACCCTTGTCTTCTTTCGTGAAGATACCGTCACCGCTGACCCCATCTTCGGCCGTACCTTCCCAGTAACAATCTACCTGGTTAAAACCAGCATCCTCGAGTATTTCTTTCAACTCGGTGATGCTCCAGATACGCCAGTCGTAGGCAAACGCCCGCTGCATCCGGCTACCGTCGGGAAAACGAAAATGAATGTAAAACATGGCTTCGCTGGTGACGGGCCAGTATTCGTCTTGGTCCCAAACGTAGGTGAAACCGGCGTCGATTTTTGTCTCTTCCTCCATTGCTTCGTACACCTCCGGCCCACCCTGCAGATCAATCACAAAAATTCCGTCACGGGCAATATCCGCTCGAGCCTTTTTAAAGTAGCCCAGCATCTCGGCTCGAGTCTTGAACACCCAGTAAGAAAAGTTCTGCGCGCATCTGACGTCAGGCGGATTTTTACTGGGTCGACGGACATCGGCTATGTGAAAGGTCATGCGCTTTGCGGCAGGACCCAGATCCGCGAAATGATGGTTTTTCCCCCAGGTAACCGGCTCTGGGTCGATGTCGAACCCTTCGGCGCTATGTTTTCTACCCTGACCAATCCAGGTTGCGCTGAGCAGCGCTGTTCCGCAGAAATCCTCGCGGAAGTGATAAGGACGTTTTTTTCGTATCTTTCTATAGGTGTCGCTGAGAAACTCTACATCTTCCTGCGGGGACTGAACCGACAATTGATACAACTCATACTTGTCTGCCGTTTTTGCCGTAAAGCGACTTTTCTTCTTGTTTCTACCGTTCTTTTTTCCTTTCAGTTTCTTTTTTTGTTTGGCCATGATCGAACAATGTAGTGTACAGCGCTGCACAAAAGGCAGCGCAGGATACCCCCTTCCCGGCCTCACCTCAAGCGTGGAGATAAATCTAACGCTTTCTTTCTACACGCATTCGTCAGCTGTTCGCGTAAGAGCTAGAATTAGGCCATGAGATTCTGTTCGAATTGTGCTTCTCCGGTGCATTGGTCGATTCCACAGGGTGATACCCTGCCGCGATATGTGTGCGCAGATTGCGGCGCTATTCATTATCAGAACCCAAAAATCGTAGCCGGCTGTATTCCCATGTGGGGAGATCGCATTCTTATGTGTAGACGTGCCATTGAGCCTCGTTATGGGCTATGGACACTGCCAGCCGGTTTCATGGAGAATGGGGAAACCGTAGCTCAGGCAGCAGCCCGTGAGACGGTTGAAGAGGCTCAGGCAAAAGTCGTAGACCTCGAACTATATGGACTGTTTAACATTCCGCACGTCAATCAGGTTTACATCATGTTTCGTGGAGATCTCGAATCCCCTAATTTCGCTGCAGGTATGGAGAGCCTGGAAGTACGTTTAGTCGAGGAGAATGAAATACCCTGGAATGAATTAGCGTTTCCCGTGATTCATCGCACCCTGGATTTGTTTATCAAAGATCGTAAGCGTGGCCGTTTCGGCAACCACATGTTTGATATCGAGCCTTTAAAAAAACCAAAATAAATCAATTACTTGAGTTCCGCTAATAGCCGCTGGATCATATTTTTCGCTTGGGCGCCATAGCCTCCCCCGAACAGGTTGAAATGATTGAGAACGTGATACAGGTTGTACAGTGTTTTGCGTACCGCATATCCGGCGTCCAGGGGCCAGCTATGTTTATAGCTGTGGTAAAAACTCCGGTCGAAACCACCGAATAGTTCGGTCATTGCCAAATCTGTCTCTCGGTCACCGAAGTACACGGCGGGATCAAATACGATGGGATCACCCTTGGTATCAACAGCAAAGTTTCCTGCCCATAGATCACCATGCAGTAGAGATGGAGTTGGAGTGTAAGAGCTGAAGAAACTATCTAGCTTGTGCAGCAGCTGCGCGCCAGCCGCCACCGTAGCTTTGGAAATACCGTTATCAGCTGCCAGCCAAAGTTGATAACCCAGTCGATGTTCTCGAAAAAAATCAACCCAGGTGTCGGTGTAGGTATTTACCTGTGGCGTTGAACCAATTGTATTGTCTCGATGCCAGCCGAACTTTACCCCGGTTGTTCGATGCAGTCCTGCGAGCTGTGAGCCAAAGACTTTGAGAGCATCAGCATGGACCGTGCCCATCGCAACGTATTGCAGAACAAGAAAGGCGGCGTTGTGTACCGTTCCCCAGCATATGGGTGTAGGCGCACGTACGGTTTTTGTGGCCTGTATAGCTTTAAGTCCCTGCGCCTCGGCCTCAAACATGGATGCCATGGCGGGCCGATTCAATTTGATAAAATAACGCTGATCGCTGCCTTCGAGCAGTATCGCACGATTGATGCAGCCCCCGGCGACATAGCGGTGCCGGTTCAAAGCGAAAGGTACCCCCGTGTGTTCCTCTATGCGAGTGGCGATAGCCCTGTATGTGGCATCCATCGGTTATTGCAAGTTATGGCAGTTGCCTGTCGGCGAAGGCGAGAAAGCCACGCTAACCCGTTGAATTCGAACAGTCTGAATGCTCACGCCGGTTTCTTAAAAAAACGAAACTTATGCACATTTTCGTTCGGGGCGCGTTTTCTTCCGGATGTCCCTGTCTAGATTATGGCACAGCGGGATCTGAACAAGCGTAACTAGCTGTTTTTTAATTGATAAGAATACTTGACTATTTTTTGTGCAGTGCGGCGAGCGGGCCGCTTTCGCTGCACTGGCACCGCCCCCATTTCAATTTATTCACACACTTATCCACAAATTTTGTGAGTAACTCACTTATGCTTTTTTTTTCAGGAGCTTAACGCCGAGGGGTCAGGTCGGGGACTGGGCCTGTGGTAGATTTCCGCCATGGGCTCACCGACGATTGCCAAAGTAGCTTTACCGGTACCTTTGCGCCATACCTTCGATTTCTTAGTTCGGTCGGATCAGGGGCCGCCTGAGATCGGCGCAAGAGTGCGCGTCCCTTTTCGACACAAGCGTTTGATCGGCGTGGTGGTAGCGCTTACCGATAGAAGCACTGTGGCGGCACACCGATTGCGTCCTATCGATAGCATCCTGGACCCTGTGCCAGTTTTTTGCGCAAAGATGCTGCAGTGGTTGCGCTGGATTTCTGATTATTATCATCATCCTCTTGGTGAAGTGTTGTTTACCGCGTTACCAGCTGCTTTGCGCCGCGGTCTTCCTATCGAACCAAAGCGAGCCGATCACTATCGCCTTACCCCTGCAGGACGTTCGGCACATCCAGAGTTTAAAAGGGCGCCGTTACAAAAAAGTATCTGGCTGGCTTTACATGACCACCCGACCGTGTCGTCTTCGCACATGTCCGGGCTGGGGAAATCATGGCGACGATCGGTGCGCCCAATGATCGATAGCGGATGGGTGGAGACCACGCAACCCCAGCCCGGTCTCCCCATAGCCGATGGTAAGTCTTTAATCCTCAACGCCGAACAGGCTAGTGCCGCACAGTCAATAGTGCGAACGCTCGGCAAATTTCACTGCCACGTACTGTTCGGTGTTACCGCTAGTGGCAAAACCGAAGTGTATTTGCACGTAATCAAGCAGGTGATCGCCGCGGGTAAACAAGCGCTGGTACTGGTACCTGAAATCGGCCTCACGCCGCAGCTGGTGAGACGATTTCAGTCAAGCGTGGGAGATCAGCTGGTCGTATTTCACTCCGATCTGAGCACGGGCGAACGGCACGCAGCGTGGGCGGCAGCACGGACTGGGGCAGCATCAATCATACTGGGCACCCGCTCGGCGGTGTTTATTCCATTGCGTAGACCCGGTTTGATCGTAGTCGACGAGGAGCATGATCTTTCTTTTAAACAGCAGGAGGGGCTGCGCTACCATGCTCGCGATATCGCCGTATTCAGGGCAAAGCAGGAGGGCATACCAATCGTTCTGGGTTCGGCAACTCCATCATTGGAGTCAATCTATAACGTCAATCAGTCGCGCTATAATTTATTGCGCTTGGGTAACCGTCCAGTGGGGGTACAACTGCCTCGAATCAGCTACGTGGATCTGAAAAAAGTTCCTACCTACGAGGGATTGAGTCGAACGCTTATTGACGCCGTCGCCCAGCGGTTAGACGCAAAGGAACAAAGCCTTATATTTATTAATCGTCGCGGCTATGCTCCGGTTTTATTCTGCTCCGCTTGCGGCTGGCAGGCACAATGTAGGCGCTGCGATACCAAGTTGATCTTCCATAAGGCTGACTATTCTCTGCGTTGCCATCATTGTGGAGTGGAAAGCGCGCCTCCGGAGCACTGTCCTGACTGCGCAACAGCTTCCATCATCCCACTCGGTGGAGGTACGCAGCGGGTGGAAACCCACCTCAAGCAGGTTTTTCCAAGCGCAAACGTTGTGCGGATTGACCGGGACAGCACGCGACGTAAAGGAGAGCTGGAACAGCGACTGCAACAGGCTGTTACCGGAGAAGCAAATATCCTTATTGGAACCCAGCTGCTGGCGAAGGGCCATCATTTTCCAATGGTTACTCTGGTCGGCGTAATCGATGCAGACCAGGGTTTGTACAGCGTTGATTTCCGGGCAACAGAGTATTTGTTTCAACAAATTATGCAAGTTGCGGGCCGCGCCGGGCGCGCCAGCAATCCCGGTCAGGTCCTGATTCAGACCTTCCACCCCGAGCACACACATTTTCTGCATTTGCAGAACCACGACTATGATGGATTCGTTGAGGCCGCATTGCGGGAGCGGATGCAGGCACAGTATCCACCCTATACCTATTTCGCTCTGCTTCGCGCAGAATCAACCAAGCCGGCGGAAGGGCTGCGCTTTTTGCAGGAGGCAAAAAGCTTAGGCGCACGAATAGTTTGCAACCAGTCGCCGGGGATTCACATCATGGAACCGGTCCCCTCTCCCATGGAAAAACGTGCGGGCCGCTACCGGGCACAGCTTCTTATAAGTGGCCGATCCCGCCCCGCGCTGCATGATTTATTGCAAATGTTGATTGCGCGCATAGAAGCGCTAACCCAGGCGCGGCGGGTACGCTGGTCTATAGACGTAGATCCAATGGAGATGTACTAAAATTATTTCTTCAATATCATTTACAGTAAATTGATCGGTAATATTTACTGGTTTCGTGCACAGGATGTAATGTGGGCAACGTAAACAACGCAGAAAAATACATCGTTAACTTACTGCTGATCGTGATGACTGTGCTCTTCAGCATTGGTATTTGGGCACCCATTCTGACTCTGAAGAAGCTGTACTTTGTGCACAATACCTTCTCCATATTGTCCGCTATCATGCAGCTCGTTAGCGATGGCCAGTACACCCTGTTTTTCGTGATAACGGCGTTTACCCTGATACTGCCTGGGTGCAAGATAGCGGTGTTGTTCACCGCGTGGAACAGTCCACGCAGCCTTAAAAAACAACGCTGGGTCAAATGGCTGCACGCTATCGGCAAGTGGTCCATGCTGGACGTATTTGTGGTTGCCGTTTTGATTGCCAGCGTCAAGCTCGGTGCACTGGTCAGTATTGAGATCCACTATGGGCTATACATATTTACAGCAGCGGTGATACTCATGCTGCTAATCACGCAGTTAGTGCATGGGCGCATGGGGACAACTTCTGCCAGGGGATGAGACATATTGCTAATGCGGAATGTTTGCTGCTTGCAACGCAGTATCGTTTCCGCCGTCCACATCGATCTTATGTGATTGCGTGGTAAACGGGTAGAATCAACGTCTTTTTATCCAGGTATCCTACGCATTGAAACAGCAGATTATAGAGTTGTTTGAGCAAGCAGTGGGCGTGCTCAAGGAAGAAGGTGTGATCCCACGGCGGCAGCGGGTGCAGGTGCGATTTGATCATCCGCGGCAAAAGTCACATGGAGATCTGGCCACTAACGTTGCCTTGAGCTTAGCTAAAGCAGCCGGTTTACAGCCAAGGGAGCTCGCGCAAAGACTCATCGATTCACTTGGCCGATCACCTTATGTGCGAAGAGTGGAGATAGCAGGCCCTGGTTTTATTAACGTATTTTTGAGCAGTTTGTCACAGTCCCAGATTCTTCAACAGATTCTTGATCGCGGGGACAACTTTGGACGCTGTGACGTGGGTCATGGCGAAAAGGTGCTGATCGAGTTTGTTTCGGCAAATCCCACTGGTCCCCTGCACGTAGGGCATGGCAGAGGAGCAGCGTATGGCGATACCTTGGCACGCGTGATGCGTTTCGCCGGATATACCGTCAATACTGAGTATTACGTCAACGATGCTGGGAGACAGATGGATATCCTGGCTTTAAGCGTCTGGTTAAGATATTTAGAGCTATGCGGTGAAGAACCGACTTTTCCACCGAACTGTTACCAGGGAGACTACATTTGGGACATAGCGGCCACCGTACACCGCGAGGATGGTAAAAAGCATCTTTATCCAATGGCAGACGTCATTGCTGCCGGCACATCACCACATTCTGAAAAAGCACTGGATGCGATGACGGCCGATTTCAAGTCCACTCTGGGAGAGGATGGCTACAAACGTTTTCTGCAAGCCGCGTTGGATATTCTGGTTGACGATATAAGGAGCGATCTGCGTGAGTTTCGTGTGGAGTTTGACCGGTGGTTTTCGGAACGGAGCCTGTACGACAGCAACAAAGTTAACCTCACTATAAATAAACTGAGGCAAACCGACTATATGTACGAGCGAGACGGTGCGCTATGGTTTCGCGCCACATCGTTTGGCGACGAAAAGGACCGAGTGGTCGTACGGGAGTCTGGTGCGCCAACCTACTTAGCTTCAGATATCGCATACCACCAAGATAAATTCGATCGAGGGTTTACCAAATTGATTGACGTGTGGGGTGCAGATCATCATGGCTATATCGATCGTGTCAAAGGTACTCTAGCCGCTCTGGGAAACAATCCGGATGACTTTATCGTTGCGCTGGTGCAGTTCGCCACGCTTTACCGGGGAGGAGAGAAAGTTTCAATGTCCACCCGAGGCGGCGAATTCGTTACCCTGAGGGAACTGCGCCAGGAAGTTGGGACAGACGCCGCCCGTTTTTTTTACGCACAGCGTAAACCTGAGCAACATCTTGATTTTGACCTGGATCTTGCTAAGTCACAGTCAACGGATAATCCGGTTTATTACGTGCAGTATGCTCATGCTAGAGTTTGCAGCGTCTTTAGACAGGCAAAACAGAGAAAAATAAAGCTTGAAGATGACATTGGCTCTGATTTCGGTTTATTGAAGGAGGAAGCGGAAAAAGAACTGGCGAATACGCTGGCAAAGTTTCCCGATATTATCGCGACTGCCGCGCGAAATCTTGAACCCCATCACATAGTCTACTATCTGCGCGACGTTGCAAATAAGTTACATACTTATTACAACGCGCACAACATACTCGCCTCCGAGAGTAGCCTGCGCAGCGCACGTTTGAATTTAATCCGCGCAACGAAACAAGTAATTGCCAATGGACTTGATTTAATAGGCGTCGGCGCACCCGAACGGATGTAATTGTTAGACATGGCACAAGCGACCAGGCGTAGAAAGTCGGGCAAAAGATCCAGGCGCAGTCGCAGCAGCGGCGCTTCTTGGGGCATGCTTGCTATTGGTATGATTTCGGGCTCGATTCTGGCCGCGTTGCTGCTCGGTGCGCAGGAGGGTAACAAGTACGGTTTTGGCAGTGGTCTGAAAACCCTGTTCCGTCAAAATGCGGAAACGCCGATAAAAAGCGAAAAAAAACAGGATGTTGAGAAAGCTCAACCGTTAAAACCTAAACTTGATTTCTATACCGTTTTGCCAAAAATTGAGCGTATTATCCCACCGGAGACGGTGCCGCCGGAGCAGCCTGCGCAAGCGGAGGCAAAGAAAAAAGTGTGGTATGTGCTGCAGGCTGCGTCCTACTCGAGCTTCAACGAGGCAGATCGACTCAAGGCACAGCTTACCATTTCCGGCTTCGACGCTACCGTGCAAAAAGTAACAATAGATAAAGGTGTTTACTTCAGAGTTCGATTAGGCCCTTATGCAAGTCAGCGTGAGCTGAAGAATGTGAGGCAGCAACTGGAAGAAATAGGGATTAGTGGGGGGCTGTCACTCAAGGTAACTGAGCCCTGATATTTTTCGTCTATAGCGGAAGAGTTTTCTATGTCTGATGCAAAAGTGATCTATGTATTCCCAGGGCAGGGTTCACAATATAAAGGGATGGGTAGCGATCTGTGTGAAAGATTTGACGTCGCAAAAGAAGTTTATAAAGAATCAAGCGATATCCTTGGCTATGACGTCGCGCGTTTATCTTTTGCCAACCCCAACAATCAGATCAACCTAACCCGCTACACGCAACCAGTGCTGCTGACGCACCATATGGCTTGTCTGCGTGCCTATCAGGAACTTGCCGGCTCACCCGTATCAGCGTACGCAGCGGCGGGTCACAGTCTGGGGGAGTATTCCGCCCTGGTGGTTGCCGGTGCTTTATCATTCGAGGCCGCTCTCGGCCTAGTTAAAACCCGGGGCGAACTAATGGGAGATTACGGTGAGGGCGAGATGGCGGCATTGCCGATTGATCCGGTTACTGCAAAAAAGTGGTCAGATAGATATTTCTGCGCCGTCGCCGGAATAAATCTTCCTACGCAGACTGTGGTGGCGGGCGCGGCCGAAGATCTGGATAGGTTGGAGGCGGGCTTCATCCAGGACAATCCGCGGCGTCGACCCGTTCGCTTAAAAACTGAAGGAGCGTTTCATACTTATTTCATGGTCGAGGCCGCTCGACGTTTCCGCGCGGCGCTGGATTCCGCACAAATCGATATTCCCAAAATTAAAATCCTGTCTAATTACGCTGGTGATTATCACCTGCCGGACCCAGGTATGATCAAAGCCCATCTTTTCTTTCAACTTTTCCATCCGGTAAACTGGGTCGGTTGTCTGAACTGTGCCTTGGCGGACGGCGTCGATACTTTCCTTGAGTTTGGAGGTGGAATAGGCAAAGGTGTTACCCCAGCCGAGATGCGTCCCAACCTGGAGAGCATGATCAAGAAAACGGCACGCGCCAGACAGCACGAGATACGTTACTTCGCTGCGATTAACGCCGATAGCATTGCCGATACTGCATACAATCTTTCAGCGTAAAGTAAATGTATTACGCCTGTGCTTATTGCGCCCGCGCGAAGGCGATGTACTCACCAGTGAATCGTGCCGCAAGCTCGTTATTATCTAATCTCACTTCAACCGGGATTTTTATGCGCGCTCTGCTTTTCTTCTTGTACTGGTCAATGAAGTTTTGAAATTCATGCTCTGCGAACAAACGACTAGATGCTTTAATATTCTGCATGACAGGTTTTTGGTATGAAATTTCGGCACTGGTAATCATAATGCGTGGATTGAGGTCCTTTTCCTCGAGCCGAAGAATGAGCAAGCCCCATCCGGACAGTGCGCACAGAGAATAAATGCTGCCACCGAACGCTACACCGTGAATGTTGATGTTCGGTTCCAGCTCTGCGTGAAGTGCCAGCCGATCTCCGTCATAGCTATCCACAGTCATGCCTATGCGATTGGACAGGGGCACCTCTTTGTGCAGTAGTTTCTGCAGCTGCCGGCAGCGCTGGTTGTTCATCCCACATTCCTACATTGCAAAGAGCAGAGGCCGTTTACCGCAATGTGCTCCACTTTTTCGTTTGCCTTTATCTTCCCTCGGTTCATGCTTGCTCAATCTCAATCAAAGTTCCGCTAAAATCTTTGGGATGCAGAAACAGTACCGGTTTTCCGTGAGCGCCGGTTTTTGCTTCACCGTCTCCCAGGATCCTGGCGCCTTGTGCCAGCAGATGTTCCTTGGCTCTTTCAATATCCTCCACCTCGTAACAAATATGGTGCATGCCGCCGCCTGGATTGCGTTCTAAGAACTTAGCGATGGGCGAGTTTTTTCCCAGCGGATGCAGTAACTCGACTTTAATATTTGGCAGATCTACGAATACGGTAGAGACTCCGTGTTCCGGCATTGGTTTGGGCTGTGAAACCCGCGCGCCCAGAGTATTCTTGTAGATGACGCTGGCTGCAGCCAGGTCCGGCACCACGATGGCGACATGGTTCATTTTCCCAATCATGACTTGTCAGTATCTGTAAATAGGTTTACCAAATCCTGCGCAGCTACGGTCGGTGGAACTCTGTGCGCATAGACTTGATGCTCGATTTCAACTATGCGGGAAGCCAGCTTTGGATGACGCCGCAATTTAGCCAGCAACGATTCTGATACTTCCTCCCAAAACCATGTTTTTGCCTGTATTCCCCTTCTTTTCTCCAATTGGTCATTTTTATTTAAGAATGTTTGATAATCCTGTACCGTTGACCACACGTCGGCAATACCAATATCCTCAACCGCAGAACAGGTCTTGACTAAAACGGTCCACCCTTCTGTCCTCGGATGGAGAAACTGTAGTGCGCTCTGATAATCTGCGGCAGTGATTCTTGCGGCGTCGGCAAGGCTGCCATCCGCTTTGTTAATTAGAATCAGGTCGGCGAGTTCAGTCACTCCCCGCTTGATGCCCTGCAGGTCATCCCCGCTGCCGGGCAAAAGTAACAGTATGAACATGTCCGTCATCTGCGCTACCGCAGTTTCTGACTGTCCGATACCTACTGTTTCCACCAGAATCAGATCAAAGTCAGCAGCTTCGCACAGCAGCAAAGCTTCCCGCGTTCTCTTGGTAACCCCGCCCAGCGTGCCGCCAGCGGCCGAGGGTCGAATGAAGGCGTTGTTCTGCCGTGCCAGGCTTTCCATGCGGGTTTTGTCACCCAATATGGCGCCTCCGGACAGAGGGGAGGAGGGATCGACCGTAAGCACGGCCACGCGTGATCCTTGCGTCAGCGCGTGGTTGCCGAATGCTTCGATGAAGGTCGACTTTCCAACCCCCGGCACACCGGATATGCCGATGCGAAATGCACAGCCAGTAAAGGGCATGATTGCCTTCAGTAACTGGGAGGCAGACTCCCGATGATCAGAGCGCTGGGATTCAATGAGGGTAATAGCTTGGGCTAAAGCGCGGCGGTCTCCGCGGCGCAAGCTCTCAACCATTTGTTCCACCTGCAAGTGGCCGTCCCAACTCTATTCAAATTCAACTATGGGTTGGTCAACGACCAGACTGTCGCCTTCCTTGACCAGAGTGTCTTTAATCACGGCATCCTGCATCGCGCGCAGTACGTTTTCCATTTTCATCGCTTCAACGATGGCTAATTCCTCTCCTGCCTTGATTTCATCGCCCGCCGCGACTTTAAGCTGCTTTAACAGGCCCGGCATGGGAGAAAGCAGGAACTTGGACAGGTCGGCCGGTGCTTTCTCCACCATGTATAGGTTGAGTTGCGCGCCACTCTTGGCCAGCACCAGAGCATAAAGGTCAACCCCGGCGTGAATAAGGCGGTAGCGCGGCCCCTTTCGTTCAACCTGCAAACACACCCGGATGCCATTAATTTCAGCCTTGAACAGAGGCTGTCCGATGCTCCAGTCACTGATAACCCGGTGTATCTTGCCCTCAAACTTTACATCATAACCGTGTTCGATTGGGTCAATCGTAATGTTGTGGTAATCCTGATTGATCACGACCACACGCTCCGTTGATCGATCATCGCACCGTACCCGCGGCATCTGTCCGCTGATTTTGTTCGCCCGCGTGTGGTAAAGGTGATCAACAACTCCCGCTGAAACTACAAAACGTGGCTTATTGTCGTCGCTCAGCTCGGTGGCCCCAAAGCCCTGCGGGTACTCTTCTTGGATGAAATTTGTCGTCAGGTCTCCCGTCTGGAAGCGGGGATGTGCCATCAGTGCACTGAGAAAGGGAATATTGTGAGAGATGCCGCGAATGAAGTACTCGTCAAGCGCTCGCTGCATGCGCTCTATTGATTGATCGCGCGTTGCGCCGTAAGTAATCAGCTTGGCAATCAAAGGATCGTAGTGCATAGATACCTCACCACCCTCATACACTCCAGTATCAACACGAATCGCCTCGCTCTGTGCAGGCGGTTGATAGCGTACTAGCCGGCCGGTAGATGGCAGAAAACCGCGTAAAGCGTCTTCGGCATATATCCGGGTTTCAATGGCCCATCCCTTAAGACAGACGTCACCTTGTGCCATTTTCAGTCCTTCGCCGGCAGCAATCCGAATCATGAGCTCAACCAGGTCCAGCCCAGTAATCATTTCGGTTACCGGATGCTCAACCTGCAAGCGCGTATTCATCTCTAGAAAATAAAAATTCTTTTGTTCGTCGACGATGAACTCGACGGTTCCAGCAGACTGATAGTTTACGGCTTTGGCTAGAGCAACTGCCTGTTCGCCCATCGCTCTGCGCATGTCTGCATCAATAAATACAGACGGCGCTTCCTCTATTACTTTCTGGTGACGTCTTTGAATTGAGCATTCCCGCTCGCCTAGATAGAGAGTATTACCACTTGAGTCGGCGATTACCTGAATTTCGATGTGACGCGGCTGTTCGATAAACTTCTCTATGAACACCCGGTCGTCACCAAAACTGCTGCGGGCCTCACTCGTTGCACGGTCGTACCCGTCGCCGCACTCGGTATCATTTCGTGCCAGCCGCATCCCTTTACCGCCGCCCCCGGCGCTTGCTTTGATCATCACCGGATACCCAATTTCCCTGGCGATATCCAGCGCATGTTGGGCATCTTTGATCACTCCGGCAAAGCCTGGAATGGTATTGACTCCTGCTTTAGCCGCGATTTTCTTCGATTCAATTTTGTCTCCCATCGCCTCGATTGCTGCCGGATTGGGTCCGATGAAGGTGATACCCTGCCCGCATAGCGCATCAGCAAACTGGCTGTTTTCAGAGAGAAAGCCATAACCGGGGTGAACCGCCTCGGCCCCGCTCTGTCTGCAAGCCGCTATGATGCTGTCGATCACCAGATAGCTCTGTGCAGACGGTGCGGGACCAATATGAATGGCTTCGTCGGCGTAATCCGTATGCAGCGCGTCGCGGTCTGCGTCAGAATAGACGGCAACGGTTTTAATGCCCATTCTTCGTGCCGTTTTGAAGATCCGGCACGCTATCTCCCCTCGATTGGCGACTAGGACTTTGTCAAACATTTCGTTCAGTTAAACACGGTAAGTAAAAACGGGATACTAGTTTAAAGTGGAATATTCGCGTGTTTTCTCCAGGGATTGGTTATTTTCTTTTGCCGCAGCATGGAGAGAGAGTGGCAGACTCTGGTACGGGTATCGCGCGGCATGATGACATCGTCGATAAAACCTCTGTGGCCGGCGATAAACGGATTTGCAAATTTCTGCCTATATTCTTCGGTGCGCTTAGTGATGTTTTTCTTATCACCGATGTCCTTGCGGAAAATAATCTCGACCGCTCCTTTAGGGCCCATTACCGCAATCTCGGCGGATGGCCACGCGAAATTGACGTCTCCGCGCAGATGTTTTGAGCTCATTACGTCATATGCTCCGCCGTATGCTTTACGCGTAATCACCGTTACTTTTGGGACCGTGGCTTCGGCATAGGCAAACAGCAGCTTTGCGCCGTGTTTGATAATGCCGCCATATTCCTGCGCGGTACCGGGCATAAACCCGGGGACATCGACAAAAGTAAGAATAGGAATGTTGAATGCGTCACAGAATCGCACAAAACGGCCAGCCTTGATCGACGAACTAATATCCAGGCAGCCCGCTAAAACCATGGGTTGATTGGCGACCACCCCAACGGTTGAACCTTCCATGCGGATAAAACCAATCACAATATTCTTGGCAAAGTCCGGCTGTATCTCGAAAAAATTGTTCTCGTCTGCCGTCTTATAGATCAGCTCTTTGATATCGTAAGGTTTGTTTGGATCATCAGGAATCAGCGTATCCAATGATTTCTCGATTCTGTTCGGTGAGTCGTCAGTCGGCCACACGGGGGGAGCCTCATGGTTGTTGGCCGGCAGAAAGTCAAAAAACAGGCGCAGGGATAAAAGACCCTCAATATCGTTGACAAAGGCAAAATCTGCGACACCGGATTTCGTCGAATGCGTGATCCCCCCGCCGAGTTCCTCCGCCGTCACCTGCTCGTGCGTGACGGTTTTAACCACGTCCGGGCCGGTAACGAACATGTAGGAGCTGTCGCGGATCATGAATATAAAGTCGGTCATCGCCGGTGAGTACACCGCACCGCCGGCACAGGGTCCCATGACCATGGAGATCTGTGGAATAACGCCGGAGGCTAAAACGTTTCTCTGAAAGACCTCGGCATAACCGCCAAGCGACGCCACTCCCTCCTGGATGCGCGCTCCGCCCGAGTCGTTTAGTCCTATAACCGGCGCCCCTACCTTTATCGCCTGGTCCATGATTTTGCATATTTTCTCAGCGTGGGCTTCAGATAAGGAACCGCCGAACACCGTGAAATCCTGGCTGAAGACAAAGACCAGGCGTCCGTTAATGGTGCCGTAACCTGTTACTACTCCGTCTCCAGGTATGCGCTGGTCCGCCATACCAAAATCCGTGCAGCGATGTTCGACGAACATGTCCCATTCCTCAAAGCTGCCTTCGTCCAGCAACAGATCAATGCGCTCCCGCGCGCTCAACTTGCCCTTGCCATGCTGCGTCTCAACGCGGGCTTCGCCGCCCCCTCTGCGGGCAGCAGCACGTTTCTCTTCGAGCTGGCGAATGATCTCTTGCATGACTCCTCCTGTGACTTCGTCTGCGGCCGACTTAACGCAGTACTCGAGCTAGGTTAAGCTATCGGCGGTTCTCTTAACATCTTGTTTATTCTTAGCCTGTCGGATCAGAGCCAAAACCTCTCTGGCTGCTTGGGTAATGTTGGTACCGGGGCCATATATTGCGGAAACACCCTGATTGTAAAGTGTCTCGTGGTCCGCGGGAGGGATAACGCCGCCGCAAACAACCAGAATATCTTCTGCCTTCTGTCGTTTTAATTCTTCTATAAGCTGTGGCACCAGGATTTTATGCCCCGCCGCCTGCGATGAAATCCCGATAACGTGTACATCGTTTTCCACTGCTTCACGGGCTACTTCCCCGGGCAGCTGAAACAGAGGTCCGATATCTACGTCGAATCCCATATCAGCGAAGCCAGTGGCAATCACCTTGGCCCCACGGTCATGTCCATCCTGGCCAAGCTTGGCCACCAGCATGCGCGGTCGACGTCCTTCATCTTGCAAGAACTGGTCAACATCATTCGTAATCTGCCGAAAGTCTTCGTCACCCGCGTAAGCCGAGGCGTAAACCCCGCTAATTGAGCGAGCGACCGCTTTATGCCTGCCCCACACGGATTCCAGAGCGTCTGATATCTCGCCCACGCTGGCGCGCGCCCGTGCGGCGTTTACCGCCAGCTCAAGTAGATTTTTACCGTTATTGCCAGCGGCCTCGATCAGTTTATGCAGGGTTTGTTTACACCTGTGTTCGTCTCTTTGTTCGCGTGATAATTGGAGACGTTTTATCTGCGCCTGCCTCACAGCAGTATTGTCGATATCCAGAACCTCGATTTCCTGTTCATCATCTGGTTGATACTTGTTTACTCCAACGACAATGTCTTCAGCGCGATCGATTCTCGCCTGTCGCAGCGCAGCGGCTTGTTCAATACGCATTTTTGGCATGCCCGATTCTACCGCTTTGGTCATCCCGCCCATTATTTCGACTTCCTCGATCAGGCCGCGCGCCTCTCGGACCATAGACGCGGTCAGGCTTTCAATAAAGAAAGATCCCGCCAGCGGGTCAACAACTCTGGTGATCCCAGTCTCCTCCTGTAAAATAAGCTGGGTATTTCTGGCGATGCGCGCTGAGAATTCCGAGGGCAATGCCAGCGCTTCGTCGAATGAGTTTGTATGTAAAGACTGCGTTCCACCGAACGCGGCGGCCATCGCCTCTATCGTAGTGCGCACGATATTGTTGTAGGGATCCTGACTGGTAAGGCTTACGCCAGAAGTTTGGCAATGGGTGCGTAGCATTAGAGAACGGGGGTCCTGCGGCTGAAACGATGCTTCCATCAGTTGTGCCCAAAGCAATCGTGCCGCGCGCAGCTTTGCAACTTCCATAAAGAAATTCATGCCAATGGCAAAAAAGAAGCTTAATCTCGGCGCAAACTGATCGACATGCATGCCCTTGGATAGCGCAGCACGCACATATTCAATGCCATCAGCGATGGTGAACGCCAGTTCCTGCACGCACGTTGCCCCCGCTTCTTGCATGTGGTAACCGGAAATAGAGATTGAATTAAACTTCGGCATCTTATCTGCCGTAAAGGCGATGATATCAGCAACGATGCGCATGGACGGTGCCGGGGGATAGATGTAGGTATTGCGCACCATGAATTCTTTAAGGATGTCGTTTTGTATCGTTCCCGCTAACTGATCTGGCGCTACGCCCTGCTCTTCGGCAGCGACGATATACATGGCCATGATGGGTAGGGCTGCGCCGTTCATGGTCATCGATACAGACATGCGATCCAGCGGTATACCGTCAAACAGAATTTTCATGTCCTCAACGGTATCTATTGCCACTCCGGCTTTGCCAACATCCCCGATCACCCGCGGGTGATCGGAATCGTACCCGCGGTGGGTTGCGAGATCGAAAGCTACGGATAATCCGGTTTGTCCCGCGGCAAGATTCTTACGATAAAATGCGTTGGACTCCTCTGCCGTGGAAAAACCAGCGTACTGCCTAATGGTCCAGGGCCGTCCGGCATACATTGATGCCCGCGGTCCACGTATAAAAGGAGGGAATCCTGGAAAGCTGTCCATGTGTTCCAGCTCAGCTAAATCTTCAGCGGTATACAGCGGCTGTACAGCGATACCTTCCGCGGTATGCCAGGTCAAATCATCTACTGATTTACCCCTGAGTTCCTTGCTGGCCAGATCCCGCCACTGTTTGCGCGTAATTTTTGCTGCGGTCACTAGATTTATCCACAATTACACAACCTGCGCATTATACCCGGGGTTTGGAAATGTTGCCTGTTACACTACCGAGCCCAGGCTGCTGCTTACGTCTTCCCGCAATAAAATGAGGAATAGGTTTGAGCGAGCTTACGAGCGGTCGGCGAGCCAATGACCGATGGCCGGTGGGATCGTTTTTTGTGATTTACCGCTGACATAAATTCCGATGTGCCCGCCATCGAAGGTAACTTCCTGATAGTCCTTTGAGCCGATCAGTTGCTGCAAAGCGCGCGAAGCGTCCGGTGGGACCAGGTGATCCTGCGTGGCGTAAACGTTTAGCACCGGTATCTTGATATGGTTCAGGTCCACCTGGTGTTTGCCGATACTTAATCCGCCGTTGACCAGTTTATTCTGTTGAAAAAATTCTTTGACGAATTCTCGAAACGCTTCACCCGCCTGATCTGGACTGTCAAAGATCCATTTTTCCATCTGCATAAAGTTCTTAGCGCTGTTCTCGTCCTTTAGGGCCTCTACCATGTCGACGTACTTTTGGCCCATCAGCTGAAAGGGCTTGAGGTTCAAAAAGGTCCAGTTGAGCATTTCTCCCGGTATATTGCCTAGGGTGTCGACCAGCAGGTCGATGTCAATATGTTCGACCCATTTGCTCAGCATGTTATCTCCAGTCTTGAAGTCCACCGGTGTGACCATGGTAATGAGATTCTTCACCTTTTCCTGATGCATAGCGGTGTAACACAGGCTGAAAGTTCCGCCCTGGCATATTCCCAACAGGTTGATCTTAGACTGACCCCTTCGGTTGCGGATAACATCGACGCAACGATCGATGTAACCGTTGATGTAGTCATTCAGATCGAGGAAGCGATCAGCCCGATCTGGATAACCCCAATCGATTAAATACACATCCAGACCCGCTTCGAGTAATCCGCGAATGATAGAACGGTTTTCCTGCAGGTCAGTCATATAGGGACGATTTACCAGAGCGTAAACAATTAACAGCGGCGTGCTAATCGTGGCTGGTTTTCCTTGAGGTGACTTGAAGCGATACAGCGCGAGTTTATCTTCCTGATACACAACCTCGTGCTCGGTCACTCCTGGGCGTAGTTCATCCAGCTTAGTCAGCGTCGCCAGACTGTCTCCGAGATTTTTCGCAAAACTGGTGACCTCGTCGGCAATCTGATCGGGACGGAATTGAATGGGGTTGGCCATGATCGCTGTGTCTTTGCTCAATCTTTATCTGGATTTAGGTTTCTTCGCAGATTTCTTCTTTTTCTTAACAGCTTTTTTCTTAACTATGTTTTTTTTCCTCTTGTTTGCTGAGCTACCGGCGCTATGGTCAATCCGGTCTATCTTTCGCCATAATTTACCCAGCTGTCCGGCAAAATCTTCTTCTCTCAGCCGCGTCGTCGAGAGTTCGCTCTGGATTGCCTGGTGTTCCCGTCGGCTAGCCTGAAATCGTTGGTGGATTGTGTCCATTTCCTCGCGCGTCGGCATGTTTAGCGTTCCAGCAAAGTCGTCCATCATACGCCCACCCTGTTGTTTGAGCGCCATTAGGGCGTTGATCATCTCGCCATGCATTTTTGCATAGTCATCGGTCAGCACGTTCTGCGAGTAGACATGTTCGCTGCAGTCTATCCACAAATTGTACAGCTCGCGGACCGTTGTGATCGGCTCCTCATCCCCCTGCGCGCGAGTCAGCAGGCGATCACGCATACGATCCAGCGCCTGCTTGTTGATCTTTACAAAAAACGTCGCGTATTTCTGAAACGCCTTCTGATAATCCAGCAGTAATCTTGATAGTTTTTGATATTCAGCTTGGTGTTCGCGCGCATAGCCCACGCCGGGCGTGGACAGGAACTGGTCTAATTTCTTATGGGGGGCGAGTTCACCGTGCCAATAGGTGGCGGAGAACGCGTCACCCGGAAGACTGGAAAGAGAAGAGACGGTCCGCTGCCAGTTCGCCAGCGGCATTTGCCAAAACAGCTGAGCGGGTTGGGTCTCGTCCTGAACATCAAAAGACCGCTTGAGTCCGTTGAATATCTGGTCCAGACGCTCCTGCCAGTTACCTGTGTTCTTGGCAGCGTCCTGATCGTTGAGCTTATCCGCCATTTGAAAGAACAAACGGCTCTGATCAACGATCTTTTCTAAAGCCGGCAGGTAAGAGGATGTACTCTGCTGCGAAAACTGATTCCACCAGTCTTCCAGCGAGGACTGCCAGGGGGAATTGACGGTAAGTGCTTTCCAGGAGTCAAACCAGGGGTCAGACCGACTGTTCATGTGTAACGATTTCCCCAAGCATTGATCTTCACTCTAGCAAAGATTATTGTGCATCGCAACATAATCAGTTACCATCGGCGCATCAGAGCGTTCATAACAGGATCTACTCGATTGCAGCGCAAACGCATAGCCCCACATATCAATCATTGCATGGGAGGGGTGTGTTGATGGCTAACGGTGTTGTCATCGTTGACGCGGTTAGAACGGCAATCGGAAATTTCGGTGGTGCCCTATCGCATGTCGCCGCCCACGAGTTGGGCGCTCACGTCATAAAAGCCCTACTACAGCGCACCGGCCTCAAACCGGAACAGATCGACGAGGTTATTCTCGGTCAGGTTTTAACCGCAGGATCCGGCCAAAATCCAGCGCGGCAAGCTGCCATCGCGGCCGGCTTACCGCATACCTGTCCGGCTATGACCATTAATAAAGTATGCGGAAGTGGGATGAAAGCCGTGCACCTTGCTACGCAATCCATTAGATGCGGTGATGCGGATATCGTTGTCGCTGGCGGCCAGGAGAACATGAGCATGGCCCCGCACGTGCTGCCGCGCTCCCGCGAAGGTCAACGTCTGGGCGATTGGAAGTTGGCGGACAGCATGATAGTGGATGGCCTGTGGGATGCCTTCAACAACTATCATATGGGCACGACTGCAGAAAATATTGCACGCAAATATAGTTTTACTCGAGACGGCCAGGATGAGTTTGCCGCGGCGTCCCAGCAAAAGGCGCAAAGCGCACAGGAAAACGGCAGGTTCGACGACGAAATCGCACCTGTAGAAATTCCCCAACGCAAGGGTGATCCCTTGGTATTCGATCAGGATGAATTTCCCCGTCATGGCACTACTGCTGATACGCTCAGTAAGCTGCGTCCGGCCTTCGATAAAGAAGGCACAGTCACCGCAGGCAACGCATCCGGCATCAACGATGGGGCGGCTGCGCTGCTGGTAATGAGTGAAGATATGGCCGTTAAATTAGGATTGGAGCCACTTGCAAGAATCACCGCTTATAGCAGCGCGGGCGTCGATCCCGCTATTATGGGCACGGGCCCCATACCAGCCTCGCAAAAATGTCTGAAAAAAGCGGGCTGGGCGGTAGGCGATCTGGACCTGATTGAATCCAACGAGGCATTTGCCGCGCAGTCGATGTCGGTCAACGCTGATCTGGGCTGGGATACGGAAAAAGTGAACGTGAACGGCGGCGCGATTGCCCTGGGTCATCCCATTGGCGCTTCCGGTGCGCGCGTATTGGTGACTTTATTGCATGAAATGAAGCGCCGCGATGCGGCTAAAGGTCTCGCTACCTTGTGTATCGGTGGCGGCCAGGGCGTAGCCATCGCGGTGGAACGTTAACTGGTGGCTGGTTTTCAAAGCTAACGGCTGGCCAGGTAAATGTCTGAAATCGCTATCGACACCGGCAGAACACGTGGACTGGAAGAGGTGGCCAGCATAGGTATTAGTCCGCGCCATGCAATCCGCCATTCAGAGTGATCGTAAACATGAGAATCATCAAGAAATATCCGAACCGTCGTCTCTACGATACGGAGCAGAGCCGCTACATCACCCTCTCTGATCTGCAACAGCTGGTAATGGAAGGGCACGAGTTCCAAGTCAAGGATGCCAGCACCGACGCGGACATTACGCGTAATATTCTGTTGCAGATCATCTCGGAACAGGAGAGTGGCGGCAAGCCAATTTTTACTACCGATATTCTCACACGCATCATCAGTTTTTACGGAGACTCTGTGCAGGACGCCCTCACCCACTACTTGCAGCGAAGTCTGAGCTTGTTCGATGAACAGCAGAAAGCCTTTCAGGAACAATTAGATGGAGCCATGCGGGATAACCCCATGACCTCTCTGATGACGGAGATGACTAAAAAGAACCTGGAAATCTGGCAGGAGGTGCAAAGCAGTTTTTTCAAAGCCGCAGGGCTGAACGACGCCTCTAAAAAAGAGGACTAGCCTTGCCTGTGGCAGGGCGGCCTTTACCGCCTGTAAGCCGCCCATCTTATTGACAATCCAGCATAACGACCCTGGGTTAGGGCCGGCTTTGGTGCAGTGCACAATTCGCCTGGCGATGGATTTCACCCTCCGACGAAGTGCTGAGCCTAGCTCGTGCGGCCTGCGGCCAGGGACGATTCTGCGTAAAAAATAAGGATGAGGGCTTGACACTGGCATATCCAGTGATTATGCTGCAATGCAACATAATGTTGCAGCGCACAAAAGCGCTTTCTTCAACCCCAAAACGTAACGAGGTGTTTACCTAATGCAGCAGGATTTTCTCAAATCATTTAATGAATTCAGCAAGAACGCAATGGAAGCGGCGAAATCGCTTGCTGAGATCAACAGTAAGCTGGTTGAGCAGACCATTAAGCAGCAAATGAAGGCCGCCGACCTTTTCTTCGAGAGCAGCGTTAAGCAGGCAAAATTAGTTCAGGAAAAAAAGGAAGTGAAAGACCTGATGGCCGAGCAGTCTGCGCTGGTGGAAGAGTACACCGGAAAGTTCGTAGAGCTGGCTAAAGCCAATGTCAATTTGGCCCAGCAAGCAGGAACCGAGTACAAAGCGTGGATCGAAAAAGGCCTGAAAGAGGCGGACAGCACTGCCAAGAGTGTCGCCAAAAAGGCCGTGAGCGCCGCCGCCTAGTCATTTTTAGTGCCCTCTGGTGCGTTTCGGCGCATCGAAGAACCCGCGGCCCCTCTGGGGACGCGGGTTTTTTTATGATTTGCGCCTGACCTGTTGCACACTTATCTCGGGCCACTGTTCTACCGCTGCTCTTGTTGGTATGGTACGTCTTGTGCTCCAGGGCGTGGACAATGGACGGCGTTAGAGGGGGAAATAGGATATGGCCTACCGTACATCTCGTGGTCGTGTTTTATTGGTTGATGATGACCAGATCGTGCTTGATGTTTTAACTTATGGCCTGCGTCAGGCAGAGTATAGTGTTGAGGGCTGCAGTGATGCGGCAAGCGCTTTAGCTGCCTACAAATCCCTACCGCCCGATGTCGCCATCATCGACATTGGCTTGCCTGACATGGACGGAACAAATCTGGTCGAGCGCCTATTGCAGTTTCAGTACCGGCCCATTCTGGTTCTCTCTGGACACAGTGATGCTGCATCCGTGGATCAGGCGATTGATTCCGGCGTGATCGGGTATTTGGTCAAGCCGGTTACTACTGCGCAGCTTATACCAAGCATCGAAACGGCGATGGCAAGGTTTGGTCAACTCAACCAGTGTATGGCGCAGCGTTTTGGCGACGCGGGAATGACGGCGAGACAGCTGGCTGCGGCGATGGACCAGCTGGCTTTTGGGGTTATTATCGTAGACAGAAGGCATCGCGTTATTCACTGCAACCACCTGGCTGGCAATTTTCTGGACGCATCCGCTGTTTTGTGTAAAAAACAGGGCAAGCTCAGGTCTAAGGCCAAGGGCCAGGAATTTGTGCGCATGCTGGATAATAGTCTCGACAGCGGAGACAGCCCGGGCCTGTATGGAATCAATTTACACCACCCGGACAAGGATGTAGAAGTTCAGGTTTGGGCAACTGCGCTGGCGGGCTCTGAAGTCGATTCTGATCGAGCTGCGATTCTTGTTATCAACGACCCCTCGGTAAATACCATTGCGTCTTCCAACCTGCTCAAGACGCTCTATGGTTTCACCAATAAAGAGAGTGAGTTAGCCCAAGCCCTGGGTAATGGACTAACCGTAAACGAGTACTGCACTCGGGCCTTCGTAACCGCCAATACAGCACGCACCCACCTTAAATCAATATACCGGAAGACGTCCACAAATCGACAGACAGAGCTAATCCGCTTACTCGCGCGCCTGTTTATTCAGGTGCGCAATGCCTGAAGCCGGTAAACTATGGCAAAACGCCTCACCCCAATGGGCAGGTAACTCTGGCATTGCGGTGAGCAGGTGTGAGGCATGCGGTTTGGGTAAGACCGGTTGAGTCTAAGCATCATCCGAGACGCCAAGGTTCATGGATTAGGTCTTGCGTAATGCGTGTAAAAACTGAAATAGATATTCCCATATAATGTCATGGTTGTTGCCTGGTGAATCTCATATGTCAGAAGCTATCATTGCACAAAGATCTCTACGGACCGCAACTTGAGATGGGAGCAAAAAGGTCGCGCTTTGCGCTCGCAAGCAGTGTGGCAGCGCGTCATTGTGCGCTGGCACTCACAACTGCATTAAGTGATCCTCAGTAGAACGGGTTGCCATCAATGAAGCGGGTGTTGCTGGTAACGTTGATCGCTGCGGTTACCGTTGTTTTGGGGGCAGTACCCTACTGGTTTGGCGTTGAGGCCGAACGAATCTACAGGCACCAGATAAGTTCCCTCGGCGCCAGCAGTAAAGTCACGGTTCTTGAGAATCGTTTTGAGCGTGGCTGGTTACGATCGTACGCCGAATCCAAGATCGCTGTAGGCGGCCTGCCGATGGTTGTTTTGGCCGAGCATACCATTGAGCATGGACCTATCCCGGTGAGTGCCCCAGTCAAACACATCATCTCGCTGCGGCCAATGCAAGCGCTAATCAGGTCCAGAATGGTGGTACAGAGGATGCAGACGACCGATGAGAATCTTGCGATGGGCACGCTGCTGACCCGGGTCAACATAGACGGGACCACGCGCACGCAGGTAAATGTGCCGGCGGGAAGCGTCCAGTTCGATCCTCTGCACGCGCTGAGCTGGCAGCAAGTATCAGGTGATGTTGATTTTGATCCAGCGAAGGGCGCGTGGCAGGGCGCGATTAATCTGGCTGGTGCCGAATGGCGGGAGGGTGCAGCGTCCATCAGGATTGGAACGTCCGGTCTTAATTTTTTGACTTACCCGGGAAGCGGTGGGCTGGCGCTGGGGAGCTCAACGCTGGCAACGGAATCACTGGAAGGGCAACTGCCACAGTCACACGCGCGGTTTGTCGTCCGGGATGTGGCTATGGATTCGACCGCAAGTGAGCAGGATCACAAAGTCAGATACACGCTTGGCGGTACGATGGGCTCAGCCGATTTTGCCGATCTGAAGATAGATAACGGCGACTGGAAAGTCGTAATCGAAGACCTGGACCTGGAGGCGCTGGGTAAACTCAACGACATGGAGGTTGGCGGGGCCATACCGCTAAATGATTTAATGACGATGGTGTCCAGGCATCAAGCTAGATTTGAGTCTTCGCTTTCGCTGGCTACTCACTCCGGGCCGTTCACCGCATCAGCTAAAATGCGGCTGTCTGACAGTAGTAATGGCTCAACAAATCCACTGGTGTTACTCAGTGCCCTGGTAGGCAGCCTAGACCTGGACATGCCTCATACTGTGGTTGAAATAATCGCGCGATCGGTACTGCACGCCGACTTTGCACAGAGCGGGCAGCCTTCCGCTGGGAATCAAGGGTACGCCCCAGAGGAGGCCGTCTCCGGCAAGATCCAATCCTGGGTCAACGGCAACATTCTGACCAGGCAGGGAGACAGATATCGTTTTCAGGCAACAATAAACAATGGGGCGATACAGTTGAATGGTAAGCCATTCAATCTTATGTCTTTGCTGCGTTGAATACTGCCGAGATTAAACGTGACCGCACGCCAACTCGCTGGCGGTAAGAGCCTGAGTGGTCGCGTCTTACTCTCACCCATCAGCCTACCGCGGTTTGCCGCCGACAGATGCTGCGCATCGGATCAACAGGCGGGACCGCTGATGCGCTATGCCGGCTAAGCCGAGAGTTGCGCTGACCCTGGGCGAACCTGCGGGCATCGGACCAGACATCGCAGTACTGCTGGCGCGGCAATCCATGGATTGCCGCTTGGTTATTATTGGTGACCCCGACTTGCTGCAGAACCGGGCTCAGGAGCTCGCTCTTCCGCTTGAGGTGCACAGCTGGCGGGAGCAGCAAAGCGCGAAAACCTGCCTGTCGGTGTTAACGGAAAAGCTGGCCCAACCGGTCAACACGGGACAGTTGAACCAGGCCAACGCTGACTATGTTCTTCGCTGCCTTAACCGGGCGATAGACGGCTGTGTTAGCGGTGAGTTCGATGCCATGGTGACCGGGCCGGTGCACAAGGGCAGCATCAACGACTCCGGCAAAAACTTCTCTGGACATACAGAATACATTGCCGAGCGGACGGGCAGTGGGTTGCCAGTAATGATGCTGGCAACCCCCAGTTTGCGCGTCGCGCTGGCGACGACGCATGTACCTCTGTGCAAAGTCAGCGCAATGATCACCCGCGCAAGAATTGAAAAGGTTGTTGATATTCTTATCCACTCCCTTCAGCACCAGTTTGGTATTGAGCTCCCTCGCATTGCCGTATGTGGGCTGAACCCTCATGCTGGGGAGGGCGGGTATCTGGGAAAAGAGGAAGATGAGGTGATCATCCCGGTTATACAAAGGTATCAGCAGGCCGGCTTCTCACTTGTTGGTCCGCTGCCGGCGGACAGCGTATTCATTGAGAGTAATCTCAGCCGCTATGACGTGGTGCTGACGATGTATCATGATCAGGGACTGCCCGTAATTAAGCACCGGGGGTTCCATGAGGCGGTCAATGTCACGCTTGGTGTTCCCATAATCCGTACGTCGGCGGACCACGGAACGGCGCTGCCAATGGCTGGCAGCGGGGGCGTGGACATCAGCAGCTCCATGGCAGCTATTGATCTCGCTGCCCGTCTCGCAAGACAGCAGTCTTGAGCCTAACGGACGTACTTTGCGTAAATCTCTAGGTCAGCATTTTCTGCATCGCAAGAGCGTAATCAATGAGATTGTTGATTTCTTTAATCCGCAAGCAGATGATGTAGTAGTGGAGATCGGCCCCGGGCTGGGGGCGTTGACCTACCAGTTGGTTGAGCGCGTGTACCAACTGCACGTGGTCGAACTCGATAAAAATCTGGCTGACTCGCTGCGGCGGCAGAGCGGACGTTATCCTACGCTCGAGGTGCATCATGGGGACGCGCTGAAGACGCGTGTTGACGCCCTGGCTGCTGCAGAGAAAGTCCGTTTGATTGGTAACCTGCCGTACAACATATCTACACCTTTACTGTTCCACTTGCTGCAACAGCGTAAATCAATTAAAGATATGTTGTTTATGCTGCAGAAAGAGGTGGGGGAACGCCTGCACGCTACTCCGGGCAGTAAGCGGTACGGTCGACTGACGGTGATGCTGCAACAGAGCTGTTCAACGCAAATTGTCTTACACGTAGATAAAGATGCTTTTTCACCCCCACCTAAAGTTGATTCTGTCGTCGTGTACCTGGTTCCTTACCAGGATCCGCCCCACCCTGTTACTGATCCCGAGGCGTTCGCAAAAGTTGTGCGAATGGCGTTCTCCAAGAGACGCAAAACTATTCGCAATGCGTTGAAGCCCCTGATACAGACGCAGCAAATAGCTGACCTCGGCGTAGATCCGGAGCTGCGTCCCGAGCAGCTTAGCGTTGATATCTACGCTAAGCTCAGTGAACTGCTGTAACGACGGTAACGACTTGCTGATAGCGCTGTACTTTGTATACTCCACAGCTGCGCCAACATATCCGCCGTAGGAGCAATCATTGCCGCCCCGAATTTACGTGCTTGTCTGTTGTTTACTCTCCGCGCCAGCATTGGCTGGGTACTTCAATTGTTCCGTTATTTACGATGAATACGAAAGTTTAATGAACAAACAGTTTTTGATGGAGCCGGACCGCTTTGTTTCCACGGTAAATCAGCGTCTGACCAGATCTGAATTCGAAAACCTGCAGCGAGGCCAGTTCCAGCTGTATGAAGAACGCGTCGATTTGGGCATCGCTATCTTTCGTACCAGTGAAAACTTGAGTGGAAAGCTACTCTATAAATGGAGTGAACCGCTGGTGGACGGGCAGTCTCATTTGCTCATTGAGCAGGTAGTGCTGTACGGCAGTGTGAAGTATGGTTATGGGGCGAGGAGCACCGGGCCATTTAGAATTAAACCCGGATTCGGGCTGGACCTGGACACCGGGAAGTATGAAAACAAGTTCGAACAAGCCACTGCAACCAATGGTCACACGTTCACCGCAGATCTCAAGCACAGTATCGACCCCGAGACTGGTGAGTCCGTGTTTGAAGCAGCGAACAACGCGGTCATCCATTTTCCGGTGGAAACCATGTGTCACCAGGCCAGCCAGTAAGCTTACCACGCGCTGGTCAGCGGCGGCGGAGCTGCGCGTCGTTCGCTAATAATGACGCAGTGGCGGTAATTATTAGCTTATCTGCGCCACCGTGCTTTCAATCCACTGCTTCGCTTCCTCGTTAACCTGTTTGGCGCGTTTGTTTTTAACCGGGATAAGCGGACCAATCACAACCTTGATCTCACCCGGCTTCTTCAGGAAGCCGTGTCGCGGCCAGAACTTACCCGCGTTATGGGCAACCGGCAGTACAGCCGCCTGGGCTTTGACCGCCAACATTGCTCCGCCGGGGTTGTATCGCCCTCGCGCTCCCGGAGCCATGCGCGTCCCCTCTGGAAAAACCACCACAAATCGCCCCTGCTGCAACCTGTCTATCCCTTGTTTGACCACGCTGTCCAGCGCTTTCAGCCCCTGCCGACGATCTATGGCGATGGGCTGCGTCATCGCCAATCCCCATCCGAAAAAAGGGATCCGCAACAGTTCCCGTTTCAGAACCCAGGCTTGGGCGGGAAAAATTGTCTGAAAGGCGATGGTTTCCCAGGCCGACTGGTGTTTGGATAAGATAACGCACGGCTGGTTTGGTATGTTTTCGCGCCCCTCGACCGAATGCGTGAGTCCGCAGGTCAGCTTGAGCCACCAGACAATGAAATGAGCCCATACCCCGATTATTCTGGAGCGCAAAATGGGGTTAAGAGGGTAAGCCATTAACGCTACCGGTGTGTACAACAACGCGGTGGCCACCTGGCCGAGAAGAAACAATAGTGACCTAAAGGCAACGATCACACCAGTAGGTGAATCTAAAGGCCTGCCTGCCCGCGGGTTCTGCGAAGAAAATCATTGGTAAACTCCGCCAGATTGTCGAACACGGGCACGTCTGCAAGACCTTCCCGGTTCGAACTCTCTATAGTGCGCAGGCCGTAACCGGTTCGAACCAACACCGGCGCGGC
Organism: Gammaproteobacteria bacterium; assembly: GCA_024638505.1. Classification (GTDB taxonomy): domain Bacteria; phylum Pseudomonadota; class Gammaproteobacteria; order Arenicellales; family JAANXG01; genus JAHEKE01. The sequence goes on along the minus strand of JAHEKE010000001.1, from coordinate 28,386 downwards.
GTTCGCCGTCCGGGCCGCTTCAATATCACGCAGTGAGTCGCCAATGGCGGGGACCTGGTTCAGATTGATTTTCAAACGCTGGGCGAGCTCGAGAAACATGCCCGGTTTGGGTTTGCGACAGTCGCAATTATCCTCCGGCGTATGCGGACAAATCATAATTGCATCAATTTCTCCTCCCTTCTGGCGGATATGTTCCAGCATACGAGTGTGAATTCTGTTTAGCATATCAATAGTGAAGAGTCCGCGGCCAACACCAGATTGATTGGTAATAATGACGATCCTAAACTCTGCGCGACACAACCTGGCGATGGCCTCCAGGCTGCCAGGAATCGGGATCCATTCCTCCGGCGATTTAATGTAATCGGCGGAGTCCTCGTTGATGACACCGTCGCGATCAAGAATGATTAATTGCACCAGCTGCTCTAATCTTCGCTAAATTCAGATACTCGAATTCGTCCGTTTATCATTTTTCCCGTACGTTGATTCAGCGCATGCATTTTGCGCCAGAATGCGGCGCTCAGGTCAAAGTCGGCGGAGACGGCTGTCCCCAAAAGCAGTATGAGAAGATCCGCACATTCCTCAGACAGCGCCTGTTTATCCCTACCTTTGGTGATACAAGCCGAGATCTCACCTAATTCCTCGACCATCAATGCGACTCTGTAGGGCAGGTCTTCGCTACCTGTTTCTTTAAAACGGTGCTTGTCGTGAAACGACTGGACGCCGTCAAGCATGGCGGTAAAAGAATCTGTATTCATTCTTACTCGCACTTTTTCATGCAATAAATTGAAATCTGGCACCGGCGCGAGAGAAAGGTGAGCATCACCCGGCCCCGGCTGCCTGCCGGGATTAGTACCCTAATCCTGCAGATATGATATATCTGCAACCTGCAAAAACAAATTCTGCAGCCTGCCGAGTAGCGCCAGCCGATTCCTTTTCAAGGCTTCATCCTCCGCCATCACCAAAACCTCATCGAAAAATCGATCCACCGAAGGTTTGAGGGCGGCCAATCGTCCTAAGCCGGTTTCGTAATGCCCCTGTTTGAATACGTCGCGAACTGCGCTGTCCAGTGCTTGTAAGTTGTCCGCCAGTTCCCGTTCTGCCGGGTCCCTGAGCAGAGACAAATCGAACTCAGCGGCGATGTTTCCGTCGGATTTTCTCAGAATATTCCTTATCCGCTTGTTGGCTGCTGCCAGATTGGCGGCCTCATCCAGCTGCCGGAATTTGGCCACTGCGCGCAGGCGAAGGTCAAAATCACACGGCCTGGTTGGGTGCGTGGCCATGACCGAGGCGATTTCATCAGCAGCGAAACCCTGCTCTGAATAGTACCGGCGCAGTCTATCCATAACGAATGCGTAAACCTGATTGACCGTTTCGCGGCTGACGTTTACCCGGCATGACTCATAGGCGCGAACAGCTTCACGCAGCAGCTCTGTCAGGTCGAGATCAAACTTGCCCTCAATAATCAGGCGCAGTACGGCGAGAGCGGCTCTGCGCAAGCCATAGGGATCTTTGTCTCCGCTGGGCTCCTCACCGGCCGAGAAAATGCCCAGCAGGGAGTCCAGCCGGTCGACCAGGGCGATCACTTTACCCACTCCAGAACACGGCAGTTCGTCTCCTGCAAATCTAGGTTGGTAATGTTCGGCACAGGCCCGGGCGACCTGCTCATGTTCGCCATCCAGCTGCGCATAGTAAGACCCCATGATGCCCTGCAGGTCTGGAAATTCACCGACCATATCCGTCACTAGATCCGCCTTTGCCAGCTGCGCTGCGCGCACACACAGATCCTGATCTTGGCCGCACAGAGGAGCAACTGTAGCGGCCAGATACTCCAGCCGCTGTCTCTTGTCAGCGACGCTGCCCAGGGTCCTGTGAAACAGAATCTCGGAAAGTCTGAGTCCGTGTTGTGCCAGGGGCCGCTTTCTGTCCGTATCCCAAAAAAACTGGGCGTCGGCCAGGCGCGCGCGCAGCACCCTCTCGTTGCCACGCCGTATATGTCTGGGCGTGGTGCTTCGGATGTTGCTCACCGTTATGAAAAAGGGAAGTAGCTGCCCATTGGGCGAGGTGAGGTGAAAATACTTCTGATGATCCCGCATGGAGGAAACCAGTACCTCTTTGGGCAGGTCAAGAAACGTCTGGTCAAACGAGCCGAGCAGGGCGCAGGGATACTCCACCAGTCCGGTAACTTCGTCCAGTAATGCGTTATCTATACATGCCGTCCCACCTTTTTTCTTTGCCAGCGCTGTTACCTGTTTTTTTATTTGCGCCCTGCGTTTTTCGAAATCAGCTATAACGGTTCCTTCTGTCAGCAGGGTGTGTTCGTAGTCGTCTGCGGTGGACAGCGGCAGCTTATGCGGGCAATGGAAGCGGTGCCCCATGGTGTGGCGGCCGGTCTGGATGGAGAGAATTGTGGCTTTTACCAGCTTATCTCCATGCAGGACGGTAACCCAGTGCACCGGACGAACAAACTCCGATTCGAAAGTGCCCCAGCGCATGCGTTTGGCAATGGGCAGCTGCTTGATGGATTTTTCGATACAGATCGGTATGAGTGAATTTGCCGGCAGCCCTTTTTGCTTCGTTCGGAACACCAGCCATTCACCTTTATCGCTAGTAGCGCGGCGCAGATCCTCGACGGCGACGCCGCAGGAGCCGGCAAACCCCAGTGCCGCCCGGGTTGGCTGACCGTGCGCATCAAACGCTGCCTGGACGGCAGGACCTTTGCGCTCCGTATTTAGATCCGGTTGTTTGATCTTTACGTCTGCTATCCATACTGCCAGCCTGCGCGGGGTCGCGAACCATCGGGTCGGCGCGTTTCTTTCCACCAGTTTTGATTTCTGTAACGCGGCAACGCAACCCGAGAGGAAAGCCTCACCCAGTGTTTGCAAGGTTTTCGGCGGTAATTCTTCCGTGCCGATTTCAATCAGCAGATTTGCGCAGCGATTAATCGGCACCGGATCTTCTCCCCCGCGGGAAACCGAGTGCCTCGCGATTGTGGTAATAAGTCTCCGCCACTGATCGAGACAACGCTCTTATCCGGGCGATGTAGCGCGCTCGCTCCGTCACGCCAACGGCATGGCGCGCATCCAGTAAATTGAAGGTATGCGAGGCTTTTAGCACTTTTTCATAAGCCGGCAGCGGCAGCCTAAGCTCAATCAGCTGTCTGCAGCTTTCTTCATAAGAATCAAACTGCTGAAACAGGTCGCCTACGTTAGCGTGTTCAAAGTTATATGCTGATTGCTCCACCTCATTTTGATGGTACAGATCGCCATAGCTGAAGCCCTTGGCCCAGATTAAATCGAAAACACTGTCCACACCCTGAAGGTAAAGCGCAATTCGCTCCAGCCCATAGGTAATTTCACCCGTGACTGGCTTACAGTCGAGCCCGCCTACCTGTTGAAAATAGGTAAACTGACTGATTTCCATTCCGTTTAACCAAACTTCCCAGCCTAGCCCCCATGCGCCGAGGGTGGGGGACTCCCAGTCATCTTCAACGAACCGAATGTCGTCTTGTAAAAAGTCTATGCCCAATTTAGCCAGCGATCCGAGGTACAGATCTTGAAACCCCGGTGGAGACGGCTTAAGAATCACCTGGTACTGAAAGTAGTGTTGCAGGCGATTCGGGTTGTCTCCGTAACGGCCGTCAGCGGGCCGCCGTGAGGGCTGAACATATGCTGCCGACAATGGCTCCGGGCCGACGGCACCGAGGAACGTCGACGTATGAAATGTCCCCGCGCCCACTTCCATGTCGTAGGGCTGCATCAGTACGCATCCCTGCTCTGCCCAATAGTGCTGCAGGTTGAGAATGAGGTCCTGAAAGGTCATTGCTTTTCAGTCGCCCCTTTAAGATGCGGGCAGATCATGCTGCGCAGTAAAAAAGACCGGGTACAGATAGTCGTGCGCACTAGTGGTCAGGTCTGGCGAGGTCAATGCTAAATGTTCAGACATTACGTTATTGTCCGCATATAAGTAATTGTATTTCAAATTAAACACAATAAGAAAAAGTTATTTTTATGGGCGATGCGGGTTGGGGCTGTAGCCAGCGGATTATACCTTGGCTGAAAAATTAAAGACGAAGGTTTACAGCGATTGGGGCGCACAGCAAATTTTTGCGCTGATTTTAAAGTGTTAGACAGATCAAAGGTTTTGTTATAAGGTGTTCGCAGCTGACAGGGCAGAATGCCCAAGTCACCGAGGAGGAGCAGGCGTTTGCGCCTGAGGTGTAAAATCAGAGGGGCCCCATGAGGGGCCCCTTTGTTTTTCGCTTGTCCTCATGTGAGACCGCCTTTCATTAATCTATCCGCGAACTATTTAAGAAATAGGAAGATCCGAAGCCATGGTACGGCACCAACTTAAATCCCTGACTGCAAGCCGTGATGTTCTTTCATGGTGCTGCGATGGATGAGCGATTTAGGTCAGCTTTAACGCGGTGTGTGGCGGGCGTATCACGTGCACATGATAGGACATAAAGACGAAGCCGATTTCCCTTGAGCGTAATGTCAAAACACACCGGTGGGTTGCACAAACTTGCAGCAGAAGGGGTCCGAGCGGTGCACTTATCAAGTGCAAGCGCTGTGCCAAGCAGACACCCAAACCGAGGCGGGCGGGCGGTTTCGCCCAGGACCCACACTGGCACGAATTCTGCTTACGTCGGTATTGCGCTCTGCGCGCGACACCCAATCTAAACGATCAGACAGATCTTGATAAGAGGAACATTGAAATGGCTGCTGCTGATGTATTGAAGATGATTCAAGATGAGAAGGTTGAATTCATCGATTTCAGATTCACCGATACCAAAGGAAAGGAGCAGCACGTTTCAGTGCCGGCCCACGTCATAGACGAATCAACATTTGAAGACGGCAAAATGTTTGACGGTTCTTCCATCGCCGGGTGGAAAGGCATTAATGAGTCAGACATGATTCTGATGCCGGATTCTGCAACGGCGACCATGGATCCTTTCATGCAGGACCGCACCTTGATACTTCGCTGTGATGTTATTGAACCGGCTACCATGCAGGGTTACGAGCGTGACCCTCGTTCAATTGCGAAGCGAGCGGAGGCGTACTTGAAATCGACTGGTATCGCTGATACCGCTTATTTCGGACCGGAGGCGGAGTTTTTTGTTTTCGACGATGTGCGGTGGGACGTCGATATGAGCGGTGCGTTTTATGAAGTCGATTCCTCCGAAGCTGCATGGAATACGGGCAAGTTTCATGAGGAAGGAAACATCGGGCACCGGCCCGGCGTCAAGGGTGGATATTTCCCGGTGCCGCCGGTGGACTCGCTGCAGGATGTTCGGTCGGCGATGTGCACCGCCATGCAGGAAATGGGCCTGAGCATTGAAGTCCATCACCACGAAGTTGGCACAGCAGGCCAATGCGAAATCGGCATGCGCTTCAATGATTTGATACACAAAGCCGATGAACTACAGATTTACAAATACTGCGTGCACAATGTGGCTCACCAGCACGGCAAAACCGCGACATTCATGCCCAAACCTCTGGTCGGAGACAACGGCAGCGGAATGCATGTCCATCAGTCTTTAGTAAAAAACGGGGACAATATATTCACTGGAGATGAGTACGGCGGGCTGAGCGAAAGCGCCCTGTATTACATTGGCGGTATCTTCAAGCATGCCCGCGCGATCAATGCTTTTACCAACTCCTCAACCAACAGCTACAAGCGCCTGGTACCCGGTTTTGAAGCACCGGTGCTGTTGGCTTACTCTGCTCGTAATCGATCAGCATCTTGCCGCATCCCGCACGTGGCGAATCCGAAGGCAAGGCGAGTGGAGATTCGCTTTCCAGATTCGGCGGGTAATCCGTATTTCACGTTTGTTTCAATGATGATGGCGGGATTAGATGGTATTCAGAACAAAATTCATCCGGGAGAGCCATTCGATAAGGATCTTTACGACCTGCCGCCAGAGGAGGAGGCACAGGTGCCGACAGTTGCGGGGTCGCTGGAGAACGCGCTGGATGCGCTGGATAAAGACCGCGATTTTCTCAAAGCAGGCGGCGTGTTCTCTGACGAAACGATTGACGCCTACATTGAGCTGAAAAAAGAGGAAGTTACGTCCCTTCGCCTGTCTACTCACCCGCTTGAGTTTCAGATGTACTATAGCGTGTAGCATGGGCATGCCGCGCGCCTTTTAAACACAGGTAAGGGCGCTTTCTCTCTTGCTTTGCACTAAAATAGTGCAATGAGGTGTCTCGACCCTGTAAACGACTATGCAATCTGAGCGCCAAGCTCAGGTCATCTTGGATCGGCTGAATACGGCCATACTGACCTGCGACCCTGATTTGAACGTAACCGCAATGAATCCGGCGGGTGAGCAGATGTTCGGGGTCAGCGCCAAGCAGATTCGGCAGCGCTCTTTGGCTACGCTGGTTCCGATGGATCCGGCGACGTTGTCCACCCCCGCGTTGAAAGCACTGTCCAGTAACCAGCAGGTCACCGCCCATGATGTCACGATAACGCTAGCTGGCGGGCGCTCGATCAAGGTGGATTACACGGTAACGCCTTTGCACGAAAGCGGTCAGGGTCACCTGTTGATCGAACTATTGCAGGTCGATGGTTTTCTGGATATTGCTCGTGATCAATTGCGCATGGATCAGTTTGCCGCTAACCGGGATGTGCTTCGTGGATTGGCGCATGAGGTAAAGAATCCGCTGGGTGGATTGCGCGGTGCAGCGCAGCTATTGGAACGTCAATTATCAGACAGAGACGTCAAGCAGTATACGCGCATCATCATCCATGAGGCGGACCGGTTGCGGCATTTAGTGGACAGGATGATGGGCGTTACCCGCCCAATCAAGGAGATCGCGGTCAATATCCATGAGGTTCTGGAGCATGTGCGCAAGCTCATATTGGTGGAGTTCCAGCAGGGCATCACCGTCGAGCGGGACTATGACCCGAGCTTACCGGCGCTTCGAGGTGATAAGGACCAGCTTATACAAGCCGTACTGAATATGGTGCGTAACGCAGTAGACGCTCTCGGCGAGTCCGGACTGATTAAATTCCGCACGCGAATACAGCGATCTGTTTATGTCGGACAACAGTGGCACCGCTGCGTTATCCGGGTTGATATTGAGGACAACGGACCGGGAATTCCCGAGCACTTGCATGAGCGGGTATTCTATCCGATGGTAAGCGCGCGCGCGGAGGGCTCGGGTCTGGGCCTACCGATCGCGCAAGATATCGTTAATCATCACCACGGATCGATTCAGCTGCACAGTGAACCCGGATGTACACGATTTACGATTCTGTTGCCGTTCAATACACAGGGATCAGCCAATGAGCGCTAAAGTCTGGATAGTCGACGACGATGCGTCTATTCGCTGGGTGCTGCAAAAGGCCTGCGAACAGGCAGAAATTGAGGTTGAGCTGTTCGCCGACGGGAACAGCATGGGCGAAAGGCTACAACGACAAATTCCAGATACGATCGTCACGGACATTCGTATGCCGGGTATGGACGGTCTGCAGCTGCTGCAAATGATCCGGCAGCGGTCGCCCAGTGTCCCGGTCATCATTATGACAGCCCACACCGACCTTGACAGTGCGCTCGCTTCTTATCAAGGCGGAGCGTTTGAGTATTTACCCAAACCCTTCGATGTAGACCACGCTATCACGCTGATTCAACGGGCGATCGAGTTCAGCGAACAAAAAAAGCCACAGCAGGCTGCTGCGGTCAGCTCTTCCACCGAGATCATTGGGGAAGCGCCGGCTATGCAGGAGGTCTATCGCGCCATCGGTCGTCTGGCCAGCTCCGATATCAATGTTCTGATCTGGGGCGAGTCTGGAACGGGTAAGGAATTAGTGGCCAAGGCGCTGCATCGGCATAGTCCAAGAGCGGCACAGCCGCTAATCGCGATCAATACTGCGGCCATACCGGCTGATTTGCTGGAATCAGAGCTATTCGGTCACGAAAAGGGAGCGTTTACAGGAGCGCTGAAGCAGCGGCGCGGTCGTTTCGAGCAGGCCGATCGAGGAACCCTGTTTCTGGACGAAATCGGAGATATGCCGGCAGAGCTGCAAACCCGCCTGCTACGGGTATTATCGGACCGCAAGTTCTACCGGGTCGGTGGGCACGAACAAGTCGAGGTGGACGTGAGGATTATAGCGGCGACGAATCAGGATCTGAATGAGCGTGTCGCCCAGGGGAAGTTTAGGGAAGATCTTTTTCACCGGTTGAACGTAATTCATATTGCGCTGCCGCCTCTGCGCGAGCGCAGCGAAGACGTGCCGTTACTGGCGCGCCATTTCCTGCAGCAAAGTGCGGCCGAGTTAGGCGTTGACGAAAAAACGCTGACTGCTGAAACTATGAGTGTGTTAAAAGAATTTTCATGGCCCGGTAACGTACGGCAACTGGAAAACGTTTGCCGCTGGATAAACGTCATGGCACCAGGGCAGACCGTCAGCCCCGATCAACTCCCGGTGGAGATAAGGGCAACAACGCCCCGGCATGAAAATAGTGAATGGCACGACCAGTTACGCTGTCTGGTCGAGGAGAAACTCAGACGGGACGAGACCGATTTGCTGGCAACGCTGGGGACTACTTTTGAACGTACGCTGCTGGAGACTGCGATGAAGCACACTGGGGGGCACAAGCAGGAAGCCGCCAAGCGGCTGGGGTGGGGGCGCAATACCCTGGCCCGAAAGCTGAAAGAGCTGGGCGTGGATTAGTCTATCACCGGGTCCAGCGCCTTTTGTTTAGCCGGTCAGTTTAAGTGATGGCGTATTCTTTGCCGCGGCCGGCCCGTCCGTCGAGGCCAGGGCAGCGAAATCAAATAGCGAAGCATCCATCAAATGCGACGGCGATACCCGGGACAGCGACTGAAACATGGTTTCCTTCCTGCCCGGAGCGCTTTTCTCCCAATCGTTGAGCATGGCTTTTATCGACTGACGCTGCAGGTTTTCTTGACTGCCACAAAGATTGCAGGGAATGATAGGAAATGCTTTCGCTCTGGCAAATCTGGCGATGTCCTGTTCAGCGCAGTACGCAAGTGGTCGGATAACGACGTGGCGACCATCATCGGACAGCAGTTTGGGCGGCATTGTCTTAAGCCGGCCCCCGAACATGAGGTTCAGGAAAAAAGTTTCCAGGATATCGTCCCGATGATGGCCCAGCGCGATCTTGTTTGCTCCCAGCTCATGCGCGACGCGGTAAATGATGCCGCGCCGTAAACGTGAACAGAGCGAGCACATGGTTTTGCCCTCGGGAATAATGCCTTTGACGATGCTGTAGGTATCCTCCTCAATGATTTTGAACGGCACGGCTTTGCTGCGCAGGTATTCAGGCAGCACGTGTTCGGGAAAACCGGGTTGCTTCTGGTCCAGATTCATGGCGATCAACTCGAATGAAACTGGGGCCCTGCGCCGCAACGCTTGTAGAATCTCAAGCATTGAGTATGAGTCCTTGCCCCCACTGAGGCAGACCAGAACGACATCACCCTGTTCGATCATTTTATAGTGTGCAATCGCTTTGCCCACGGCGCGCTCAAGCCGGCGCTCCAATCTTTTGAAGTTCGTAGATTTTTGCATCATGCTGTTATCCAATATATTTAAGTTTCATCAGCGACCACTTTTTCTTTGACGCCGCCGTTGTGCCCAGTTTTACGGCATATGACAACGCTATTCCTGGTAGAATGCCGCCATTTAATTAAATAAATGCCAGGGGAGCCAAGACCGATGTCACGTAACTACCTATTTACTTCGGAGTCGGTCTCCGAAGGACATCCGGATAAAGTTGCAGATCAAATATCTGACGCCGTTCTCGATGCCCTGTTGACAGGAGATAAGCATTCACGGGTGGCCTGTGAAACCTTGGTTAATACTGGCATGGTTATTCTTTCCGGAGAAATCACCTCCCAGGCAAGCGTGGACTATACCGAGGTTGCGCGCAATACCGTTAAGGAGATTGGTTACGACTCCTCCGAAATGGGTTTCGATTACCGTTCCTGTGCGGTAATCGTCTCACTCGACAAGCAGTCTACAGATATTGCCCAGGGGGTTAACGAGGGCCAGGGTCTGGAAATGGATCAGGGAGCTGGAGACCAGGGTCTGATGTTCGGCTATGCCTGCAACGAAACCGACAGTTTAATGCCGTTCCCGATACACTATGCGCATAAACTGGTTAAGCGGCAGTCGGATGTACGCAAATCCGGAAAACTGAAGTGGCTGCGTCCGGATGCCAAGTCCCAGGTGACCGTGCGCTATGTTAACGGGCAGCCGACCGCTGTGGATACGGTAGTGCTGTCGACCCAGCACGATCCTGATATAGAGCATAAGGACCTGACAGAGGCCGTTGTTGAAGAGATCATCAAGCCGGTTTTACCAGCGGATATGTTAAGCAGTGAGACTAAGTTTTTGGTCAATCCAACCGGTCGATTCGTCATTGGTGGCCCGGTCGGTGACTGCGGATTGACCGGACGCAAGATCATCGTCGATACCTATGGTGGTGCGGCGCATCACGGCGGCGGCGCATTTTCAGGTAAGGATCCCTCCAAAGTCGATCGCTCTGCGGCTTATGCCGCGCGCCACGTTGCGAAGAACATTGTTGCGGCCGGGCTGGCTGAAAAGTGTGAAGTGCAGGTTGCTTACGCCATAGGTGTGGCTAAACCGGTCTCGCTGATGGTCAGTACATTTGGCACCGGCGCCGTGCCGGAGGAGCAGATCGAGACGCTCATCCGTGAAGAGTTTGATCTGCGTCCCAAGGCAATTATTCAGAATCTTGATTTGCTGCGTCCGATATACAGAAAGAGCGCGGCCTATGGGCATTTTGGCCGGTCTGAGCCCGAGTTTACCTGGGAGCAGGTTGACCGGGCGAACGCCCTGCGCGATGCCGCCGGGCTTAAAGTCGCTTAAGCAGCAAGTACAACGCCAATAAATAGCGGTCGCTCTGGGGCTGCTGTTATCCCGTCAGTCTCTTACTGAAACGGTTTGTTACAATGCCGGCGCAGCGTTTGTTTTATGCTGTTTAGATCTGAGCATGACCACCCCCGTCATTATGTTTGATCGCTTGCTAATAGCTCTGCTTGCGCTTGCTGTGGGCGCCTGTGCCGTAGGCTTGCCATCGCGCCCTGACATCGGCGCACCCGTCAGCCTCCCGGAAAAATGGGATTATGGCGATGACGGAGCTGTCATGCCCTGGATCAACGACGTACAGGACCCCAAGCTGCGTCAGCTTATCCTAACCGCATTAGCGAGAAACTTTGACCTCAGGGCCGTGATTGCTCGGGTTGACGCAGCCCGAGCTCGCTCACGCACCGCCGGTGCAGATCGTTTACCGCAGCTCGATTTTGAGCTCACCGGTACGCGCAGCAAACGCGAAACGAGGGTCGGGACCAGCGCCTTTGACAATCCCGCAACCGATTTAAGCCTTAGCCTTGAGCTGGCCTGGGAGCTTGACGTCTGGGGCCGTCTACGCGCGTCTACCCGGGCGGCCATCGCAGACTATCAGGCTGCGGAAGCAGATCTCTCGGCCGCCAGGCTGCTGTTATCGGCAAACATCGCCCGTGCCTGGTTCAATGCGGTTGAAGCGGATCAGCAGGTTATACTCGCACAGAACACACTGGCGAGTTTTCGCAATAGTCGAGAAATTATCGAGCAGCGTTTTCAGCGCGGTATTGGCACCGCCCTCGATGTTCGCCTGGCCAGAGGAAATGTGGCAACCGCCGAGGCCAATCTGTATCTGACGCAGCGCGAGCGGGATGCGGCGATTCGCCTCCTCAATGTACTACTCGGCAGTTACCCGAACACCGATATTGAGCTTGCCAGTAAGCTGCCGGAGGTCCAGAATCGTGTGCCCGCCGGTTTGCCATCGGACCTGTTGTTGCGCCGGCCCGATCTCAATGCCGAGCAGTGGCGCGTTCTGGCCGCCAGCGAGCTGGTGCAGTCCGAAGAACGGCGGCTGTTGCCCCGCTTCGTTTTGACCGGAAGCGGCGGCGTGGCCAGCAGCAGTCTGCAGGACCTGTTGGATTGGGATCGACTGATATGGAACTTGTTTGGCGGCATCACCCAACCCATATTTCAGGGCGGGCGTATTCAGGCCGATATTGATTTATCTCGCGCTAACGAGCAAGAGCTCTTGGCGCGCTACGCGCAGACTGTGCTGACCGCTTTCAATGAAGTAGAGAGCTCCCTGGCGGCAGAAGATTTTCTCACCAGACAGGAACGTGCCCTGGCTGTATCGGTCGAAGAAGAGAAGGCGGCGCTGTTGCTGGCACAGCAGCAGTATGAATCGGGACTGGTGGGAATCATTACCCTGCTGGAAACGCAGAGGCGGGCATTCAACGCGGAGAGCGCCTGGTTACTGACGCTCAACCAGAGGCTGCAGAATCGTATAAATCTGCATTTGGCGCTGGGCGGTGATTTTAACAGCATCTGATTGGACTAACATTCGGTTAAGGACATTGAGAAAATTTTTCAGATTTTTCCTGCCAGTATTCATTTTGGCGGTGTGCCTGGCAACGGGCATAGCGTTGATTCGAACGGCGCCAAAGGCCGAGCGTCGTCTGCCCCCGCCGGTGATTCCTACGGTGGAGGTACTTTCTGCCGAGCAATCGCATTACCCGATCACGATCCGGAGCCAAGGTACAGTTGTGCCGCGTACCGAAAGTACTTTGATTCCCGAAGTCAGTGGCCAAATAGTCAGAGCATCCGCCAATTTCCGCACTGGCAAGTTTTTCGCTGCCGGTGAGGTTTTATTGGAAATAGATCCGCGCAATTATGAAAATTCTGTGGTGGTAGCCCAGGCGGATCTGGCTCAGGCCAGGGCAGCTCTGGATGAAGAGCAGGCTCGCGTCGATCAGGCGCTGCGCGATTGGAAGGTGTTGAATCTATCCGAGACACCCAACGACCTGGCTCTGCGCAAACCACAGCTGAAAAGCGCGCAGGCGGCGGTTTCCGCAGCGGCGGCGCGCCTCGAGCTGGCGAACATCAACCTGGAACGCACAAAAATCCGCGCACCCTATGCGGGGCTGGTGCTGGAGAAGCAGGTAGACGTGGGCCAGTATGTATCCCCCGGAAACGTGCTGGCGAGAATTTACGCCGTTGACTTCGTAGAGATTCGCCTGCCGCTAACCAATAGTCAACTGGCTTTCCTCGATTTAGCGGAATCTTACCGGGATGAAACTGCATCGGATTCGTATCCAGCTGTGGAATTGATCGCGCGCATAGGTCAACAGAACCATCGCTGGCAGGGTCTCGTCGTTCGCTCCGAAGGCGCCATCGATACGCAAAGCCAACAGATTTTTGTTATAGCGCAGGTAGATGATCCCTACGGCAGGCAGCATGGTATTCCTCTAAAAGTCGGCCAGTTTGTGGAGGCCCATATTAGGGGCAGGGTTTTGCATGACGTGTTTGTTCTTCCCCGCCGCGTAATGCGCAGAAACAACGAGATTATGGTGATAGATGAAGACGACTCGGTGGAACGCAGACAAGTTGACGTCATCTGGAGTGACAACAATGAAGTCGTCGTCAAGCGGGGATTGAATGAAGGCGAGCGTATTTCCCTCACGCCTCTACCCTTTGCCGTCTCTGGAACCAAGGTGCAGATCGCGCCGGAAAAGCAACCAGGGTAACCATAACCTCAGCCAATAAGCGAGCTTTTGCTCCGTACGCCGTAATATTGACCTTTTTTATGCCTAGAATTTTGCACAGGACTGGAATCTGAGATGAAGGGTGTAATTGAGTGGTTTGCCCGCAATGGCGTTGCTGCCAACCTGCTGATGGTCGTAATTTTCTTTTTGGGTACATGGTCACTGACGTCTCGCGTTCCATTGGAAGTGTTTCCCGAGTTTGAACGCGAGATCGTGAATGTAGAGATGCGTTACCGGGGCGCAACGCCGATAGAGGTTGAGGAGAGCATTGTCATCCGGATTGAAGAGGCCATCGAAGACCTGCAGGACATAGATAAAATCATATCGAATGCAAATGAAGGCGTTGGCCGCCTGCGAATAGAGCTGGCCTCGGGCACCGATCCTCGGGACATTCTGGACGACATCAAAAACAGGGTGGATGCGATCAACACCTTTCCCGACGATGTTGATCGACCGACCTTCAGTATCCAGCAATTTCGCCGGGAAGTGATCAGCATCGCGGTGTCGGGTGATTTGCCCGAACGTGAGTTGCGGCAGCTCGGCGAGCGCGTACGGGAAGATTTGATCTCTCTACCCGAAATTACGCAGGTTGACCTGACCGCAGTCCGGCCATATGAGATTTCCATCGAAGTTTCTGAGCAGAACCTGGATCGCTATCAGCTTACGTTCGATGCCGTCGTCACGGCCATTAAACGATCGTCGGTAGACCTACCCGCCGGCTCTATCAAAACTGGAAGCGGTGAGATTCTGCTGCGGACCAAAGGCCAGGCCTATGTGCAAGCGGAATTCGAAGACATCGTTGTGCTGCGCCGAGCGGATGGCACCCGCGTGACTTTGGGGGAGATCGCCACTATTCATGACGGCTTCGAAGAGGAGCCGCTGTATGCGTTATTGAATGGTCAGCCTGCGGTCCTGCTGGAGGTGTACCGAGTCGGCGACCAGAGCGCCATTGAAATCGGCAGCGTCGTCAAGCAATACGTAAGCGATAACCAGGCTAGCATGCCGGAGGGAGTGAAACTCGATTATTGGCGGGACAGGTCGCGCATCGTTCAGCTCAGGTTGAATACTTTACTGAAGAGCGCGCTACAGGGTGGCCTGCTAATATTTTTACTGCTGGCGCTGTTTTTACGTTTTTCCGTTGCCCTGTGGGTGTGCGTTGGCATCCCTATAAGCTTCATGGGCGCGCTGGCGGTGATGCCGGAACTCGGCGTCACGATAAACCTGATCAGTCTGTTTGCGTTTATCCTGGTGCTGGGAATTGTGGTGGATGACGCTATTGTTACCGGAGAGAACATCTACACCCACTTGAAGCGCGGCGAGAACCCCACTTTAGCTGCGATTCGCGGCACGCACGAAATAGCGATACCGGTAACCTTTGGCGTGCTGACCACGGTCGCCGCTTTTATCCCTCTAATGCTAATAGAGGGGCGGCGGGGCCCGCTGTTTGCACAAATCCCAATGATCGTTATCCCGGTGCTGTTGTTTTCCCTGGTGGAATCCAAACTCATCCTGCCGGCGCATATGAAGCATATTAAAGTGAGGCAGGGCGATCATCATCTGAATTGGATGCAGCAGGTTCAGCGCCGGGTGGCCGATGGCCTGGAAACGTTCATCCGCGTTATCTACCAGCCTGTGCTGGCCGTGGCCCTGCACCGGCGGTTTCTAACCTTCACTATCTTCGTCGGGGTGGCCTTTATTATTTCGAGCTTTATCATCAGCGGCCGCTATGGATACACTTTTTTTCCGCGCATCGAGAGTGAAACCGCTCGCGTGACGCTGGTGATGCCGGAAGGCACGCCGGTGGGCGAGACCACCCGTCACGTGCAGAATATCGCGAACGGGGCCAGAACGCTGCAGCAAAAGTATATCGACCCGGAAACCGGACAACCGGTGATTCGGCAGATCCTGCTGAGCATCGGTTGGAGCAACATGAGCAATCCGGACTCCGGCATAGGAGGGCGACCTAATCTGGGGCAGGTCAGCATGGAACTGATTCCGCCAGAAGATAGAAGTATAAGTATCGGCTCTTCCGATCTGCTGCGTGAACTGCGCCAGCTGGCAGGTCCAGTCCCAGGTGCCAAGGAGCTCAGCTTCAGGGCGGAAATCGGCCGCGGCGGAGACCCAATCGACGTTCAGCTTGCCGGACAGGACTTCGAAAAGCTGGCGGCCGTCGCAGAACTAATCAAACAGCGGCTCAAAGGGTATCCCGGTGTGTTTGATATTCAGGATACGTTTGAAGACGGCAAGGAAGAGATTAAGTTGAATATCAAGCCAAAAGCCGAATTGCTGGGACTTACCGCAGAGGATCTGGGCCGGCAGGTTCGCCAGGCTTTTTTCGGTGCGGAAGCTCAGCGGATACAGAGGGGGAGGGAAGACGTACGGGTGATGGTGCGCTATCCAGAGGACCAGCGCCGGTCACTGGACAGCCTTTATCAAATGCGTATCCGGGCACCTACGGGCGCCCAGGTGCCCTTTGCTAACGTGGCCGAAGCTGATGTTGGTTATGGTTACGCCACGATTAGACGAGTTGACCGTAACCGGGTAGTGAATGTTCGCGCAGACGTTAACAAGAAGCTTGGAAACCTAAACCAGATTATCAGTGACCTGGGGGTCTACCTAAATCAGATACGGCAGGATTATCCCGGCGTGCGCTACACCTTTGAAGGGGAGCAGCGTGAACAGAGCGACTCATTCGGCAGTTTGTACTTTGGCGCCCTGTTTGTGCTGTTCATGATCTACTCCCTGCTCGCCATTCCATTTCGCTCCTACGTCCAGCCATTGATCGTCATGGGGGTGATTCCATTCAGTGTTATCGGAGCGATACTGGGTCACATGATTATGGGCATGAATTTGAGTATCATGAGCATCATGGGGTTGCTCGCCCTGGCCGGTGTCGTAGTAAACGACAGCCTGGTTTTGGTGGATTGGATCAATAAAAGAAGAAGCGAGGGCGTAGAGCTGATGCAAGCGGTGCGTACAGCCGGAGTCGCCCGCTTCCGTGCCATTTTACTGACATCGCTGACCACTTTCGCGGGGCTCATGCCGCTGATTTTCGAGAAAAGCACGCAGGCGCAGTTTCTCATACCTATGGCCGTGTCACTGGGTTTTGGCATACTGTTCGCGACCTTTATCACACTGATTCTGGTGCCGGTCTGCTACCTACTGCTGGAGGATGTTGCGCGGTTTTTTCGGCCGCGACCGGTGGATGCTGCAGCTTAGAACCGTGGCTTCTTAAGCGTTACCCGCTCGGGCAAAGCGAGCGGTTAAAACGTCGTTTAACTGCAGCAGCAGGTGATCGATTTCTTTCCTTTCTATAATCAACGGTGGCGCTAGCCGGATCACCTGTTGATGGGTTTCTTTGCACAGAATCCCCCGCCGCATCAGCTCTTCGCAATAGGGCCGCGCAGGACCGGCGCTCGACTTGAGCTCGATGCCGGCAAACAGCCCCTGGCCTCTGATTTCAGCAACATCGATTTGCGGTAAGTCCTGCAGCTGGCGCAGCAGGTATGCCCCCAATTCTGCCGAGCGATCCACCAGGTGCTCCTCTTGTATAACGGCCAGCGCTGCTTTACCAACTGCGGCCGCTAGCGGATTGCCGCCGAACGTACTGCCGTGAGTGCCTGGTTGGAAGACACCGAGCACAGATTTCGCGGCCAAAACGGCAGACACGGGGTACACCCCACCGCCCAGTGCCTTTCCGAGAAGCAGAACATCCGGTTTTGCATCACGCTCGTGTTGGTAACAGAACATTTTGCCCGTTCTGCCGAGGCCGGTCTGGATTTCATCCAGCACCATGAGAATACCGTGCCGGTCGCATAGACGGCGCAGATCCGCCAAGAATCCGTACGGCGGGATTTTGATACCGGCCTCACCCTGGATGGGCTCAAGAAAAACGGCTACGGTATCCTTGCTAATCGCAGCGGCAACGGCATCAATATCGCCATATTCAACCAGGCGAAATCCAGGGGTCAACGGCCCGAATCCTTCTGTATATGCGGGCTCCGACGACATGCTCACCGCCGTTAAGGTTCGACCATGAAAGTTTTCATTGAAGACGATGATCTCCGCTCGGTTCCGTTCTACGCCTTTGCTGTCATAGCCCCATTTTCTAACCGCTTTGACGGCGGTCTCAACGGCTTCTACCCCGGTGTTCATGAGCAGTGCCATTTCCATATCGGCCAGGCCACAGAGCTGCTGGAGAAACGAACCCATCTGATCGTTATAGAAGGCGCGTGAGGTCAGCGTCAGCCTGTTGGCCTGATTGATCAGCGCTTGAATAATGCGTGGGTGGCGATGCCCCTGATTGACCGCCGAGTAGGCGCTTAGGCAGTCGAGGTATTTCTTGCCGTCGGTATCCCACAACCATACTCCCTCACCCCGGCTGATAACGACCGGCAGAGGGTGATAATTTTTGGCGCTGTAGGTTTCGGCTGCTGCAATAATCTGCTGCTGTGTTGTCATGTCAATCACCCGTTTTAGGTTACCCCTAAGATCTGTTTTCCAAACAAGCTGCTGACTAATTCCACGGCTAGCTCCGCGGTCTGGTTGCAATGATCGAGTGCGGGATTGATCTCTACTATATCGAGAGATCCAAGGAGCCCGGAGTCATGGATCATCTCCATGCATAGCTGCGCTTCCCGATAAGTCAAACCGCCCGGCGTTTTGGTGCCCGTGCCCGGTGCCACTGTGGGGTCGAGGCAGTCAACGTCAAAACTGACATGCAGGTGCGCTTGCTTGTTCTGCACAGACTGCAAAATCCTGTGCATCGTCTTGCGCATTCCGATCTCATCAATCATGCGCATATCGCACACCTTGATCTGGCTCTGCGACAGCGCTACTTTCTCCGACTCATCCACTGACCGTATGGCCACCTGATAGATGTCAGACTCATCGATGATGGGAGTGGTTGCGCCTACATTGAGCAGCTCCTCGGGACCCAATCCAACTAGCGTAGCCACGGGCATACCGTGCAGGTTGCCGCTCGGGCTGGTTTTAGGCGTATTGAAATCCGCGTGCGCGTCAAACCAGAGCAGGCACAGCTTCTTCTTCTGCAGAGCGCAGGCGCGGGCGATGGCGGCCACGGAGCCTACGGCGATCGAGTGGTCTCCACCCAGAACCACGGGGATGCGGTTCTGCGTAGCCATGTCGAAAACCGCGTCGTGCACGTAACGGCACCACAGCGCGGTCTCCTCCAGATGACGGTAGCCGTTCACCGGCTGACCGTACGGGTATGCTGGACCGGCGAGATTGCCGCGATCCTCTACCTCCACCCCCAAACGCGCGATGTGATGTTCGATCCCCGCGACGCGTAATGCGTCCGGACCCAGCGACGCTCCCCGTCTAGCGGCGCCGGTGTCACAGGGGATGCCGATCAAAGATACAGTGTTCATGCCTGCCAGCTTTATTCAGATTAAAAGTAGATGAACAAGTCAGTTTGCCAAGTTTTACCAAAAATGGGTATTTGAGTTTTCAGCGGAACCCGCTGAAAATCCTGCATTTCAATCGGTTTTCGAAATAAAATGCGGTAATGCAAGTTCGAGCGTGGTATGGATAAACAACGCAAGCTGGATCGAACCGATTGTCGAATACTCGAGATTCTGCAGAGAGACGGACGGATATCCAACGTTGAACTGGCCACGCTGGTGAATCTGTCTGCGAGCGCCTGCTTGCAGCGAGTCAGGAAACTGGAGGCACGTGGTTTGATTACCGGCTATCACGCCCGGATAAATTTAAACGAAATTCATCCCACTGTGTCAGTTCTAGCGCTGGTCACGCTGCACCACGATAAAGAAAATTTTTCTGGATTTGAAGAAATAGTGCAGCAGATACCGGATATTGTGGAGTGCTTAAAAGTGAGTGGTGAATTCGATTACCAGCTGCGCTTCGAATGCCGTGATATGGAGAGATATCATGACTTGTCCGAAACTCTGTTGAACAAAGCGAAAGGCATTACAAATCTGAGCAGTCATATCATTCTGCATGAAACCAAGAATGATCAGGGGCGCGGGTTCGAGCGATTGCCTGGGTAGAAAACCCGCTCCGTCAGGCTTCGTCCGGCTTATACGCCAGGAAATGGGTTGGCCGTAATTCTCCGCGCTCGATCACCTGCTGTTTCAATGTACTGCTGCGCAGTCTGTGCGCGGCTCTCTCTTCTCCAATCAGCCTGGCCAGGCCGGCGTAGCGTTCTCCCGACAGGGTTGCCAGTTCATTCTTTATTTCCTGCTGATACCATTCGTTTCGGTCCTTAAGGTTTACCCGAGTAAAGCCAGACGCTTCCAGCGCCGCTTTTGTCTGGTGCAGATTTTTCATCTCGAAGCTGAGCATAACCGCGTCCAGCCATGCCGTCATTTGCGGTGAATACTCACCTTCGCCACCACGCAACCAGTCACTGCCGACAAAAACTCCGCCGGGTCGCAACACGCGCAACACGTCTTGATAAAGGGCTGTTTTGTCCGGGATATGAATGATCGCATCTTTACTGAAAACCACGTCAAACGACATGTCGGCGAAGGACAAAGGTCCGGGCTGCACCAGTTGAAACTGAGCAGCGTCACTTACTCCCGCCTGCAGTGCCCTTTGCCTGGCGTGCGCGATGAGCGGCGCCTCCACGTCGATACCGATTACGCTGCCTGCGCTGTAAGACTGAAGCAGCAGTATATCGATTGCCCCCAGTCCACAACCGATGTCGAGCACGTCGCGGCCGGTCAGATCAATACCGTGCAGCAGCGCAGCAACTTCCTCTGGCCCACCGGGTGACAGGTAGCCGTCACCCCACATCCACTGCAGAGCGGCAATAAAGGACTCGGTGTATTCATGGTCGTCGCCGGCATCATGCATATTCTCTGACTCTCGCAGTACAATGAGGATGTAGTATAGCGCGGTGCTGTTGGTCAGGGTGTGGCACGCACCCGTATCGATACGCTGCGGTTAACACGCCAAATAGAATTGAACAAATCTTTTTTTACGTTATCAAATGTCGTACCAGTGGAAACAAGCCAAGAGGACACTCATGCGGAATAAAGCAGTAATCGCATCAGCGCTGACGATTTTTCTATGTGCAAATGCACTCGCCGCCGGCGGTGGCGGTGGATTAAGCGCGTCATCACAATCCAGCGAATACCGTAACGCAATTAAAGCTGTAAAAAAACAAGACTATACAAGCGCAATTGAACTGTTACAGCAGAGCCTGGATAAAAATCCCAACAATGCGAACGCCTGGAACTATATGGGGTACAGCCTGCGCAATCTGCAACGTTATGATGAAGCACTTGCCGCCTATGAAAAAGCGATCAAGATCAAACCGAAGCACAAAGGAGCAATAGAATATCTGGGCGAGCTTTATCTTCAGATCGATCAGCTAGAAAAGGCTAAGGCACAGCTGCAAAGACTGGACGATGTGTGTTTTCTTTCGTGCAAAGAGTATCGCCAGCTGAAAAAAAAGATTCAGCAGTATGAGGCGGGTTAACGGCGTAAAGCCCTAATCGATTTGGTAAAAATGAATATTTTTCATTCGCCTCAATATCAGCGACGTTGGAGCTGCCCCGCGGCTGCTTTACCGCCAGCGACAGGGGCTGCCGGCGATACGGCCTAGAAAAATAGTTTTTTATCCTTATAATTCAGCTCCCTGGAACCATCCGCCGCTTGAGGAGCGCTGCAACCCGTCATCCGCCAGGGGTGACCGGCCAGGCTCAAGCGGATTCGGGATTAACCCGATTAACGGCGCTCACTCATGACTCACGTAGGAGAGACCAATGAGTGTAGTTGCGCAAGATGTATTCGATGATTACCACGTAGCGGACCTTTCCCAGGCCGAATTCGGGCGCAAAGAAATCGCCATTGCCGAAACGGAGATGCCCGGATTAATGGCTACCCGGGAGGAATATCGCAGCCAGAAACCGCTCAAAGGCGCGCGTATTGCGGGTTCTTTGCATATGACCATTCAAACCGCTGTACTGATTGAATCCCTGGTTGAGCTGGGCGCGGACGTACGCTGGGCGTCCTGTAATATATTTTCAACACAGGATCATGCGGCTGCCGCCATGGCCGCCAAAAACATCCCGGTTTTTGCTTTCAAAGGGGAGTCCCTGGAGGAATACTGGGAGTTTACACACCGCATCATGCAATGGTCCGATGGCGGTACACCCAACATGATTCTGGATGACGGCGGTGACGCCACGTTGATGGTGACCTTGGGCGCCAAGGCGGAGCGGGATCCGGCGGTGTTGGATAACCCAACCAGTGAAGAGGAGCGGGTGCTGTTTGCGGCGATAAAGAAGCGCCTGGATGCCAGTCCCGGTTGGTACAGCACCATCTTGGGTAACATCAAGGGCGTCACCGAAGAAACGACCACCGGGGTGAAGCGTCTTTATCAGATGCAGCAGGACGGTGAGCTGCCTTTCCCCGCGATCAACGTCAATGACTCGGTTACCAAGTCCAAGTTCGACAATCTTTACGGCTGTCGGGAGTCTCTGGTAGATGGGATCAAGCGCGCCACTGATGTCATGGTTGCCGGAAAGATCGCTCTGGTGGCGGGATATGGTGATGTTGGCAAGGGCAGCGCGCAGTCGCTGCGGGGTCTTGGTGCGACAGTGTGGATCACCGAAATAGATCCCATTTGCGCCCTGCAGGCCGCAATGGAAGGTTATCGCGTGGTGACCATGGACGAAGCGGCAGACAAAGCAGACATTTTCGTTACCGCAACCGGTAACTATCATGTCATTACTCTCGAGCACATGCAGGCGATGAAAGACCAGGCCATTGTGTGCAATATCGGCCATTTCGACAATGAAATTGACATTGCATCGGTCGAAGGTTACCAGTGGGAAAACATCAAACCCCAGGTAGACCACGTCATTTTTCCGGATGGGAAACGCATCATCCTGCTGGCGCAGGGACGATTGGTGAACCTCGGCTGCGCTACGGGCCACCCGAGTTTCGTTATGTCCAACTCATTTACCAACCAGGTGTTGGCACAGATAGAACTCTGGAGCCGGGGTGAGCAGTACGGCAACGAAGTATATACCCTGCCGAAGAAACTGGATGAGCAAGTGGCACGCCTGCACCTGAAAAAAATAGGAGTAAACCTAACCACCCTTACCAAGCAGCAGGCTGATTACATCGGCGTCAAGCAGGACGGTCCTTACAAGCCTGAGCACTATCGGTATTAAAGCGGGACGAAGGCTGTTACGAGATTGAGGTTGCGCCATCGAATGACCCAGGGAAGGATCCGGCCGGTTTCCCGATGGCGCAGCTGTATTTCCCTCACCTTTGAGGTGAGGTAGCGATGACTCATCGTCCTATCAAGCTGTAAAGTCTGGAATCAGGGAACTTCTAAGTTTTGCGATCGTGTCTTTCAGCTGCAGTTTCTTCTTTTTTAGGCGTTTCAGCTGAATCTGGTCGACGTAGACACCTTCTGCCATTCGCTTTATGGCAGTGTCCAGGTCACGATGTTCGGTTTCTAGCTCGATTATCCTCGTCTCAATTTGCTCTTCATTATTCATGGGGCATAATTAAATCAAACCGCGGCTTATGTTCAAAGTTTTATAGAAATATCCAATGAATCCGCCTGAAACTTGGGAAATGATCGCCATCGGAGCAGTGGTTTTAGTAGTGCTGTTCCTTATCCGCCCAGGCCTGAAGCAGGCCTTCAAACAAAGCCGGGAGGCGACTAACAAGGATTGGGCAGGACTAATACTGCCCATTGGACTCGTAATTTTATTTGTGATTCTGTTAATTTCTCTGGCCTAACTCAATCACTCTGCCGCAAAGTATGTTCATGTCTCTTTGCTATGACTCGTATAGCCATGTGTGCTGCCGTGATGTTCCAACCTCGGCTGCCTGCGTGCTCAAGGCGCAAATACCCATTATACGTCGCCTCTTGCGTGCGACGACCATACCACCACAGGCCTGTTGGAGGCAACAGATCCCGCCCGGGCACCGGGGGGGACCGTGACTAAGAAGTCAGCCGTCTACCTGCGGGACTATAAACCTCCCGATTTTATAATCGATACGGTCGAGCTGGTATTCAGGCTGGGCCATGAGCTGACTCACGTTTGTAGCAAGCTTTCAGTCAGACGCAATGGTGAGCATGACAATCCGCTGGTGCTGGACGGAGAGGAATTATCGCTGACTGGGGCTAAGCTCAATAACCAGGAGCTATCCCCGGATGCTTACGCTTTAAGCGAGGGCAAACTGATCCTCGATACGGATCTGGATGCGTTCGGCCTCGCGCTGGAGGTCGATATACGTCCGCAAGATAACACCTCGTTGTCTGGTCTATATCTGTCGAATAACAATTTCTGTACGCAATGCGAGGCGCAGGGTTTCCGCCGAATCAGCTACTTTATTGATCGACCCGATGCACTCAGCCGATATAAAACAACGATCGTAGCGGATCGTGAAAAATATCCGGTGCTGCTGTCAAACGGCAACCTCGTTGCGCAAAGCGAATTAGATGACGGCCTGCATCAGGTAGTGTGGGAAGATCCTTTTCCCAAGCCATCGTATTTGTTCGCGCTGGTGGCAGGAGACCTGTCGCACATTCGGGATGAGTTTACCACCATGTCCGGGCGCACCGTGGATTTATATATCTATACCCCGCAACACAACATAGACAAGTGTGACCATGCCATGGCGGCGCTGAAGAAGTCGATGCGCTGGGATGAAGAGGTGTACGGCAGGGAGTGTGATCTCGACCAATACATGATTGTTGCAGTCGACGATTTCAATATGGGCGCCATGGAGAACAAAGGTCTGAATATTTTTAATTCCAAGTATGTTCTGGCCAGACCGGAGACCGCGACAGATGCAGATTATGAAGCAATCGAAGGAGTCATTGCCCACGAGTATTTTCATAACTGGTCGGGCAACCGAGTAACCTGTCGCGACTGGTTTCAGCTTAGCCTGAAGGAAGGATTTACCGTGTTCCGTGATCAGGAATTCAGCGCGGATATGGGGTCCCGCGGGGTCAAGCGTATACAGGATGTCAACGTCATGCGGGTGCATCAGTTTGTGGAGGATTCGGGGCCTTTGGCCCATCCGGTGCGTCCACAGTCCTACCAGGAGATTAATAATTTCTATACTGTGACCGTCTATAACAAGGGAGCGGAAGTAGTGCGCATGCTGCATCACCTGGTTGGTCCTGAGGGGTTTCGTCGTGGCACAGATTTTTACTTTGACTGCTTTGACGGCCAGGCGGTGACGACCGACGATTTCGTGTATGCGATGGAGGCGCAGAATGACATCGACCTCAAACAGTTCAAACTATGGTACGACCAGGCCGGCACCCCCGTGCTAGATTTGGATCAGCGCTATGACCCCGATAGGCGCAGCTTTACCATAGAAGTCACTCAATCCTGCCCACCTTCTCCGGGACAGAAAGATAAGAAGCCGTTCCATATTCCTTTAGCCATTGCGCTGCTGGATGCGGAAGGAAAGTACATGGCGCTGGAACGCGACGGTGCGGTGGAGAGCGTGCTGCAGGTGCGAAAGCAAAAACAACGTTTCGTTTTCGACAATATTCCGGAACCGCCGATATTATCGGCGCTGCGAGGGTTTTCCGCACCGGTTAAGGTCAATATCCAATACAGCGAAGACGAGCTTTATTTTTTGATGGTGCACGACACCGATCCATTCGCACGTTGGGAGTCTGCGCAAATTATTTCTACCCGCATCATACTGGATCTGGCACGGGCGCATGGTGAGCATAAACAGGGTGAAATCGACCAACGCTACATGGAGGCGTTTCGATCATTACTTCTAAGTGAGCAAAAAGACTGTGCTATGCAGGCGCTGCTGCTAAGTCAGCCGTCTGAAGCCTACGTCAGCGAGTTCATGCAGATAATCGACCCCGACGCGGTGCACCATGCCCGGATGCACTTGAAAAAAACGCTGGCTGAATCGCTGTGGGACGAGCTGCTTGCAGTATACAACCGTTACTGCAAGGAGCAGTACGCAATAAACGCTGACGCAATTGGTCGACGCCGGCTGAAAAACACCTGTCTTGACTATCTTCTGGTCACCGATAGTCGGATGGCTAAGGCAATAGCCGTGACGCAGTTCGGTGCGGCGGACAACATGACGGACACGATAGCTGCGCTGTCGGCATTGAATGACTCGCCTGGGAAGGAGAGGGAACGGGCGCTGGCGGAGTTTTACTCCCGCTGGAAGGCAGAAAAACTGGTGGTCGATAAATGGCTGAGCCTACAATCAACGTCGCATTTGCCGGATACCCTGGACAGGGTGGAGCAACTGACCAGCCACGAGTCATTTAACCTGCAAAATCCCAATCGGATTCGGGCGCTTATTGGGGCTTTCGCCCAGGGAAATCTACTCCGCTTTCACGATGCCAGCGGTCGGGGCTACAAGTTTATAGCGGACTACGTCATCGAGTTGGACCAGCTCAATCCGCAGGTGGCTGCGCGTCTGGTCACGGTGTTCAATAACTGGTTTCGTTACGACCAGAACCGTCAACACCTGATTAAAACCCAGCTACAGCGAATCTTGGCGGACAGTCAGCCTTCCAATGACGTGGAAGAGATTGTCGTTAAGGCACTTGCACAATAGAAACAAAGCATCCCGGTGAATAAATCGCGAGTCATTCTGCTTCTGCTCATCGCCGCGTTGATGCTCGCTTATTTTGCTTTTGATCTTGATCGTTTCCTAAATCCAGAATTTCTTAAGCAGCAGCAGGAAAACATCAGCGCTTACTATCACGATAATCCGGGCCGGACGATCCTACTTTATTTCGCGATCTACGTACTCATGGCGACGTTGTCGCTGCCCGGCGCCGTCTGGGTGACGCTGATTGGCGGGGCGATTTTCGGCGTCGTGACGGGTACCATTATCGTATCCTTTGCTTCCAGCATCGGCGCCACGCTCGCCTTTCTCGTGGCCAGATTCCTGTTACGCGACTGGGTGCAAAATAGATTCAGCTCTCGCCTGGATGCGATCAATCGCGGCATGGAAAGGGACGGCGCTTTTTACCTATTTACTCTGCGCATGGTGCCCATCTTTCCGTTCTGGTTGATCAACCTGTTAATGGGATTGACCACTATACGGACCTGGGTGTTCTATGTAGTCAGCCAGATTGGCATGCTGTCCGCTACCGTGATTTATGTGAACGCGGGCAGTCAATTGGCGCAGATTGACTCATTGAGCGGTATTTTGTCGCCGGCGCTGCTGGTTTCACTCTCGCTGCTGGGTGTCTTTCCCCTTATTGCCAAGAGAATTATTGACTTCATCAAGGCCAAAAAAGTTTACCGGGATTACCCCAAACCCAAATCGTTCGACCGTAACGTCGTGGTTGTTGGTGCCGGATCAGCCGGTCTGGTTGCGGCTTACATATCAGCTGCGGTCAAAGCCAGTGTTACCCTGATTGAAAAAAATAAAATGGGCGGCGATTGCCTGCATACCGGCTGTGTGCCGTCCAAGGCGCTGATCCGTTCTGCCAAGTTTCTGAGTCAGATTAAGCGCGCGCCAGAGTTCGGTGTTAAATCCGCCAGTGCCGACTTTGAATTCGCGGATATTATGCAGCGTGTTCACCGCATTATTCATAAGATTGAACCTCATGACTCGGTTGAAAGGTACACCGAGCTTGGGGTAGAGGTGATCAAAGGAGAGGCCAGAATCACCTCTCCCTACCATGTTGAGGTAAATGGCCGCAAAATCAGCACCCGCAACATCGTCATTGCCGCCGGCGCTGAGCCCCTGGTCCCACCCATACCCGGCATAAAGGACGTTGATTTTTGGACTTCGGATAATATATGGGAAGTGCGCGCCTTGCCCCAGAGGCTTGTAGTGCTTGGAGGGGGGCCAATCGGTTGCGAGCTGACCCAGAGTTTTGCACGGTTCGGTAGCAAGGTAACCCAGGTCGAGATGCTACCCCGTCTGCTGAACCGGGAAGACGCCGAAATCTCCGCTCTGCTGCGCGACCGTTTTACGGCGGAGGGAGTGGACGTACGTCTCGAGCACCGGGCTACGTCGTTTCATCGTGAGGGTGACCACTATGTTCTGGTGTGCGACCATAAAGCACAGACTGTCGAGATTGAGTTTGACCATTTGCTGGTGGCGCTGGGGAGAAAGCCGAATACGCAAGGATACGGCCTACAAGAGCTTGGTATTCAGTTAACGCAGTCTGGAACGATTGAAAGCAACGAGTTTTTGCAGACCAACTACCCTAATATTTACGTCTGCGGTGACGCAGCCGGGCCCTATCAATTTACCCACGTTGCCTCTCATCAGGCCTGGTATGCCAGCGTGAATGCGCTGTTTGGCCAGTTTAAAAAGTTCAAGGCAGACTACTCGGTTATTCCCTGGGCGACCTTTACCGAGCCGGAAATTGCCCGGGTCGGACTGAACGAACTGGAGGCAGCGGAAAAAGGCGTTAAATATGAGGTAACGACGTATCCCTTGGAAAGGCTGGACCGCGCCCTGGCCGACCAGTCGTCTGAGGGAATGGTTAAAGTGCTGACCGCGCCGGGCAGAGATCGAATATTAGGCGCGACCATTGTCGCTGAGCACGCAGGTGACATGATCACTGAGTTCGTCACCGCCATGCGTCACGGGTTGGGTTTGAATAAAATTCTTGGCACCATACATACCTATCCTACTCTTTCAGAAGCCAATAAATTCGTTGCCGGTGAATGGAAGCGTGCCCACGCGCCGCAAACTCTACTTAAATGGATAGGGCGTTATCACCGCTGGCGGCTGAACTGAAGCATGCCGCAAACGGGTCGGCGGCGTTACGCCAGTCCGCCTCATTTTTCTGCTACGACCCCGATGGCTTGGTTTA
>JAHEKE010000079.1 GCA_024638505.1 Gammaproteobacteria bacterium | reverse complement strand
CAAAGCGATACCCAAATTGTTGCAGTTGAAGATCAGGGTTTGGGTGAGGGTCCCATCCGAGTAGCAATACTGCCTGGTCGCAATATGCTTCGTATAGCTACAACTAATTGGCCAGGGGGCGTAAGTGAGGGTCTGTTTACACCGCTTTCTGATCGCCAGGACCTCAAAGTAACACATGTCAGTGATTCTGGTTTAGCTAACCATCTGCGTGCGGAACTCCTGGATATTGATCTCGCAGATAGTAGGCGCTTTTGGCTACCTGCCGATCCTAACCACCATGCAAAACCAAACATCGAGGCGATCAAAGAGGCATTAGATAGCCTGAATATTAGATCGGTATTTACTTATTCAGTCCCTGGTCAATCGCTTGATGGAAAACCAGAAGTGAGGCTCTTTCTAATCGATCTGATGAACGATCAGGTATTTGAAAACGATAGAAAAATTTCATGGCGGCAAGGATCCAGTTCGAATTCTATTTCGAAGCAGATGGTGGGTTTAACCGATGAATTGCTTCAAAGCTACCTTACAAGTTTGCAGGACGATCGAATCCGTGTGGCCGTACTCCCGCCCTGGGAATCTACAAAGACTAATGTACACGGGGTCAAGCAAGGTCTTTATCGTTCCCTTTCTGCCAACGAAGGGATTGCTGTTACATACGCTAGCGACTCTGATTTCGCTAAGGCGCAAGGTGCTGAAGTATTAGATATTAAACAAGCTCGAATATGGAAACCGGTAAGTGAGCTGCAACACTCTGAGCCGGACCTGACTGCTATCCATGAGCTGACTCGTGGCATGAATCTCCGTGCTGCGGTCATGTATTCATCTCCACAGGCTGTCGCCACAGGGTATGGTGAAGTACAAGTCTTTCTGGTGGATTTGGAGACAGATAAGATCTATCGGGCAGAAAAATCATTAGAGTTTGAGGCGGGCGGCAACTATTCACAACAGATAGAGGCGTTTACCAACGGATTAGTAGCCAAATACCTTGCTGACCTGCAAGACACCCAAATCCATTTAGCGATGTTGCCGTCACGTGTGAATTTTCCCACCTGGGCTACGGGAATTGATGACGGCCTACTAAAGAATGCCGAAGACAATCAGTATGTAACCATCACCCATGTGGCAGACCAAAAGTTAGCGTCTCGGTATGGAGCGGAAGAATTACAAATAACTTCTTCTAATAAAAAGAATCTGTGGAAACGTGCTTCTAAAGTCGCATATGCAGGACCAGAGCTAAGTGGTGTGCGGGAGGCCATAAAAGGAACCAATGCTGATGCAGTTTTGATGTACGAACTGGTGCAAGATACGGCCGGCGAGGCGCTTCCTAGAGTGAGGGCGTATTTGGTTGATGTAAATATGGACCGAGTCTATCAAGCAGACGTGAGGTTAACTACGTCCTCGGGCTCAGGAGGTAGCGATGGGTCTAATCAAGTTGGTAATCTCGTTGAAGAACTGGTCACCAGCTACCTTTCTAACGGAAACGGATCCCTAAGTATCCAAGAGAAGGGCGCTTCAGGGCAATCCGCTCAAAGTATCACGCCTAAGAATCTGCAATGACGGCTTTCCGACATCTCCCCATCAAATGGAAGCTGATGGTGTTGATTACGGTCACGGGATTCTCTGTCCTGCTCGTCGCGGTTGTTGCCCTCATCTTTTACGACCGCTACAAGTTCCGTGAAGGCCTGGTCAGCGAGCTGTCGATCCTGTCGAGAACCATCAGCTCCGACTTAAGCGCCGCCGTTGCGTTTGGCTATGACGACGAAGCGCTGAAGACGTTAAGAAACCTGAAGGCCAAGTCATCCATCATCAGTGCCTGCGTTTATGGCCAGGACGGGATTGTATTTGCTTCCTACACCACTGGAGACGAACATTCGACGTGCCCGGAAGACCCGGTTCAGCCCGGGTCGTACTTCACCGCGCATTATCTGGATCATGCTTCGGCACTTAAGGATTTGGAGGGCGACGCTCCCCTCGGCAGCGTGGTGCTGCGCTCCGATTTCAGCTTATTGAATGAGCGATTGATTGGGGATGTTTATTTCTTCTTAGGGATTCTGGTGGTGTCGTCGATTCTGGCGTTCCTGCTGGCCTCCCGGCTGCATCGCTTTATCTCCGATCCCATTCGCCTGCTGGCCGAGAACACGCAAAGAGTGAGCAGAGAGGATGACTATTCCATTCGCACCGAACGGGGCAGCGACGACGAAGTCGGCGAACTGGTCAGTTCTTTCAACGAGATGCTGTCCCGGATTCAGCAGCGCGATGAAGAACTCACCACGAAGAGCGAGGAGCTCAAGCAATCCCATCGGCAGTTGGAAGAATACAGCCGTGACCTGGAACAAAGGGTCGAACGAAGAACCCAGGAGCTGGCAGTTGCAACGCAGGAGGCCGAGGAGGCCCGCGACCGGGCGGAAGAGGCCAATCAGGCCAAGAGCGTGTTTCTGGCCAACATGTCGCACGAGCTGCGCACGCCGATGAACGCCATCATCGGCTTCAGCCGCATCGTCATGAGCCGCTGCAAGGACATCCTGCCGCAGAAGCAGTATGAGAACATGGACAAAATCTCCATCAGTGCCAACCATCTGCTCGGACTGATCAACGACATCCTCGACCTGTCCAAGATCGAAGCCGGGCGTATGGAGGTGACACCGAGCGAATTCACTCTGGAACCGCTGGTCGACATGTGTCTGCGCCAGGTGGAACCCATGGCCAGCGGCAAGAGCATCGCACTCAGGCAAGATAGCGACGCGGATTTCCCATCCGTTTATACCGATCAGGACAAGGTGAAACAGATCCTGATCAACTTGCTCAGCAATGCGGTCAAGTTTACGGAAGAAGGGGAGGTCAACGTGGGCGTGCGCCAGGCCGATGGCCAGGCCTACATCGCCGTCACCGATACAGGCATCGGCATCCCGGAGGAGCAGCTCTCAAGCGTGTTTGAAGAGTTCACCCAGCTCGACAGCGGCAGCACCAAGCGCTTCGGCGGCACCGGGCTCGGGCTGTCTATTACGCGCCACCTGGCGCAGTTGATTGGCGGCGATATCGAGATTCAAAGCACCGTCGGCGAGGGTTCGACCTTCACCGTCAGTTTCCCAACGCAGTACGCGGCGCCGGCCGCTGGTCGTCCGACGTAGTCGAATGTCAGGTTAGGGGAGGAGACAATGAAAAAAATACTGATTGTCGAGGACGTAGAGTTCAATATTGATCTTCTGGTGCAGCTCCTGGAGGATCATTTCCAGTTGTTAACCGCCATGGACGGGGCAGCTGGAATTGAATTGGCGGTAAGGGAGCGGCCGGATCTGATTCTGATGGATATGTCGCTGCCCGAAGTCGACGGCTGGGAGGCAACGCGCCGCCTCAACGCCGACGAGGGGACCAGAGATATTCCGATCATTGCCTTGACCGCCCACGCCATGCAGGGCGATGAGGACAGGGCCCGCGCCTGCGGCTGCCGCGACTACATGACCAAGCCTATCGACGAGGCCGTGCTGTTCGAGAAAATCGACCGGCTTATCGGGCAGCCCACGCCTGGCGCCTGAGTCGGAGGGAGGGCGTGATGGCTAAAAATCCAACGATTCTCGTAGTTGACGACGAGCCCTTCAACGTCGACCTGATCTGCCAAGAGCTGGAAGCGCTGGGGGTAGATACCATCACCGCGGCCAACGGTCGCGAAGCCATAGACATGCTGGGGGAGCGGCGCTGCGACGTCATGCTGCTCGACATCATGATGCCGGAGATGAGCGGCTACGACGTGCTGCAGTGGTTGCGCGATGATGGCCGCCTGGCGCACCTGCCGGTGATCGTCATCTCGGCGGTGCACGACATGGAGAGCGTGGTGCGCTGCATCGAGATGGGGGCGGAGGACTACCTGACCAAGCCGTTCGATCCGGTGCTGCTGAAAGCCCGCCTGCACGCCACGCTGGAGAAGAAGCAGCTGCGGGATAAAGTGGCGCAGCAGCTGGCGGTGACGCGCAGAGTGTTCGGCAAGTTCGTGCCGGAATACATCGCCGAGTCCATCCTGGAGGGGCAGGGGGTGCTGGAGCCGACGCAATCAATCGCCACGATTTTGTATGCCGACATCGAAGGCTTCACCGAGCTGGTGGACAGCATGGCACCGGACGATGTGGTGCGCATGCTGAACGAGTATTTTGCGTCCCTGACCCGGCCGCTCGACCGGCACCGGGGCACGCTAACCCAGTTTCAAGGTGATGCCATGCTGGTCACCTTCAACGTGCCCGTGCCCGACCCGGCGCATGCGGACAACGCGGTGCAGACCGCCTTCGAGATCCAGCGCACGCTGAAAGAGCGCACCTTCGCCGGCAACAAATTAAAGACACGTATTGGTATTGCTACCGGCGAGGTCACCTCAGGCAGCGTTGGCTCTGGAGATCGCATCAACTATACGGTGCAGGGCAATGCGGTCAATCTCGCCGCGCGGCTGGAAGAAGCCAATAAACAGTTCGGCACCTACACCCTGATCTCCGGCGATACCGCCGCTGCGCTGACCCGGGACTATGCAATGGAGCCCATGGGTGACGTCGACGTCCGCGGTATTCAGCAGCCGGTGGCTGTTCATCAGCTGAGTGTTTGAGATAAGCTGACCCGCATGAATCTGCCACGAAGCCGGGCTGCAGCAGTGCTGTCCGGTCAGTATGACGAAGGTATGCCCCGATCATGACCGATACACCCACCATCATGATTGTCGATGACGAGCTGTTCAACCTGGACGTGCTGGAGCAGGAGTTTGAGACCACCGGCTATCGCATCGTCACCGCCGGCGACGGGGAAGAGGCACTGTCAAAGGCAGGGACCTGCAAGCCGGATCTCGTTCTGCTGGATATTCTGATGCCGAAGATCGACGGCTTTGAGGTGTGTCGGCGGCTGAAAACACAGGAGCAGACCAAAGACATCCCGGTCATTTTCATGACCGCGCTGTCGGAGGTTGAGGACAAGGTGAAGGCATTTGAAGCAGGGGGGGTGGATTATGTCACCAAGCCGTTTCAACTGGAGGAGGTGCTGTCCCGGGTTCGCGCCCACCTCGACCTGCAGCAGGCGCGGCGGGAACTGGCCGAGCAGAACGCGCGGCTGCGCGAGGAGATCGACGCCCATAATCGCGCTCGGCAGACCATCGAGTATCTGCGTGAGGAGATCCAGACCGACCACGATTTCGAGGAGATCATCGGCGATTCCCCGCCGCTCATGGACGTGTTGGACAAGATCGCACGGGTGGCGACCACCGACACCACCGTGTTGATTCAAGGCGAGACCGGCACCGGCAAGGAGTTGATGGCCCGTGCTATTCACGCCCGCAGCGAACGCAGCCGGCAGCCCCTGGTCAAGGTAAACTGCGCGGCGCTGCCTAAGGAGCTGATTGAAAGTGAGCTGTTCGGGCATGAAAAGGGCGCCTTCACCGGGGCCACGCAGCCGCGTAAAGGCCGCTTTGAACTGGCGGACAAGGGCACGATTTTCTTAGACGAGGTCAGCGAGCTGTCGCCAGAAGCGCAGGCCAAGCTGCTGCGCGTGCTGCAGGAGCAGGAGTTCGAGCGGGTGGGCGGGGAGAAAAGCGTCAAGGTCGATGTGCGCGTGATTGCGGCGACCAACAAGGATCTGGCTGCCACCGTCGACTTCGGGCATTTCAGAGAGGACCTGTTCTATCGCCTCAACGTGTTTCTCATCGAGGTGCCGCCGCTGCGTGAACGGCGCGCCGACATTCCGCTCCTCGCTGCTCATTTCTTGCGAAAGTTCTCTGCGCTGCAGGGGCGGGATTTCACCGAGATCTCGCCGGAAGCCTCAGCGGAATTTCAGCGTTACTCCTGGCCCGGTAACGTTCGTGAACTGGCCAACGTAATTGAACGTTCGGTGATCTTGTCCAACGGCCCGGTTCTGCAGGTGGATGGATCCCTGGGTGCCGGTGCCCATC
Source organism: Gammaproteobacteria bacterium (assembly GCA_024638505.1). Taxonomy (GTDB): domain Bacteria; phylum Pseudomonadota; class Gammaproteobacteria; order Arenicellales; family JAANXG01; genus JAHEKE01. The sequence continues at coordinate 2,735 of JAHEKE010000079.1, read as the reverse complement.
CTGCCGACTCAGGAGGTACGCTGGAAGAGCTCGAGCGCCGCTATATCAAGCAGGTACTCAGTGACGTCAACTGGGTGATTGAGGGGTCGGGCGGAGCGGCGGCCGTTCTGGGATTGAAGCCCAGCACACTGCGCAATCGTATGACAAAACTCGACATCGAAAAACCATCAGGCTAGGCCTGCGTTTATCTGTGAGCTGCGCACCCTCAGCGCAGATTATTGGCCCAAGGTGGGTCCTCCTACAGAGCTAGATGCGACTATTTTGTGAGAGCGGCGCCCCGCCGCGATCGTCTGCATCGCACCGGCCATTGTGATTCTCGCCAAGCGACCCAACGGTCGTGTACCCAAACCCTCCTGTGTGTACACGGCGTGACAAATGGCGCTGAATTCTGTAACGTGGTATCCAAGGTCCTAAGGATAAAAGATCTGCTTAGAAAACGCGCACAAGACTTGCCCGTGCCGAATCACTCGGTAGGTGAAATACTGACAGACAACACGGTATCACTTTCAGTCAGCCGCCTGCATTGAGATGGCTCGAGGTTAGCTTTAACAATGCGGCACCGGCCCGCGCTGACTATTCGCTGCGCAGCACAGCAAGCCGGTTAGCCGCACACACGCAGGGGAGGAACAGGGCTATGAAAGATAAAATGACCGGGCATGTCGCAAAGGACGGCATCTGGAAGGGGCTTCATCCGGCGATGGGACTGGCCTCCAAAGGCATGGTCGCGGCTTTCGTCGTTTTTACCGCACTGAACGTTGAGCTCGCCAATTCCATATACTCGGCGATCCGCGGCTGGATCGAGTCGGCGCTGAACTGGTACTACATCAGCGCGCTGATCATCATGCTTTTCGTATGTTTTTATCTGATGTTCAGCCGCCATGGTTCAATTAAGCTCGGCGATGACAACAGTGAGCCCGAATTCAGTAACTTCTCCTGGTTTGCCATGCTGTTCTCGGCCGGTGTCGGCATCGGTCTGTTGTTTTTCGGCATCGCCGAGCCAATGTTTTATTTCGACAACACACAACCCTGGGGCTACCCCAACAACCCCTTCGCCGACCACGCCCTGGTCACCGACATGAACGTAGACCGGGCGCGATACGCGATGCGTGTGACCTATTTTCACTGGGGATTCCACGGCTGGGCGGTGTACGTAATGATCGGCCTGTGCCTGGCGTATTTCGGCTTCCGCAAGAAGCTACCGCTCACCCTGCGATCGGCGCTGTATCCGGTGATTGGCGATCGCATCTACGGCCCGATCGGTCACGCCGTGGACCTGCTGGCGGTCTTTGGCACGGTCTTCGGTGTTGCCACATCACTTGGGCTGGGCGTCAGCCAAATGGCGACCGGGCTCAATTACCTGTTTGACATCGATCCCGGGGTGACTACCCAGGTGGTTCTCATAGGCGTCATCTCCATTGTGGCCACGTTGTCCGCTGTATCAGGCGTTGGCAAAGGCATTCGTATTATTTCGGAATGGAACATATGGCTCAGCGTTGTGCTTCTGGCCTATTTCCTTTTCGGTGGGCCGTCCAAGTGGCTTATGGGGTTTTTCGTCACCACGGTCGGCGATTACCTGTGGAACGTTATTCCGATGGGCTTTCGCACGTTCAACGAGCCGGGCGATGCTGCCTGGCAGGGCGGGTGGACCATATTCTATTGGGGATGGTGGATTTCCTGGGCGCCGTTCGTTGGCATGTTTATCGCGCGCATCAGCCGCGGACGCACCATTCGAGAGTTTATGGTGGGCGTCATGTTTGTGCCGACCACTCTCGCGTTTTTCTGGCTGTGTATTTTCGGCGGCAACGCGATGTACCTCGAGCTGAACGCGGATGGCGGCGTCGGCACGGCGGGCATCGCCCAGCTGATCCGGGACTGGAACCTGCCCGCAGCGCTGTTCGGCACCATCGAGCGCATGACGGAGCTGGCTTGGCTGAACTGGGCGATGGCGGCGCTGGCCACGTTCCTGCTCGCCACCTGGTTTATCACCTCATCTGACTCAGGTACGCTGGTGATCACCACGATGCTCAGCATGGGCGACGACAATCCGCCGCAAAGGTTCCGTATCGTCTGGGGCTTGGGAGAAGGCTTTGTGGCAGCAGTCCTGCTGCTTGCCGGCGGATTGAAGGCATTGCAAACAGCGTCTATCGCGGCGGCATTACCCGTGAGCGTGATCATGCTCTTGATGACCTGGGGCATCGTCAAGTCCCTCAATGAGGACTCAAGCGCGATACCTGAACCAGGCGTTGCTGAAGCGCCCGACGGCACGAGCATGAGCAGAGAACTGCATGGCTGATCTGGCGCGCGTGCCCAACGAATGCGAGGAACAATAGGAGGGATCATGAAAATACGCTCTCTTTTTCGCACCGGAATCGTCTGTTTGGCTATTGCTCTTCTGCATGCGAACGGTGCAGTCGCACAGACGCTACCACAAAAAGATCTGACGGTTGTCTCCTGGGGCGGCAGCTATACCCGCAGCCAGATGCTGGCTTACGTTAAGCCATTCCGGCAACAAAGCGGCGAGTGGGTGGCGATGGAAACCTACAACGGTGGTCTGCAGAAAATCCGCGAACAGGTAGAGACAGAGAATGTCGTCTGGGATGTGGTGGATTTTGTGCTGTCCGACCTGATCCGGGGGTGTCGGGAAGGGCTGCTGGAAAAGATCGACCACAGCACGCTGCCTCCCGGTGACGACGGCACCCCGGCGAACGAGGACTTCATTGCGGGCGCATTCACCG
>JAHEKE010000078.1 GCA_024638505.1 Gammaproteobacteria bacterium | reverse complement strand
TGGTGCTTTCATAAGTTCAGGAAATCCAAGCCGATTGAATTATCGTTTTTTATCGACGAGACTCCCGTTGGCTCAACCGTCGCGAACAAGTATCGGGAAGACCTTAAGTCTTATCGCATGCATCCCGATGGCCGCTGCGGCTTTGAATTTGCTTTCCCTGGCCAGCAGTTCCACAGCGCGTGCCGCCTGGCTGTCTACGCTGGCAACACTCGTATACCCCTGGAAACCTTTACCTCGAGCGAAATTCCGCAGGTACTGACCGGCGACCTGCCGCACATCTTCTTCATGCATATTCCCAAAACCGGGGGTACTTCACTTAACGCTTTCGCCACAAGATACTTTCCACAGGGTTATACCGCCACGCACATTGAGGTGCTCGACTCCGGAGTTTATCCCCAGCTCGCCACAGAAAAACGCTACATTGCGGGCCATTTGACCCTACAAAAGATCAAGCAGTATTTTGATCCCGCAGCGTTTCACCTGGTCACGCTGGTGCGCGACCCCTTCCGGCAACTGCATTCACACCTGCGCTGGATCCGGAAAATCGCGGCTGATCGCCGCAGCGATTTCTTTTTAAAACATGAGGCATGCGTGCGCGACCTAGCCGTGCAGCTCCAAGGTTGTGATCTCAGGATCAATGCCAATCTCAAATCTTTTGTGGCTGGGGTCGAGGGATTCGGGCTGGATTTTTTTGATAATCTGCAAACCCGGTACTTTCTCGATTACCGGCCGGAGAGAGTCGCCTCGAGTGATTTGGAGAAAGCCTTAACCAATGCCAAGCAGTTTGCACTGATTGGCACGGTCGAGCAATTTGAGGATTTCGCGCGGCAATTTTGCCGGCGGTATGGCATAGCCGGCACGACTCCGCCGCGTGCTTTTAATCGTCTGCCAAGATTACAACTGTTTAACTATGAGAACGAAAGCGTCCGCTCCATCCTGCTACCGCTGGTGCACAGTGACATTGAGCTGTACCGCGCCGTTCAGTCAAATCAGCCAAGCAACGCCCAGCACTGGGACAGCGCGTCGAAGTAATATATGCTGCCAGTCCAACGGCGCCGTGCCCTAGGGCCACGTGGTTGATGCCGATGGCGCGGGCTTTGGCCGGAGCTGACGTGGCAGACCCGTCGGCCCGGTTGTGATTGCGCTCACACCCGTTTAAATTTGCGCCATTTGCCCTTATTTCTACTGCACTTCTCTATGCTCTGTCTGCACTTACATGACTGATAAATCCAAACGCATCGCGGTTTTCGAGCTGGGCGAGATACCGCAGGAGATTGCGCACAAACATCCGTACTACCCGGAGATGATCAGCCAGTGGCTCGCTCCCGCACTGCCGGAGGCGACTTTCGTCGGGCTGTCACCGGTGCGGGGGGATGCGATGCCCGCTCCAGATGCGTTCGACGGCTACGTGTATTCCGGCTCGCGCCACGGCGTATACGATGGATTTGACTGGATTGAGCCATTAAAGGCTTTCATTCGTTCGGTTGCCGGCGCAGGCAGACCTCAGTTCGGCATCTGTTTTGGCCACCAGATCATGGCGGAAGCGCTAGGCGGTAAGGCCGTCAAATCAGAAAAAGGCTGGGGCTGTGGGGTGGATATGTATGACGTTCGGCTGAATAAAGTTAAGGAACACCGCAGCCAGATCGCGGTGATGATCTGGCATCAGGATCAGGTGATTGCTCTGCCTGATTCGGCTGATGTGCTCGGTGGAAATGAGTTCTGTCCGATCGGCATAGTGCGCTACCGGTCACCCGCACTGAGCGTGCAGTTTCATCCCGAGTTCACCAAGCAGTACATGATCGATCTGCTCGACCTGCGCGGTGGCAAGGCTATTCCCGCTGAACTCGCCGCCGTCGCCAGGGAGTCTCTCAAGCACGCACCCGACGCATTGCGTATCGCGCAGTGGACCGGTGATTTTTTTCGCGAACAGCTGGACGAGAATTGATTTAACTGTGTGCGCATGCCGTATACGACTCAGCTGACCCGTAGCTGCCGATGGCTGACGCCACATCAGCGGACAATACAGCTCCACCTGCAGTAAACCACACCGCGGGGGCACCGTGTTTACGCTAACGCAAGATCAGATACAGCAGTTCAATGACGATGGATTTCTGATTGTCGAGGAACTGATCGATGACGACACCATTGAGTTGCTTAAGGAACGGTTTCAGTGCCTGTTTCGCGGCATTTTCGAAACCGGGATTATCCCGGACGAGGTTAACTGGCAGGAAGAAAGCGGAGACCCGACGCTGACGCGCCAGATCTGCAACGGCTGGCGAGCCGACCGTGCCGTTGCCCGCGTCGTCACGCGCGCAGACTTAGGAAAGGCAGTTGCCCAGCTGGCCGGCTGGCCGGGTACGCGCATCATGATTGACAACGTGTTGTGGAAGCCCCCCGGAAGCCGCCCGCTGGCGTACCATCAGGACAATGCCTATCTTGCCTGGTATACCCCGCCTGAATTACTGAGTTGCTGGATCGCTCTAGACGACACCAGCGCCGACGGCGGTACCCTTGAACTTATCCGAGGATCCCACCGCTGGTATCATTCAATACCCAAGGGTGAGTTTCACGGACCGGCGGACTATAGAAAACACATGCGCCTGGCGGCCGACCGCCAGGGAATCGAACCGGAAATCGTTAACGTGGTCGTACCCAGGGGTGGTGGATCATTTCATCACGGCTGGACCTGGCACGGCTCAGGCTACAACCAGTCCGGGCAAGAGCGCCGTTCGCTGGTGCTGCACGCCATGCGCAGCGACGTCAGGTACGATCCTGAAAACTTTCAGTCGGGAACCGGGCCGATCTACAGTCGTTACAAACATCTGGGCGACTGTGAGATGGACGAAAATTATTTTCCCGTTCTCTGGCGAAACGATGGTTATCGCACGCCGGGTCTGCGACGCCACCTGGACGAGCAGGACCCGCTCGCCTAAAACGGGTTGAGGATGACTTCGTCTGCTCAGTTGCGCGGTGGAGCGTTACAGATGCAACCCCGACAGCTGCCGAATCATGATCAAACCCACTCCCACGGCCACGACGATCAGGGCTCCCATGGCTACCCTCAGCCAGGGGATAAGCGGGTCTTCGAGCACCCGGTTCGATTCAGGCCGGTGAGGTATCATGCGGGACAACCTGGGGATTCTTTTTTCAGGGCGCTTGTCTTTGGAAAGATCTCGCAGGTAACGTTCCAGGTCAACCACTGCCCGCCGCAGGCCAGGCGACAATCTGCTGTTTGTCATGTCCATACTCCCTCCTCTTGCTTCTACCGTTAATTTCCATACTGCTTACTAATTTTTAGCAGTTGGGAGCGGAACCAATAGGTCGTACATCCGGGTTAAGTCACCTTTAATCAGAAAGGCCCGAAGCAGCATTCAGGAGAGTCGCGCATGGTCTAAGCTTGAGTGGATCGACCAATCTTTAGTTTTTACAGGATGCTTAAAGTCGGCTTGCTGCTTGCGTTTTTCGTTTTACTTTTAGTCGTCACCTGGCTGGCAGGTAAACATCACGCCGAAACCAATGCGGTGCTGCGGATACTGCGACGCCACGGTTACCGGCGCAAAGATCAGTCCTTCAGCGAAGAAAACGCCTCAGAGCTGAAGCTCCGCATCGATCAGGCCAGCAGACGTCTCAAGCTGGGCGCGACTGAACTCAAAAGGCTCAGGAAATTGTCATAGTCTCCGTTTAAGGGGCTCACTGCGCCCTCCCCCCAAGCTGCTGCCCGGCAGACCGTTCTGTCGGTCTGCGTAGCCAGCCCAGCCCTCATCGACGGCAGTAGCTTCCCCGGCGATCAATCAACATCGCGCCACATTCGTTTGACCCGGGCCTGATTTTCCATTACAGGTACGGGCCCGATCGAATAGACGAGCAAAACTGAATACGTTACCCACCGCGCATTACTTTCGCGTTGGGAAGCGCGCGGCAACGAGGAAAAAAAATGATCTACAACGAGCAGTCCATGCAGCAGGCGTTACCGGATAAGAAACGGGTAAAAGAAGCTAAAACAATGCTGGAGCAGGCGGGAGTCAAGTACATTCTATCCTGCTGGATAGACCTTCTTGGCGTACCCAAAACCAAACCCGTGCCGATAAGCGACTTTGAACTGCTGTGCGCCGGCAAAGGACCTCAGTTCGCGGTGCACTCCATCTCATTCGTGCCCGAGCTGGGCCCGGCAGATTCGGATCAGGTTCCCATTCCCGACCTGGACACGCTGGTTATCTGCCCGTGGGATCATACCTGTGCCTGGATGTTTGCCGACCTGTGGTGGGAAGACAAGCCGTACAATCTGTGCCCGCGTCACGCCCTTAAACGCACCGTAGAGAGCGCGCGTACAGCCGGTTACAGCATCCAGGCAGGAGTCGAACCGGAGTTCATTGCCATGCGCTGGGAGGGCGGTGAACCGGTCAAGGCCATGGAAAACGATCCGCTTCCCGGTGAAGGGGTACGCCCCCGCCGCCAGGCCTTTGGCTATGACGCTGAGTTTTCGATCGACTCCATGGGCTTTCTCGGGGATTTAATCGACATCCTGGAGGACCTCGGATGGAACCTGCACGATGTGGTAGCCGAAGGTGCCTACTCTCAGTTTGAGCTTGACTTTCACTATAGCGACGTGCTGACCATGGCCGATCGGCTGGTGTTCTTACGCGTGCTGTTGAAAGAAGTGGCAAAAAGGCACGGCATGTTCGTTACCTTCATGCCCAAACCAACCACCGGGGACTGGCGCTCCGGCGCGCATATGAACACTTCCATGCGCAGCACGAAGAAATCGGAGCAGAACCTCTTCGAACACAAGGGCAAATGGAGTGACGCCGTGTTTCATGCCGTCGGCGGGCTGCTGCGTCACGGTGGGGCGCTGACCGCCATCGCCTGCTCCACGGTCAATTCCTATAACGGACTGGTACCGCGCGTGGGCGGCTTCGAGGGCGGCACCGTTACCTGGGCGCCGACGCATATGACCTATGGATACAACAACCGTTCCGCCATGCTGCGCCTGCCGCAAAGTCGATTCTGTATAGAAAACCGGGCTGCCGACATGTGTATGAACCCCTATCTGGGACTGGGCATGTCCGCTGCGGCGATGGTGGAAGGGGTTGCCAGCAAATATGATCCGGGTAAACCGCTGAATCAGGATCTTTATTCAATGGGTGCCGACGAGATCAAAGCTTCCGGCGCACAGCGCCTGCCGCGCAATCTGCTCGAAGCCATCGAGATTCTGCGTGACGACACCTTGGCCAAAGAGGTGCTGGGCGAACCGATGCTCAATTCCTATCTTCTGTATAAGACCGACGAGTGGGAGCGCTATCACCAGACCGTCACGGACTGGGAAGTGCAGGAGTATTTGCGGCTGTACTGAGCAAGGCCAAGCCCACACCTTGAGCACGCATAAAAGCTTCAGCCTGGGTGACGTTGCGCTGCAGTCCGGGCAGACGCTGCCCGCGGCCACCCTGGCCTATCAGACCTATGGTGCGTTGAACGCTGCTGCTGACAACGTCGTGCTGATGCCGACCTTTTACACCGGCACGCACCAACGCAACGAGAGCTACTTTGGCGCGGGTCGGGCAATTGATGCTGAACGACACTTCATCGTGTCGATCAATATGTTCGGTAACGGCCTGTCCTCCTCGCCGAGTAATACGCCGGCACCGTTCGACGGACCGCGCTTCCCCGACATTACCCTTTTCGACAACGTCGCCTGCCAGTACCGGTTGTTAACCGAGGCACTCAACGTACGGCGCATCGCGCTGGTCACCGGCTGGTCGATGGCCGGCTGCCAGTCGTATCAGTGGGGGGCGCAGTACCCGGATATGGTGGACGCGATCCTGCCCTTCTGCGCTTCGGCCAAAACCTCGATCCACAACGCCGTGTTCTTAGAAGGGGTAAAAGCCGCGCTGCAGGCGGACAGCGTCTGGAATGAAGGTGATTACGACCAGCCCCCGGTTCGCGGACTCAAGGCCTTCGGGCGCGTATATGCAGGCTGGGCTTATTCGCAAACGTTTTATCGAGAGAAACTGTTTCAGCAGCTCGGCTTCGCCACCGCCGAGGATCTGCTGAAAGACTGGGAGCAGGATCATTTGGACTGGGACGCCAACGATCTTCTGGCCAAGATCTGGACCTGGCAGCACGCCGATATCAGCACCAATTCGCTGTATGAAAACGATTTTATTACTGCCCTGCGGGCCATCCAGGCGCGGGCCATCCTCATTCCATGCAGCACGGACCTGTACTTCCCGCCGCAGGACAATGAGCTGGAAGCGGCGCACATGCCCCGGGCGGAGCTGCGCGTGTTTCAATCGCCGTGGGGACACTGCGTTGCCAGCGGTCGCAATGATCCCGGCTTCCACCAGTTTCTGGATCAAGCCGTGCGCGATCTATTGGGCTATTAACTGCAGGAGGCGCGCCCCGCGCCGATTAAACCAGGCAACCGAACGCGGCGGATCGCATCATATCAATAAGGGCGTGCGCGTCAGGGCGACGAGAACGATGTAAACGAATATCAGCTGAGCCGTGATCCATGCCGCCAATCGGGTGGCGCGCTTGCGGCAAACGCGAAAAGCGAGCAGGCCGAACGCAATGTATAACACCAGGGCAATGATTTTAACCGTCAACCACACCTGCTCCCCGGGATACTGCCGGGTGATCAGGACCAGCCCGATGGCGCTGCCTAGCAAGACGGTGTCGACTAGGTGCGGCACTACCCGAACCCAAGGTTTGCTCAAGGCTTGAGGATCGCGCACGAGCCACACCCCCCGGGTCAAGAAAAGAAAATAGGTGAGCAACACGCAGGTGAGATGGGTGATTTTCAGTGTGGTATACAGCATCTTGCCAGGTCGCTGCCGCTCACTGCCTTACCACCCGCTCCCAGTCGTAAAGTGCGGGGAGCTAAAGCTGCAGGGTTAAAGTTCTGAGCGCGATTAGGTTGGGTGGGCTGGAGCTTACACTAAATTAATGGTAGCTACCGTCCTCCTCAGCTTTTATTGCTTTTGTTCTTCGCTTAAGAGGCTCGGATAAACCTATTGGGGGTGTCAAGGGAGGGACTCCGAGTCACTAACTGCGTAAAGAACGGTAGTACCGGGAACAGAGTCTACTCTAATAAATAGCGCCAAGACAAGAAGTTAAAGCGAAAACTTAATAATTTAGATGAAATGACGATTTTGCCCGTCGTGCGTTACTTTATGCCCTGGCAGCGGTATCGATCTTCCGTTCGAGACCAGGATACCACGTTTGAAAGGCCCGTATAATCCCTTGTGTCCTAACTGCTTAGGGGGAGAACGATGAGTATATGGTCATGGCTGTTCGGTTTAATCGTCTCGTTGGGAATCGGCTCATACGCCACACCAAAATTCCTCGACTGGCTGCGTGAGGGTAAAGCAGAAGCGCGCCCCGACGTTGTTCCGAGATGGATAACCGGTATGCTGGAACGGGGTTTCTTCACCGTCGCCATCGCTTTCAATGTGCCGGGTTCCGCCATTGCCATGATGGCTTGGCTCGGCGCCAAAATGGCCGCTAACTGGAGCAGGCAGACCCAGGATCCGCTAGTCGGGGTGTCCGCCCTGTTGTCCGGCTTGCTCTCCATGTTCTTTGCGCTGATCGGCGGACTGATTGTACGGGCGTGAGTATTCCGGCGGCGCACTACGGGCGACCAATAGAGTTACAGCCCGGAGGCTAAACCCGGCGCCATTCGCCAGCGCTAGCTGGGCAGGGACGCTGCAGCGATTCCCCAGATAACTGCCCGAGCGCAGAGCCGCATGCCTAGCGCGGCGATCCTGACAAACCGCGTCCCCCTCCCGCCAGCCACTGCTCAAACTTTGCAGAGAGCTCTGCCTGGTGGGTCGCCCACCACTCTGCATTGGTCTGCAGCGCGTTGGCCATATTCTCTGGATGCGTGGGCAGCATCGGCTTCATCGCATCATCGATCAGCGCCATCGCGGAATTCCGCGCCGGCCCGTAAGAAATATACTTTGCCTGCTCCGCTAGCTGGCGTGAGGCGGTGGCAAACCGGATGAATTCCAGTGCCTTGTCCAGGTTGTGCGTACCGGCGGGGATGCCCCAGGAGTCAATGTCCCAGATCTGCCCATCCCACAGGATGGTGTAGTCCTTACCCTCCTCGACGATGGGGCGGAACATGCGCCCGTTCCACACAGAGGTCATGACAACGGCGCCGGAATCGAGAAGCTTGGGCGGCTCAGACCCCGCGGACCACCAGACAATGCTGTTTCTGATTCTGTCCAAAACGGCGAACGCTCGCTGTTGACCGACCTCCGTTTCCAGCGTGGTATACACCTGATCCGGCGTAACCCCATCCGCTATCAAGGCCCATTCCATAATCACCTGCGGATCGCGTCTTAAGCCTCGTTTGCCGGGAAAGTTAACCACATCGAAAAAATCCACCAGCTGAGTCGGCGGGTTGGCGCCGAGGCGCTGATTGTCGTAAGCAATGACGGTGGCCCAGACAGTCTGACCTACCCCGCACTCGGTGAATGCGCCCGCAATGAAGTCCTCGCTCGCCGGGGTGCCGTCGTCACCGGGAGGCAGCGTGCTGTGGTCGATCTTTTCCAGCAGCCCTTCCCGACATCCCCGGATCAGGTCGGACAGCACAAAATCCACCACATCCCAGACGACATTCTCCGTCTCTACCTGTTCGCGGATTTTCTGCA
>JAHEKE010000003.1:172721-187714 GCA_024638505.1 Gammaproteobacteria bacterium | reverse complement strand
ACCCGTTCCGGATTTGGTTTTCTCCCAAGCGCGGTGTGATTTTTCCTTGGCTTCCTCCCAAGCCTGGTCTGACTCAGCTTTGGCGTTCTCCCAGGCGTCCCCGGTGCCGGATTTCGCCTTCTCCCACGCCTTCAGCGACTTCTCTTTTGCCTCCTCCCAGGCCTCATCCGATTCGGCCTTCGCCGCCTCCCACGTCTTCTCAGAACTTGACTTCGTTTTTCCCCATATCTCGTGGGACTGCTCTTTCGCGGAGTCCCACAGGTTGATCGAATATTCCTTTGTCTTTTCCCACATACTCTGCGCCGCGGCATCAGGGCTGACGACCGTTGCGAGCAGACAGAGCACAAGTACGCTTGCGTTGAATAAACTGGGTATCTTCATTCGATCAATCATTGGCAAATTCTCCAAAAAGCTTGCGTTGCTGATTCTTAAGGTGTGATTCGATGCCGCGTGCGAGGGCCGCTGGCTTAACCGTGCAGTGCCGTTTGTTTATCATCAGGAGCAATAAGTGCTCGCCTTTTATCGGCAGACCAGAATAGCATGTGGGCCATAAATGAGTCGATGCGCAACCTGCGGCGCGGGCGACTGTACCTTCTGTGCCCCTGTTTATTTTGTCCGGCCGGGGTCTTCCGCCTGCATTAAAAGCGCATGCACCTGCCTGACCGGCACCCCAAGGTTGGAGCCGCCAAATTCGGGCAGGATGGCCGCGTTCACCGCCACTACTTCCCCGCCGAGACCTAACACCGGTCCCCCACTTCCCCCTTTTGTCGTCTCAGCATCATAGACAATGGCGTTGGCCGTCACCTGGCCAACGATGCCGCGGGTGGCAAGAGGGCTGATGCGTCCGGCTGCCGCCAGGAGTCGCGCAATGCTCCAGAAGTCGAGATCCTTTTGCTGCGATAAATCGTTGACAAAAGCTTTGCCAGACCGGGCCAGCAGGGCACGAATACCGGTGGGATAACCGAGAACGATCACCTCTTCTCCAGGTGCCGGTACGGCATTGCTTAATACAAGCGGCGGCCTGAGCCCGGCCACGTCGGTGCAGCGGAGTATCGCAACGTCGGCCTGATCGCTTGCGGCCAGGAGCGCCACGTCAAACGGCCGTTCGATCCCCGGAAGATATCCAATTAGCCGGCGCGTTACCGGCTGTAACCCTAAGCGGGTAATGCCTTGATAGGCGGTCTCATTTTCCCACGGAACGGCGACGTGTCGGTTGGTGATCAGCTGCCCATCCGGCCCGATGATGAAGGCGGTGCCCGTGTACTGTAACTCAAAAACAGGGCCGTCACCCTCCAGCGTCACTGCCGAAGGTCCTTGCCGGGCTCGCAACGGCTGGCCGTCCGGCCCAACCATTAAACGCAGCGGCCTGCCGGTTGCCGGATCCTCAAAGCCAAAACTGCCCTGGATGAATACCGTGGATTGGGCAGCAGCGGCAATTACCTGACTAACCGCAGCGGTGCGCGCCTCAAGTTGCTCCACCCGCCGGACCGTGGCCGACAGGTTATCTTCAATCGTACTCCTGATCTCGGTCAGCTCCTGACGATTGAAAGCTTCGTTTTGCACCCGCTTGATCAACTCAGTCAGCCCGCTCACGCGCGCTTGTTCTTCGGCCAGGCGCTGCTCCAGATCCAGGCTCTGCCGGGTCAACAGCACCGTGGTCACTACCAGCATGATTACCAGCACGGTAATGAGGCCGAAAAAAACAACGCGGAAACGCGGCGATGTCTGCGTCGTTATCTCCCGCGCCATTCCGCCCAGGAAAAGCACGACCCGCGCAGGTAATGACTGGCCTTCATGACGAACACAGTCGACACAATCTGCAAAGGCCTCGCGCACGGACTTATATACTGCGGCATTCGCGGGATACAGTCGGAAGCGTAAAACCGGGCCGCCTTCACCGATTTCCAGTAGATCGCCTGAGGACAGCAGCCGGTTCGTCACTTTTTCACCATTGACCCACACAGTTTGTCCTGCCGCCACTGCAAGTTCGTAGGTAGAACCAGAAGCGTGCAGCGTGGCGTAATGCTCGGCGTTGGCTGACTCATCCGGTGACAGCAAATCGACGCCGCCGGCACCAGGATTTACACGGATAGCATCACCCGACAGACGCTGGGTTTCTCCTCTGCGCATTCCGGAGATGTGGACCATAACGGGTATCGGTTGCTGCGACATTATCGCCATACTGGAAGATGAAACCGTTGATGCGTTCATTGTATTCGGCACCGAACCATCACGCCGCTTCCGTAAGGTTTAGCGGACGAGATTTCGGGTTGAAGTGTACGTCCGTTTGCGAACAAATACAGTTGCAGTCTAAGCGGCACATTGACCCTATGCGGGTCATTCAGTAGCCTCGCAGCACAAGTCCGTAAGCAGTGGAATGAATGAATATGACAGATAACGATACGAGCTGGCCCAGAAAAACTAGGGAATTTCAGAATCATCACTTTGATTCAACCATCTGGAATGATTTTCAGTTTCGTGATAACGACGTCATCATATCAACCTATGCAAAATCCGGTACAACCTGGGTGCAACAGATTGTCTCTCAGCTGTTGTTCAATGGAGAGGAAGGCTTGGAAGTCGCCGCTATGTCACCCTGGTTGGATCTGCGCGTCCCACCCAAAGAAATTAAACTGCCTGAGGTCGAGGCACAGCAGCATCGCCGATTTATAAAAACCCACCTGCCAGTTGATGCATTGGTTTTCTCACCGCTGGCAAAATACATCTATATCGGTCGAGATGGGCGTGATGTAGTATGGAGCATGTACCATCACCACAGTAGCGCTAACGAGGAATGGTATAACGCTTTGAACCTTACTCCCGGACTGGTCGGCCCACCCATTGAAAAACCTGTAGATTCAATTAAACAATATTTTCTGGACTGGATGGATAAGGACGGGTATCCATTCTGGCCGTTTTGGGAAAATGTCCGCAGCTGGTGGGAAATACGCGAACTGCCGAATATGCTGATGCTGCATTTTGCAAAACTGAAAGAAGATATGCCGAGAGAAATTCGCCGTATCGCTGATCTTCTCGGAATCAGTATCAACGATTCGGTATTCGATAAGATCGTCGACCACTGTAGTTTTGCGTACATGAAAAATCACGCTACCAAAAGCGTGCCGCTGGGCGGCGCATTCTGGGACGGCGGCGCCACAACTTTCATCAACAAGGGTATCAACGGGCGCTGGCGAGACATCCTGTCGACGGCAGAGAACGCTCGCTATGAGCAGATGGCGTTAGATCAACTGGGTAAGGCGTGCGCTCACTGGCTGGCTAGCGGTAACTATATCGAGACATAGGACAGCGGCCATGGGTGCAGGGCACGCTGCTCTGACTGTAGCGCTAAAGCATTATTCTCCCGCTGCATGATCGACCGAATGGTGCTTCTTGAAAAAAGCACCGTAAATGCTGCCCAAAATGGTCAGCAAGCCGGAAATGATCAGCACCAGGGCTATAGGCCGGTCGATGAAACCAGACCACTCAAAATGCAGCATCTGCATGGCTTGGGCAAAGGTTTGCTCCCCTATTTTGCCGAGAATCAGGCCCAGCACGATGCCGGCCACGGAGTAGCCCGACCGGCGCAGGAAGAAGCCGAGCACACCGGCAACGAACATCACTACCACATCGATCACTAATCCGCGCACGGCGTAGGCGCCAACGGTGGCTAGGAGGAGAATCATGGGCGCCAGGAATTGGAACGGAATGCGCAATAAATTTATGATCGTCTTGGTTTCCAGAAAACCGATAACGAGGATGGAAGCGTTGGCAAAAAACATCGCGGCGAACACCACCCATACCAGATCCGGGCTGTTAATAAACACCAGCGGACCCGGTTCCATATCGTGCATCTGAAACACGCCGACCATCATTGCGGTGAGTGCGCCGCCCGGCAGCCCAAGCGCGAGCAGCGGGATCATCGCTGCACCGGTCGCGGCGTTGTTGGCTGTCTCAGAGGAGATCACGCCCTCCAGCTTGCCTTTACCGAACTGCGCCCGATCCTTGGACCATCTTACCGCCTCGTTGTAACCCATGAACGCGGCTAACGTGGCACCGATTCCAGGCAAGATACCGCAGAAAAAACCAATCACTATCGAGCGAACGACGGCAAACTTATGAGTGATTAATTCAGCCAGCGAGGGAAAATCGACGCTCACCTTGGGCGCTTTGTAGACTCCGGTGGCCTTTTTTTCAGCCTGGACGAATATCTCTGACACCGCAAAAAAGCCGAGAATGGTCGGGATGAAATGAATGCCGGCGAGCAGGTACGGCATGTTGAAATCGTAACGCTCAATGCCGCCGACCGGATCGAGGCCCACTACGGCGATCAATAATCCGGCTAGAATGGATAGCCACCCTTTCCACAGCGTCTTCGCCCCCACCGAGGCGGCCACAGCCAGACCGAAAAAGACCAGCGCAAATATTTCAGGTGGACCGAAGGCCGAAATCGCCCAATCTGCGATCGGCGCGGTTGCCGCCATCATGATCACCGCCGAAATGGTTCCACCCAGAGCGGAGCACATGACTGCGGCGCCGACGGCTTTACCGGCTTGCCCCTTCTGCGTCATGGGATAGCCGTCAAAAGCGGTGGGGGCGTTTTCCGGCGCGCCGGGAATGTTAAACAGGATGGCCGTAATGGCGCCGCCGTATACTCCTGTGCAGTAAATTACGGAGAACAGCATAACCCCATGCTCCGCTGATAAATGTGCAGTGAACGGCAAAAGGATGGCGGCAAGGGTTAGCATGCTCACACCGGGGATGGCACCAAACAGCATACCGCCGATTACACCACCCACGAAAATAAGTATGCCGATGGGATCGCTGAACAGAGCGATGGTGCCGCCGATGAAGTTAGAAAATGTTTCCATTAGCGTTAAAGGCTACGCTACTGCAGCAGCGTGACTACCCAGTTTCCGAAATCGTAAAACGGGTGGATGTTGCCCGTGGGTAAGCCCACGTAAAGCAGGCTGACAAAAAGAAACAGCAGGATGCCGAGGATCAGTGCGGTAATGATGACCATCCACTTTGGTCTTCGCTCCCCCATCAGAAACATCACACCGATGATGAAAAACGGGGCCGTTGCGTAAAAGCCCATGTCCTCTAACATCGAGGCAAAAAGAATGGGCAGCGCCAACATGCCGCCAACGTGATTGCGCCGCATCATAAAGACGTAAAGAGCAATCACCAACGCGGCGCAGATCAGCTTGGTCGAAGTCAGCGCTCCTTCACCAAGGGAAAACATCTGCACGATCCATTCCGGCAGGCGCATGTAGGCGAACGGAAGGGTGAGCAGCACAAATGTGGAGACATACCATTGAATACTGGAATGTCCCGATTCTATTGCTGCTTCCTCAGAGCCATCATCCGTGGCGGCGCCGATTGTTCCAGATGTCGCCTCGTCGCCACTTTTCCAGTGATACAGGAGCTGGCCGACGGCGGCTATGACGATCAATAAAAGGATGGCGCGGGGCCAGGCTACCGCACCGTACTTGTAGATCTCTATACTCTGGTCGAAGTCGAAGGAATAAATATAGAGCACCGCCGCCAGCGCCAGCCAGAGGCCTGCTTCAACAAAGTGACCGGGTCTCAGCTTACCCATCACAAGTCTTGAATCTGTGCAGCAGGAATCGTTATGCCGTGGCCCCCGGCCAAGGATCGCCGGGGCTTAATCCACAAGATTCAGCGGTCGCCCTACTTCACCTCCAGGCCCATTTCCTCATAAACGGCCCGGTATTGCTCGATTGTGGCGGTAATCAAATCGCGCGCACCCTCCGTATCACGAAAGCTTTCAATCAGGTTCATAAACTTGCTTTCGTTATAATCCTGGTAGCTTTTTTCACAAAAGGCTTTTTGGAACGCCCACTGCAGCCACTCTACCCTTTCTTCTGGAGCATCCTTATGTACGTAAAATCCACGGAAGCGAAACAGCGGCTCAAAATCCAGACCAGCGTCGGCAAGACTGGGAACATCGGCAAAAGCCTCCGGCCTCTCCTTTAATATGGTCAGTATTGGTTTGAACTTGCCGGCATCCAGAAACTTGCGCACGTCGCCCGGTTGCTCAAACAGCGCATCAACCTGCCCCCCTGCCAACGCGCCGTAGCGAGGTGCGCCTTTGTCGAAGGAGATCTGCTGTATTTTCATACCGGTGGCATCGGTAATGAACTTCATCGTCACACGCTCCATGGATCCCTCCTTCGAAACGTTGGCGATGGTTGCCTTCCCATCCTGGGCTTTGACCCATTCTACAAAGGAATTCCAGTCGGTGAAGCGATCTTCATCGGTTCGTATATAAATCTGTGAAAAAGTGATCTGAGATATCACCAGCGGAATCAGGTCCATTGCCGGATTGGGGCGGCCGGAATCCAGCGCGTGTGCACTGGAGGCGTCGTCAATGTGTTCTAACACGGTGTATCCATCGGGTGGGGTCGCCATGAAGGCCGTCATACCAACCGTACCGGAGCCCCCAGGTTTGTGATCTCTGTTGATCGCAACGCCGGTCAGGTCACTAACAGCCTGCGCCATCGCTTGCGCAACCTGGCCCGAACCGCCTGCCGGTCCGTAAGGCACGATCATGGTCAGGGCACGTTGCGGAAAGCCGTCCGGGCCTTCCATCGACGCGGGTAAGCTATCGGTTGCGCACGCAGCGAGCGCTACGCTCGCCGAAAACACAGTGGCGGCGACAGCAGTTGCTACAGGCACAACATACTTTTTAACATTCATAATTATTCTCCTCCGGTGGGTTTTTTTGGTCGCACGCAGGGGCGCCGCCAAAAAAATGGTATCCCAGCGCTATATCGGTGTCAAAGATCTAAAAAGGAGCGCACAGATTGGATTTATAGCGCGCAGAACCAAGAACAAATTGGATCGTAACTGGTACAGCTGGACACACTCAGTTAAAGGCACGCCACAGCATGGTGCCGCCTGAGGCCAGCAGTATGATCAGCACCAGGCGATGAAATCGCTGCTCGCTGATTCGCTGCCGCAGCCTCTGACCGAAAATGAGTCCGAGCGTGACCGGCACCGCGGCGGCAGAGGACAACACGATCATTGTGCCGTCCAGGATGTCGAAAATATAGAGAATGACAGCCCAGGGCACCACAGCGCTGATGTAAAGAAAACTGATGGCCCCAACAAATTGATCCTTACCCAGCGTTCTCAGGGAGACAAGATAAATAATTAACATCGGCCCGAACATGGACGAAACGCCGCCTATTACGCCACCGGCGAGACCAAACACCACGCCCGCCGGTTTCTCCATCGCCGGCGAAATATTGACGCGGTAGGTTGAGGCCTGCAGCAAGGTAAAGGCGATCACTACCAGGCCTACCAACAGCAGCAATCCACGATCATCGATGGATGACAATATCCGCACGCCAACATAAGTGCCGAGCAAAACAGCGAGAAACGCCGGCCAGAATCGGCCTGCCACCGCGGGCAACCGGCGGGCTTGAGATGCCTGCCATAGGTTGGCGACAACGACTGGCACGGCCATTATGGCGACCGCCATCTGTGCCGGTAACACCAGTGCCATTAACGGAACGGTGAGCAGGGGCGTGCCCACGCCCAGCGTGCCTTTGATTAATCCTCCGCACAGCAGGGCAAAAAAACACCAGATGAGCTCAACCGGGGTAAATTCGTCTAACATGCTGTTGCGCCGCTAACAGATTGACAGCACAAACGGGGGCACTGGCCTGCCGCCCACCTCAGCGCGCCACGGTGATGCGCCCGAGTTCCGGCTCGATGGTAACCCAGTCTCCGGTCTTGAGACATTCGGTAACATCCCGCTCGAAGCGATCCACAAAAGTGAGGCCGGCGAATGCGGCACCCTGCGCCATGATCGGATTGGAAGTGTTAAGTAAAAGTGCAATCGGGGCCATCCCGCGTGACTTCATTTCACGCAGCATCCACGACGTTGCCACCCCGCCCTTAGCCGCATTGAGTACAAGCACGCGGCCCACGTAGCTTTCGCCATACAGCGCATGAGAGGGACGGGAAAACACGCCTTGGATACGATCAAGGTCATAGCGGGCGCTGAAGTTATCATTCGCTACCAGAGCGAAGCCAGAGACTACATCACCGATTCCACGATGACCTGTGACCGTTATTTGTTCAGACATAGCGGCCGGCCTGTTGCTTAATCGCGATTGCATACTGTACTCGTTGCATCAGCTTTTTAAGAAGCCTTGCACCGCGGCGTCAACGCATTCCTCGGTTGTGGCCAGAACCGGCACGTAGTCATAACCCTGGATGATGTTGACCAGCTTGGCCGAATTGCTTACCAGATTTTTCCAACCGTTCGCCCGCCCGGTTTCCCGGGCATACATCTGATAGAAGCAGACCCCTTGCAACAGAATAACACCGGCATTCTCTAATATCCGGCTGATACCCATACGATCACACGCATTTTTGACCTCCGGTGCCGTTGCCACCACAAAATCAGTATCATCGTGTACCCGGCGGCCCTCTATCATTTCCGCAACCGCCCTCATCTCAAGCAGGGACAGCTGCGGCGCGGCCATGACCACCACGTCAACCTTACCCTTGTGCCGACCAAGCGTCTGGTAGAAGTTCTCAATATCGACTGCCTTTATCGACCCAACTGTTAAGTTCGATGCGGCATCTGCAGCCAGTACGTCTTTGATGTTACGTGCCTCTGGAGTAATGCCCTCTATATGAAACAAAGGCACCGATCCATAGCTTGCCAGTGCTGCCCCGAAGTGCTTCAACTGATCTGATGTTGGCACCTGCTTAATGCCGGTAAGTAGCGGAACGCTCCAGTAGGAGCCGGTGCGCTGTCCTACCACCGCTCCGAGCGCACCCCAGTCAGCCAGATCCACTGGTTGGAGTTCAACCTTAAACGCGTGGGTTGCACGACGGTGTTGACCAAGATGACAGCCGTAGCGGGGCACCCTGCCGGTCAGGGCAGCGGTTAACGCCGCCGGGCCACCTTCGAAGTTGGTGCGCGCACCGCACACACTGTTGGCGTAAATAACCGAGCCTGTATCGCCAAAGGCGACGTGCTGGCCGAACACCGGTGCCTGCACGATCTGGTAGTTAATGCAGGTATTAGTCATCAGGATTCCAAAACTTTCGAATGCTGCTATTGCCCGCTGCTCGAGCTCGGCCCATTCCTGCTTCTGCTGCAGCCGGCGGTATTGGCAAAGATCGATACCGCGAGGATCCGTGATGGTTGGCACCATGACCGAGCGTTCTTCCGCAGGATGCGCTGCCAACCGTTCAAGATACTCCACCCCAGTCTCTCCCAGAGACTCCGTATCTGCCATCAAATGCACCTGGCTTACTTCAACAAAATCTTCAGCATCAAAAAAGCGGCCGACTTCGATTTGCTGCTGCAGCGCGGACTGCCGCGGATATCCGAGCTCACCGGCCAGCATAGCCTTTTCATATTGATTGAGATTCATGTCTATTGTCGGGGCAAATCGCTCTAAGCAGGAGGCAGGCAGTTTAGCATTATGCGGCTTGACGCAGGCAGAACTCGCGCTTAGGCTGCCTCGCCTAACCCATTTTGGGGAGGGATAGATTGATGTCAAAACCCATGCCAGATACTTCGACAGCAGATCCTTCTGCCGATGAACGCTCGCTGATCGAAACTCTTGTTACCCGCGGCCGCGACGCCATGCGGAATTTCGGCAGCGCGGATCAGGCGCGGGTGGACGACGTGGTTACCGCTATCGCCTGGTCTCTGTATAAAACTGAGAACGCCCGCCGACTGGCTGAGCTGGCCGTCAGGGAGACCGGCATCGGTAACGTGACTGACAAAATCGTCAAGAATCAACGTAAAACTTTCGGCACGCTGCGCGACCTGATGCGGGTAAAAACGGTCGGAGTGATCGAACGAGATGAGCAGAAAGGCATTGTAAAGTACGGCAAGCCCGTAGGCGTTGTTGCCGCCATCACCCCCTCGACCAATCCTTCAGCCACACCCGTGAACAAAACCATGATGGCACTCAAAGGCGGCAACGCCATCATTATCGCCCCGTCTCCGGCGGGTTGGACCAGCACCAGCGCAACCGTAGATGTAATGCGACAAGCCCTGAGCCGGGTCGATGCACCGCAGGATCTGGTGCAGATACTGCCGCAGCCCGTATCACGAAGCATTACCCGTTTACTCATGGCGCAGGCTGATCTCGTCGTCGCCACCGGTTCGCAGAACAACGTGCGCGCCGCCTACAGCAGCGGCACACCGGCGATCGGCGTTGGCGCCGGTAACGTACCCGTGATTATTGACAGCACCGCCGCGTTGGATGAGACCGCGCAAAAAATCTGTGCCTCAAAAACTTTTGATAATGCCACTTCCTGCTCCTCTGAAAATTCCCTGATCATACTGGACGATGTATATGACGCGGCAGTGGATGCGCTCAAACGTGCTGGTGGCTATCTGGTTAACGCTACAGAAAAAAAGGCGATACGGGATAAGCTGTGGATAAAGGGAAAACTGAACCGTAATTTAATCGCAACTGACGCTGACGTCTTCCGCAACCGGGTGGGACTGGGTTCAGGCAGTGCGGACGCCCGTTTTTTCATAGTCGAAGAACCGCAGTTTGATGCCGAGTCCCTATTTGCTGATGAGAAACTCTCACTTGTGCTGACCCTGTATCGTGCGCATAACTTCAATCATGCGGTCAGCCTGGTTAAGCAAGTCCTGCACGTGCAGGGCCGCGGACACTCCTGCGGTATCCATACTGAAGACGGAGATCACGCCCGACGACTAGCGGAGGAGATTGACGTGGTGCGGGTACTGGTCAACCAGGCCCATACCTTTGGAAATGGCGGCAGTTTTAACAATGCCCTCAACTTCACGCTCAGTATGGGATGCGGTACGTGGGGTGGAAACAGCATCTCTGAGAATCTCAACTATCGGCACTTTATTAACATAACCCATCTGGTCACGACTACAGCTGAAGATAAACCAAGTGAGCAGGAGCTCTTTGGCGCCTATTTGAAAAAATATGGCACGAATTGATGGATACGATTCGCGCCTACATAGATCACCACAGCGAATGTCAGGCAGATAGGATTTGGTTGATCGCCCCCGACCTGCCCACTGAGATCTCCTATGGCGAACTCAAAACCAGGGTCGATGATATTGGTCTAAAGCTGGACGCCCTGGGTTTCTCCCGCGGTGCCAAAGTAGCATTCTTGGCAAACAACGGCGCGTGGGCAACGCTGATCTACCTCGGCGTCATGGCCAGTGCCCGCGTGATCGTGCCTTTGAATGCGGTGGCCGGACCGGCACAGATTGAGCACGTATTGAACCACTCGGATTGCTCAGTTGTGTTCGTCACCCCTGATTACAAAGAAAAACTGACGGCGATAATTGCGCGTGTTCCGCGACAGATCGAAGTTATAGATGTGACCGAATCCACCGGACCCTTATGGCCGCATAGGTCACCTGCGGGCAACGCCGCTGTACGCCGGCCCGAGTCCTCCGACCCGGCTCTTCTACTGTATACGTCCGGATCAACCGGACCACCGAAAGGGGCCGTGTTGAGCCATCGCGCCATCGTAAGAGGAGGCCACAACGTAGTCGGGGGTCACGCATTGACAGCACAAGACCGGGCGCTGTGTGTCTTGCCTATTTATCACATCAATGGCGCAATGGTAACGGTGGCCGCCCCGCTGGTCAGCGGTGGCAGCGTTGTGATGCCTGAGCGATTCAGCGCCAAGTCTTTCTGGCCGCTAATCGACAGGTATCAATGCACCTGGTCAAGCGTCGTTCCCACCATCATCAAGTATCTGCTGGACCGAGCCGAAGCTGAACCGTTCGACTTTGGTAAAGATAAACGACTCAAATGTTTTCGTTTTGCTCGATCTGCATCTGCGCCGCTGCCGGCAGTGGTATTGCGGCAATGGGAAAACGTCTTCAGTATTCCAATGATCGAAACATTAGGGCTCACTGAGACCGCCGGTACTGTCGCCACGAACCCGATGCCACCTGCCAGGCGCAAATACGACTCGGTTGGGCTTGCCTTTGGTAATGATATAAAAATCTTTGACGATACCGGGACTGAATGCCCCCCCGGCTGTCGGGGAGAAATTGTAATTCGTGGAGACAATCTGCTCGATCACTATTACAAAAACCCGCAAGCCACGCAGGCAGCATTCACCGGCGAGTGGTTTCGAACCGGTGATATCGGTTACCTTGATGAAGACGGATACCTCTTCATTACCGGCCGGTTAAAAGAGCTCATCATCCGCGGCGGGGAAAACATCGCGCCGCGGGAAATCGACGATGTGTTGTATCAGCATGACGCCGTTCTTGAAGCGGCTGCGGTAGGGATTGATGATGAAAGCTATGGGCAGGAAGTCGTAGCCTGCGTGGTACGGCGCGGGGGGTATGAGTGCAGCGAGCAGGAGCTGAAAGATTTTTGTGAGGCGGCAGTCGGTCAATACAAATCACCAAAAAAAATATATTTCATGGATGATCTGCCAAAAGGCCCGTCAGGAAAAATCCTGCGATTGAAACTACCGGAGCTGATCGCGGCAAGCAATGAATAAGGCCGATTGATTTCGGCCAAACGCTGTTCAATTGAAACTTATGCC
Organism: Gammaproteobacteria bacterium; assembly: GCA_024638505.1. GTDB lineage: Bacteria > Pseudomonadota > Gammaproteobacteria > Arenicellales > JAANXG01 > JAHEKE01. Next base: position 175,150 of record JAHEKE010000003.1, on the reverse strand, counting down.
ATCGTAACAGGCTGATCCTGCATCGCGGTGCCAAAGTCGAAACAAATGACGCTTCTTGTCCGCGTCTTGGTGATCGATAAATTCGCTGCGATAATGCCCGACCTCATGATTGTTAAGGTACTGCACCTGCCCACGCTCGAGCGGGGCCTCGAACCACAAATCCTCGCTGGCGCAAACCCCATCAATTGCTTCCAACGCTGTTAGCAGATCTCCGTCCATTTCCCGGCCGGTGACAGCGTAGCCTTTTCTCACCAGTGAAGAGTTCGCACGGGCAAAAAGTTTATCGTCGCGCCAGCTGAAGAAAGGTGCCAAGGTGACCTTGGGAGCGCCTGCGCGGTGCTCTTTTTGGCGGTCGAAAAACATAGGTTTATAGAGGCGCTCAAGCTGCTTGGGGTACTGCTCTAACATTCTCTGATGCACTGAATACAGGCTGCACAAACGGCTCACTCCTCCTCGAAGCGCCGGGTTACGGCAAAACAGACCAACATAGTCTGGCACCACGTGCGCAAACGCGTTATCCGTATGAAACACGAGCTCAACATTGGTATGTGAGCCGCGAACCCCGTAACTGTAGGTCTGGCCTGTGTCAGTGACGTCATAGATGACCTGACCGTTCCACCTCTGTGCCACCGGACGCCCAATCATCTGCCCGAATATCCAGAAAAGCTCCTTCAGTACATCGATGGGGTAATCTGAGACCGGAAACCGGTCAAGTACGGCAAAACCAACCCCATAATCAAGAATTGACTTCATCTGGGTAACCACTTGCCGACAGTGCTCAAGACGGAACTCCGATGCCCGACGCTGCAGATTTTGCAGCGGGTTATCAATGATGTAACCGGCTAAGCGGTGCAGCTCATCAAGCACCTCATGGTTGAGGTTAATCAGCCAATCCTCGATGCGAACATCACAGGCTAGCCAGGCGCGCGATGGAACGCTGGTGTGCAGCGGCGAAACCTCCGCTGTGCAGTCCAGATAATCATTGTCAGCTATGCGGGTCATCAGTTCGACTTAATCTGACTAGAGCTAATTCTACTGAAAGCATTATCCAGTTTTTTACGACAAACTGAAGGACAGAGGCTGCGTCACTGCGCCTCTGCAGGGAGCACAGAGAGCTGCTGCGCGCGCCACGCCCGTCGCCTGCGACAGGTGAGAAGCTGTTGCGGCCGCGGGCATATCTTGAAGAAGCTGTGCGGCGGGATTTTTTTCCAAAAACCAGGCCATTCAACCGATCCGGGTTGGCCGATGCGCGGACCAAAGCTACACTACCCGTCGAATGAAAAATGGTATTAACCAACAGTCCATAATCGGCTGCCGATTCTGGGGGAAAAGAAAATGACCTCGTTGGCCTACTTTGAGGGAGCGATCGTACCTATTGAGCAAGCCAAGATCAGCATAACCAACAACACCCTGCATTATGGAATAGGCTGCTTTGCCGGAATCCGCGCTTACTGGAACGATCAACAAAAGCGCCTTTTTGTTTTTAGATTAAAAGATCATTTCTCGCGCTTTTTAGCCAGCGCCAGGCTCTTACACTGCAATTTCGATTACACCGTCGACCAGCTCGCAGACATTACCGTCGATTTACTGCAACAAGAAGGATGGAAGCAAAACGTGTACATCCGTCCAGTGGCTTACAAAGATGAAGGAATCTTTCGCGTCTGGCTACACGATGCTAACGACAAATTGTCGATTTTCAGTCAACCCACTGGCGACTATCTGCCCGAAGACAAAGGCATAGCGGTATGCGTCAGTGGATGGAGACGAGTTGACGATACGGCTATTCCCGCACGCGGGAAAGTAAATGGTGCATATGTGAACAGCGCATTCGCCAAGAGTGACGCCATGCTGAGTGGATTCGACGAAGCCATTTTGCTAAACCAGGATGGGCATGTTTCGGAAGCTACAGCTGCGAACTTCATGATGGCGCGGCAGGGGGTGCTGATTACCCCCCCGACTACGGCTAACTTACTGGAGGGCATCACTAGAAAATCACTCCTGCACCTTGCCCGCACCGAGTTAGGAATAGAGGTAGTCGAGCGGGAAATAGACCGCTCGGAACTCTATCTGGCAGATGAAGCCTTTTTTTGTGGAACGGGCGTGCAGATCTCAGCTATCGGCTCAATCGACCACCGGATGCTGGGCGATGGGTCCAGGGGGCCTATAACAGAAAAGCTGAGACGGCTGTTCTACCGTGTCCTGATTGGAGAGGAACCGAGGTATCTTCACTGGCTGACCCGGGTACCGCCGGGTTAAGATGGCCGCTTGTCGAGGATGGTTTACGGAGCATAAGACTGTGAACGAAAAGGCAAGCGCCCCTCCAATCAGGGTTACACCCAGAAAACTTGATGTGGATTTTCCACAAGAGATTGCAAGGTACTGGTGTAACAACAGCCCGTTCATGACCCACATGTTGAATACCTACACGC
>JAHEKE010000003.1:0-172621 GCA_024638505.1 Gammaproteobacteria bacterium | reverse complement strand
TCATCCTTTAGCATCAGCCGCCTCAAATTTGGAGACTAAAGACACCGCCTCTGCTCAGCCTGTCTGAGAGTCGCTCGCATGGGCGAAGTCATAGCAGGGGCAGAGCAAACCCCGTTGACTGCTTACCTCATCGGTTCATACCACACCCAAACTGGTTTATGCTTGGGTCGACGACGGCAAAATAAAGTCGGCTACCAGATCGGCTGCGCCGCTGCACGGTGGTTGGTGACGCGCCAGCATGCCTCCCGGCTTTAGTTTGCTTCTAAAGCGGATTTACGGAAGTGGCATAAGGAAGAACAAAACCACGAGCAGAATTAGCACCAGTAACCCAGCGACGATGGATAAGAGTACCGTTTGTTTTTGCTGGCCTGTTGCCAGCGCCGTAAAGGCTTGGCGTAACGTTTCCGATTGGTTTTTCAGCTGGCTGGCGTGTTCTTCAAGGATATTTTTTTCACTGTCTGCCAGCATTTGGCCAAACTTTTCGGCATATGTGGTTTCTATAGCTTGACGTATATCCTTTAGCCTGCCGTCAATTTTGGTCACAACGTCCACGTCGCTCATATCATGCTCAACTTCATAAATCCTCGGCAGACAACGGTTCAGGTCGGCCCTCAACAGATGCGGATCTTGCTCACGCTGCAGCTCCTCGTTCTTCCTCCTCCACGCCTCGCTAAACGCCATAAACGTCGCCCAGGTATCGCCGGCAATGATCTCGTCCGCAAGAAATCCCAATGTATCTGTCGGTGCCGATCCCTCCTTTTTTGAGTCCCAAGGCATAGCGCGATGCGCTAAACGATACAAACGTAAATCCAGCAGCTCCCGGTCCCGTTCCCAACCCTTTAGTTCGGCAAGTCTTTTTTTTAGTTTTTCTCGTGCGAACATTGCATACTCATAGTCACCTCCCAGCGGACTGACGTCGGAGGCAAACAGCGCGTCGTGTATTGCGTCAAAGACGCACAATCTGAGATCCGAAGCCATCATGGCAAGATCTTCAAGAATGTTCACTCGTTCCTTCGGCGATTTTGCCAGAATCGATGCGAAGTCTTCGTTATCGATTTGAAAGTTTACCCGGACGGCGGCACTTCTAAGTCGCTCACGCGTTATTCCCGCAGCCCAGAATAGCTTTTTTCTCAGCTCCCTGAGCTCGATATCCTTCCTCGACAAAAGAATCTCTAACTGGGTGTCCGTCAGATCATCGATCACATCCTTAGGAATCTCCCTTATGAGGCCCGACGCCTCCGGCAGGTGTTCAATTAGCAAGGTAGACAGAGATCCAGGCAACTGTGGAACAAGTTTCCATAAACTCTCGATATCAGTCCCTTTGCTGTATTCGTTGTAACCATCGTAAGTTGCCTCGGTATCGGTATAGCGCTCCCGAAATGAGGGTTTGGTGAGATAGTCAGCCAGGATCTCATAGAGTTCCAGCTCGGACACCGTTCCATTTTTCAACTGCTTACCCAGCGCCTCTGATATGAGCGCCGCAATCCACTCGCCGCCACCAGCAATCAGCCTTATTTTCGCCAGTCTCGCCGCCTGGGGCAGAGCGAAAAACGAATCTGCATCTTTAAACGCCTCATCGTACATTATGGACAAGGTGGAAGGATCCTCCAGCAGTGAAAACCTAACCAAAGGATCCGGATCGTTTTCTATTTTTTCTTTTAAAGCCTGGTCTTCTCCTGTGCAGCTCTGTCGGAACTTGATTTTTCTTGCCGCCAGATATCGAATGTAAGCATTGTCACTATCCAACGCTCTGACATGTAATCGATGAAGTAAATGCGGGGGAGTTTGTAAATCTTCAAACCTTACCAGGATCAGGATCTGGGTTTCGACACTCAATCCATCCCAGGCCGCTAAAAGTTTAGCAACACCGCTAGGTGTAGGCTGCACCATTTCGGTAACCAAGGCAGGAACCGCTGGCGCAGTTTTGTCCTCCATTGTTCTACTCAGTTCCCGAGCCATGAGGATTGATCGAGCGCTGCTTTATCTGCCTCTCAAACGACAGGCCTTTACCAAGTGCGAACGTCCCGAGATTCTTTATACTCATTATTGAACACCCCGCGAGCTACTTAAACACGCCCGGGCAAATACATCAAGACCTTGACTGGAATTCATTGCCTAATTACCGTAAAGCCTGTATGCAGAGCGAAATCCGGACGCATGCCGCAGGCATGATTTTACTTAGGAAAAGACCGGGTCGATTCCGGCTTTTACTGATCCCTCTCGGTTAGGCGCGTCAAGAAATCTATAAATTCAATTGTTATACACTGCCCGCTAGCAATGAAAAAATTCAAGCCGAAAAGGCGAACAAGATAATTCGGCACCACGGCCGAGGCGAAATTGACTCCTTCAAATTCCTGCCTGATTCACCGTCGCATCCTTTCTTGGCCGACCGCTTACGCCGTGCCTAACGGGCCTGTTGTTTGTCAGTGCTTGTATTTCATCCCTGAACAGCTCGCTTCCCAATACTAATTCGTGATCCAAACAATGGCGCACATCATTTAGCTCGGTGTGGTTGGGCTCAATTTCAAACAACTTACGATAAGATACAAATCTTCTTGACCGCTGCCGAGCCAGAGCTAAGTAAGAGATATGTGGCGTTACCACTTCACTTCTTTCGCCAAGCGCGTTGCTTCTATAGCTGCTCCAGACGTAGTCCCCCGGCTTTATGGCGATCCCGGCGCGCACTGGATTTGTTTCTATATACAGGCTGCACAGCAGAAAGTACTGGTCGTCCTGCACCAGGCTCGACTTGTACCTGCCCTGCCAGAGGGCTCCGTGTCTGTCATATTTGGTATTGAAATAGCGTACGTAGTTGCGTCCCAAGGCCTGCATCAGCCTTGACACACCGCAACCTTCTTGTGGCGTAACCAGTAAATGTACGTGGTCCAGCATAAGAACGTAAGCGTGAATCGCGCACTGGTACTTTGTGCAAGCGATTTGCAGACACTTTAGATAGAATCTGCAGTCCCGGTCACTTAAAAAACACGATTGATTGTTGTAACCGCGCTGAAATACGTGCTGGGTGTAGCCGGGCAGGTTAAATCTGGGTTTCCTTGGCATATTGCCTCTCCCTATGTAGTTGATCAGTCCGTCACTGCTAAATAGTAGCAATCCACTGCCCCCGTTCCAAATCCCCTTCCGCAAAAAGCGGGGCAGAGACGCATTTAAGCAAACACTGTCTGACCAACGTTAATCGTTTTGTTAACATCTACGTTATGCGCACGTTCATAACGCGGTTTGTAGTGATTGCCTTTGGCATTGAGCTGCTTTACCTGATTCTGATTAACATTTTTCTCAATACTTCGATCGGGCCACTTATCGTTAATCAAAAACCGGAAAAATTTCAATTGCAGTGGAGCGGGGGCTGGAGTGTGATCCCAGGCCATATCATCGCGGAAGGCGTTAAGATTCGTGCGCAGACGCAGGGAATGCAATGGTACCTGCAGGCAGACAAAAGCGACTTATGGATCAAACTGTGGCAGCTGCCGGTCAAACATTTCGTCGCCTCATCCATTAACGCACGAGGCCTATCTTTATTCGCGCGCCAACGGCTATCCAGCGCAAGCGCAAATGGACAAATTCCGCTTACACCGGAAATTCCCGGCCTGAGCAACCCTCCCCAAATTTCGCCCGAACAGCTTTACCCCAGTGAGGGGGAGCCGTGGCGTATCACACTGGAAGGAATCAGCTTTAAACAGCTAGGTGAAATCTGGGTGCAGCAATTGAGGCTGACCGGAGAGGGTAACGGCCGGATCGGCCTTATTTCTGCGGTCACTCGCGGCGGAACAAACGCGCTGCAAGATGCAGAATTTGAATTTAGTGGCGCCACCCTTCAGCTGGGCGATCAGACCATAGCCAGCCAAATGCAGCTTGAAATGCAACCCACATTAGATCCAGTGGTAGCGCGGGGGACAAGCTTCGAACATATTGCCGAACACGTCTCAGGCAGCGTTTCGCTTGCCGGCCGGATCAATAATCTGGGCTTGCTCAACACTCTTTATCACGGAATGCCGCTGCGGGTGAACAACAATGGCGAAATCAACATGACCGCAACCCTCGACTTTAAACATGGCAGACTAACGCCAGGAAGTAAGTTGCTAGCCAGCGCCGATAAGCTAACGATGAACTACCTGCATTATACGGTCAAGGGCAAGGGCATACTTCGTGGGGAAGTATCCAGCCAAAACAGCAACGCGCTTACTTCGCTCACGCTGGTATTCGACGATTTTACCCTGGCCGATGATGCGAACGCACCCTACCTCAGAGATCGAGGATTTGAATTGGTAACGAGTGCGCGGGATGTCGGCCTGGCAGACAGTGGACGTCACCTTAAAATTGTGGCCACCCTGCCCGAATCTTTTATTCCGGACGTAACGCACTACAACGACTATATACCAAGCGGCCTCGGCGTTGTGCTTGAGCAGGGTTCGGGACGTCTATTGAGTCAATTTGAACTATCAAAAGACGAAAAAACAATTGCGGGTGAAATAAAGCTGGCGCTTACTGACGTAGTGGCAAAGTACCAGACAGTAACGGTCTCCGGGCATGTTGATGTGCACACTGTGGTTAAAAGCGGTGATCTGAAAACGGGACATTATGATGCTGCGGGCACACGCTTCGAGTTTAGCGATATCACGGTGTCTAAAGGCGGCATGGAAATTACTTCAGACTGGTGGGGCAAAATCACCTTGGGGAAAACAAAGCTTGATTTCAAACCGGTGCCACAGCTCAACGGCGGCATTGTACTGCGAATGAGTGACAGCCAGCCTCTACTTGCTATTTTCGAGGAACAAAAAGACCTGCCCGCCTGGATCAAAGACGAGTTAAAGCTTGATAACCTAGAAGCAGAAGCCAGCCTGGAACTGTCTAATCGCGTATTAAACGTCACGGATTTTACGCTCAACAGCGGAAAGTGGACCATTCTAGGCGATCTTGTCATTAAGCCTGGCGGGCGCGAGGGTATTCTTTACATCAAGCACGGTAATCTGGGGCTGGCGATCGTCCGCCGGGGAGAACAAAAAAAGGTAAAGTTACTTTACGAACAGGAGTGGTTTGACAAAAACCGCGAGGAGTTTCGCGCGGCACAAGGTTTGAAATAGCAATGCGGCTTCTGACCTGGAACATTCATAAGGGCATCGGCGGCCTGGATCGACGTTATGATCTGAATAGAATCCTGACCGTGATCAATCATTACAGCCCGGATGTCGTCGTTTTGCAGGAAGTGGACCAGGGTGTACCGCGCTCGCGGCGCCATCATCAGACTGAGCTCATCGCCGAGATCCTGGGCTATCCCCACACGGCCTATGGCCCGAACGTCTGGCTCAAGACTGGCTGCTATGGCAACGCGACCCTGTCGCGCTATCCATATGCGCATTCACGTAACATCGATCTCGGCATTGGCGTTAAAAAATCTCGCGGCGCTCTGTACACCGAGGTCAGAGCAAAGACTCAGCGGCACACATATACTTTGCACCTGGTCAATATTCACCTTGGGCTGTCCGGGGTTGAGCGACGTCTGCAGGCGCGGCGCCTACTTGAAACGGAAGAGTTGGCCCGTCTGGGCACAGTAAGCCGCATCGTTGTTGCCGGTGACACCAATGACTGGAACGGAGCGCTCGGACGGGGCCCATTCAGACACGCAGGATATGTCTGCGCTACAGGCACCGGTCACAGGGCGTCATTAACATTTCCCGCATGGCGGCCGGTCAGTGCTCTCGACCGGGTCTTCTTTCGGGGGCCCCTGATAAGCGAGCACCATTTCCGCGGCCGTCTGAAGGTCACCCGGCAGGCATCAGACCATCTTCCCATAGTGGTTGACTTCGACATCCTGGAACACTGAGCTTATTTCCTTAACTTGTGCAATGTTTCGTCTTCCGCAGGGCCAAGTAGTATAGACACCCATCGGGTCTGCTCGTTGCCCTCCAGCCCGATCTTCACCATCATCGTCAGCGGTATGGATAAAAGCATGCCGACCGGTCCGAGTATGTAACCCCAGAACACCAGCGATAGCAGCACGACCAGGGTAGATAAGCCGAGCCCGCGACCCATCAGCCGGGGCTCAAGCACACTGCCGACCCCGACATTTACGATAACGTATCCCAGCGCTGCCCACAGAGCGAGGTCGAAGCCACCCTGAACCAGAGCCAATAATACAGCGGGGATAGCGGCAATGATTGAGCCAATGCTGGGAACATAATTGAGCAGAAACGCAAGCAGGCCCCAAAGCACATACTGATCAACACCGAATATGGCCAGCCAAATGGCAACGAACGCACCCGTGCCCAGGCTAACGACGGTTTTCAGAAATATGTAACGCTTAACATCATCCAGCAGCTGTTTGACCTGACCTATGGATCTATCTGGTGCATTCATGATGCGCTGAAGTTTTGTCGGGAAACTGGATGCTTCCATCAGCATGAAAATTGCCATTAGCAGAATGAAAAATACGTTGGTGACTACGGAGCTAACCGCAAGCAGAACATTAGAAGTTAGCTGCATGATCACGCGCGTATCAATCGTATCGCGGATAAAATTTTTTGAGATAGTCACACCTAGTTGGTGCAGCGTGTCGGCAAACGCCGTCACCTGTCGCTGCATGTTCTCCTGATAAGCAGGAAGCGCTCGGGTAAAGTCTTGAACAGAATTATTGATCAGTATGGTTAAAAAGAATCCAAAACCAAGCATTACAGCTACAACAACCAGCAAAGCGACCGCGCGCGAAACCCCCCTGTCCTGCATCCACAGCAGTGGAGGGGCGCTTATGAGCGTAACAAAGAGGGCCAGTAAGAACGGCACCAGTATGGGTGCAGCCGCTTTCATGCCCGCAGCAACCACCACAAAAGAAGCGGTGATAATGAGGAATTTTGCCCCAGGAGAGACGGACGTCATCATTGCAGGCAACAGTGATCTAAGGCGCAGCTAATGCTGCGGGTTCCATCGACGCATCCAGGTTCAACTCATCACAGAATTCCTGAAACTCATGCCGCAGCTCGCCGATAGAAGCATCTGCGTGCACAGCTATGGTGAGATGCATAGAAAAAATAGGTGTACCGGTATGAGCGGCAGCATAAGTTGCGGTGGACATATCTTCTATGTTGATGTCTTTCGCATGGAAGAAATTAGCCACATCGTGGACAATACCGGGATGATCCATTGAAACGATATCCACCCGGTACGGAATGAGCGGATCTTTGTGGGGTTTGGGCTTAGTTTTCCTGACCACCATGGTCAAGCCAAGCTTGCGCTCCATGGCGGGGATTTGCTTCAGCATTGTATCGATGGACCTCTGTTCCCCCGCCACCAGCATCACCAGAGAAAAAGCTCCGCCCAGGACGGCCATTCTACTGTCCTCAATGTTGCCACCGTCCTTGAGAATTTCATCAGACAGTTCGCTGACGATGCCAGTGCGATCCTCACCGACCGCGGTGATCACGACGTACTTCATGAAGGCCCCTCAAGTTCTCCAGCTTTCGACTGTACAACTAACCGTTTCCAGTTGAAAGACAAATCAGATGCGCTCTGGCCCGCAGGCACTTTGAATTGATCAGGGCAATGCCCGTAAACGTAGCCGTCGCAAGACGGTTGATGCCAAATAGAAGGCGGCAGTGAGCAGGATGATGGTTGCACCGGATGGTGCATCCGTGCTGTAGGAAAGAGCCAAGCCGATCACGCAGAACAGCATGCCCAGGAAGACCGCCAGAACCATCATTTTCTTCATGCTATGGACATACTGTTGGGAAATGGCCGCCGGCAGGGTCAGCAACGCGATTACCAGAATTAGTCCGACCACCTGAATGATGAGCACCACTGAAACCGCGATCATACACAGTAGCAACAGATATAGCGCAGTGACCGGCAGCCCGCGCAGTCGAGCGAATTCCTCATCGAAGGTAATGGCGGTAAACTGTTTGTAAAACAAAATGATGACGGCAACTAGAATCAGGTTCAGCAGCAGCATCATCAACAGCTGCTGATTCGACACCAGCAGAACATTACCGAACAGATAAGTCATCAGATCAACCTGGTACCCCGGAATCTGAGCGATAAACAAAATACCCACGGCCATCCCAACTGCCCACAACGCGCCGATGAGAATATCCTCCTGTTCTTTGGCATGAAGTTTGACCAGCCCCAACACTATGGCGGCAACGATTGCCGCGAGCAGGGCGCCCAGCATCGAGGAAAAGCCAAAGTAAAGAGCAGCACCCATTCCGCCCAGCACCGCATGGGCGATGCCGCCGGCAAGAAAACCGATACGCTTTACCACGACATAGGTACCTACCATGCCGCAGGCAGCGCTGGCCAGCAGACTGGCTGCGACCGCCTTCTGTAAAAAACCGTGCTGAAACACCGCTGTTAAAAACTCCACGCTGATTACCCGTGGCTGTGGGCAACCATGTGAACGTCAGTGCCATAAAGCTCTTGCACAGTTTTACCGTCAATGGCGGCGGTATCGTGGCAGACCAGGGTTCTGTTCAGACAGGCTACCCTGCGCACGTATCGGGAAATGAAGCCGATGTCGTGGGACACGACAACGATTGTCATGCGTTCATTCAAATGCCTGAGCAGATCAAAAATCTCGTACTCCATGCGGGTGTCGATGTTAGACGTCGGCTCGTCTAACAGCAGTAGTTTGGGTTGCCCGACAAGAGCCCGAGCCAACAGTACCCGCTGCAGCTGGCCGCCGGACAGGGTGTTCAAACGCCTTGCTGACAGGTGTCCTATTTCCGTTTCACGCATGGCCTGCGCCGCGGCGCTGGCGTCTGCGCCGGTGTAGCCAGCGAACGGCCGCGTTACGCCCATACGGCCCATCAGCACCGTCTGCTCCACATTGATAGGGTAGTCCCGCGGAAAGGTCGGATACTGAGGAACGTAGCCCAGCTCTTTTCGTGCTCTGCGCGGGGATTTACCAAGGACCGTAACCGTTCCTTGATCGGCCTCGAGCAGCCCTAAAACAATCTTGAGCAGGGTACTCTTGCCGCCGGCATTGGGCCCGACCACTCCGAGAAATTCGTTCTCCGGCACGGTCAGGCTCACCTCGTCCAACACGCGTAATCCGTTGTATGAAAAAGATAAGTTACGGATCTCGATGGCGTTACTCATGCCCTGGCTTCAACTCGCGGGCTGTGCATTTGAAATCGCCGCTGCCGCAGCGCGCAGGTTGGCGAAATAATCTTCTGCCAGCGGATCGAGGATAACGACTTTGCCGTCGATTTGTTCCGCCAGGGTGGCCGCTACCTGTGTGCTGAACTGCCGCTGTACGAACACGGTACTGATGTTCAGCCGTTTGATGGTTTCGATCAGCCTGGCGAGGGTGCTCGGCCCTGGTTCCTTTCCCTCGTGCTCAACCGCTATCTGCTCCAGGCCGTAGGCGCGGGCGAAGTAACCCCAGGCCGGGTGAAACACGAGAAACTTAGGGTTCTTAATATTCGCCGTAAGCTGTCGAATCTCACGGTCCAACTTATCGAGTTCTTTACCAAACTGCTCGGTGTTCTGCTCGAAGGCAGCGCTGTTGTTGTCATCAATACGCATCAACCGGTCCCGAATATTCCTCGAGATGATCTTAACCAGCGACGGGTCGAGCCACACATGCGGATCACCCGCGGCATGGTCATGAGCGCGATCAATTTCTCCGGCGTTGCCCAAGTCGACAGTTTTGTCGGGTATGGGCATTGAGCTTATGCCATCTCGGCAATCAATTATTTGTAACGCAGGATTGATTTCCTCCAGCTTAGACATCCAGAAGGCCTCGAACGGCACTCCAATGCGCACATAGACATCGGCCTTAGACAGCGCTGCCATCTGGCGTGGCGTGGGCTCATAGGTAGCGGGGCTGTGGCCGGGCTGCACCATGACTTGGACACTAACGTGTTCGCCGCCCACTCTCTCTACAAAGTACTTAAGCGGCGCTACGCTGACAAAAACGTGCACCTTCGCCCAGCCGGCCGCTGGCAGCAGCAGGGCGACGAATAAAGGGCAAACGAATCTAAACACGGTTGATGCTAAGTTTAATCGTTTGTAATGTTATAGTATAACACTAACCTATGGGGCGAGGCCACGCCGGCATGCGTCACGTAAGAATGATGACGCCACAGGATCACTCGTCTGTCTGCAAAAATTATTTTACTTAACTTGGCCACAGCTTTTTCCGGCAGCGAACGTGTGATTTGAGCACATTCAAAAACGGCTATCAGCACCTCGGTCGATTCTGCGCGACAGGCTCCCGTTTCATTTTTCTCCGTTGGGTCTGAGTTCCAGCATCACTTACTTCTGGTAGCTTGAATTGAATTTCCGGGCCGGCTATGCCATAGCAGTCAAAGATATACTACTCTCAACGGCAGTAGGCCTAACGGCTAATCCCAGCGCGCGAATTCATGGTACAAACGAGTTGACATGAAGCTAGGTAGCGAAAAGAAGCAGATTCTCGCCTGGGCATTCTATGACTGGGCCAATTCCGCCTTCGCCACGGTGGTGATAGCGGGATTTTTCCCTGTTTTCTTCAAGGAATATTGGTCTATTGGAATTCAATCCACAGTCAGCACCTTCCATCTTGGTGTGGCTAATTCCATCGCCAGTCTGGTGGTGCTCATCCTGGCCCCAATACTGGGCGCAATTGCCGACCAAGGTGCGCATAAGAAACGCTTTCTCCTGGTTTTTGCCTGCATCGGAATTGCAGGAACTGCGTGGCTGGGCGGAATCGGTCAACACCTATGGTTGTACGCGGCTATCGTCTATGTTGTTGCGACCATTGGTTTTTCCGGTGCTAACGTTCTATATGACGCATTGATCGTTGATATTGCACCTAAGGAAAAATATCACTCGGTTTCAGGCATCGGTTTCAGTTTAGGCTATTTAGGAGGCGGGCTGCTTTTCGCTTTATGCGTAGTCGTCTCCTTACGACCGGGGTGGTTCGGCCTGAGCAGCAACATTGAGGCCGTGCGCCTCAGTTTTTTTATCACCGCGATATGGTGGGCATTGTTTAGTTTACCACTGGTCTGGTTTGTACAAGAGAGGCGAACATCGCGTCAGAGTTTTGCTGATTCGATTGTCCGTGGAGCACAGCAGCTGATACAAACCTTCCGCGATATCAAGCAATACAAAACCGTTGTCATTTTCCTCATAGCGTACTGGTTATATATTGATGGAGTAGACACCATTGTACGCATGGCGGTGGATTATGGTCTTTCCTTGGGATTTACGTCGCAGCACATGATTACCGCGCTGCTCCTGGTGCAGTTTGTGGGCTTTCCTTCGGCTTTATTATTTGGCTGGCTGGGTGAAAAAATAGGGCCTAAACCCGGCATACTCTTGGGACTATCCACCTATATCGGCATCACTATTTGGGCTTACTCTATTGAAAATACCTGGGAATTTTATGGTATTGCGACCGCCATCGGGCTGGTGCAGGGAGGGGTACAGGCGCTGAGTCGTTCTCTATACGCCAGCCTGATACCGCCGGATTCAGCCGCCGAGTTTTTTGGTTTTTACAACTTCCTGGGCAAATTCGCTGCGGTGATCGGCCCGGTAATGATGGGCTGGGTGGCACTCGCTACCGATAGCAGTCGGGTGTCCATATTGTCGATACTGATATTGTTCATTGCCGGTGGGCTCATACTGACTAAGGTAAAAACCTAATTTTACGGGCGACGATAAAGCTGCATGCACGTTATTTGCAAATCTGCGCAGTTCGAGCCTCGAGCGGACGGCAAGGGTAATCAATACATATCGATATCAGGCGCTTGCACATCACCTGCTTGTCAGCAATGACTGAAGTCTTTAGCAGTGTTCGTGGGCCTTCTTTAGGTGTGCAGTGTCCCCGCAAGGTCTGGATGGTATTATCACTGCTGCCATGAAACCGATTAAGCTTTCTACCATCCAGCACCATTTTTCGGAACTGATTTCCGATCGTATTGGCGACGACAGGGAAATCTCCGGATTTGCCGCCGCTGACGGGTATCAGCCGGGAGATCTGGTTTTTTGTGATGATAAAAAGCTTATTGCAGGACTGAACGGCAGTGGTGGACCGGCCGCCGTAGTGACATCGAAGGAGCTGGCTAGAACGATAAGCAATGACGATGTTTCTGTTCTGCTAAGCGAAGATGTCAAACTTGCACAGGCATTGATTCGGCAGCGCTACGATGATTTAGATCTACACGACAGCGAGTGGCCGCGCGTTCACCCGTCCGCCATTGTTCATCAGTCGGTGTTCATCCCCAACAGCGTGACTATCGGCCCTGGTGTGGTTATCGGACGCGATGTCAAGTTAGGTGAGGACGTTGTTGTACAGGCAAACTCCGTAATCGAAGAAGGTGCGATCATTGGCAACAACAGCATTATTCATGCTCAGGTATTTATTGGAAGGCGCTGCACAATCGGTAACCGGGTTCGCCTGAAGCCAGGTTGTGTCATCGGCGCAGACGGATTTGGCTTCGCCCGTGATCAAGATAAACGTTTCCATCGCATTCCGCAGAAGGGTATTGTGGTGATCGAGGATGATGTTGTGATCAGCGCTAACAGCACGATTGACCGCGCAACCTACAAAGAAACAAGAATTTCCCGCGGCACTAAGATTGATGCCCTATGCCACGTCGCCCATAATGTATTTCTAGATGAAGACTGCGTCTTAGTTGCCCAAAGCGGAATAGCGGGCTCGACCAAGCTCGGCAAGAGGGTTTTAGCCAGCGGACAGACCGGCATCATAGACCATATCACGATTGGTGATGACGTGGTTCTGGTACATCGCTGCGGCATTGCAGAGGACTTACTCGAACCAGGTATGTATGCCGGCGGCCCGGCGCAATCATTCAGAGAGTACACGCGAAACATTTCAGCGTTTAAGAAACTGGCCCAACTCCGCTTACGCGTTTTACAGCTGGAGAAAGAGCTGCAAACATTAAAGAGTAAAGCTGAAGCACTCGCGGGTGATTGAACGGCC
Source organism: Gammaproteobacteria bacterium (assembly GCA_024638505.1). Classification (GTDB taxonomy): domain Bacteria; phylum Pseudomonadota; class Gammaproteobacteria; order Arenicellales; family JAANXG01; genus JAHEKE01. The sequence goes on along the minus strand of JAHEKE010000003.1, from coordinate 159,687 downwards.
TATCCCTTTATCTGCGTACCCACACCCTGCACGGTAAACAGTTCCAGCAGAACGGCGTGTTCCACTCTACCGTCGACTATAGTCGCTGCCCGAACCCCGCTACGCAGCGCGTCTAAGGCGCATTGAACTTTCGGCAGCATACCCCCTTCGATGGTGCCTGCATTGATCAGTTCACTGATTTCGTTAGCATGTAGGCCAGTCAGAATTTTTCCCTCCTTATCCAACACTCCGGCGGTATTGGTTAGCAGCATCAGCCTTTCTGCATCTAGCGTGATAGCCAGCTTTCCCGCTACGGTATCTGCGTTGATGTTATAGGTTTGCCCGTGCTCATCTACGCCAATTGGCGCAATCACCGGAATAAAATTCTGCTCGTCCAGAACCGCAACAACCCGAGGATCTATCGACTCAACTTCGCCGACGTGGCCGATGTCAATAATTTCAGGTTGGCTCACAGTTAGATCATTGTTGCGCAACATCAATCGCTTGGCGCGGATCAGGCCACCATCCTTGCCTGACAAACCGACAGCTTTACCACCCATAGAGTTAATCAGACTCACTATCTCCTTGTTGACCGACCCCCCCAACACCATTTCCACCACGTCCATCGTTTCCCTATCGGTTACGCGCATTCCCTGCACGAACTCTGTTTTTTTACCTATGCGCTCAAGCAGTTGACTGATCTGCGGCCCGCCTCCGTGCACAACGACTGGATTGATACCGACCAGTTTCAATAGCACGACATCACGGGCAAAGCTTTGTTTAAGGTGGTCGTCGACCATGGCATTACCGCCATACTTGATGACAATGGTCTTGCCGTGAAAGCTTTGAATGTAAGGCAGAGATTCGGTTAGAACTTTGGCAACTTCATTGCCGGCTTGTTTGGACATACTCATGTGCGTTTGAGCGCTAAAGCAGCGGTAAAGTGGAGACACAATACTTAATTTCAGCAGGAAAAGAAATTCACCCCAAAATTCTGAACAATAGGCTCCTGCTAGGAGAAAAACCACATACCGTTCTGGCCATGGCGCAGCAGCAGCGAAGCGAACGGCGGGGCCGGGGTAACAGCCGCTGCTCGCTCATGAAAAAGGCCGCTGAGCAGCGGCCTTTATGTTTAAAGTCGATTTCGATCTAGTTGATATCAATGGCGATCTTCTTCGGTTTTACCTCTTCTACTTTGGGCAGTTTAAGCTCGAGAATACCATCCCTGTACTCAGCCTTGACCCTTGAAGAATCTACGTCTTTTCCCAAACGCATGGATCGCACGTACTTACCGTAACGACGCTCCTGACGAATCAATCGACCGTCTTTCTTTTGTTCGTCTTCGTACCTGGATTCTGCATTAATGGTAAGCATCCCATCCTGCACGCTGACGTTTAGATCCTCCTTTTTTACGCCGGGTATTTCAGCTTTGATCAGATACTCGTTATCGTTCTCCACTACATCAATTGCTGGCACCAGGCCACCGCCATCTGCGGGCCGGCTTAGCCGACGTGGGCCAAACAAGCCTGCAAATAAATCATCGAAATCGCTGAACTCGCCCCACAGCGGACGACGCTCGTTTACGTTTACTAACTCTGTCATTGTTGCCTCCAAAATATTGTATTTGGCGGAAGTTACCGCTCTGCTGGGCTTAATATGGAGACCACGCAAAGGATTTCAAGTCGCTAAACCCGATTTTTTAGGGCCCGGCGGGGAGAAAATTAAGGATGCAGTGTGAGCATGAATTTGAACGCATAGAGCGATGGACCGCTTTAAGATTGGTTAAGACCTGTTACAAAATATATCTCGCCAGATCTTCATCACCAATTACATCTTCGAGAGTGTCATCCACATACTTTGCGTCGATAACGAATTCTTCGCCCGCTCGATCAGACGCGTCGAACGATATGGTTTCCAGTAACCGCTCCATCATGGTATGCAGTCTTCGCGCACCAATGTTTTCTGTCTGCTCGTTAACCTGAAATGCAATCTCCGCAACACGGCGCACGCCTTCTTCGGCAAAAGTCAGCTTAATTCCCTCGGTCTCCATCAGCGCACTGTATTGTTGAGTCAAGGACGCATCGGGTTCGGTCAAAATACGGAAGAAATCCTCGGTGGTGAGCGCTCCAAGCTCAACTCGGATGGGCAGCCTGCCTTGTAGCTCTGGTATCAGGTCTGAGGGCTTGGTCAGCTGGAACGCACCCGATGCGATGAATAATATATGGTCTGATTTCACCATGCCGTACTTGGTTGAGACGGTGCTGCCTTCTACCAGGGGCAGCAAATCACGCTGCACGCCCTCCCTGGAAACATCGGGGCCGTGCGAGTCGGACCGGCCGACAATCTTATCCAGCTCATCCAGAAAAACTATACCGTCCTGTTCCACACGATCCAGGGCAGTCAGTTTTATGTCTTCGTCATTGATCAGGCGTCCCGCCTCTTCCTCAGTCAGCAGCCTCAGCGCCTGTTTGGTGGGCAGCTTCCGTCTGCGCGTTTTGCGGCCGCCAAGATTCTGCATCATGTTCTGCAGTTGCCCGGTCATTTCTTCCATACCGGGCGGCCCAAATATTTCCACTCCCATGCTCGGCGCACTGACTTCAATCTCTATTTCCTTATCGTCTAACTTGCCTTCACGCAATAGCTTACGAAAGCGCTGACGTGCCGCCCCTTCCTTATCTCGGGCAGAGGCGCTCGTGTCACCTTCCGAGTCGCTGCCAGCGTCGCGGGCAGGTGGCAGCAAAATGTCGAGAACGCGCTCTTCTGCTGCGTCCTCGGCGCGCGGTTGTACCTTCTCGATTTCTTCTTCCCGCGTCATTTTCACTGCCATATCCACCAGGTCACGTATGATTGAATCGACTTCTCGACCAACATAACCGACTTCAGTGAATTTTGTTGCCTCGACTTTGACAAAGGGTGCTTTCGCCAGCTTTGCCAGTCTACGCGCAATTTCTGTTTTACCCACGCCGGTGGGTCCGATCATGAGTATGTTTTTAGGAGTAATCTCATTCCGCAAATCTTCATCAACCTGGCGTCTGCGCCAGCGGTTACGCAGAGCAATGGCCACAGCGCGCTTTGCATTATCCTGTCCGACGATATGTTTATCTAATTCTTCTACTATTTCTCGGGGGGTCATCGAAGACATGCGTAACTACTTCCTTATCCTAACGATTCTATAGTGAGATTTTGATTGGTATACACGCAAATATTGGCTGCGATGAGCAGGCTCTTCTCGACCACGGCCTGGGCCTCGAGCTCGGTATTCTCCAACAACGCCTGAGCGGCAGCCTGAGCAAACGGGCCGCCGGATCCTATCGCCATAATGCCCTGCTCTGGCTCGATCACATCCCCATTACCGGAGATAATCAATGAGGCGTTCTCATCGGCAACCGCGAGTAAAGCCTCTAACCGCCGCAGCAGGCGATCGGTGCGCCAGTCTTTAGCCAGTTCAACCGCCGCGCGCGTCAGATTACCCTGATGTTTCTCGAGTTTTCCCTCAAACCGCTCAAACAGAGTGAAAGCATCCGCAGTCCCGCCGGCGAATCCCGCCAGCACCTTGTCTTTGTACAATCTGCGCACCTTGCGGGCGTTTCCTTTCATGATGGTCGCGCCCATGGATACTTGTCCATCTCCGCCGATGACCACTTTGTCGCCGCGTCGCACGGACAGCACGGTAGTGCCGTGTAGTTGAATATTACTCATATGGCCAGATCAGCATGGATTGAGGGTGATTGCAGGTTGCGCCACCAGTACGCAATGCCCGAGCACATTGACATGAGGGCACTAGGTCAAATTTCAAGAATGATCACTTTACAAGCTTTAAGCGAGGTTTAGACCTGGCGTCTTTGTCTTCAGCGCCTGAATCCGGCTCGGGCGGCGTCTCCGGTTCCTTAAAGAAAATACCTTGTCCGTTTTCGCGGGCATAAATCGCCAGCACGGCGCTCACTGGAACGTTAACTTCGAAAGGGGAGCCCCTGAATCTGGCGGAAAATCTGAGGCGCTCATTGGTCATTTCATGCATTTGCGCGGCCTGCCCGCCAATGTTAAGTATGATCTGACCGTCTGTAATGAACTGCTCTGGTACCTGCACCTCCTGTTGTGATGTATCGACCAGAATTTGCGGCGTCAAACCGTTATCTATGGCCCATTCGCGGATAGCGCGTATTAGATAAGGTTTGGTAGTCGCCATCGCTCCGCCTCAACGCAGCTCCCGCTCGACTTCACTCAAACTGGCAGCGAATGCGGGTCGCTCAAACAACCTGTCAGCATATTCGAGAACGGGCTTCGCCTGGCGGGGCAGGTTAATTTTCAGCGCGCTGAGGCGCCATAACAAGGGCGATAGATAGCTATCCACTAGACTGTATTCATCACCCAGCATGTATGCTTGTTCCGAAAGCACGGGCGACATTGCAATCAAGCCGTCGCGGATGGCTTGCTTCATGCCGGGCTCATGCAGTCGGTTCTCATGCAGGGGGCTCAGCCACTCCCGGCAGAAGCGCATCATCATGAGTCGAGCGCGCCCACGGTTAACTGGATCCACCGGCATAAGCGGTGGATGCGGCAACCGCTCATCGAGATACTCGTTGATAATCTGCGCTCCGTATAAAACCAGATCTCGATCCAGAAGCGTTGGGGTTTCGTTGTATGGATTCAGCTCGGCAAGCCCCTCCGATGCCTCATCATCATCATTCATGTAGATGATCTGACATTCTACTTCTTTCTCAAATAGTACGATGCGGCAACCATGGCTGAAGACGCATTCCATGCCGGAATACAGGGCCATGATGGGTTTTCGACCTGTTGGAGCTACCATATCTTATCTTCTCTTTTCAATCCTAGCTGTACACGCGAGGCGTTACAGATCAACTAGTGGACGTCCTTCCAATACTCTTTCTTTAACAGATAGGCCAGCACTAAAAACACCAGGAGAAACAAAATGACAAAAACGCCAATACTATGGCGCTTCAACTTTATCGGCTCAGCCAGGTAAACCAGAAAATTGGTCAAATCACGAATCAGGGTATCGTATTCTTCCGGGCTTAAACTGCCCTGTCGAACTACGGTGAATTGAGGTTTACCCGTTTCTGGATCCATCCCGGCCAGGCGCTGACTTCCCTGCAAGCTGTATAAGACATGCGGCATCGCAACGTTCTCGAACAGGGTATTGTTCCAGCCGTTTGGTGATTTTTCGTCGAGGTAAAAACTCCGCAGATAGGTATAAATCCAGTCAGGTTTGCGTACGCGGGCGACCAAAGTTAGATCCGGTGGCGCAACGCCGAACCATTTCTTAGCGTCCTCCTCCGCCATATTGGTTTTCATTAAGTCACCCGGCTTGTCCGACGCAAACATGAGATTTTCTTTCAATACGCTATCACTGATGCCCAAGTCCTTGGCCATGCGGTTATAGCGCATATATGCCGCGCTATGGCACGACAAACAGTAGTTTACGAAGGTGCGCGCCCCCCGCTGCAGCGATGCCTGGTCACTCAAATTGATGTAAACCGAATCAGTAGGTTTATGTGCTCCGGCAGCGAGACACACGGGAGAGACCAGAGCCAGTGCCCAGACAACAATAAAGCGCCTCATTTGAAGTTAACCCTTTCTGGTACTGGTTTCGTTTTTTCCGACTTACTGTAGAACGGCAGCAGGAAGAAAAACAGGAAATAAATTATGGTGAATATCTGCGCCCAGATCACGTTCTTGAACAAAAACAAATCAACGTTATCCGGATTTTTGAATCCGAGGTAACCCAGCACGATAAAACTGATGACAAAAAGGGTAAGCCAGAGCTTGTATTGAAACCCTCGATACCTAATCGACCTCACTGGGGAACGATCCAGCCAAGGCAATACGAAAAAGAGCGCAATAGCGAGACCCATAAAGATTACCCCCCACAGCTTGGCATCTATCCAGAAGAAATTGACCGTGTTGGCGCGAAGGATCGAATAGTACGGCGTGAAGTACCATAGCGGCACGATGTCTTCTGGGGTCTGCAAGGCACTCGCCGGAGCGAAATTATCTTTTTCCAAAAATATGCCAAAAAATTCAGGCAGAAAGAATAAGACCAGGCAGAAAAGGATAAGGAAAACAACCAGGCCAACTAGATCTTTCACCGTGTAATAAGGATGAAAAGGTATCCCGTCTACCGGCACGCCCTTTGCATCCTTGTTCTTTTTGATATCGATGCCGTCAGGATTATTTGAGCCGACCTTGTGTAATGCGACTATGTGTAGAAACACGAGGGCAGCCAGGATCAGCGGTATTAAAATGACGTGGAACGCGAAAAACCTATTCAACGTCGCGTCGGAGATGACGTAATCACCCCGGACCCATTCCGCGAGACCCTCGCCTACCAGCGGAATGGCGGTAAACAGGGATATGATCACCTGCGCGCCCCAGTAGGACATGTTGCCCCACGGCAGAAGATAGCCCATGAATGACTCGGCCATCAGCGCAACGTAGATAACGCAGCCGATCAGCCAGATAAGCTCCCGCGGTTTGCGGTGAGAGCCATAGAGCAGGGCGCGGAACATATGCAGATATATAACTATGAAAAAGAAAGAGGCGCCCGTAGTGTGCATGTAGCGAATCAGCCAGCCCCACTGCACATCGCGCATGATGTACTCGACAGAGGCAAAAGCCAGTTCAACGTCCGGCTTGTAGTGTATAGTCAGAAATATCCCTGTCAGGATCTGCAGCACAAGTAATACGGTGGCTAGGGAGCCAAAGTAGTACCAGAAATTGAAGTTTTTCGGGGCGTAATACTTGGCAAGATGTTCCTCCCACACTTTGGTGGCCGGAAATCGCTCATCTACCCATGCCATGAATTTACTCATTAAGCCTCTCCCACCTCACCGATCAAAATCAGGCTGTCGCTAATGTACTTATAAGGCGGTACTACCATATTGGTTGGTGCAGGCACTTGTTGGTAGACGCGCCCAGCAAGATCGAATTTTGAACCGTGACAGGGACAGAAAAAACCGCCGGGCCAGTCATCGCTGATTCCAGATTCAGGGCCGATAGCAAATTTCTGCACGGGGGAGCATCCCAAGTGCGTACAGATACCGATCAGCACCAGAATTTCAGGTTTCAGGGATCGATAGTCGTTTTGTGCAAATCCAGGTTGAATACTGTTATCCGAGTCCGGGTCCCGCAGCTCACCCTCGACTTGTTGCAGTGACTCAATCATCTCCGGCGTGCGGCTAACAACCCACACCGGATTGCCACGCCAGATTTCCTTGATCATCTGGCCAGGCTCTAGTTTACTGATATCGATTTCCACCGGTGCGCCTGCGGCTTTAGCGCGCTCACTCGGCGCCATACTCAGCACAAATGGAGTAGCTGCAAAAACTCCTCCGATTACTCCCATGCCGCCAGTGACAGCGGTCAGGAAACGGCGGCGGCCATTATCTACACGATCATCGATCATGATTGCTCCCGAATGTTAATTCGAACCAGAACAGCGGTCAGCTATGCTTGTAAGAAGTGCCCTTTGGTACCACTTGCCGGATGGCGGTGGGGATCGGATTATAACAGAACGATTCGGCTTGTGGGGCCAGACCCCAACACGATCGGCGGCCGCGGACGCAGTTGGTTTGCCTTTTACCGGGCAACGTAAGCGCCGAAAATTTACTGGAAACGACAACAAAAACAAAAAATGCGCCACACCTGCATTTCTTCCTCGGCGAGGACTGACCAGGCCGCGTTACTGTAAGTCGAGTGCAGCCCGCATCGCTCCAACATGGGATGCATACCAGAATCCACCACTGCCAAGCAGACCGTTATTGCTATTCAAGGCCGCCAGCGTTTGCTTGCGCAGCTCTCCGTCGCCGGTCATTAAAGAAACTTTTAGACTTATATCTGCCACCACGGCGACCGGTGAGGGCATCGCGCCGTCTGCCAGAAGGTCTCGCACGGGTTCGGCGGCGATAAAGCTTTTTTCTGCCATAAGCCAGCCGTCTCTGTAAAAGCGGGTCCACGCCTGTCCGATCACCTGCGATACATCACTGTAGTCTTCATTTGTCCGCGTCAGCTGAGCCCAGGCCCACAGCCCCTGGGCAACATAGGCGTAATCTTCCAAGGAAGCTTTTCCCAGAGCCCGCCCACCCACAACAGCCCGCTTAAGCGAAGTCCCATCCCAAAGCACGGTCATGAGGTACTGCCTTATCCTGCGAGCACTGCGCTCAAACAGCGCGTCGTTTGTGACCCTGGCGGCTTGGGCAAACGCCGTCAGGGCGAGGCCGTTCCAGCCTGCTAACAGCTTGGTGTCCACCGGCAGTTTACGTTTCAGGCGTGCCGTAAAAAGCTTGGTACGGGCGGATTCGATCCAGCGCTCGACTTCAGATTTGTTAGCGTGCAAAGCAATGCCGATCTCCTTCGCCTCCATTCCTTTCTTCGGAAGATAACCGGCTGCGAAAACGGCGGGCCCCTTCATATTCCAAGCCAATTCAATGACAGCTTTTTCTTCGACCGTTAGCACATCTGTCAATTCAGACTCGCGCCACAGGTAATAGCCGCCCTCTACTTGTTTATCGTCCACCGCGGAAAATGAGGCCACCATGGCACCGCTTTCGTCGGTCATTTCACTTTGCATAAAATGCAGAGTCCGTTTGGCTACCTGCGCGTAATATGGTTCATCTAACAGTGCGGACGCACGCAGATACAGCGCAGCCAACAATGCGTTGTCATAGAGCATTTTTTCGAAGTGGGGCGTATTCCAGCCCGGATCCGTTGCGTAGCGGAAGAATCCGCCACCAACATGATCGTGCATTCCGTTTTCCGCCATTTGATTGAGGGTCAGCGTCAAAAACTGACGCAAACTTGGATCCACGCTACGCTCGTACTGATCAAGCAGGAATCCCAGCTGCGGCGCCATGGGGAACTTATTGCTCCGGCCAAACCCACCCTGCTCGAGATCGGCAAGGTCCAGCGCCTGATGCACAATCGACTGTACCAGCGTCTCAACCTGGCCAGCATTCAGCTCTGCCCTCCCCGGCCCCTCAGAGGGGATCGTCCCCCGGGTGGCGAGCACGCTCAGGTTTTCCCGGTCCGTCCGCCACAGCTGATCAAGCTTGCCGAGCAGATCCAAGAATTGTTGTGGCGGCATATATAAGACGGCATACAGTGGGTGACCCTCGGGCGTAAGGAAAACATTCAACGGCCACCCGGCATGTCCTTGCGTCGTCTGCGCAAATTCAATTAAGCGCGCATCCAGCGCCGGTTCCAACTCGCGGTCTACTTTGACCGGTACGTAATTGCTGTTCAGAAGATCTGCTATTTGCTCGTTCTTATAGCTCTCCTGCTGCATCACGTGACACCAATGGCACGAGAAGTAACCGATTGATATATACAGCAGCTTTGTTTCCGCCCTGGCTAGTTCGACCGCCGACGGTGTCCAGTCCTGCCATGCCACTGGGTCATCCCCGTGCAGCGCCAAATAGGGAGAAGGATGCCCGCTAAGCTGATTCTCCAGCGCTTTGGCAGAGCCAAAGATCAAGCTGAGAAAAAATATAACTACAACCCGATATCTGTATGCCATTAGTCCACGCTGATTTTACCGTTCAGACTTCGATTTTGACCGCCCGCCGCCGGCCTTTGTTCCAGTTGGCTGCATGTTGTCCAGCGGGCGAGATTGGCAGGCGGCGGTCCGCCTCGATGAAAGCAAGGCCTGGACTTCGTGGTCGGCCCTGCCCTGCAGCGGTACACCGGCCTAATGTGAGCGTCGTCTTTACTGCTAGGTCTCGCCGATCTCTTCCAGCTCCGGTTTGGGTTTGACCCGTCTGGAGAACCATAAACCAATTTCAAACAGCAGCCAAACAGGCAGTGCCAGCAGAGTCTGTGAGAAAATGTCAGGCGGGGTCATCAACATTCCAATGACAAACGCAGCAACCACGATGTAAGGCCTTTTCGCCCCCAGCGCCTCCGGCGTTGTCATACCGGTACGTACCATAATTACGGTGGCAATGGGTACTTCGAAAGCTATGCCGAATGCAAAGAAAAGTTTAAGTGAAAAATTGAAATACGCATTGATGTCAGTCATCACCGCCACACCCTCAGGGGCAGTGGTGGTGAAAAACAAAAATATGATCGGAAACACAACGTAATACGCAAAAGCGATTCCGCAATAAAACAATAACGTGCTGGAGACGATAATTGGGAGTGCCAGTGCTTTTTCGTTTTCGTACAGACCCGGAGCCACGAATGCCCACAATTGATAAAGAAGGTAAGGCACGGCGAGCGCCACTGCCACCGCGAAAGCGAACTTGAATGGCACAAAAAAAGGACCGTGCGGCTCGGTTGAAATCATGGTGCTACCCTCTGGCAGAACTGCCATCAGAGGTGTTGCAAAATACACATACAGCTCGTTAGCAAAGAACGCTAGCGGAATAAATAAGACAAAAACCGCAACCAGGGAATAGATGATGCGGTTCCTTAATTCCACCAGGTGGGATACAAACGTTTCTTTTGTCGAGTTACTGTCCACGACTTTGCGCACGGATTCGTTGCTAACCGATTTGATCCGGGGGATTCTCACCGGCTGGTGGCTGTTCCTGTACCTGCCCCTTGGCTGCGGACGGACCAGGCTTAGTATTTACCGGCCTGTTTCCACGAGTAGACTTTTTACCGGTCGACCGTTTCCCTGTCATGGAATTTTTGTCTGCCGAGGGTTTCTCGACGGCAGATTTTTTGCGGCCCGTTTTTTTCTCTCCCCGTGAATCAGCTCTTTTCTTTATCTTTCTTTTTGCCTTTGTCTTGGTTTTTTTCTTGTTGCTGTCCTCGCTCTTAGTCTGCGCGGATGCGCGGGAAGTTGAATCACTATCGTTTACTGTGTCCGGCTTAGGTGCAGATTCACGGATAGCAGACACGATGTCGATATCCTCTTCATCGATCGCGGCTTTTTCAACAGAGCTTTTGAATTCAGACCCAGCATCTGCAAACTCTTTCTGCGTTGAGCTGAGGCCTTGTTTGATATCTTCTCCAGCCTGCTTGAGCGCGCTCAACTCCTCCAAGCGCAATTCTTCATCGATGTTGGACTTTACGTCCGCCACCATCCTTTTCATTTTCCCCACCCACAGTCCGGCGGTGCGCGCAACTCGCGGCAACCGTTCCGGGCCGAGAATCAACAGCGCAATTACCGCTATAAGGCTTAGCTCCCAAAAGCCAATATCAAACATGTTTCAATAAAACCAGCTTTACGCCTTGTCCTTTTCCGGCTCGACTTTTTTACCCCCCATGGGGTCTGACTCATCGTCATCCGCGCTGCTTTCTAGTTGTTTTTTGTCGTCTTCTTTATCCGAAATCGATTTTTTAAAGCTCTTGATTGCACCGCCAAGGTCCGTACCAATGTTGCGTAGCTTTTTAGTACCGAATAAAAGAACGACGATTAGCAATATGATCAGTAATTGCCAGACACTGATACCACCAATACCCATAAGCTTTCTCCAATATCATGTTTGGTTTTGCCGGCCAGCTTTCTCCACCAGACCAGACACTCCAAAACGTCTATTTAATTCCTTTAACACATGCTGCGGACCCAATCCCTGGTGAGACAGCATGATTAGCGAATGAAACCAGAGATCCGCGGTTTCATGAACCAGTTTTTCTTTATCTCCGGTTTGCGCTGCTTCTATAGTTTCCGCTGCCTCCTCCTCAACTTTACCTAATATCGCCGGTAAACCGCGCGCATGTAATGCCGCTACGTATGATGTCGCCGGATCTTGAGCCTTTCTAGACTCTATTACCGCCGCAAGTTTACCTAAAATGTCCATATCCAACCTGATAACTATAACTAACTATAACTGATAAATGGTGTTTGGATCCTTCAATTGGGGCTCAACCGTATGCCAGTGGCCGTTTTCAAGCTTCTGAAAGAAGCAGCTATGCCGTCCGGTATGGCAGGCGATACCCCCTTTTTGCTCCACCTGCAGTAGCACAACGTCATTATCGCAATCAGTTCTAACTTCAACAACAGCTTGCTCATGACCGGAAGACTCTCCTTTACGCCATAGTTTTTGCCTGGACCTCGACCAGTAGACCGCCTTACCGCTTGCAACAGTCAGTTCCAGCGATTCGCGATTCATCCATGCCATCATTAAGACTTTGCCACTGCTTTTTTCCTGGGCGATGGCTGCAACTAAACCCCGTTCATTCCACTTAATTTCATCTAGCCAATTTGAGTCCATAATTAAATCCAGAGTTTTTCGTAAACATATTTAGCAGGCAAGTAGGCAGCGAAAAACAGGCAGACACTTCCGCCATCCACGCCGGACTACCTACTTAATCACAACCTCACTTCTATGCCTGAACGTAGCATGACCTGTTTGGCTTCGGCTATGGTATGTTCTCCAAAGTGAAAAATACTGGCGGCCAACACAGCGTCTGCTCCACCCTTAATAATTCCATCCACAAGATGCGAAAGCAGACCGACACCGCCCGAAGCTATCACTGGAACCGAGACCGAATCGCTCATCTTACGCGTCAGGTCAAGATCAAATCCGTCGCGCGTACCATCCCGATCCATACTGGTCAAGAGAATTTCGCCGGCCCCATACTCGACCATGCGCCGGCCCCAATCTATGGCATCGATGCCAGTGGCCTGTCTACCCCCATGGGTAAAAACCTCCCAGCCCGAGCCAACGCGCTTGGCGTCAATTGCCACCACGATACACTGCACACCGAAGTGATCACTCGCTTGCCGCACGAACTCAGGTTTATGCACAGCGGCAGTGTTAATAGCCACCTTATCTGCACCCGAGTGTAAGAGTTTATGCACGTCCTGCAGGGCACGAACTCCGCCACCTACGGTAAGCGGGATAAAGACCTGACCCGCCACGTCTTCAACCAGGTTATACATGGTTTGCCGACCATCAGAGCTTGCAGTTATATCGAGAAAAGTAATCTCATCCGCGCCCTGTTGATCATACTTTCTGGCCACCTCCACCGGGTCGCCCGCATCCCGAATATCAACGAATCTGACGCCCTTCACTACCCGACCTGCATCAATGTCCAGGCAAGGTATGACGCGTTTTGCGAGAGGCATGACTACATTCTACTCTCAACTATTAAGATGGAAGAGAATTCTCAGTCCTGGACGTTGTCAAAAAATCCACTGACTGCGCGTTGCTACGAGTATTTTTTAACCAGCTCCAAGCCTTCGGCAAAATCCAGCGTACCCTGGTAAATCGCCCTGCCGGCTACTACCCCCTGCACCCCAGATTCTGCAACCTCGCACACCGCTTGCAAATCCTTTAGATCGGTCAATCCGCCGGCCGCGATTACCGGTATCCGAATAGATTCAGCCAACTCTTTTGTTGCCTCGACGTTGACCCCAGATAGCATACCGTCGCGAGAAATATCGGTATACAGAATTGCCTCTACGCCATCGTTTTCAAACTGTTGCGCTAAATCAATCAGATTATGCTTCGATAACTTAGACCAACCGTCGACTGCCAGCTTCCCCTCGCGCGCATCGAGGCCTACGATGATATGACGCGGAAATTCAACGCATAGATCACTTACAAAGTGGGGCTCGTTCACTGCTTTGGTGCCAAGGATGACATACTGCACACCCGCCTCAAGGTAAGCCTGCACCCCATCTTCATCGCGAATACCACCGCCGATTTGAATCGGCAATTCCGGATACATTTCGGCAATGCGATGCACGACTTCCGCATTTACCGGTTTACCTGCCACTGCGCCATCCAGATCAACAATGTGCAGCCGCTGCGCTCCTATTTCCACCCAGCGTCGGGCGGCAGTGACCGGGTCATCGGCAAAAACAGTGACATCAGCCATATTGCCCTGTCGCAGCCGGACGCACTTCCCATCTTTTATATCAATCGCCGGAATCAGTAACATAATACGCCCTGTGCTTTGCTGATAGAGAGATGGAACCACATGAATTCATGCTGAACCATCCCATGTAATGAAGTTCTTCATGAGCTGCAGTCCAGCATTTTGGCTCTTTTCAGGATGAAACTGGACCCCAAAATAGTTTTCCATACCCCCGGCGGCAGTAAAAGGGAAACCATACTCAGTAATGCCATACTCCTGCGCCGGGTCTTTCGCGTGTGCACAATAGCTGTGGACGAAATAAAATCGCTGGCCTTGCTTAATTTTTCGCCACATTGGATGTGGTTTTGTTTGCGTCACATTATTCCAGCCCATATGGGGAACTTTTAGCCGGATCCCAGTAACGGGATCTTTAAATCCGCCTCCATTACCACTGACATTGATGTGTTCCACCGCCCCTTTTAGCACCCCCATACATCTCACACCTCCATCTTCTTCGCTGGATTCGTACATAGCCTGCAGGCCAAGACAAATGCCGAGAAACGGTCTAGATTGCAGTAAGTCATTCAGCACCTCTTGCAGACCGTGGGATTGCATGGCGTTTATACAGGTGCCAATTGCACCCTGCCCGGGGAAAACAACTCGGTCAGCTTGGGCCAAGTCCGTACTTTTTTCGGTAACGATTACACGCACCCCTTTATCTGCAACATGCTCAATTGCTTTCTGCACTGAACGGAGATTGCCCGTCCCAAAATTAACAACCGCAACCAGCGACATGATGCTACAACCTTCCTTTGGTCGACGGGACGGCCTGCCCTAAGCGGGCGTCTAACTCCACCGCCATACGCAGCGCGCGACCAAATGCTTTGAATATTGTTTCCGCTATATGATGTGCGTTTGCGCCGCGAATATTGTCCACATGGACGGTAGCCTGGGCGTGATTTACAAAACCTTGAAAAAACTCTCTGATTAAATCTACGTCGAATTGGCCGACCCGGGCACGTGGATAGATGACGCGGTACTCCAACCCGGGGCGCCCGGATAGATCCAGGACGACGCGGCTCAAAGCCTCATCCAGCGGTACATAGGCATGCCCGTACCGATGGATACCCTGTTTATTACCCACCGCCTGCGTTAAGGCTTGACCTAGAGTAATGCCTACATCCTCTATCGTATGGTGCGCATCTATAGCCAGATCACCCTTGGCAGAAATCTCCACATCGATCATACCGTGGCGCGCAACCTGATCCAGCATGTGCTCCATGAAGGGCACACCGATGTCCAGCGACGCACGCCCTTTCCCGTCAAGGTCAATCTTGACGCGAATTTGGGTTTCATTAGTATTGCGCTCGACTTGGGCGATACGTTCAGACATAGCTGTAAGATTTTTGGTAGATTGCAGCGGAACTTTAATCAAGTGCCTAAAGCCCCGTCGAGTTTATCGATAGCTTGGAAGCAGGTATCTGCGGATTATTTGATGACGTATTGTCTAACTGTGCGAATGGTATCAAACTGACCGGTCATGTTGTAGGGTAATAAAGGGTTCCCAAAGCCGGAAATAAAATGTACAAAGTGACCTTCAAATCAGGAAATCAGTAATGAATCTCTCGCAATTTCCACGCATTTCGCTTGCACATCTGCCCACACCACTGGAGGCAATGCCGCGTCTTTCCAAGTTGCTAGGAGGACCCAAACTTTACGTAAAAAGGGATGATTGCACCGGACTCGCGTCGGGTGGAAACAAGACCAGGAAGCTCGAATTTCTGATGGCGGACGCTCTGGCACAGGGAGCCGACACTGTGATCACACAGGGAGCGGTTCAGTCAAACCACGTGCGGCAAACGCTGGCGGCTGCGGCCCGGCTCGAGCTTGACTGTAAAATCCTCCTGGAAACAAGGGTGCCCGACGCACCGGACACTTACAACACGTCGGGCAATGTCCTGCTCGATGGGTTGTTCGGGGCGGACATCGACTACCGTCCAAGCGGCACCGACATGGATGCCGCCATGGAAGAGCTAGCGGATACCTTGCGCGACTC
This sequence comes from Gammaproteobacteria bacterium, assembly GCA_024638505.1. GTDB lineage: Bacteria > Pseudomonadota > Gammaproteobacteria > Arenicellales > JAANXG01 > JAHEKE01. Next base: position 143,882 of record JAHEKE010000003.1, on the reverse strand, counting down.
CGGCCGAAAACCTTATGTCATACCAGGCGGCGGCTCGAATCGGGTGGGAGCGCTTGGCTACGTCGATTGCGCTAACGAACTGACAGCGCAGATAGCAGACCGCGGATTACCGGTTACCAAAATCGTCCACGGCACTGGAAGCACAGGCACACAGGCGGGTTTAGTCGCGGGCCTGGTTGCACTTAACTCAAGTATTGACGTCATCGGTGTCAGCGTTCGCGCCGATGAAAAAACTCAGATCGCCAAGGTGCATGCGCTCGCTACCGAGACGGCGAAATATATCGGCGTTGAAGACGGCGTGGCCGAGTCCAGGGTGCAGGTACGGGATCAATACGTGGGCGACGGCTACGGCATCCCTACCGAAGGCATGCTTGAGGCGGTTCAGCTGTGCGCGCAGTATGAAGGCATTCTGCTTGACCCAGTTTATGCTGGTAAGGGTATGGCTGGTTTGATTGGAATGATTCGAAATGGTGAACTGACCGAAGAAGACGCCGTGGTATTTCTGCATACTGGTGGATCTGTGGCACTGTTCGCTTATGATTGGTTCTTCAATCCAAAAAACAAAAAACTGAAAGCTGATGAATAACTGGAGCGAGCGTCTCCCCCACCCCGATGCGGTGATATTGACAGTAAGGCAAGCAGCGCGGCGCGCGCCTCCTCCGAGAAAGCCTTTAAGCTGTGCTCGGTGCCGACCGCCGCTTAAAGCCAAGAGCAGAAACACAGGCTCGAGCCAGGGTTTCAGTTGTGTCGATGCAGCACCCGCGCACATCTGAATCAGTGTGCTCTAGCACCGTGGGAAGTTCCGTACAGGCCAGCACCACCAGACCTGCCCCTTTTTGCATCATCCGCTCGGCTGCGACAGCCAACAGCTGACCAGCTTGGGCCAGGGATTGCCGTTTGACTGCCGCTATTGCCGGTAAAACAATCCGCTCTAGGTCGTCCGGCTCGGGCAGCAGATAAGAAATACCAAAAGACCTGAAACGGTGCTGATAGATCTGTGCGTGCAGCGTGGCCCGGGTAGCCAAAACACCAACTGTCGGTTTGCGCTCGGTTGCGCTGCGAACGATCTCCTCGCAGGTGACATCTGCGATGTGTAAAAAGGGTACGGTGACGGCTGACGCAATCTGCGTATACCAATAATGGGCCGTATGGCAGGGCATGGCGATCAGCTGCGCGCCAAAATTCTCCAGCCGCTGTGCGCTGTCGATCAGCCCTGGCAGCGGTGAAACTGTGCTCTTGCCCAGTATGGGGCCAACCCTGTCCGGGATTTTAGAATTGGAAAATACGACTACCTCAGGATGATCTTGATCAGTCTCTGCCGGTGTCGCTTTGACAAATTTTTGCAGAAAATCTGCAGTAGCCAGCGGCCCCATTCCGCCCAGGACACCAAGCATTATTGTCTTCCTTCAGCAGTATAAACACTTGCGGATGGTAAACTATAATGCATACACTCTGCCCGGTTTATTCTGATTGCCTTGCGGCGTGGATTGTAAAATAGTAAGTGAAGGGATATAGAACTAAAGTAAATGGACAGGGTCCCATGACCCGCAGCCTGGGCAGACTTAAGCAGCTGCCTCGGGTAGATCTTGCCCATGTGCCTACTCCGATTGACGAGCTGAAAAACCTCTGCCAACACGTGGGTGGGATTAAACTGTTTGTCAAACGAGACGACTGCACCGGTTTAGCATTCGGTGGAAATAAAGTTCGTCAGCTGGAATTCTACTTGGGTGAAGCTCAGGCACAGTCTGCCGATACCGTTCTGATCACCGGCGCCGTTCAGTCAAACTTCGTTCGGCTGGCCGCGGCTGCGGCCTGTAAACTCGGGATGAAGTGCTGTATTCAGCTGGAGGACCGGGTAGCCGATGTTGACAGCGTGTATAAAAATTCAGGCAATGTGCTGCTCGACAGGCTGTTTGGAGCAAAACTCTATTATTACGACAAAGGAGAGGATGAGGCCGGTGCAGATCGTCGCATCAGAGAAATTGCGGGAGAACTAGAAGAAAAAGGGCGTCGAACATACGTCATCCCACTCGCTCCGGGCCATCCGCCGCTCGGTGCACTCGGCTATGTCTTATGTGCACAGGAATTACTGCAGCAGATGAATGGGGCAAATCTTGATTTCGCTGAAACGGTTACCGCCTCGGGCAGCGGCCACACTCATGCAGGACTTTTATTCGGGCTGAAAGCTCTGGGATCCGACATGAAGGTCACCGGAATCTGCGTTCGACGCGACGCCGACGCGCAGCAACAGCGCATAGAAAGTCGCTGCCACGAGATCGCCCAACTGCTTGGTATCACCAACCCAGTTGCGCGCTCGGATATCAACCTGGTAGACGCTTTTTTAGCGCCGGGTTACGGCATGAGCAATCCGGCTGCCATGGAGGCAATAGAACTGTCCGCTCACCTTGAGGGGCTGTTAGTCGATCCAACTTACACTGCAAAATCCATGGCAGGATTCATAGCTATAGCCCGCCAGCACAAGGCGGATTCGAAGCGCGCCATGCTATTCATGCATACCGGAGGCCAGCCGGCAATATTTGGCTATGAATCCAAGCTCACCAGATATCTATTGAACCCTGATGAAATAGCTTACTAGGTGGTTTTACTGTCAGCGCGCCGCAGCGATGTTGTATTTCTTTTTCTAGCGCGCCCGGATCTATTTTTAGTCTTGGATTTTACTCCCTGACCACGAGAACGCTGCAATCAGCGTGGCGCACGACGCGAGAAGCATTGGGACCCAGCAGATAATCCTTCAGCTCGGGTCGCAGCGATTGCATGATGATCAGGTCGGCCTTTGTCTCTTCCGCAACTTGCAGGATAGTTTTATATATTGACCCTTCACCCACCGCGTGCTTTACCGTAATGCCGCCGGGCACGTGTTCCTTAACGAAATCCTTCAGCTGCTGCAGCGTCTTTTTGACCACTTCCTGTTCATAGCCTTCAGGAAAGTACTGGGCCACGATGTTCATGCCCAAATCAGGAACCACGGTCATCACCCGCAACACCGCGTCATTTTTCTGACACATATCTATCGCCACCTGCAGCGGTTTGCGCCAGGAACTCTCTTCACTTAAATCAATTGGCAGAAGGATGTTGTTAAACATTTCTCAAGTCTCTCTTTACGCAGTTTGTGTTGCGGGTGCCCCTGCTGCGCGGCGCTTGCGCCTGAACTGAAAGTAGACAACCAGCGCCAGTAACAGCACCGCCGGAATATAAAACACTTCCTTGGCCATGCGCTCATTCGGAACGGCAACCGACTCTATAATCACCGGCTTGTCGCCGTAAAAATCGAACTTGCGACCCAGCCCCTCAAACGCTGTGCCCGGCAGCGGCTCTTCCATCAGAGCCTGGTCGCCGTCGACGATGATCAGCAGTCCGCTGTTTTCCAGCCGGGTGACGCCGTCGCCCTCCCCCATCGGAATGAGAATACTGGTAGAGAATATCCGGTCTGGGTGGTTGAGGTCGGGACCGGACAACAATACTCTGAGGTCCTCGCCAACCGGTCTGCCGTCCGCGATTTGCTCAATCTCGATGCCCGGCTTGTCGGTAAAGGGCGGTGCCACGCGGTCGAGCCAGAAACCGGGCCGGAATAAGGTGAAAGCCACCAGCAGCAGCAGTACGGTCTCCCAAATTCGATTGCGCACAAAGAAATAGTTCTGCGTTGCTGCTGCAAACAGCATCATCGCGATTACAGCCACAGCGAATACAATGACTGCCTTAACGGCAGAGACATCAATCAGCAGCAGCTCCGTGTTGAAAATAAACAAAAACGGTAACAGCGCGGTGCGGATATCGTAGGCAAATCCCTGCAGACCGGTTTTGATTGGGTCGCCCTGTGAAATCGCCGCTGCGGCGAATGCCGCCAGCCCGACCGGCGGCGTATCGTCAGCCAGGATGCCAAAATAAAACACAAACAGGTGGACGGCGACGAGCGGAACGATGAGACCGCTCTGCGCTCCCAGCGAGACCACCACCGGCGCCATGAGTGAGGACACGACGATATAGTTCGCCGTCGTCGGCAGACCCATGCCCAAGATCAGGCTCATGATTGCGACCAGGATCAGCATGAACATGAGATTACCGCCGGAGATCGCTTCAACGAAGGCGCCGATAACCTGATGCGCGCCGGTCAGGGAGATGGTTCCGATGATAATGCCCGCGGCACCGGTCGCGATACCAATACTGATCATGTTACGCGAGCCGGATATCATGCCCGCAACGAAGTCGCCCGCGCCCTGCTTGAAAGCCGCGCCCACGTCACCCGAGCCGCGCATGATGGCTTTCAGGGGCCGATGGGTTAGCGTAACGATGATCATGGCGATAGTGGCCCAGTACGCCGACAGCGCTGGAGACAGCCGATCCGGAGTGGGCAGGATGCACCAGATCAGGATAACGATCGGCAGAATGTAATACAGACCCGTCATTGCCGTCTGGCCGGCCTTGGGCAATTCCACAATTGGCGCATCGGGCGGGTCAACCTGCAGATCCGGCCGCTTGGCGGCAAGCCACAGCAGTATCAGGTAAGCCGCCGCGCTAATGATTACTACCGCGGTAAAAGAAGACTCCGGGGCCACGTCCCCAATCCAGCCCAGGCCGTAATAGACTGCCGCAAACAGAACGGCCACGCTGATGAAGCCGGTCAGGAAACCGATTATCCTGCCTATGAAGGTCAGGCTTGAAGGGGGTTTCTTCAGCCCTTTCAAATCAAGCTTCATCGCTTCCAGATGCACGATATAGATCAGGGCGATATAAGACACCAGCGCCGGCACCAGCGCATGCTTGAGGATGTCGGTATAGGGTACGCCGGTAAATTCCGCTATCAGAAACGCGGCGGCGCCCATAACCGGGGGCGTAAGCTGGCCGTTGGTGGAGGAGGCAACTTCCACCGCGCCCGCTTTTTCTGCGGTGAAGCCGGTTCGCTTCATTAAAGGAATAGTGAATGTTCCGGTGGTGACGACATTGGCGATGGATGAGCCGGAGTACAGGCCGCTCATAGCCGAAGCCAACACTGCTGCCTTTGCCGGGCCGCCTCGAAAATGACCGAGCAGGGCAAAGGCCAGCTTGATGAAGTAGTTACCGGCGCCCGCCTTCTCCAAAATGGCGCCAAACAAAACGAACAAAAATATCAGTCGGGCAGATACGCCTAAGGCAACGCCGAACACCCCTTCATTCTGCATCCAGTAGTGCCACATGGCCTTGCCGTAGGATGCGCCCTTCCAGCGAATAGCATCGGGTATCCACTCCGCCGAGCCGAAAAAGACGTAGGTGATAAAAACGCTGCTGATAATCACCAGCGGTAGTCCGAGGGAACGATATACAGAAATAGCGAGCACGATCATGCCGATGGTCGAGATAATCAGATCACCCGCGGTCGGCAATCCGGCTCGCACCGCTATTTCGTTACGCAGGACGACGATGTAAAGACAGGAGAGCACCGCCAGGGCGCCGAGCAGCCAGTCATACCAGGGGATACTCGTGCGCGAGCTGCTTTTAAACAGAGGGAATGCCAGCGCCGCCAGAAAAGCTGCAAAGGCGAGGTGGATGAGGCGGGCGTTGGAATCGGTAACGATAAGACTGATGCCCGTCAAGTCGGTCAGCTCGAATGGTAAGTTGGAGGCGATGTAGATTTGGAAGCACGCCCAGGCAAAGGCGACAGAAAGAATCAGCTGGCCCTGCCAGCCGCTGGGGTTGCGAGCCCCGGTATCGACCTGCGCAACCAGATCGTCTACATTAGCGGAAGAAAGCGCTTCTTTGGCCATTGCTGACCTCCCCTTCAATCCGGCGAATGGGCAGTACCGCTAGGGCAGCGGTGATTTGTCATACGCCGAAATATAAGCATTGAAAAAAAACGGGGCGGATGAAACCGCCCCATAGACTGCGAGATTATTACATCCAACCTCGTTCTTTATAGTATTTCTCCGCGCCTGGATGAAGTGGTGCCGACAAGGCATCGGTTATCATCTCCTCTTCTTTAAGATTGGCAAACGCGGGGTGCAGCTTTTTGAAGGTATCAAAATTGTCAAAAACCGCTTTCACCACCACATATACGACGTCATCCGGTACATCCGCGCTGGTAACGAAAGTAGCGCCCACGCCAAAGGTATTGACGTCCTCCTCGTTATTGTACATCCCTGCCGGAATGGTGGCTTTACGATAGTAGGAGTTAGCCTCTACCAGCTTGTCGATCTCTGGGCCGGTCACGTTAACCAGATGCGACGGACAGGTGGCCAGCGATTCCTGGGTCAGCGCTGAGGGGTGGCCCACCAGCCAGAAATACGCATCGATTTTACCGTCACACACGGCCTGACCGGTTTCCGCCGATTTCATTTCCGCCGCCAGTTTGAGGTCACCGCGCTGCCAGCCGAGCGCCTCCTCCAGAACTTCCCAGGTGCCGCGCGTGCCCGAGCCTGGGTTACCAATGTTCAAGCGCTTGCCTTTGAGGTCGGTGATGTTCTTCACGCCGGAATCATCATGGGCGATGACGGTAACGGGTTCTGGGTGGACCGAGAAAACGGCCCTCAGGTTTTCAAATTTGCCTTGGTCCTCAAACTTGGAAGTACCGTTATAAGCGTGGTACTGCCAGTCGGACTGGGCCACGCCGAATTCCAGCTCACCGGCTCTGATGGTGTTGATGTTGTAGATCGATCCGCCGGTCGACTCCGCGGAGCAGCGGATGCCGTGATCCTTCCGGTCCTTATTAACCAGACGACAGATCGCGCCACCAGTCGGGTAGTACACACCCGTTACCCCACCGGTGCCAATGCTTATAAACTTCGTCTCAGCTTGGGCCACACCGGACAAACCGCTGAGTCCGACCGCTGCTGACAGTGCCAGGGTTCTGGCAAATGACAATAAGCGCATTTTTAATCTCTCCTAAAGTAGTTAGTTGTGAATTGTTTTAATGTTATGAGTTACAGCTTACCGCTATCTGATATCGTTAAATAGTGCACGGTAATGAGTATTGACGCCGGTATATTAGCAATTCACGCTTGGTTTTTGAAATATTTCCCCGTAAGCAGCGGATTGCGCCGACCGACACCGTTAAACATCTGTCGACCGGGCTGTGCGACAATGCCTGAACCGCTCTCGGCGCACCGAGTGAACAGCGCCTGTTTGCGGTACTTATCCTTGCTGCCGCATATCTCTACGCAACCGTCGACCACTCTTCAGTCCATTCAGCTATGCCTATATACTGTCGATACTGTGGTACCTGTTTCTGGCTCTCGCCGGGTGCCCGGAACCCTGGAAGGAGGCACCATGCAAAACAAAAAAGTCCTTCAGGTCAGACCAACTGCCTGGGTCTCAAGGCGCTTAGTGCTATCGCTTATCAGCATCTTTTTATTGTCAATCCCTGTTCCGGCTTTTTCACTGGACGTTCTGCTTGGTGCCGCACAAAGGGGGACGTTCAATAACCATACCAGTCGCATTCTGTGCAGACTGATCAACAGCCAGCCGGAAGACATCAACTGTGAATTAACTGTTGCGCGAACAGACATAGACAGCTCAGACCAGGTTCACATCATCACCAATATCCGTAACGGAGCGCTTGATCTCGGCATCATCGATTCTGCCGTCCAATACGAGGCGAGCAATGGCAGTGGCCGGTTCGAATTCTTTGATATCAACTTTGATAACCTGCGCAGCCTGTTCTCCCTCAACGGAACCCCGTTTACCGTACTCGCCAGACAGGAGCAGCAGATCGAAACGTTCAGCCAACTGAAAAGCAAGAGAGTTAACGTCGGCAATCCCGGTTCAGCGCAGCGCACCATGCTGGACGACTTGCTACAGGCCAGTGGTTGGACAAAAAAAGATTTTCAGCTAGTAGAAGAACTGCCGGCGTCACAGTCTCAGGATACCCTGGCTTTGTGCTTCGGGACGGTAGATGCGGTGGTCCGCAGCGATATCCATCCTAACGCCGCTACCAAACACATGGTAGATTTGTGTAACGCCGGCCTGGTAGACGTCTCCGCAGCGATAGTTGAGAAGCTCATTGCCGCCCGTCCTTACTACGTCACGCTGTCAATACCCGGCGGCATCTACCAATCCAACGCGGCACCGATAGACACCTTCGGTCTGGTACAGACGCTTATCACCACTGAAGACCTTGATGAAGAAACTGTCTACACTCTCGTCAAACTCGTGTTCGAGCAGCTGGATCGCCTGAGATCGGCACATGCTGCATTCGGTGAGCTGCGCCCCGACTCCATGCATAATCGCGGCCTGACTTTACCGCTACACGCTGGGGCCTTGCGCTATTACCGGGAGAGGGGATGGGTGCAGTAGCAGAGCGATCCGCGTTCGCTCTCGCTATCTACAAGTCGCAAAATATCACACCTAATACCCATCAATTCGGGGCCAGGCGTCGCTTACGTTTCAGCTGCAGCGCGATCACTCCTGCCAGCAGAAGCAGAGCAACAGGATACACCCACTGTTTGGCAGGAACGCCCGCCTGTGCCGCTTCGATCTTTGTGACCTTGTCCCCAAAACCAAGTCCGGCCTTTTCCAGTAATCCATTGAACTGCATATCGACGACGTAGTAAATTTGATCGTCCTCGCTTTGTTCCAAAACGACGCCGTACGTACCAAAGTCTCCTTTCTGCTCTGTCTTTGGCGGTGTCTCCACATGAAACAATTTGAAGCGGTCACCATAGTCGGATGCTCTGCTGATGTGCAGTCTTATTGCCTGTCCCGGCTGCGCCACTGGTTCACCCGCGGCAAAGCGACTGATCTCTACCGGAACGAACGCAGGGAAGATCTGATCCATGACCAGCCCAGGCCGGAACAGCGCTACCATCACGGCCAACAGAATTAGCCCTTCGTGCCATCTAATTTTTACAATCAGCCAGCCTTGGGTTACGGCACCGAAGCAGAGCATCGCGATAAACGACACTAAAAATACAACTGCGGCATGCCACCAGCTGCTCACACCTATTAGCAGCAATTCCGGATTGAAGATAAAAACAAAGGGCAGTATCGCTGTTCTCATGTCGTAAAAGAAAGCCTGCACGCCGGTCTTCAGTGGATCAGCTCGAGATATAGCCGATGCGGCAAAAGCCGCCAGACAAACTGGCGGTGTGGAATCCGCCAGTAAACCGAAGTAGAAAACAAACAGGTGAACGGCAATCAGCGGCACAACCAGACCCGCTGCTCCACCCAATTCAACCAAAACGCCGGCAAGGAGTGACGCCACTACAAGATAATTTGCAGTGGTGGGCAGACCCATGCCCAGGATGATGCAGAGCAAAGCGATCAGGCCCAGCAATAGATAAACATTGCCACCGGAGAGTGTCTCGACCACGCCCACCATGGCGTTGTTAAGACCGGTGGAAGATACTGCGCCGACAATGATGCCGGCGGCAGCGATAGCGATGGCAACGCCAACCATGTTACGCGCTCCGCCGATCAGACCGAGATAAAGCTGAATGATTCCTTGCTTCAATCCAGATATAACTGTGATGCGGTCATCTTTAATCGCAGTCACAATAGACTGAGCCAGAATGATAGCTACCAGGACAAGTACAGCGTGGAAAATCGCACTTGCGGCAGTCCACTTCTTTACCATGAGCAGGTAGATCAAAGTAAAAATTGGGATTAAAAAGTGGACACCGCCGACAAACGTTTTGCCCAGTGGCGGGACATCTTTTTTGGGCAAAGCGGTCAGACCGAGCTTCATCGCTTCAAGATGTGCAATATAGAACAGCCCGATATAGGACAACACGGCTGGGATCAGTGCAGCTGTGATGACATCGAAATAAGAAATCCCGACAAACTCCGCCATGATGAAGGCCGCGGCACCCATGATAGGCGGCATCAGCTGACCGTTAGTAGATGCCGCCACTTCGATAGCTCCTGCTTTGACCGCTGGTAGTCCAGTCTTTTTCATTACTGGTATAGTGAACATGCCGGTAGTGACCACGTTGGCTTTTGAAGACCCGGAAACCAGGCCAGTCATGCCGGAAGCTAGTATTGCGGCCTTAGCTGGGCCACCGCGCAGCTTTCCTACCAGGGCGAACGCCAGGTTTAAAAAGTACCCCCCAGCTCCGGCCTTGTCGAGCAGAGAAGCAAACAGTACGAACAGAAACACGAAACTCACCGACACGTCGATGGGGATACCAAAAATCGCCTCACCACCGAGCCACTGGTATCCGATCAAGCGGTTGAGCGAAACGCCCTTATGCGACACAAGGTCGGGCATGTATTGTCCAAACAGTGAATACAACAGGAACATGCATGCGACTGCGGCCAACGGCGCACCCGCCGCACGCCGGGTCGCCTCCAGTAAACATAAAATCCCGACTCCACCTATGATTGCTTCCGTAGGGAAGTGAAGCTTGCCGAACCCGTGCGTCAATAACATGCCCTGGCGCTCAACCAGTCCGTCCCAGCCCAGCCAAAGGTAAAGCGCACAGGCGGACGAGACGACAGCGAGCACAACATCATGCATACGAATCCTGCCGCAAGCGGACTTTTTCGCAACAGGAAATAGTAAAAATGCCAGCAGCAGAGCGAACGCAAGATGAATTCCTCTTGCCGCTACACCGTCGACTATTCCAAAGTTAAAAATAAAAGGGAGTGGAGAAGCGATCCACAGCTGATACAGCGACCATAACAGAGCGATAGCGCTGACTGGTCCAGCGACCCGGAGGCTGGGCCTCCGCCCCCCATGCCCTGTATCGTCCGGCTTTTTTTTCATCGTGACAGGCGTGCGCTCGGATAGCGTGACATTTTCCTCAGACATTGCCTGCTGCAAAAGAAAAGGGAGCAAAAACGAAAGCGACGGAACCCTGGGCTTGGGGAGACGTTGCAAGCGCGCAGTTACATCCAGCCTTTTTCTTTATAGTACTTGACTGCGCCTGGATGCAACGGCGCGGAAAGTCCGTCTTTGATCATAGGCGCGGGGTCAAGGCTACTGAAAGCGGGGTGTAGGGCCCTGAAGTCGTCAATATTCTCGAATACAGAGCGCACGACCTCGTACACAATTTCATCCGGTTGATCCGCCCTGGTGACAACGGTCGCCGTTACCCCGAATGTGATGACAGCAGAGTCTGTCGTTTTGTATTTTCCCTTTGGTATCGTTATGAAAGTATAAAATGGGTTGTTATTGACCAGCCTTTCCTCAACCGGACCACTTAAATTGATGATTTTCGCCGCACACCCATCGGTAGCCAGCGCAACACCGGCATTGGGAACACCTACCGTGTATCCAAAGGCGTCTATTTTCTGGTCGCACAAAGCCTTGGACTGCTCGGTGGAGGTCAGCTCGGTGGCCAGCTGAAAATCGTCCTTACTGGTACCGTGTGCAGTCATCAGTACTTCCATGGTGCCCCGCTGGCCGGATCCCGGGTTACCTATATTGACTCGTTTTCCCTTCAAATCGGCCCAACTCTTAATACCGGTGTTCTTTCCCACGATGATATGAAACGGCTCTGGATGCATGGAGAAAACTGCGCGTAACTGCTCAAACCGTTTGCCCGCAAACTTGCCGGTACCGTAATAGGCGTGATGCTGCCAATCAGATTGAGCGATGCCGAAATCAAGCTCGCCTTGCCTGATGTTGCTGATGTTATAGGTGGATCCCCCAGTGGACGGTGCAGCACAGCGGATGTCGTGCTTACGGCCCTGCTTGCGGCCCTCAGCCGCCTCCTTGTGAATCATGCGACAGATTGAATTACCAGCTACAAAATAAACTCCAGTCGGACCCCCGGTGCCGATAGCAATAAACACTTTGTCCACAGAGTGGACAGGGGCAGACATAAAACTAAAACAAACCAATGCCGTCAGCGTAAACCCGTTGACGAAACTAAGTTTGAAGCTCGACATAACTTCTCCGAGTGCGAAGATCATTCGGGCGATAGAGCCTGGCGCGGTGCGGACAGGCATTCTGTGTGCACTCATACATATGTCGCACAGTGCGTGTCAAGCCCACCGCTGGCTGCAGGTTAGCAGCTAACGCCTCAGTCTTGGTTCTCGCGCACCGTATATATGGTAGTGTCGCTGTGACGTCCGCGTATCTGAACTTCGCCGATCTTCTTGAATGGGAACCGATCCGGGCCAGCGAGTTTATAAGTGCTGGCGGAGATTATGATCGACGTGCCGTACTCCTTGTTTAACTGCTCCAGACGTGCAGCGACATTAACATCATCACCGTGCACGGTGTACCCTAACCTGTCCTTGGTGCCGACTAGCCCACCTACTACTACACCGCTGTTGATGCCGATTCGGCAACGCAAGCGCAGACCATCACCAAATGTTTGCTCAGCTAACACCTGCTGAATATCAGTGGCGGCGCGGACAGCGTTTGCCGCATGATCCTCATCGATTCTCGGCTGATTGAAGCTGGCCAGAATAGCATCTCCCTGAAACTGGGTAACGACTCCACCGTATCGCTCGATGGGCTCCACCACTGCAGTGAAATACTCGTTCAAAGTCTTAATCAGATCTGTTGGTGACAGCTTTTCGCTCAGACTGGTAAAGCCCTCCACGTCAGTAAACAAAATGGTCGTTTCGCGAAGTTCACCCTGTCCCGCCGTAACGCCATCGGCGGATGTCTGCACCTGCCGGACCACTTCAGACGGGACAAACCGTGACAACTCTCTAGCTGTGGCACTTTCCACCACCGACTCTATGAGCAGGTTGCGCGCGCGGAAGAGCGCAATGCCTAGTATCAGGGTGACCATCAGGATCGTTATGATCTTGTCGAACTCAGCCCCGAGCAGGACGCTGTTGGATGTCATGTACTTGACATAGTCACGCGTGATCTCCATGGAATCATTTGTAGTGACATACCAAACCATCAGCAGCCAGCCCACGGCGGCGGTAGCCCCTGCAGCCAGTACGAATCTGGCCTCAAACCTCAACGCACGTAAGGCAATGAAAATAAAAACGTATAGCAGAGTTGGCGCTTTTAAATAAAAAGATGGCGGCTGCTCGTACTGCAGGTGGAAACTCCAGATCAACACCATCAACAGCATCATATCGATTACGACCGAGACGTACAGAAACCAGTCAGGCAGGTGGCCCCTATGCGCCAGAACCAGCCGCAATATGGTGAATGCTAGATAGCAACCCAGTACCCACGGTACGGGTTCAAACGCGGCATCTTCGCTGAATGTCTTGGGAGCAATGGTATACAGAACACAGAAAGTAACCACCACAGTCAGCTGTATCCATCCAATAATTACCTCACTCAAAGCCTGCTGGCGTTGAATAGCGGTTCGCACTCGATCAGGCAGCTGGTGGTGCCGCCAGGGGGCCAACTTGATTGTAAGATTCTTCAGCACTCTAGATTACCGGCATCCTGCTTTTACAGTTTTCATTGGAAGAACGTCCAGCTAATATGGTGATAACAAATCTTCGCCATCAAACGTAGAATTCTTCATTTCACGGAGTGTAAGCAAATTTACCCTAAGCAGACACGTCGTCGGTATAATTTAATCTAAAAACACACACCATCCGACAGAATAAATGGACCGTTTATAGCCCGTTGTCATTACATTCATCTCTACCCATAGAACGACCACGTGTGTTTTTTTATGTACAGCACCTGCTCGGTACAGGGCATCTTAAGCGGGCATTGTTAATAAACAAAGCGATGCATGATATGGGCCTGGATGTGTATCTGGTCAGCGGCGGGCCACCTTCTTCCCGGGAGCCTGGAGGTGAGCACTTCATCCAGCTTCCCCCTCTACGCGCGTCCAATCATAAGTTTGAACAGCTGATCGATGCCAGTGGAAAGGAAATCGATGCCATATGGAAAGAGAACAGGTGTCAGCTGCTGCTGGAACATTTTGCACGTCTAAAACCGCACATAGTGATCACCGAATCATTCCCCTTCGGTAGGCGTCAGCTCAGATTCGAGCTTATCCCGCTATTACAGGCAACGCTTGAGGCAACGCCGAGGCCGCTGGTTCTGTGCTCAGTGCGTGATATCGTGCAGCAGAGACCAGAGCACCGTATGGCCGAGAGCACTGCGCTGATTACACGCTTTTTCGACGCGGTCATGGTTCACGGTGATCCTGAACTCATCCGCTTTGAGGACTCGTTTCCCCGCGTCAATGAAATCGGGCAGCGATTGCACTACACCGGCTATATCTCCCCGCCGGCATCAAATTCTGCCGCTGATACCAGCGGTCGAGGTGAAGTTTTGATCTCGACGGGAGGTGGCGCAGTTGGGGATAAGCTTCTGCGGACAGCGCTAAAAGCACACAGCGCGAGTCGATTAAAAAATGAGACCTGGCATTTTTTGATTGGACCAAACACGCCGCAGCCAACTGCACAGTTGCTCTATGCCCATCAGTCGCAACGTATTCTTGTTGAGCCAAATCGTGATGATTTCTTAACCTTGTTGCGCAACTGCACGGTGACGGTATCGCAGGCTGGATACAACACTATTGCAGATATACTGCAGACCGGTGCACGAGCCGTGGTCGTGCCGTTCGAGGGCGACGGAGAAACAGAGCAGCAGCAGCGAGCGCAAAAACTGCAGGAGCTGCGAGTAGCGCTTGTGCTCAGGGAAAAACAACTTTCTGTCAGCGCGCTAGCTAAGGCGGTTGATCGATGCGCTACTCAGCCTGCCGCAGTCAATACACGCTTTAATCTGAACGGGGCGACCGAGACCGCGAGGTTTGTTCGGGACAGCTGGCAGCGGCATGTCGCGCAGGACGGGGATAAATGATTAATTGGCGAACACTAATGCAGGAGCTGGATCATTGGCACTGCAGTGGTCAGCTGGTCAAGCTGTGGTGGCGCGATGATGATGCCGATCAGCCTGGGGACAACTTGCGACACCTGCTCAGGCTGAGCTCGGACTACGCAGTGCCCTTGGGGCTATCCGTTTCACCCGCGCTGTTTCTACCCGACCTGCCAGAGTTTGTTGCCCAGCACGACTGTACGATTCTGCAGCACGGTTACGCTCATCTAAATCACGCTCCAGCCGGACAAAAGAAATGTGAGCTTGGGAATCACCGGCCGGCTAACGTAATCACAGATGAATTAAAAATGGGCGCTGCAAGAATGCATGAAACCTTCAGTAGGCAATTCATCCCGGTTATGGTGCCTCCCTGGAATCGAATCGCGGATAAAGTTGTTGCACAATTGAATATGCTGGGATTTACCGGAATTTCAACCTATACCGCCCGGCACTCTGCTAGCGAACAAGGCTTGCTTCGCTGCAATACGCACGTTGATATAATCAACTGGCGCGCAGGGGGCGCTTTTGTCGGCACTGAATCGGCCCTTGCTTTGCTGACCCATCACTTAACGATGAAAAGAGCAAATCGAGCCGATCCCGACGAGCCAACCGGACTGCTCACGCATCATCAGCGCCATGATCAAAGTATGTGGCAGTTCCTGGATGATTTGCTGGATAAAACCTGTGGTCATCCTGCTGTACGCTGGCTGGCACCGGCAAAGCTTTTTGCCGCTGTCGCGCACTGATCCAGGGGCAGCTCAAGGGAAAAATGGGGCGAATTTGATCTCGATCAGTTTGGCACTGAGTTTACACCTTTAGCATAGAGCTGGATTAATATTTAAGGGGATGAAGTATGAAAGGCGCAAAAGCCTGCTTGCTGGTTTTTACCATCATCTTCGGCGTACCGATTGTAGTCGGTCAATCTGAGGATGAGGATGTACGACAAACGATGTGGGAAGCTTTTGATGCGGTAGCCTATCTGCTGCCGCTCAGCCTGCGTGTGGATCAAAACACCGACTCCGCCGATAAAATCCTGGTCCAGCAGCACTTGCAAGTTCTGACTTCCACCAAACAAAAACTTATTGCACACGCGCAGGGCCGTGAAGCAGAATTCAAGCTGCTGGCCGGTTCCTTGGAAAAAGCGATAGCGCGTGTTGAATACTCATTCCAGGACGGGAGCTATATCGATGCCTACTTCTCCCTGCTAGATATGGTGCAAAACTGCGTTTCCTGCCACTCCAGACTTCCTGATGAATCCGATTTTCTAATGGGGCAAAAGCTGTTCGCCCGCATAGATACCACTACTTTAGAGCGGGAAGACATCGCGCAGCTTTACGTCGCCACACGACAATTCGACAGCGCGCTGGACAAATATGAGGAAATTATCCTGGATAGATCGGTGCAGCCGGCCGACTTGGATCTAGATGGAGTGTTGATCGATTATCTTCAGATCAGCATAACGGTAACGCGAGATCTTGACCGCCTGCGTTCTACCCTGAACAGTTTTCTGCAGCGCGAAGACGTTCCGCTATATATCCGCCACCACGTTCAGGTGTGGATTGACAGCATGGATCAACTGAGTGCTGAGCTAGATGCTGAGCCCTCTCTAGCGCGCGCGCGGGACCTGTTCATACAGAGTACAGAGTTAACTCTGGCTCCCGCCGGGCGCGAGCGAGCGGTACACGATATCGTGACCTCCAGTATGCTGCGGCGTTTACTGCAGAACAACAGCAGCCTGTCACCTGAGCAGATGTCCGAGGCTTATTATCTCCTTGGCTTAATCGCCCTGCGCACCATGCGGCCTAAGCCCGCGGTGCCTGAGATGGAATTCCTACTGGAATCGGCAATCCGTGCTGCACCAAAAGGCACCTACGCGCGACCCGCTTTCCTGCTGCTGGAGGAGTTCAGCTATGCCAACTATATGGACTTCGGCGCACGGGAAATCCCCGACCCCGATTCAGATATACGCCAGCTGCGCGAACTGATCGAATAGCCCGTTAAGCGTCACTGCCACCGGCGAAGCGTCAGCTCTTTTGCCCCAGCATATCACCGCTGTAGAACGCCGCCGGCCGGGCTTCACAAATGTTATCCAACTTCAATGAACTGATGACGAGATGTATACGCTCCTCCTTACTTGCGTTGAGCGCCATGTGTGTCTTCGTTCCGTCCATCTCATACAGATATCCATCTGCTGGAACGTGGTGGAATTCCCCGATATTGTCCTTCATCTGTACCAGAAAACAGGCGGGATTGGTTTTTATGGCATAGTGATAACGCAAGCAGGTATCGTTGTGGATGGTAAGACAGGTTTTTTTCTGCAGGCGCATAAGCCGGGTCCGCCTATAGGGGAAAGGCAGCTGTTGCAGCAGATCTTCGAGCGCGGTCCCGCGAAATTCTCTGTTAACAACGGTGAAGTCATCCTCGCTGATATCCTCCGGCAGCCATCCTGAGTAATCCCGCAACGGATCCTCGCTCTCCGGATGCGAGTTTACCAGCAGGACGTTGTTATCTCCGAACAGATGATAGCGGTCATTTACCACCGCCTGAATCTTGGCAATATCGTAATGTATGTCAAGTTTAGTAAGAAAGCCCGGTCTAGCCATTGCACATTATTAAGTCTGCATATTGCGTGGTTGGATAACGCGTGTAGATCGAACCGCCCGGTGATCATTCACCAGGCAATCTATATCGTTGCCCGCCAACACCGCATAGTCAGCGGCAATCAGTTTTGATAGTTTCGGCCAGTGGTCCTTGGTTGCTTCAATAATAATTACTCCGTCCCTGGCCAGGTAGCGATTCAGCGAGAGCAGAATGTTGAGCCAATCACGTTTATCCCCTTTTCGTCCGCCGCGGGTCCAGGTACGACCGATGCCGGCCCAGACGATGCAGTCGTACTCGTCATCGGGGCTATCCCACCGTCTGAAGTCGGACGCGAAAAACTCAGCGTGCGGGTAGTTCGAATAACGCTGCGTCGCGATTGCTATTGCCGTTGGTGAAATATCCATACCCACATAGCGAATATTGGGATTTAAATATTTTAGTAACTCTCCGGTACCACAGCCAATATCCAGCACTGATTGAGCGCGCTGATGGATAACGTATCCAGCCTGCACGGCGATGCGGGCAGAAAAATCGAGAGACTCAATAACGTCATAGGCGCCGGCCTGATAAGCTTCGTCCTGAGTTTCCGCTGAGTAACGGAGTTCCTGTCCGGGATCCACCCACCTTTGCTCACCGCTTATGACAGACGAGTGGTCAAGTTTATCGCTGACCCGTTCTTTTTTCAGTTCCAAAAGTTTCCTCGTTCCGCTCGCTTCGGCCATGCCACCTGGTTAGAGTACGCTGACCGCCTCTTGCTGCGGGTTCTGCTGTTGCTGTAAGTCCAGGTGGGTCGATATATTACATCCATTTATACAGGCGCAACCGCTGGTTAGCGCTCGATGCTGCCACGCCTCTAGCGAGTTCCAGGCCGCGGCCAGACTCCAGTTCCATTGGCTCAAGTGGCCGAAAGGAGCGACCTGCTCGCACACGGCCACATATCCGTCGGCGTAGATGACGACGTCGTCATAACCTGCGCGGCAGGGAAAAGTTCTTTTTCGATGCCTTAAGGTATCCAACATGATATCAAGCTTCTGCCGCTGATATCCCTTAAAGTAGCCTGGGTGTTTATTTTCTATCCGATCCAGGAACTGCTTTACCGCGTCGAGATCGTTTTGCAAATAGGGTTTCTGCGGTTCATATTCTTGCTTTAATATGCTGGCCGGTACACCGAATGTGCTGAAAGAATTTCCTCGAATCATCGACATTTTGCTTGGCACATTAATCCGTTCGAGATCGTCGACAAGCTTCTCGACGAAGTCCAGATTTTCCCGCATCAAGGTGATGGCTGCGGTGAACTTGAGGTTTTTGTGTTTCCTCTTTACCTGCATCAGCCGTTCAAAGCTTTTTATCGCCTTCTCATAGCCGCGGCGCATTTTCCTGATCTCGTTATGAACTGGTTCCGGGCCATCCAAAGAAATCTGCACCTTGAGTTTTTTCATCGGGTACCTGGTGACGATCTTTTCGCAGATTGTGGCTAACCTCTCCGGCATGGAACCGTTGGTCAGCAAACCTAGATAACGCACATATCGATTTGCCATTATGTAATCCAGGATCCGTTCGATGTCTTTAGTCAGCAAAGCCTCGCCACCGGTTAGCGTGACATCGAGGGGCTGATTGAAGGAATCGACAATACGCATGATTTCTTCGCTGCTCATCTCCGGCGTTTTGGTATTAAGGTCCGGAATAAAGCAGTGATCACAAGCCATGTTGCAGCGGTTGTTGATAAACAACACCAGACTTGACGGAGTCTTCGGGTAACGATCTACCGGAAACGGGTGCACCGCAGCCAGGTGTTCTGCCGTCTTGCCTACAAAATACTTATCGAGTTCATCCTGATCGAGGTAATTGACCCCCTTTCTCATTCGCAGCTTCCCCGCCGTCCGCATGACCTTCAACAGCCCAGGCAGGTTCTGTTTATGCAGGGCGTGCTTGCGGTGACCGTACATCCATTTCAAGCCTGCAGCCTTCCCCTGTCTTTTAAGTATAACCTCGAGCACCCGTTCATTGCGGATTTTTCTTCGACCGGCGTCGTCTTCTGCCTCATAAGAGGTACGGTTATGATGAATAGCGCGAGCGGCCCATGCGGCAACGACGCGATAACCTCTGGCCTTGATTTCTAGACACAGATCCCGGTCCTCGCACATGTAAAACCAATAAGGATCGTATCCGCCGACTTCCTGAAATACGTTTTTTGGCACGGCAAGGAATGCGCTTTCAACGTGGTCGCAGTCGTACAGCGCATTCTGCCCATCCGTCATAGGCGGGTAACAGGAGTATTTGCTGCGTTTATTCGGTCCCACTATCCTTAAATATTTTTCTTCCGCTGAGGGCGGGTAATAAATGTATTTTTCGTGCTTGAATGAGTTGCATATCTTGCTGGAAATGAACTCAACATCCCGCCCCGACGCATCGGCCGGCCCACATCCGCCGACCGCACCAATTTCAGGATGCTTTGCCAGAATCTTACTGAGCTCGTCGATACTGTGGGGCAACAGTTCGGTATCGTCATCCAGAAACAACAGAATATCGCCCGTACTTTTTTTAGCCGCGATGTTGCGCGAGTATGATGGGCCAAGATTTGTTGCATTCTTCATATACACATCAATAACCGGCATCAGCGCCGATAAATCGCAGCTGCCGGCATCGTCAACAACGATGGTTTGCAACAGATGTTCCCCACCCTGTGTCTGGATGCTGTGCAGACAGGCAGCGAGGTCCGCAGGCCTGTTGTAGGTGGGGATAATGATTGAAAACTTCATGCACATACCACTGTTATTTCGAATTCCAATAAACATTCTCCTTCAGCAGAAGCGGGGAAACAAGCCCGCTGTCTTCATGCCCCACCGCGAAAGCAGTACACGGCTAACTTTAGGCCCATAGTTTCGTGCGACCCGCGGGGTGAAGACGCTTCCTTATGTTTCACGCTACACTTGACGAAACCTGAAAATGATCGAGGAGTTGCACCAATGGTTGTTGGACACGTCACGCAGAAAAGTATGTTTCAAAGCTTTCTGCATTCCCAGGTGGCGGGTAGCCTGGTGCTTGTCATTGCCGCAGCCATCGCCTTAGTCTGGGCTAACTCACCCTGGGCGGCGTATTATTTTGAGCTGTCTCACACCTATGTTGGAATCCAGTTCGGCAGCTGGGAGTTTAAACTGTCTCTATCGCACTGGATAAAAGACGGGTTGATGGCGATCTTCTTTTTCGTCGTCGGGCTTGAGATTAAGCGTGAAATCGTCGTTGGCGAACTTTCCAGCAGAGACAAGGCCATGCTGCCGGTTTGTGCTGCTTTGGGCGGTGCGATTGTACCCGCCGCCCTTTACGCGTTGCTCACCGCCGGGAGCGAAGGCTTTGCCGGCTGGGGCATTCCCATGGCCACCGATATCGCATTCGCGTTGGGAGTGCTGGCCCTGTTCGGATCACGTGTTCCGGTGGGGCTGAAGGTATTCCTTACCGCGCTGGCCATCGCCGACGACCTGCTGGCAGTTGCGGTGATTGCGCTATTCTACACCCCGGATTTGTCGATACTGCCTCTGGTTATCGCTGGGATATGCGTGGCTCTGATGGTGGTAGCAAACCGCGTGGGGGTTCGGGCGACCTGGGTTTACACCGTTCTTGCTCTGCTGGTCTGGGTCGACGTGCTGGGATCAGGCGTGCATGCAACCATTGCCGGGGTAATGGTGGCTATGGTAATTCCTGTTCGCCCCAGCATCGACCCAGCCGAGTTCATGAACATCACTGGCGGGTTACTCAAACAGGTGCACGGCAAGGACAATTCACTCGACGCTTTAATACACGACGCCAGACGTCGCAAGACGATGATGCAGTTTCTGTTTACGGTTGAGGATGCCATTCCGCCTGCGCAGGCGCTGGAGCATCGACTTCATGCGCTGTCTGCCTTCGTTATACTTCCTCTTTTCGCTCTGTTCAGCGCCGGTGTCGCGCTGAGCGCTGAAAACCTGGAGGGATTTCCCACAGGGATCAGCCTGGGCGTCATTGTTGGGCTCGTCCTGGGAAAACCCATTGGGGTCCTGCTGGGCAGCTGGCTGGCATTGAATTTAGCGAAAGTTGAGCTCGAGGATGTAACAATCATGCAGCTTTTGGGGGCCGGCTGTCTGTCCGGCATAGGCTTTACCATGTCGATTTTCATCAGTGAGCTGGCCTTTACCAGCGACGCCCTCATCGATCAGGCAAAAGTTGGTATTCTGGTAGCGTCGTTCAGCGCCGGCGTACTGGGCGCCGTTGTTCTGAGCTACGTCCTGCCCGGGCAAAACAGACCAACCTGAAGTGCCGCTGTAGCCTACCTCCGCCCGCTCGCGCCCTCCAGTCAATTTTCATTTCGTTCCAATGAGCATGAACCTCGTGTACTTTTTAAGCTTGAAGTACCCCCGGTACTTCAACTCCGATAACTTTACCTGCCCAATGAAAGTCTCCAGATCCGGGATACAGTTGATATGTTCCTCACACCCGAAATAGTCGTTGGACTGCACTACCATTAACGTGCGGTCGGGGATTTTCTGCAGCCATAACTCGCTATCAGATAGGTGCTCGCAACTCGTGTTTATGAGTAAATCTGGTGTGTCGGCGTCCGCCTCTGCTTGGATCAATCGAGCATAATCAAGGTTGTATATATCCTCCGTTATTGATTCGAATTTCTTGTTCCGCACATGCGTCCTGTTCAATGCATCAGCGATCGGCTTGCACTGCGCGTCTATGTCTATAGAAACCACCTGCTTCACCTCGAAGCTGGGATCGTGCAGCAACATAGCACCCAGTACGCCGTACCAGCCGCCCAGAATGTAGACATTGCGGAACCGCGTTCCACAATTTTCAGCCAGCTTTTTTAGCAGCCACTTTTTGCAGGTAACCTGATTTTCATTCAGTGCGTGCCCCAAGCGTAAAAGCGGGTACTTTCTTATGGCATGCAGTATGTCCAGTATTAAAGGGCTATCCAGAAAAACGTATAGTCCATCGAGAATATCATGATAAAACTCGTCCTTATCCTCGGACCGAACGGGATGGTTGTCAGTGACGATGCTCATTGCTGGCAGCGATAACGCGATAGCTCAAATTCCGCATTCGAAATCCAGCCAAAAGAGTGTTCATCTGCGTGCGTTGCGCACACAGATCCAGTCCGGCGGTCAGAGATGGCCAAGCGCCTCCGGCGGAACCACGACTTTCTCTCCTCCCGGCGGTATCCACAGTAACTGCAGCGCCCACGTTCCTTTTTTCTGGTAATAATCGATCTTCAGCTCGTACCAGCCAGCCTCGGGAACTACCAGCCGCAGTGGATCGGACTCTCGATCGAAATGAACCTCTGGATCATCCCAAAGCATAACCCCACCTACCCAGAACCGAGCGCCGTCATTGGACACCAGGTGCAGCGTGTAGTCACCGGCTTGTGCAAAATTTATAGCGCCGCGAATAAACGCTCCCACCATCATATCCTGATCAGAGGTTAACACGTTGATGATCTTGTCTTCTCCGGTGTTGGCATCAGTTTCGGTGAGCTGATTCAGCTGCGGGATCGGCTGTCCGGGGACAGGATCAACGTCAGCCTCGTAGATCTCTTCCAGCGTGTAAAACTTTTGATAGAGATAGTCTACCGCCAGACCAGGCTTGACCGCATCGCTCGCCGGCTGCGGTGACAGTGGTTCAACCGCAAACGGGTCGGCTGCGTGGGTCAGTGAACTGAGCAGGGCGAAACTGGACAACAGTCCGCACAACGTGATTAATCGAAATGGTAGGGTTATCACCCGCAGCATAAAAGGGCGCGCCATCGCTTCCTCCGGTGTGGCCATTTTAAGTATTGTCGAATCAGTATACTGGTACACCGGTTTTAAACAAAGCGCGTTTATATGATCGCGCAGCTATTGCTTGATGTAGATCAGTGTAAAAGCACAGCGGACTGCACTAGAAAGCAATTCGAATCACATCATCCGGTTTATTGGGTCGGTCGCAGCGGGCCGCTTTACTGTAGCTCCGCTGGAAATCCCGATGGACGCCGCAGGTGTGGGCACAGATGCCCGGCGCAGTGGAGGCCTTGTGCCACAGCTTTTGCAGTTCCATCCATTTGGATGAGGTCAGTACTTCCTGTATTGAGTACTTGCGCAGGTTGAAATGCTCACGGTTACGATAAAACCAAGTCGCAGTATCAGCAGACTCGCAGTTGGTACAAGGGTAAAGATACCCCAGCGCCGTAATCGCCAACCCTTTACCCGAGAAACAGTTCTGGCGTATGGCAACCCGCCGGTCCAGCTCTGCCGGCGGCAGGCCGGCCGATCGCACTTCGCGTATCATTCTGCGATTGCGATTAACCACGCCGATGTAGGCGCTGTTTTTTGGTTTAAGCGGATCATCGCCGTCCCGGAATCTCGCACTTTTCTTAAAAGTAATATCGCGTACGCCCAATTTCTCCGCCAGCTCCCTGGCCTGTTCTATCTGGTGTTCATTGTGACGGAATACGATGAACTTCCAGGAAACAAAAACGCGGGGCGCGCAGTATTCCATAGCGCGGATGATATCTTCCCAGCGCGAGTTAATGCGGTAGATATGGTTGGTGTCCTGCAGACCGTCGACGGAAAAAGTGATGGAGTCATTATGGTCCAACAGGGCGCAGGTTTTCTTCCACCAGTCGCGGCTGCGATGACTGCCGTTGGTTTCGATCATGACGCTTAAACCCGCCGCCTTGAAGTGTGCAATTACCTGGTGAAACCGGGTGTGATAGATGCAGTCGCCGTAGGTTCCGCACAGATTGATTTTCAGTCCCGCCAAGGCACCTCGCTGTGAAAGAGGAAACAATCTTTGCAGTAAATCCAGCGGCAGCTGGGTCAGGTTCTCGCGCACCCATGGATTGCCGGTGCGGCTGCATTCCGGACAGCTCAGGGTGCAGCGATTGGTAATCTCCACATTGAAGGACCGCACCGGAACACCAAGAAACTGCCAGTCGACCGCTGCTTTGGCTGGCTGCTCGCTATCAGTAGCGTGAGGCATCAGTGAATTGAAGTCACTTATAAGGATCAGCCGCGTCGCGCAGTCCGTCGCCAAAAAAGTTGAACGCCAGAATGACGACAATGACCGGCACCACCGGCAGCATGAGCCAGGGATACAGCGCCACTACGTTGATGTTTTGCGCTTCATTCAGCAGCACGCCCCAGCTGGTAATGGGTGGCCGCAAACCCAGGCCGAGAAAGCTCAGCGCGGTTTCGCCCAGGATCATGGATGGAATGGACAGGGTGGCGGAGGCAATAAGGTGGCTGAGAAATCCTGGCAGTAAATGCCGTCCGATGATGCGGCGCGGGCGGGCGCCCATCAGCTGCGCGGCGGCACAGTAATCCTCTTCCCGCAGAGCCAGCAGTCTGGAGCGCACTGCGCGGGCCAGACTGGTCCAATCCAGGAAGGCGAGAATGACGGTGATACCAAAGAATACCAGAATCGGACTCCAGTTGACGGGTAAAATGGCTGACAGGCTCATCCACAGCGGCAGTTCGGGAAAAGATCTGAATACTTCGATGACGCGCTGTATCACATTATCGATCTGCCCGCCGTAGTAGCCGGCGATACCACCAATGACGATCCCCAAAGCCATACTGATGACAATACCTATCAAACCGATGGTCAACGATATACGGGCGCCGTGGATTATCCGAGATAACATATCGCGCCCCAGTCGATCCGTTCCCAGCCAGAAAAAATAACCGTCTTTCGCTGGACACACCAGATGAAATGTGGCTTCAAACAGGTTCCAGAACTGGTAGGGGTCCCCTGAGCACAAAAAACGCAGGCGATGGATCGTGTTTGTATCCTCGGTGTATTCCCGTTTGAGGTTAGTCATGTTAAGATTGACTTTATAGCCGTAGACAAAAGGACCTTGGAATGAACCTTGATGGAATAAATGGACGGATTGCGGCGGTGCAAACAGCCTGTTGGTATGTCGTGTGTTCAGGTTGTAAGGAGAGATTACCTCGGTGAATATGCAGGTCACATAAGCAAAGAACAGAATGTACGCAGAGAACATGGCAACTTTGTGTCGTTTCAGCTTTAGCCACATCAACTGCCATTGTGACGCCATGTAGTATTTTTCTTGCTCCGGAGTCAACGCCTCGATCGATAGCGGATCAAAAGGCTTGTCCGAAACATAGTGCTCCACCACTCTTTTTGGGAGAATCACCTGGTTACCCCCCCCTGCAGCCGTATTCTGGGATCTAGCATAGCCAGCGCGATATCTGACACCAGCACTCCGATTACGGTGAGGGAAGACAGAAACATCAAAAACGATCCGGCCAGGTACATGTCCTGACTCTGCAACGCGCTCAGCATCATCGGCCCGGTGGTGGGCAGAGACAGCACCACGCCAACGACCTCGGCCCCTGAAATGACGCTGGGCAAGATGGCGCCGATGTCAGCGATAAAGAAATTGAGCGCCATGCGCAGCGGGTACTTGCGCAGCAGTTTGCCCGGCGGTAAGCCCTTGGCCCGTCCAGTGGTTACGTATTGCTTCTGTAACTCATCTAATAGATTGGCTCGCAGCCGGCGAATCATTCCCGCCGTGCCGGAGGTACCGATCACGATTACCGGAATCCACAGGTGTTCCAGCACCGACATCGCCTTGCCCCAGGTCCAGGGCTGATCGATGTACTCCGGATCCATCAGGCCGCCGATGGAAGTCCCGAAATAAACGTTAGCAAAATACAGCATGACCAGCGCCAGCAAAAAGTTGGGTGTGGCCAAACCAATGAAGCCGAGAAAAGTCAGGCCGTAATCCCCCCAGCTGTACTGATGGGTTGCGCTGTAAATGCCTATGGGAAAAGCAATAATCCAGGTAAAAATAATGGTGACTATGGATACAACGACAGTGAGTATCAACCGGTCACCGACGACATCGCTGACGGGTAGATCATATTCAAATGAATACCCAAAATCGCCCTGCACCATGCCGAACAACCAATAGAAATACTGCTCCCACATCGGTTTATCCAGCCCATACTCCCGGCGCAGGAACTCAATCTTCGATTTATCTACTGACTCACCCTGACTTTCCAGCTCCGCAATGTAGCTCTCCAGATAATCTCCCGGCGGCAGCTGAATAATCACAAAACAGATTAAGCTGATCACCAGCAGCGTGGGGATCATCATGAAAATGCGGTGGATGATGTAGCGCATACTAAAATGCAGCGGTTAACAAATTATCGATCGTCTGACTATTACTGGTCGAACCAGAAGGTATCGGGTTGATAAATCCCAAAGTAGGCGCCTGGATCCCAGTTGTACAATCCCTGCTCTGGGACGTTGCGCAAACGGTTGTTCACTACCACCGGGTGAGGCACGCCGTTCACCGTGCCGATGGTAAATATCTGATCGGCATGAATACTCAGCATTTTATGCCAGATCTCCTCTCGCTCTGCCGTGGATTTAGCATGTACCCACTGCTCATTGAGGCGGACCAGCTGAACGACATGTTCCAGTTCGGGTGCTTCGCCGGCCTGACCGGCGGTTTCGTAGTACTTACCCCACTTCGGCCAGTGCAGCTGCTGCTGGGTCGTCGGCGCCAGTTCATCCGGACTCATATCGGCAACGGGTACACCGTTATAGAGCCCCTGCCAGACCGCCATGATCGAATCGCCGGCAAAGATCCGGTTGCGGAACACTTCCCGTTGCGACGGCCGGGTGAACAGTTTTATGCCGATTTTCGTCCAGCTGTCGGTGATGAGTTCTAACACGTCGGTCTCTTCGGTGCTTTCACCGGAAGACTGGATGATGATTTCCATGGGCTTACCGTTGGGCAGAAGCCTCAGACCTTTGGAATCTCTATCGGTCAGGCCCAGCTCGTCCAGCAGGGCATTCGCTTTGTCAATATCAAATTCAGCCCAGGAAGTCTGATACTCTGGTTTAAACAGCGGGCTATCCGCTAAAACAGTGTTGTTGCTCCCTTGCACCAACCCAAAGTAAATGACCTGATTAATTTCCTGCCGATCGATAGCCAAAGACAAAGCCCGGCGAAAGCGGGCATCCTGCAGAAATTGCAGCCACACTTCATCGTTGCTGTTGAGGTTCGGCACCAGCGCGATCTGCGAACCCTTGGCGGTACGCCACAGGCGTACGGTGTAATCGTTGCGCTGCTCGCCTTCTTTCAAAAACGTGTAATCAGCGAAGGTCAGATAGCGGGCCTGCAAGTCAGAATCTCCTGCCCCGGTCTTAGCCGCAACCAGGCTGGCCG
Organism: Gammaproteobacteria bacterium; assembly: GCA_024638505.1. Lineage (GTDB taxonomy): Bacteria > Pseudomonadota > Gammaproteobacteria > Arenicellales > JAANXG01 > JAHEKE01. The sequence goes on along the minus strand of JAHEKE010000003.1, from coordinate 116,376 downwards.
ACGAAATATTCACAATCACCTGATCGATGTACGGCAGCTGATTTCCTTCCTGATCTACCCGGTGAAAAAATGGATTGCGCTCGAACACAAACCTGTCCGACGGCGGCAACACGGTGTTGTACCAAGGCTCCAGCGTAGGCAGGTCGGGATTGGTTGCTTTGTACATGCGCGCCATGTTGGCATGCATGCCCGCCCAATTGCGGGTACCCGCTGCTCTAACCTTCGCCTTTAATTCCTCCTCGGGTAGGTACTTTGCATGAAACTGCTTCATGTAATGCGCGGGCTCATAGATGAACAAAGGCTGGGCTCCAGCAAGAGCCGTCAAGAAATACGGGTTGGGGCTACTCCAGGAATACCGAATCGTATAGTCGTCAATAATCTCTACCGTTGGCGGCTGCTTATCCACCAGCAACGCTTTGCCCGGGCCAAACGGTGAGAGATCTTCGTTGTTTGCCACGTCTTCCCAGTAGTAGCGGAAATCCTCAGTGGTAAAAGGATGGCCGTCGGACCATTTGTGGCCTTTACGCAGATAAAAGGTGAATATCTTACCGTCCTCTACTTCATAGCGTTCGAGTATATCCGCCACCAAGTTAAGATTCCGATCGTAGCCCACCAATCTGGAGTATCCATACACCACCATCTGACGGATGTCTCTGGTCTTGCCCATGATGATTTGCAGGTCACCGCCGTAGCGCCCAATCGTCCGTCCGGTCTCAGACAAATCCATGACCCTCGGATTATCCGGCAGCCGCTCTTCTTTCGGTGGAAGCTTTCCCGATTCGACATCCTGCTCCAGGCTTGGAATCTCACCGGCTGCGGCCCATTGGCTTAAGACAGAAAACAAAAAGGACAAGACGATTAACTTGAGTTTCATAATCATTACGCTAATTCCCGAGCGCTGGTGCCTACTTTGGCACGCACCGCGTGATTCTCACTTAAAGCAACTAACTCAGTAGGTAGATGTGGCGTCGAGGTGAACGGGGGCGTCCACGCAGCCGGATTAGAATTCCTGCCTTTCATCAGCAGATCGAAATTCAGAGGATGGTTCAAGTCCGGTGACGGCACCGCAGCCAGCAGCGCCTTGGTATAGGGATGAATCGGGTTGTCGAACAAAACATCGCGTTTGGCAATCTCCACCAGCCGGCCGGCGCACATTACCGCAATGCGTTCAGAGACGTAGTCCACAACCGCCAGATTATGTGACACAAACAAATAGGTAAGCCCGAGCTCTTTTTGCAAATCTTTCATCAGGTTCAGAATCTGTGCCTGGATCGACACGTCCAACGCAGCGACCGGTTCATCGCAGATCAGAAAATCCGGCCGCAGAGCTAGTGCCCGGGCTATACCTATGCGCTGGCGCTGCCCGCCTGAAAAACTGTGTGGATATCGGTTAAGAAATCTAGGGTCCAACCCCACCATACGGAGTAGTTCGGTCACCATTTCCTCTTGATACCCACGGTCTCCAGCTTGGTGAATCACCAGCGGCTCACGGACGAGGTCGAACACGGTCATTCGCGGGTTGAGCGAGCTGAACGGATCCTGAAAGATGAACTGCATTTTCTGCGTGAGCCTGAAGGCCGACTCAGTATCCAGTTTCAGCACATCAAGTATGTTGCCCCGGTCGTTATAAAATATCTGCCCCGAGTTGGGCACCAAGCCGCGCATAATCATCTTGCTTAAAGTCGTCTTGCCGCAGCCGCTTTCCCCTACCAGCCCTAAACACTCGCCGGGATGAATATCGAAACTGACGTCATCCACGGCGAGTATGTTCTGCTCACCCCCCATCCCTAGAAGGCCGCTCTGTCGAATATGAAACGTCTTGGAAAGATGTTTAACCGACAGGTGGGGCCCAGCAGCAGTGGCTTCCTCGGGCCACGGCTCCCTATTAGCCATTAAAGGACCGGTATGATGATCGAATTCACGGATGGGTACCAGCCGCTCGCCTGGCTCCATATCAAAACGCGGTACGGCTTGCAGCAGCGCCTTGAGATAAGGGTGCTGCCCCCTGTTAAATATGTCCTCCAACGAACCACGCTCCATGACCTGGCCGTGATAGGCCACCACGACGTACTGGGCGATATTGGCGACAACGCCAAGATCGTGCGTAATCATCAGCACCGCCATATCCAGTTCTGCCTGCAGATCGATGATCAGATTCAGAATCTGGGCTTGGATAGTCACATCCAGCGCGGTAGTAGGCTCATCTGCAATCAGTAAAGCCGGTCGGCAAACCAGCGCCATGGCAATCATTGCGCGCTGGCGCAGTCCGCCGGACAATTCAAACGAATAAGTTCTCATCGCTTGTGCTGGGTTCGGAAACCCGACCAGACCGAGCATCTCCTCCGTAATTTCGAGACCTTCTTGTTTGCCTACATCGCGATGTAGAAACAGAGCCTCGCTTACCTGGTCCCCGACCGTGTGCAGTGGAGAAAGAGAGACCATGGGCTCCTGAAAAATGATTGAAATACTGCCGCCTCGAATCGATCGAATCTGCGGCCCACGTACTGGCAGTTTGGCGATATCCACGACCTCCCCATTTCTTTTGGGGTCAGCAAACAAGATCTCGCCTTCCGAGATGATCCCAGTTTCAGGCAAGATGCGCAGAATGGACTGTGCAATAACGGACTTGCCCGAGCCGCTTTCCCCCACCAGGGCGACGGTGGAGCCCGGGGCAATGTCGAACGACGCCCCGCGCACGGCTTCGACGATTATGCCGTGCACATTGAAATCCACCTTAAGGTTTCGAATACTCAGCAGTGCATCCATCGCAATGACTACGGATTCATCGAACGAAGCGCCTCTGTTGTCTTTCTCGACATCGCAGACGGGTCTCGTCCAGCAGTAAGACGGATTAATCTACAGATGCGCAGACGGTGGGTAAATCTGACCATCAGATGTGACAGATTAATGTCTATTTCCTCCTCGTGGTACTCATTTGCTGCACTCATTATTATTGTTAGCCCATATCAAGGGCAGCCCTTACTTTAGCAGATCAGCCAGAAAGGCGTTACTCGTCTCAACAAAACATTTCCCGCAGTAAATGGGCATCTGCCACGGGGCGGCCCACCGCCCGCGCCACATCCCCCACCTGGGCTACCAATTGCGCATTGGACAGCGCCATCGTGCCGTCCTTTAAGTACAGGTTGTTTTCGAAACCAACGCGGACATGCCCTCCCAGGGTGACAGCACGTGCCGCATTCAAATGTTCTACCCGACCGAATGCGCATACTGCCCACGGTGTGGCGACATCGCTCGCGGGCGCCAGGAGTATCGCTTCGGCAGCCGAGGTGAAACCTGTTTCGTACCTCCCCAGCACATACAGCAACCAGTGCGCTGTGTCAGGAATAACGCCGCGCGTCATCAACGCCTCATACATCGTCAAGTCTTTCGCGGAAAACAGAATGTATTGGGGCGTAATCCGTTCCCTCGACAACCACGCCAGGAAATCGCTGCACGCGCATAACCCACTGTCATCCGGCAACAATTCTCTAAGCGCGACCGACACGGCCTCCGGTTTCAGTTTCCTGATCTGCTCCATCTGTTCAACAGGCGCATACAGTCCACTGGATTCACTGGTCGCCTGGATCACCAGATGGTCGCCCACAGCACGGCGAATAGCCGAAATCGCCTGCCGGTAAAGTTCGGCATCCAAGGAATGTCGCCCGTCGGCGTCACGTACGTGAAGATGCATCATAGCAGCACCGGCATCCAGACATTCTCGCGCAGCGGTTGCTAACTCGCCTGGGGTGATAGGAAGAGCGGGGTGGTCGAGTTTGCTTTTACCTGCCCCATTAGGAGCAACGGCAATGACCAGGGGATGTAACTCCATTTAACTGCTAGCCGAACACTGTGGTAAACGTTAGCTCCAATTTGTCGACTATTTCGCCCACCTGGCTTTCAGTAATTATGTAAGGCGGTGCTAATAAAACGTGGTGCCCGGATTGCCCGTCTATGGTGCCGCTCATGGGGTAGCACATCAGGCCCTGACGCATCGCCTCTCGTTTTATTACCGCGTTGATACGCGATTCTGTCGGCATAGGTGTTTTTGTTGTTCGGTCGGCGACTATTTCCAGGCCTAAAAACAATCCCCGACCGCGGATGTCACCAACATGGGGATGTTGAGCAAAACGCTCAGTCAATTGCCGTCGCAGCGACTGACCTTGCCGGTTGACGTTATCCAGCAGGTTCTCCTGGTCAATCGCTTTTTGCACGGCAAGGCCCGCGGCACACGCGGTCGGATGGCCCATATAGGTATGTCCGTGCTGAAAAAAACCGCTGCCGTCCACGATGGTGCGGAAAATTTCATCGGTTACCATTAAAGCGCCGATAGGCTCATAGCCTGCGCCAAGGCCTTTGGCGATTACCACCATGTCGGGGGCAATGTCTTCCTGTTCACAGGCGAACAGTGTACCTGTCCTGCCCATGCCGCACATTACTTCATCCAGGATTAGCAAAATTCCGTATTTGCTGCAGATTTCCTTGATGCGCTTGAAATATCCAGGTACTGGCGGTACCGCTCCCGAGGTGGCGCCGACCACAGGCTCCGCGACGAAAGCCAAAACCGTACTGGCATCGAGTTCGTTAATTTTCTGTTCCAGCTCGTTGGCCACCCGCAAGCCATACTGTTCTTCTGTTTCATTTGTCGCCTGATCGCGATATTTATAGCATGGCGAAATATGGTGGGTTTCAATGAGCACGGACTCAAAAGGACGTCGGCGCCACAGGTTACCGCCTACGGCCAGCGCGCCCAGCGTGTTTCCATGATAGCTTTGTCGGCGTGCAATAAAGTGCCGTCGCTCGGCCTCACCCCGCTCAAAATAGTACTGGCGCGCAAGTTTTAGTGCTGCCTCCATCGCTTCGGAGCCGCCGGACACGAAATATACCCTACCCAATCCCGGACTACGCTCGACCAGACAGCTGGCCAGCTGCTCCGCTGGCTCGCTTGTAAAAAAAGACGTGTGCGCAAAAGGGATATGATCCAGCTGGGCCTTGATCGCACTTATGACGCCGGCATGGTTGTGGCCCAAACAGGATACCGCGGCGCCTCCGGATGCATCGAGATAGCGCTGACCCTCCGTGTCAATGATGTACGGCCCATCGCCAGACGCTGCAGTTGGCAGCGCACTTTGCGGGAAGCGATGAAAAACATGGCTCATTTTTTTACACCCTTACTAGTACTTATCGCTGGTTAAAGTGTTTGCCATCAAGACGCTTATACGCTCGTAACAATTTTACGTCGTGATGTCGCATTAGCTGTGGATATGCTCAAGTTTTCAGCATAGACTCGTCCTTTCGCGATCATCGGCAATCTGTCTCTGCTAAGCGGAGGGTAACATGGAATCTAAGCAACATCTTCAGTCTCCTCAATCGATCGACCAAAAAGTCGACCTGATTCGGGAACGCGTGCTCAAACAGATTCCAAAAGAAAAAACTGACTCGAATACGCTGACGTTTGTGAGTCATTACTACGCCGATGTTCCGCCGGAAGATCTGTTGGAGCAGGATCCCGCCGCCCTCGCGCAGATCGCCCTGGATCATCTTGAATTCGGCAAGAAGCGCGAAATCGGAACACCACTAGTACGTGTCTATTATCCAGAGTCGCCTGAACACAAGCCAGACGTCAGTCACATAATCCTGGAGATTGTCACTGATGACATGCCTTTTCTGGTGGATTCTGTAGGGATAGAGATTAACCGCCAAGGATTGATTATCGCCCTGACTATCCATCCGCTGATCAAAGTCAGGCGCGACAAGAACGGCGTCCTGCAAGAAGTCGTTGAAAAATCAAAGTCCTCGAAGCTGGTGGCAGAATCATACCTGCGTATGGAGATTGAAACTGAATCCATGACCGAAGATTTGATGGAGCTTCAGACTGAAATCCATCGCGTGCTGAGGGATGTCGCCTTTACCGTCAAAGATTGGCAAGCCATCTGCCGCCAGATAGAGAAAGTTAAGAAAAAAGTCGACGACGTCAGCGCCGTAGAGGAAGATGAAAAAGAAGAAACGAAGGCATTTCTCGATTGGTTAGTCGATGAACATTTCATTTTCTTAGGCTACCGCGAATACAACTTGGTAGAAAAAAATGGCCAGGACATTTTAGAGACAGTCAAAGACTCCGGGCTTGGTATCCTGCGGCAAAACCGAGACTCGGTTTCAAAGTCTTTTTCAATCCTGCCACCGCAGGTTCGCAGCTATGCCCGCCAGCCGAATCTTCTGACACTGACCAAAGGCAACGCGATAGCCACCGTGCACAGGTCAACTCATATCGATTATGTCGGTGTAAAGAAATTCGATGCGAACGGCAACGTTACGGGTGAATTCCGTTTCCTAGGCCTGTATACGTCGGGCGTATACTTGGACGATCCGTACGAGATTCCTGTAGTGCGCAAAAAACTGCGGCAGGTAACCCAACGGTCAGGGCTGCAGGTCGGCAGTCATTCCGAAAAGGCCCTACAGACCATATTGCGCAACTACCACCGCAGCGAATTGTTCCAGATTTCTACTGACCTGTTGTACGAGATCTCAATGGGTATTCTGCACTCACAGGACCGTCAACAAACTCGTCTGTTTGTCCGACCCGACGCGTTCGGCCGTTACTATTCCTGCCTGGTTTTTGTTCCTCGTGAAAGATACACGACAGAGCTTCGGGTCCGCTTACAGCAAATTCTGCTGGAAGCATTCAGCGGAACGTCATCGGAGTTTACTATTCAATTAGGAGCTTCAATCCTGGCGCGAATCCACTTCTGGATACGCACTGATCCATCACGACCCAAAAATGTTGACCTCGATGCCCTGGAAAATCGCCTGGTGGAAGCCTCCCGCACCTGGCATGAACAGTTATTCCGCGCACTGCGTTCAAAAGCGGTACCCGCGGAAGAGGCAAAAACTCTGCTCAAGACCTATGGTGACGCCTTTCCTGCCTCCTACATCGAGTATTACCAAACCGCAGAAACGGCTGCGCTCGACGTCGCGCTCATGCAAGCAATCAGCAGCGAGAAAGATGTCAATATGGCAATCTATCGGTTGCCATCTGACCCACGCGACGTAATCCGCCTGAAGCTGTTTCACCTGGCCCAACCGATTCCGCTGTCCAGCATATTACCGATTCTTGAAAATCTAAATTTGCGCATCACCACCGAGCGGCCTTTTCCCATCTGGCGCAAAGACAAGGAAATGATATGGATAGATGCGTTTAAAACGCTGCACGTAAGAGGTAAAGAGTTCGACATTGCGGATATCGAGCATCGCATGCAGGCGGCACTTCTTCATTTATGGAGAGGGGACGCGGAAAACGATGGCTTCAATCGTCTTGTGCTAGATGCAGGCTTGAGCTGGCGACAGGTCAGCGTGCTCCGCGCATGTGGCCGCTACTTGATTCAACTAGGTGTGCCATTCAGCCAGCGTTATATGGAGGATGCCTTAGTCAACAATCCTAATATCGCTGCGCAGCTAATCTCTTACTTTGAAACTAAATTCGACCCGCAGCTAGAGGGAAGAGAAGAGCAGCTGAAAGACACAATTAACCAGATTGAAACGAGCATTAACGAGGTATCGAGCCTGGATGAGGATCGAATACTCAGACTGTTTGAATCGGTCATGCTTGCGGCCCTTCGTAGCAACTACTATCAGCGCGGTGAAAAAGGCCTGAAACCGACTCTATCTATCAAACTCGAGCCGGAGAAGATCGACGCAGCGCCTTACCCCCGCCCCAAATTCGAAATTTTTGTGTACTCAACCCGGGTCGAAGGTGTGCACTTGCGCGGCGGCAAAGTCGCTCGAGGTGGACTACGCTGGTCCGACCGCCGGGAGGATTTCCGCACTGAAATCCTAGGTCTGATGAAAGCGCAGATGGTTAAGAATGCAGTTATCGTCCCGGTCGGCGCAAAGGGAGGCTTCGTGCTCAAACAGCCGCCGATCGAAGCAAAAGCCCTGAAAGAGGAGGTGGTCACATGCTACCGAATGTTTATTCAGTCCCTGCTAGACCTTGCCGACAACCTGATAGAGGGTCAGTCGGTTTCACCGCCAGATACCGTTTGCTATGACGAAAATGACCCTTATTTTGTGGTCGCCGCAGACAAGGGGACCGCTACTTTTTCAGACATCGCTAATGAAATTGCCATTAACAATAACTTTTGGCTTGGCGATGCTTTTGCTTCCGGTGGATCTGTAGGTTACGACCATAAAAAAATGGGTATCACCGCGCGCGGCGCCTGGGAATCGGTCAAACGTCATTTCCGACAACTGGGAGTGGATTGTCAAACAACACCCTTCACTGCCGTTGGTATTGGCGACATGGCGGGAGACGTATTCGGTAATGGCATGCTGCTGTCTCCATGCACGCGATTGATTGCGGCTTTTAATCATATTCACATTTTCGTTGACCCTAATCCGGATCACAGCATTAGCTTTGCTGAGCGCAAGCGCTTGTTTGCAGGCCCGAATTCATCATGGAGAGACTACAATCAAGAGCTTATTTCAAAAGGCGGCGGTGTCTTTGAGCGCTCGGCCAAATCAATCGACTTGACCCCCGAGATTCAGCAGGCACTGGGTATCGAGCAGAGCAAGCTAACACCTAATGACCTGATCAAATGCATACTGACTGCGCCAGTTGACCTTTTATGGAACGGCGGCATTGGTACGTTTGTAAAATCAAAGTCCGAAAATCACGCTGATGTCGGCGACCGAGTAAACGACCCGATTAGGGTAAATGGCCAAGAGCTGCGTTGCAAAATCGTCGGCGAAGGGGGCAACCTCGGGGTAACCCAGCTCGGCCGCGTCGAATTCGCTAAAAAAGGTGGTTTTATTTACACCGACTCCATCGATAACTCCGGAGGAGTCGACTGTTCGGACCATGAGGTGAATATAAAGACTCTGCTAAATGATGTTGTTAAAAGCGGGAAACTATCGGAAACCGAACGCCGCAAACTTCTAGAGGACATGACAGATGAAGTGGCGGAACTGGTCCTGGAAAACAACTACCGGCAAACGCAAGCGATAAACATCACGAATTTTCAAGCAGCACAACAGCTGGATTCACATGCTAGATTTATGCGGTCACTGGAACGAAGCGACAAGCTCAACCGCACTTTGGAATTTTTGCCAGACGAAGAAGAAATTGCCGACCGTCAAAACAACGGACAGGGGCTGACCCGGCCTGAGCTGTCAATACTTTTTTCCTATGCAAAGATCACTTTGTATGAAGAGCTACTGCAGTCCGATGTGTGCGAAGAACCCTATCTAGACTCGCGTCTGAAGCAGTATTTCCCCACGCTGCTGCGCGACCGATTCGAATCCTTCATGACCCGACATCCATTGCGGCGGGAGATCATTGCTACGTATTTCACTAATGCCATGATCAATGCCACCGGACTCACCATGCTGCAGCGTTTTCGCGAACAATTCAATTACTCCGCGCCAGAAGTAACCCAGGCATATATTTCAGCAGCAGAAATTTTCGATACGTCGTCCTACCGCCGTGCCGTTGAAGCTTTGGACAATAAGGTTCCCGCCGAGCTGCAGATCAAAATGACCATTGAGGCCGGACGGTTGATCGAACCCGCAACGCTGTGGTTTCTACAGAATCACAAGCTACCAATCAACATTGCCACTTTGGTCGAACGTTACCAACACGGGGTGAGCAGCATCACAAAAGAAATCTTGGAGGTGGTGACTCCAGAGCATAAGGAAAACATCGAACATTCAATTAAGAAGTACGAAGAAGCCGGTGTCGGCCGCGCACTCGCTACACGATGTGCGACGATGAAAACGATCTACTCAGCTCTGGACATCGTGCAGGTTGCGGCCAGCGCAGATTTTGACGTAATTGATGCCGCTCGACTGTATTACCAGGTGGGACACGAGCTAGAGCTCTTATGGCTGCGAGAAAAGCTGACATCGCTTAGAGGCGATTACTGGCAGCGTATCGCGGCAGCAGGGCTGTATTCAGATCTTTATCGTTATCAGCGCTTAATCACGGCAGAGGTAATTGCCGGCTCAAACGCAAAAGTCAATGATATGCTTCCGCAGTGGCGACAAAAGCACGAAGTAGTGCTGGCACGGGCGAGTAAAACGCTTTCGGAGATAAAGGATACGCCCAAACTAAACCTTGCCATGTTCACCGTCGCTTCGCGGGAAATCGAGAATCTGGTATTCAGCCCAACATAAACTCGGACAAGAAGCTGGCTCTCGGCGGTCACCTCCAGAGAGCAGGTTTAGGCAGCTTTACTCGACCGCCACTGTAATACAGACCGTTCGCCCGGCCTCGGGCCAGTAGCATCGTCCCGTCGAGATCGACAAATCAAGCAAACGCTCCGATCAGCATTGCCGGTGGCATAACCAGGGATGTGCCAACCATACAGCCAACCAATAGGGTCAGACCGCGCTGCTGCGCACAACGCGCTGTGCGCAGCGCTTTCAACGTACTCATCAGAAAATTCCTGCTTTTATTGTAGAGCCTAGGTAAACTGTTGTAGCTTCAAATACATGCTGCAGAGCAATCTTCACCTGAGCAAAGGACGCAACAAGGACATTAATAAAAAATTATGAGTATCACAACGTTCAGCGGAGTACTGGTGCCGGCATTAACGCCATTTGGTTCCGATTGGCGTCCCAACAAGCAGGCGTTCATACATCACTGCAATTGGCTGTTGCAGCAAGGTGCCGATGGTCTAGCGGTGTTTGGCACAACCAGCGAAGCTAATTCACTGACAATCGACGAGAGAGTTGAATTACTGGAGGCTCTGGTCGATCAGGGTATTCCAGCTGACAAGCTGCTACCGGGAACTGGGATGTGTGCCGCAGCAGACAGCATGCGACTGACGAAGCACGCCTTACAGCTAGGTTGCGGTGGTGTACTGATGCTCCCTCCATTCTATTATAAAGGAGTGAGTGACGATGGATTGTTTGCCCATTTTGCGCAAATCATCGAGCGGGTTGGCGACTCTAAACTAAAGCTTTATCTGTATCACATTCCACCAATATCGCAGACTCCCATCTCGCTACCGCTCATCGAACGATTAATAAATGCCTATCCATCAACCGTCGTCGGCCTGAAGGACAGCGGCGGTGATTGGAGTTTCACTATGTCGGTGCTGAATAACTTTCCCAATCTGTACATATACCCGGGTTCAGAGTCGTTTTTATTGGAAGGGCTGAAGAATGGTGCGGCGGGATGCATAACGGCGTCGGGAAACGTAAATCTGGCCGCCATACGTCTGGTTTTCCAGCGCTGGAAAAAAACAGATGCTGCCGAGTTGCAATCGGCAATAACCCGCGTACGAAAAGTCATAGAGTCACACCCGGTCATTCCCGCACTGAAGGCCATTGTGGCTGATTTCCACAACGATACAGAGTGGTGCAGAGTGCGTCCACCGCTCTGCCCGCTCGCCGACGCAGAGAAGCTTCGCCTCATTGGCGAGCTTAACGAAGTTAATTTCAGCATGCGCAGAAACTGAAAAATACAGCTATAGGGCCCTAGCGCAAACACTCATCCACTGCCTGTAAAAACTTGTCGTTCTCATCCTGCGTACCAATTGATACGCGCAAACATTGATGCAGAACGGTTCCGGCATGGTGAAAATTCTTAATCAAAATTCCGCGCTCGACTAGCTTTTGGAAAAGAACAGCGGCGGGCATTTGTGCACTACGAAAAAGAATAAAGTTAGTCTGGCTGGTGAATGGTGTTAATTCAGGCATAGCACGCAGCTCTGCATAGACACGTTCTCGCTCAGCTACGATAAATTCAGCCTGTCGTTTAAATACGTCCATTTTTTGTAGCGCGAAGACGGCAGTACGCTGGGTTAATGCACCCACGTTGTAAGGCATACGAACTTTTTCAAACTGCCCAACCCAGGGTGCGGGGCCAACGAGAAATCCCAGGCGCAGGCCGGCTAAACCCAGTTTAGATAGAGTACGCATCACAACCAGATTATCGTGCCGCTCGATCTGGTCGTAATAACTGTCATGCGCAAAGATGTAATATGCCTCATCCAAAACAACCAGCCCGTTAGTAACCCGGATAATTTCATCCACAGCGGCCCGATCAAACAGGTTTCCGGTCGGATTATTAGGGTATGCCAGAAACACGACGGAGGGGTTGTGTTTACGAATCGCGTTACACATGGCGTCCAGATCCAGGGAAAAATCAGAACACAGCGGCACGCTGAAATACCTGGCGCCTACGAAGCGGGCAGTCATTTCATACATGACAAAAGACGGCGCTGGCGCCAACATCGCGCCGCCCGGCCCGGATAGACACAACTGAACAATCTGTATTAGCTCATCGGAACCGTTTCCGAGCAAGATCTCCGTCTGCTGAGGGATGTTCATTGTTTGACGAAGGTGCTGCTTGAGCTCACTTCCACTGGCATCAGGGTAACGATTTAGAGGAACATCCCGCAGCTGATCCAGCCACTCATCGCGCATGTGTTTCGGCCAGGAATACGGGTTTTCCATTGCGTCCAGCTTTATTAATCCGTCACTTGCTTGAACGGTGTACGCTCGCAGGGTCTGGATCTCCGGTCTGATCCGGTGCACTCCAGTATTTTCCTGTTTTTTATTCAAAGGCATGTGTGGGGCATCCCGAAGGCTGGGAGCAAAGTACAGAATTCAACCCGAACCCCATGTCATTCACTATTTTCCTTCATTCGGTACTCGGCGGAGCGCGCATGCGCGGTTAGCGTCTCAGCGCGGGCCAGGATAGACGCAGTCCCGGCCAGTCGACGCGCACCGGCGGGGGAACACTGAATAATGCTTGTACGTTTCTGAAAATCGTACACCCCCAATGGCGAACTAAACCGCGCAGTCCCTGCAGTGGGCAGCACGTGATTTGGTCCGGCGCAGTAATCACCCAGTGTTTCCGCACTATGCGCACCTAAAAAGATCGCCCCAGCATGCCTGATCAGAGGCAAAATTTGTTCTGCCTCTTTGAGCATGAGTTCCAAATGCTCCGGAGCAATTCGATTGATTACCTGCGCCGCCTGCGCAAGATCTGAAACTTGAACGAGTGCACCGTGCGACTGCAATGCTGCACGCACAATGGCCGCGCGCTCGAGGGTCGGAACCAGTTTATGCAGGGCCGCGTCAATCCGGTCGAGCACGGCTTGCTCTACACTGATTACTATCGCTTGGGCCATTTCGTCGTGCTCTGCCTGCGCACATAAATCCATCGCTACCCATTCTGGATCCACCGAAGCATCGCACAGCACAACCACTTCGGAAGGTCCCGCAACCATATCGATACCCACCTGGCCGAAGACAAGCTTCTTTGCGCTAGCTACATAGGCATTTCCCGGCCCGACTATCTTGTCTACCCTGGGTACTGTTTCGGTACCATAGGCCATTGCCGCTATCGCTTGGGCACCGCCTATGCGGAATACTTGATCCACTTCCGCCAGCGCCGCGGCGGCCAGAACGGAGTCGTTCACTTCTCCGCCGGGGGCCGGTACGGCCATGATCAACTCTCTCACTCCCGCGGTTTTTGCCGGTATCGCATTCATCAATACGGATGAGGGATAAGCCGCTTTACCACCAGGGACATATATACCGACGCGATCCAAAGGCGTGACTTTTTGCCCTAGACGAGTGCCGTCGGGCTCAACATAATCCCAAGGCTCAATCGCCTGCCGCAGGTGATACTGACGAATCCGCTCCGTGGCAGCGCGCAAAGCGTCACGCAGCTGAGAATCTAACCTTGCCAGCGCGGCATCGAGTTCGTCTGTAGAAACCTCCAACTCCGCAGCATCACCAAGTTCAAAACGATCGAACTCCCGGGTGAGATCGAGCAGAGCTTGGTCGCCCTGGCTGCGAATTCTGCTGATAATACCCATGACTGCGACGGACACATCGTTATCGGCGGAAGATCGATCCAACAGTGCCGACAACTCCTCATGGAAACACGCATCCGCGCCGTTCAGTTTGTTGAGTTTAAGCTTGGTCACTGGTCATTCAGCAGGTTCGTTAAGCGCGTCCATACCCGGTAAAACCGGGGTGGAAGCCCGATGAGTTTTCAGTCTTGCGACAAATAGGCGTTAGACTGCGGCCTGCATCGGGTCGGTCACTGCCTGAAAAACGTGCCCCGGAACCCGACGTATACTCGCGCCTAACTGGGACAGTTTTTCTTCAATACATTCATAACCGCGATCAATGTGATAGATGCGATCGATAATCGTATCATGCTCAGCTACCAGACCGGCCAACACCAGGCAGGCGGAAGCCCGCAAATCGGTAGCCATAACCGGCGCGCCCTGTAGAGTCTCAACACCCTGGATTACAGCAGTATTGCCCTGCATCACAATATTGGCACCCATACGCTGTAACTCCTGCACGTGCATAAACCGATTTTCGAATACCGTCTCGGTAACTGTTCCACAACCTTTGGCGATAGAGTTTAAAGTCACAAACTGCGCCTGCATGTCAGTGGGAAACGCGGGGTAAGGGGAGGTACGAACGCTGACTGCGTTAGGGCGCCGTCCCACCATGTCGAGAGATATCCAGTCTTTACCAATCTCTATTTTCGCCCCCGTTCGGTACAGCTTTTCGAGTACTGACGCAACCAATTGAGGTGCCGCGTTTCGCAGCTGGACTTTACCAGCCGTAACCGCACCAGCGGCAAGGTAGGTCCCGGTTTCTATTCGATCAGGAATGATCCGGTGCTCCGCGCCATGCAGCCGCGCTACCCCCTCAACCATAATTTTATCGGTGCCCGCCCCACATATACGCGCCCCCATGGCATTTAAGCAATCTGCTAAATCTACTACTTCAGGTTCTCTCGCCGCATTTTCAATGACCGTAGTGCCGTCGGCCAGAGTAGCCGCCATCATCAGGTTTTCCGTACCGGTCACAGAGATGATGTCCATCACCACGCGTGCGCCGTGCAGGCGTCTCGCCTTCGCCTTGATATAACCCTGGGTTACGCTGACGTCGGCCCCCATTGCCCGCAAACCCTGCAAATGCAGGTTTACCGGACGAGTGCCGATTGCACAGCCGCCAGGCAATGACACTTCCGCTTCGCCGAAGCGTGCTAATAATGGTCCCAGCACTAAAATCGAAGCGCGCATGGTCTTGACCAGCTCGTAGGGCGCACGCACTTGCCGCACTTCGCCGGCGTCTGCCTCAACCATCATTTTCTCATCTACCTGAACGACAACTCCCAGCTGACCGAGTAATTCGAGGGTAGTTGTTATATCGTTCAAATGAGGGATGTTACTGACCTTAACAGGTTCATCGGTTAACAATGAGGCGATCAAGACAGGTAGCGCTGCATTCTTCGCGCCTGAAATGCGAATCTCCCCGCGCAAGGGTGCCCCACCGGTAACGATAAGCTTATCCATATTTTTCGCAGATCATGTCGAAGCACCCATACTATTCCCATCTCACGCTGTTTGCATCAAAAAAGGCTGCCCACTAGGGCAGCCTTGTACTGAGTATAGTGCAGGCAACGCTGCTACGTACTCAACTTCTGCTGCAGCTCTCCTTTTTCATACATCTCAAGAATAATATCACTGCCGCCAACAAACTCACCTTTGATGTAAAGCTGTGGAATAGTGGGCCAGCTGGAATACTGCTTGATTCCTTGGCGAATATCGTCATCGGCCAGGACATCTACACTGGAGAATTCGGTTCCACAGGCCTTCAAAATCTGGACTGCACGCCCGGAGAAACCACACTGCGGAAAATCCGGTGTGCCTTTCATAAACAGTATGACATCACTGGATTCGATGGTCTGTTTGATTCGATTCTGAATGTCACTCATAACTTTACCTTCTACCTGATTACGTTTGTCCACGCTGATGTTGCTCCCACTGCTCCGGAGTCAGTGTACGCATGGACAACGCATGGATGTCTGATTTCATCTTGTCACCCAGTACGCCGTACACTAACTGATGCTGCTGCACCGCGCTCTTACCTTCGAACGCCGGGCTCACTATAGTGGCATGAAAATGGCGCCCATCACCATCAATTTCAACCCTGGACCCTGCCAAACCCTGCTCAATCCAGTCTTTTATGTCTTGCGGCATAACCATAATCATTACCCATTTTAGTTTAGTGAATCGCTGGTTACTAGCTGTTAAACCGTCACCAGTTCGCGACAGCCAGCAAATTATCTTAAGACCTCATACCCGCAGTTTATAGCCAATCTTCAGGATAGACAGCGTTATTGCTGACAGCAGGATAAAAGCTGTCAGACATATGGCCAAGCTGACGGCTACAGGCACATCCGATATGGCAAAGAAACCATGACGAAATCCGTCGATCATATAGAAAAAAGGGTTGAATCGAGACAGTGTCTGCCAAAAAGGAGGTAGGGAATGAATTGAATAGAATACGCCGCTTAAAAAAGATAACGGCATGATTACGAAGTTTTGAAATGCGGCCAGCTGGTCATACTTGTCCGCCCATATAGCAGCGATGATCCCCAGGGCCCCGAGTATAGCGCTGCCCAGCAGCGCGAAGACTAGCACTAACGTATAGCTGTGTACTGAAATATCAACGAGCAGGAGAGCAAACAATAGAATAGTCGCCCCAACCGCCAGGCCTCTGACCATGGCGGCGGCGACGTAGGCAATAAAAAATTCAACATACGAAATCGGAGTGATCAAAACGAAAAATAAATTACCGGTAATCTTTGATTGAATCAGGCTTGATGAGCTGTTAGCAAACCCATTCTGAATGACTGACATCATGATCAAACCGGGCACCAAAAAAGCGGTATATGAAACGCCCTCGTACACATTGACCCGCCCTTCGAGAACATGAGAAAAAACCAGCAAAAACAAAAGCGCCGTCATCACCGGAGCAATAACTGTTTGAAACGCGACCTTTCCGAAGCGGACTAACTCCTTCCAAAACAGCCATACCATCCCTGCCATTAATTGGGCTCCCTGGTTAATTGAACGAAAACATCCTCCAGATCGTCTTGCTCCACTCTTATATCGATAATTTTCACTCCCGCATCCCTGAGCATATCCAGCACCTGCATCACAGAGTCCTCGTCAGAACCAAGGGTGAAACTGAGTTCGATGTAATCGTCTGTTACGTACTTAACCTTGTCGGCTAATGCCGGCGGCAAGTTTGGCGCAGGTTCGCGCGTATGCACGTGTAGCGTTTTAGAGATACCGCGAGCCAACAGGTCCGCCTTGGTATCAAGAGCCACCACTTTACCGTGATTTATGATTGCTATACGGTCACACAGTTCCTCAGCCTCTTCCAGATAATGGGTGGTCAAAACGATGGTATGACCGTCCTGATGCAGCCTCTTCACCAGTGACCAAAGTTGCCGCCTTAACTCTACATCTACACCTGCAGTAGGTTCATCTAAAACCACTACCGGGGGTTTGTGCACCAGTGCTTGGCCAATCAACACCCTGCGTTTCATTCCGCCGGATAGGGACCGCATATTGGCCTGCGCTTTGTCAGTAAGGCTCAATTCATGCAGCAGTTCTTCGATCCAGGGTTCAGCTTCCCTGCCCAGTCCGAAATAACCTGCCTGGAAGCGAAGTGTCTCGTAGACTTTAAAAAAGGGATCATAAACAAGCTCTTGTGGCACCACACCCAAGCGCTGCCGGGCTTCCCTATACTGCGAACGGACATCGTAACCCATCACCGACAACCTGCCGGAATCCACAAGGACTAATCCTGCCAGAGCGTTGATCAACGTGGATTTACCTGCCCCGTTGGGGCCGAGCAGCCCGAAGAACTCTCCTGGTTGGATGGCAAACTCAATTCCGTTAAGAGCACGTACCTGGTCAAACCTTTTGTGTACCTGCTCAATGGCTACAGCCGGAGAAGATCGCCCCATAACCAGTCGCAGTCAACTGCCAAAGACGATTTTATTGATTAGATGTTGGGAGGATTTCCCGTAATCCACTTGCATCAATCAACGATTTAAGCTGCGCGGGTACGTTTTTCAGGACTAGCTTTTTTTCTCTTGCCCGCGCCTGACAAGACCACTCCACTAATAAAGCAAGTCCCGCGCTGTCCACGCGCTTTACCTTGGTCAAGTTGAGGCTAACCGAGCCGGAATCCATGGGCAGATTCCGTGTGAAAAGATCAGGAACGGTCTCGTAGGTCAGGTTCCCGTCTAAATCGTACTCGTTTTCCGCGTCGCCCTCCATGTACAAGTTATTGCTCCATCAGCGCCTTGCGTTTTTCACTCATAGACACAATGAGCGTATCTATCCCCTCAGACTCGATAATCCGGCCATACGACGTTCGGTAGTTCGTTACCAAACTAATCCCGTCTATCCGCACATCGTAAACCCGCCATTTATTGTCCGACTCTTTGCGCAGAGCATAGTCGAGGGGTATGCGCGGGCCGTCGCTGGGAACGATTTCAGTTTTGACCGTGGCTCGATCTGAACCGTCCTTATGATGGAACGGTTTATAGACGATTTCCTGACCGGTGTATTCAAACAACGCTGTCGCATAAGTCCTTACCAATAAAGACTTGAACTCCTGCTCAAACTGCTCACGCTGCGCTGCGCTTGCGTTTTTCCAATGTTTACCCAACACGAGTTTTGACATACGGTTGAAATCAAAGTGTGTCAGCACGATTTCATCAACCATCTTGTAAAGCTGATTGACATCAGCCTGCAGCGCTTCTCGATTAGCAGTGAGTTCGCTGAGCACACGATCAGTCGTCTCTTTGACCAGTAAATCGGGAGACTGCCCTGCCTCGCTCAACGGACAGAACAGAAAAGCCAGCAGGCCGAGCATTGCCCCTAGCCGCATTTACTTGTCGCCCTGTGCCTGACCAAAAAGAAACTGGCCTAGCATCTGTTCCAATACAATGGCAGACTGCGTGATCTCGATTTGACTGCCATTCTTGAGATATTCCTCATCGGCGCCGGGCTCTACTCCCACGTACTGCGCCCCCAGCAGACCCTGAGTAAGGATCGACGCACTCGTGTCCAAAGGCAGGTTGTCGTATTTCCTGTCAATACTCAATTCCACCACCGCGCGGTAGTTATCGCTGTCGATCTTGATCCCAGACACGCGTCCTATGCGGACACCCGCCAGGGTTACTGGCGCCTTGGCAGACAGGCCACCAATATTGTCAAAATGTGCGGTAACCGCATAGGTGTCTCGTATATCAGTACCGCTTAAATTACCCACTTTAAATGCGAGCACGCCTAGCGCTACCAAACCCGCGACCACGAACAATCCCACCCATAACTCAATTACGCTTCTTTTCATCCTGTCTAATCGAACATAAGAGACGTTAAAACGAAATCCAAACCTAATACTGCCAAGGACGCATTGACCACTGTTCGGGTCGTCGCCCGACTTACACCCTCGGATGTAGGAGTTGCGTCATGCCCCTCAAACACGGCAATCCAGGTTACCACAAATCCAAACACTACGCTTTTTATTACCCCATTTAAGACATCGTCGTACACATCTACTCCGTTTTGCATTGCTGTCCAGTACTGCCCTGAGTCCACTCCTAACACACCGACGCCAACCAAATGACCTCCCCAGATTCCGATCGCGGTAAACAGTGCCGCCAGCAGCGGCATGGATAAAAATCCAGCGACAAAACGAGGTGCAATTACACGACTTACTGGATCGACTGCCATCATCTCCATCGCAGCCAATTGTTCAGTAGCTTTCATCAAACCAATCTCTGCAGTTAGAGCGGAGCCGGCTCGCCCGGCAAACAATAAAGCGGTCAAAACCGGTCCCAGTTCTCGCGTCAGCGACAGCGCAACCACCAGCCCAAGCGATGACTCCGCACCAAAATCAACCAGCGTGTTGTAACCCTGTAGCCCGAGCACCATGCCGACAAATAGACCAGACACTAAAATAATAATCAGGGTAAGCACGCCGACAGAGAACACCTGAACCACTGCCAGACGAAACCGGACGATAACGGACGGTATGTTCAGCAGTATTTGCCCTAGAAAAACGGCGGCCCGGCCCCAGCGCTGGACACTATCCAGAGTCCACCCACCCAGGCTCTGCAGCGCGTTCATAAATTCTCCTGGTCACTCAGATCGGCTAGATAGTCGGGAGCAGGATAATGATAGCCAACAGGACCATCCGGTGCGCCGTCAATAAACTGCCTCACTTCCGGCACATCAGTCTCCTGCATCTCTTGCGGTGTCCCCTGTGCAATAACTTTTCCATCGCCCAGCAAAAACACACGATCCGCGATGCTTAGTCCTTCGCTTACATCGTGAGTTACGACCAGCGAAGTCATCTCCAGCGCATCACCAATCTCATGAATTAATTTAACAATAACACCCTTGGAGATCGGATCCAGACCGGTAAAAGGCTCATCGTACATCACCAGCATGGGATCCAAAGCAATAGCCCGTGCCAGCGCTACACGTCGCGCCATGCCGCCAGACAACTCCGCGGGCCTTAAATCTCTGGCACCACGCAGGCCGACCATCTGCAGTTTCAACAAAACTAAATGTCTAATCAGTCTCTCATCCAGCTCGGTGTGCTCTCTGACCGGGAAAGCAACATTATCGAAAACATTGAGATCCGTTAACAACGCGCTGTTTTGGAACATCATGCCCATACTTTTACGCAGTTTGTATAACTGCTGTCGATTAAGCTTGGTCACATCAATGCCGTCTACCTCCACCTTGCCCGCATCCGGCATAATCCGACCCCCAATGAAGTTAAGCAGAGTTGATTTACCACATCCGCTCGGCCCCACAATCACACCAACTTTACCGCGAGGTACGGATAAGTTGAGGTTATCGAATATGCGCCGTTGGCCATAAGCGAATCGAACATCGCTCAGTTCAATCAAGGTTTCCACAGGCGTACAGTCGATTATTGTTGTCGTTGGATGATGTCGCAGTATTTTAACTCAGTTGGCGATGCTGCACGCGCTACCAGGCAATGAGAGGCAGTTCGATGTAGACGACCAGCAGCAGCGATTATATATGGATATACCCGGAACTGTAGGTTGCAGTGTAAATAAAATGCTATCGTCTAAATTCGATCAATGCATTAGAGATAACATAGGGTTAAAATCAAGTCACAACACACCAGCAGAACGCACTGTGAACCCAAATCCCGCACCCTCTCTGCAGAATCTCATCGAAATCGGCCGTTCAGTTGTACTGCTCGAGTCCGAGGCGGTAGCAAAGCTGGTACACAATATCGGCGCTGATTTTGCCCGTGCCTGCGAGCTGATACTGCACTGCCCGGGTCGCGTGGTTGTTGTTGGAATTGGTAAATCCGGACATATTGCCGGGAAACTGGCATCGACTTTAGCCAGCACCGGTACACCTTCTTTCTTTGTTCACCCGGGAGAGGCCAGCCACGGTGATCTGGGAATGATTATCCCGTCAGATTTGCTAATCGCCATTTCAAACTCAGGAGAGACTCCTGAAATACTCACGATACTCCCTATTATCAAGCGGATGGAGGTAGGCCTGATCGCGCTTGTCGGTAATACTGAATCAACACTGGCCAAACAAGCCAACGTCATACTCGTCACTGGAGTCGATAAAGAAGCGTGCCCCCACAACCTGGCACCTACCGCCAGCACGACCGCAACGCTCGCCATGTGCGATGCAATATCCATTGCTGTTCTTCAAAGTCGCGGATTTACCAAGCAGGATTTTGCACGCGCTCACCCGGGAGGAGTTCTGGGGAAAAGATTATTACTTTACGTGAGTGATATCATGCACCAGGGTGATACCATTCCGTTAGTGCAAGAAAACGACCTCATAACAGATGCCCTTATCGAAATGAGCAGCAAGAGTCTGGGCATGACCGGCGTGTTAAATAATGGGGGGAAGCTGGTCGGAGTTTATACCGATGGTGACATTCGACGGACATTAAACAAAAACGTTGATATACATGATAGTGCGATTAATACGGTAATGACTCCCAATCCGATTACGGTTTCCGTTGACACACTGGCGGCCGAGGCCGTTCAGGTCATGCAGTCCCATTCGATTAACGGATTGTTTGTTGTGGATGATGACGACTATGTACGTGGCGCATTCAATATGCTCGATCTACTGCGTGCTGGAGTAGTGTAGGCTGGGCGCGCATGCAGACTTTGACTTCACGCTGATTAAAGGATAACGCAGAGGGATGAAAATTCTGGAAAAAATCGTATTCATTTGTTTGTTTGGTGCGCTCGGCTTACTGAGTATCTGGTTACAGTTCGGTATCATTGAACGAGAGCAGGTTGTTTTTGACGGCAACGAAAGGCATGACCCTGATTACTATATTGAAAACTTCACGGCGGTGGGGATGGATGAGAAAGGACAGCGCCGCTATGTGCTAGAGGCGGAACGGCTGGTCCATTACCCAGATGATGATACCGCTTTGCTGGATAACCCTCATATCATCCAATATGAAGATGGCGCTCCTCCTCGGCATACCTACTCGGAATCAGGATGGGTATCATCTGACGGTAATGAAGTACTGCTGACTGGCAACGTTCGGGTCATTCAAAACCCTGACAGCACGAAGAACAGCGGGGGAAGCGTACTTACAACCGAAAAAATGAGAATATTTCTCGATCGTCTTACAAAGAGCCCGGGATAATTCAGTGTTCAAAAAACTACTTTCGATCTTTTTGTTGTTATGTGCAAACACCGCGCTCGCCCTTGATGCGGACCGCGAGCAGCCGGCTACGGTGGAAGCAGATGAGGTCGAGTACGACTTTCGAACGGGAGAACGGACGTACAAGGGTAATGTTATCGTTGAGCAGGGCAGTATGCGCATTACCGGTGACAAACTTATCGTCATATATAAAAACGATGAACTACAATCGGCCATCGCAACGGGAAACTTGGCGAGCTTCAAACAGCGGCCGGAGGGAAAAACACAGGACGTAATTGGTAAGGCAAAGCAAATCCACCTGGATCAGGTGAAGAATGTCGTCACGTTGATTAGCAGCGCCAGCCTACAACAAGGGCCAGACGTTGCTGAAGGAGAGATGATTGTCTACGACATCAACAAGGAAAAACTGTCAATCAAGGGGGCAACCTCCACTACGACAAAGGCAGAAGGTGGAGCAACAGCGGAGCAAAAAGCAAAACCAGGAAGAGCCAAAGTAGTTATCACACCGGCCCAATCCACCACCACTGAATAGCATGGCAACGCTATCGTCAGAAGACCTTTGCAAACAATACAAACTCCTCAAAGTAGTCGACCATGTTGATCTTCTTGTAGAAAGTGGGGAAGTTGTTGGATTGCTCGGCCCTAATGGCGCCGGTAAAACTACCTGCTTTTACATGATTGTCGGGTTGATACGCCCCGATAGCGGTGAAATCTACCTGGAAAACCAGCGCATCACTCAGATGCCGATGCATGAGCGTGCCCGTCTGGGCATAGGCTACCTACCGCAGGAACCGTCTGTTTTCCGCAAATTGTCCGTACAGCAGAATATCGAAGCTGTACTGGAAGCACAGGGCACGCTAACCAAGGCCGAGCGTCTGCATCGGGTTAACATCCTGCTGGAAGAGTTCGGTATCGAACACAAGCGCCACGCACCCGGAATCAGCCTCTCCGGAGGCGAGCGTCGGCGCGTGGAAATCGCTCGGGCATTGGCTTTGCAGCCTTTTTTTATCTTGCTCGACGAGCCTTTTGCCGGCATTGACCCGATCTCAGTGGGGGACATACAGCAGATCATTGGCTACCTTCGTGACAGTGGAATAGGGGTACTGATTACGGACCATAATGTCCGCGAAACTCTTGGGATTTGTGATCGTGCCTATATTCTCAGCGAAGGTCGTGCACTTACGGCGGGGACACCGGATGAGATTCTGCATCACCCGGAAGTAAGAGAGGTTTACCTTGGGTCAAACTTCAAGCTGTAGGATTTGCTAGAATGAAATAAGGTGGATTATTAATGTCGTTAAACTGAAATAACAACAAATGAAGCAGTCGCTAGAACTCAAGCTAGGACAGCGTCTTACCATGACTCCTCAGCTGCAGCAGGCGATTAAGCTGCTGCAGCTGTCGGCCATCGATCTTAAAACGGAAATTCAGCAGGCGCTGGAGGAAAATCCGCTGTTAGAAGAAGACGATACAGCGGACAACGTAGAGTCCGATGACTATCAGGAGCAGTTGGGGGAAAGTGATACTTCTAGCGAATCTGGCTTCGACGGCGATGACAATGCAGCAAGAGAGGAAAGTGAATTCACCCAATGGGGTGAACATTTTGAATCACATATAACTGGCATTAGGAATGATAACGCATCGCTGGCGATTGAAGATCGCAGCAGCAACCCCGCTACACTGAAAGACCATCTGCTTTGGCAGATGTGTATGATTCCCTTCACTGAAACTGATCGAGAAATCGCGATCTCCTTGATTGATGCTATCGATGAAGATGGGTACCTAACCGCGAGCATTGAGGACATCATCGCTATTTTGGGCTCACAGGGCGTTCAGATCGAGTCGGATGAAGTTGAGGCGACCCTGCATCAGATCCAAAACTTTGATCCCATTGGGGTGGGTGCCAGAGATCTGCGGGAGTGTCTACTCATTCAATTGCGACAGTTTGATCAAGAGCTTGAGCAAATAAAATATGCAAAAGCGCTGGTCACGAATCATTTTGACTTGCTTTGCAGCCGGTCGATGTCCCAAATTAGACGCTTGATGAAAGTCGATGACGCAACTCTGAACGATACTATAAAGTTTATTCAGAACCTGCATCCACGGCCTGGCAATTCGATTTCCCCGGCGGCTCCAAGCTACGTAATCCCCGACATTATCGTCAAGAAAATAAAGGGCGATTGGCGTGCTGAACTCAATCGCGAGGCGTTTCCCCGGCCGCGGATCAGCAACGTCTATCAGGCTCTGCTGGGGCAAAATAAGGACGGTAATGACAGGAAATATGTGCAGAACCATTTACAGGAAGCGCGCTGGTTTATAAAAAGTCTGGATCAGCGGGATGAAACTCTGCTCAGAGTCGCCAGATCAATAATAGAGAGACAGCGGGAATTTTTTGAACTCGGTGAACAGGCTATGAAGCCAATGGTTCTGCATGATATTGCCAGTGCCCTCAACCTTCATGAGTCAACCATTTCGCGAGCTACCACGCAGAAATACATGTTGACCCCCAGAGGTATTTTTGAGCTTAAATATTTTTTTTCCAGCCACGTATCAACTTCTGATGGAGGCACCTGCTCGTCCACGGTTATTCGCACATTAATAAAACAGTACGTCGAAAACGAATCACCAACCAGTCCTGTTAGTGATAGCCAAATGGCAAAACTCCTAAGTCAGAAGGGAATAAATGTAGCGCGGCGGACCATAGCTAAATACCGGGAAAACATGAATATACCTGCTTCCAGCCAGCGTAAGGCGATTGTATCAACATCTTGAAAACGGCTGCATGAACCTTATTTAATAGTCGAGGAGGAACCGATATGCAAATAGCGATAAGTGGTCATCAAATGGACATTACACCGCCGCTAAAGAAGTATGTGACTGATAAAATGGGTCGCATCGAAAGGCACTTTGACAATGTCACAAACACCACAGTCGTTCTTCATGTAGAAAAAACCAGGCATCTTGCTGAGGCAACTATTAACACTAAAGGAGCCACTCTTCACGCCAACGCTGAGGCGGAGGATATGTACGCCGCCATTGATACCCTCATGCGCAAGCTGGATAGCCAGATACGCAAACACAAAGAAAAATCATCGGATCACCATCGTCAGGGCGGGGCGCTGAAGGAGCAAAAACTAAAGTGATTGAAGCAGCTCGATTTCATAGGTTGAACGAAATCGACCTGGCGGAACTATTATCCATCGACCGGATAGAGACGGCTTGCCAGATATCCAGCAAAAAGAGGTTGATGGAGAAGATTGCGGCGCTGCTGCTGCAAGGCCGCCCACAGCTGGATCGGAAAACGGTTCTACAGACGCTGATCGAACGGGAGCGGCTTGGCAGCACCGGGATAGGACATGGCGTTGCGCTACCGCATGGCCGCATTAACGGTTTGGATGCGGTAATCGGCGCTGTTGCAGTTCTGGAGAAACCTTTAGATTATGATTCCTTGGATAACGAGCCGATTAAATTAGCATTCGGACTGTTGGTACCGGCAGAAGCGAATGAGCATCATCTGAAGATCCTGGCTCATCTGGCACGAATGTTCAATGATGAAACTTTGCGCAAAAGTATATTTACCGCTCAGTCAAGTACAGAAGCGTTCCAGGTACTGACTTCTTGGAATAGCGAAATTGATGGAGCCACACGCTTATCCGCTGACTGAAGTTTGTTTTTGTCGGGGATGACCGGCTCTCAATTTTGAGCCGAATCCAACCGGCTGCCCCAGTTAAAAAGACCGTATGAAGAGGTCAATCCGGCAGCGACAGCTAGCGCCATAGTGTTTATGCCAACTCGGTTATTGCGATGAATTATTTTATTGTCAGCGGGTTATCCGGCTCAGGCAAATCAATAGCTCTGCAGGCATTGGAAGACCTCGGATATTACTGCATTGATAACCTACCCGCCACGCTGTTACCAGAATTGGCCAAGCAGCTGCTTGCCATGCCCCAAACAGACATAAGAAACTGTGCGGTTGGGATTGACTCCCGCAATCGCGGATTTTTGGAAGCACTGCCCAGCACCCTTGAAGAAATGGAGAAGTTGGGACTTACCTACAAGATTCTGTTTCTTGAAGCGGATGAACATGTCCTGGTCAAGCGCTATAGTGAAACACGCCGCAGGCATCCGCTTACCGATGGTGAGACAGCTTTAACTGAGGGGATAAGACGAGAACAGGAGTTGCTCGTTCCATTGCACCTGGCCGCAGTCAGACATATCGACACCAGTCATACAACGCCGCAGGAGTTAAGGGCCATGGTCAGGGATATAGCCGGCGCTGGATCTAACACGTCTTTAACCCTTCTGTTCGAGTCTTTTGGTTACAAACACGGCACGCCATTAGATGCCGATTTCGTTTTTGACGTCCGCTGCATACCAAATCCGTACTGGTATGATGAACTCCGAAGCCTCAACGGCGTCCATCCTCAGGTAATTGAATTTTTTGAAAAAAAAGAAGACGCACGACGTATGATTGATCATATAAAGTCCTTTCTAGAAAGTTGGCTACCCAGCTTTAAACAGGAGGACCGAAGCTACATCACAGTAGCAATAGGTTGCACCGGCGGACAGCACAGATCAGTGTACATTGTGAATCAGTTAGCGGATTACTTCCGCCAGCATAAATTGACGGTGCAAGTTCGGCATCGCGAGCTCAGCAGAACATAAGTGATTAAGCAGAACATTCGAGTAAGCAATAAGCTCGGGCTGCACGCCCGTGCCGCTACTAAGCTGGTGCGCGAAGCTTCCGCATATGAGTGCGAAATACTGCTCCGCCGGGAAGGACAACAGGTCGATGCGAAAAGCATCATGGGCATCATGATGCTAGCGGCTTCCGAGGGCACAGAGTTAGAGATCGTTCTCAACGGCACCGACGAAAAACTGGCGCTGGATTCGATTTTGGATTTATTCGAAAAACGTTTCGGCGAGGAAGAATAATTGCTTTCTCTATATGGCGCTGGAATCGGAAAGGGCATCGCGATCGGCCGAGCGTTCATTGTAAACCGGCCAGAATTCGATATACCGCAGTATTCGTTGCGCGAAGAAGAGGTCGATGCCGAGGTAGATAGATTCCAAGCTGCGATCGACGCTACACGTGACCAACTGCGGCAGATTGAATCCGACATTCCTCACGACGCTCCGCCGGAAAGCAAGTCGTTTATAGACGCCTACCTGCTTATGTTACAGGATCCGCTGATTGCCGAGCAGCCGGTGGAAACCATACGTGAGCAGCACTGTAATGCCGAATGGGCTCTGTCCCGCCATAGTGAGTCACTGGTAAACGCCTTTGATCAAATGCAGGACGAATATCTGCGCGAGAAAAAGAATGACGTCAGGCAGATCACCAACCGGGTTCAACATAATCTACTTAAAATTCCACAGCACCAATTGGAAGCCGGCATGGAACAGCTGGAGAATAGGGTAGTAATCAGCCACGAGCTGTCACCTGCGGATACCGTTCAGTTTAAAAATCAGAAAATTTTAGCGTTCGTCACCGACTTAGGCGGACCCATCTCACACACCGCAATTCTGGCACGCAGCCTCAATATTCCGGCAGTGCTGGGCCTGCACGGTGCCACCCGATACGTGCAGCATAATGAACTTGTCATAGTCGATGGGAAACGCGGCACCATTGTAGTCGACCCGGATGACGGCGTGTTGGCGAAGTACCGCGAACGCAGGCAATTTGTGTTTAAGCGCAAACAGCAGCTGGGTGAACTCAAAGACAGTCTTCCGCTGACAAGGGATGGACAAAAGATAATTCTGTTGGCAAACGTGGAGCTACCGGAAGACCTTGAGGCGGCGCAGAGATCGAATGCTCAGGGAGTCGGATTATATCGAACTGAGTATCTGTTTATGAACCGAGCAGAGCCACCCAGCGAGCAGGAGCAGTTCAGGGCGTATAGCAAAGTAGTCAGCCGCATGGGTGCCCCGGTAACTATCCGCACACTTGACTTGGGAGCAGATAAGCAGGTTGACGGCGGCCGCGGCGAGGCTCCGACCAACCCAGCTTTAGGCCTGCGGGCGGTGAGGCTATGCTTGCGTGAGCCTGCTTTGTTCAGACCGCAGCTGCGGGCGGTGCTGCGCGCCTCTGCGCTGGGTCCAACCCAGATCATGATCCCGATGGTATCGAGCCTGAACGAACTGGATCAGGTACTGGATATGATTGCCGAAACCAAAGAGGAGTTGCGCCATGACGGCGAGAAATTCGATGATAAGGTGCCGATCGGAGGTATGGTAGAAGTACCGGCTGCTGCCGTTGCGGCTGACCTCTTTGCGCATAAGTTAGACTTTCTGTCTATCGGCACCAACGATTTGATTCAATATACCCTGGCCATAGACCGGATAGACGATGCCGTGAACTATTTGTACGACCCACTGCATCCCTCCGTACTACGCTTGATCAAGTTAACCATAGATGCTGGAGCCAGTGCCGGAATTCCGGTAACGATGTGCGGCGAAATGGCGGGGGACGCGCGCTACACTAAACTGCTCCTGGGGCTCGGACTCCGTATATTCAGTATGGACTCCGTATCCCTGTTGGAGGTAAAGAAAAAAGTGCTGGAAGCGGACCTGCGAATTCTACCGGATAAAATCAATGAAATTATGCAGCTGGCAGACAGCAATACCATACGGGACAGGGTGGTAGCACTGGAGGATCTGTAAGTCCTTCACGACGGTACGCGATGTCTTCTTTGTTACTTCAGACAGCGACTTAAACTTAGTGCAAAGAAATAGGAGAGTAATACCCGTTACCAAACAGATCGGTAACGGGTATGTCAGAGATAGTTCAATAGTTGACCTAGTTTTACAGCCAGGACTTCCAACGATCCTCGTTATCGGCCATCCACTTTGCAGCGGCTGCGTCCGTCTCCATTTTATCCACGTCCACCAACTTCGCCATTATCGCGACATCCAGATTGGTGAAGTTTATTTTTTGTAACGTCTTGTAGGCAGTCGGATATTTTTCCGGAAAATCCTTGTTTACCCTAATTTTCAAGTACCCATCTTTCGGATTGCCGCAGTCGTGAGTCAGTTCTTCATTCATGCCCCAGGCAGGGTCCTCTTTGCAACCTTCTTCATACTCCGGGAACTCGATGAACTTTCCATCGTACATTGCCTCAATGAAGTTCGGGGTCCAGTTGAACAGTACTATTGGCGCCTTACGATCGCTTGCAGATTTTAATTCTGCCCACAGCGCCGCGGCAGAACCTGCGTTGACTACTTCAAAATCCATTTCAAGTCCCTCAACTCGCTCAGCATCTTTCTTTAACCAATCAACTGGTCCCGCGAGAAAGCGACCCTTCGGGTTGGTCTCCGCAGTGGAGAACATTTCGGCACATTTGTTGAGCGCCTGCCAGTCGGGTAAACCAGGACACTGCTCTTCCACATACGCCGGATACCACCACTCCTCTCTGGTCTTGGCGTCATGCGTAGCCGCATCAATGACGCAACCCTCAGCAACGACCTTTTCAAAAGCCTCTCCGAATGCACCCTGCCAGACTTCATGCACCAGGTCGATATCACCTTCACACATGGATGTGTAAACCACCTGACTGTCAGCCGGGATGTACTCCACGCTAGCGCCAGCCATCTCAAGAAGCTTGCCAACAATAATGGCGCCAACGAGCTGGCTGGACCAGTTATGGGTCGGAATCTATTCCCAAAGTCTTTTTAACGTCGCTGCTTGCTTTGTTTCTGCTTGGTTCCGCCAGTGCAGATTCCGGCGATCCGATAAAGTAAATTTCACAATATCGATCTCCTTCGGTTATCCAATGTTCGCGCCGTGTTTTAATGCAGATTTAATACTGGATTAGCGCGAGTAGGACTATTTTACACCGCCGTTTTGCGCGGACGGCGGGCTAAAGCCCTGCCACCCGGCAAAGCGCATGCATACGTTAATATAGGCGTACAAAAAATGTCAAATTTTGGTTCAATTGGTATACTATTAGGCTACTTCACTGAAGATAAACTCTTGATTTTAAGGGCCTTCTTTTTAATATTGGTTCTATATTGGTATATTTGAATCGACTCGCTTATGTGGGTTAACCTAGTTTCCCATTACCGCAAGCATTCAGCACACTACAGTCAATACTTCGAGATGAACATGCCAGATATTCTCCCGCGCGTACTCCAGCCCGGCTTGCGCCTGTTGCCGGCGGGCACGGAACGGTACCGTGTCAGGGGTGGTGGCGCTGCCGTCATTCCGCTCAGCGCGGGTGACAAACTGAGAGTTATTGACTGCGAAGGACGCCAAACCTGCGAAATTGCCGTGTTTGATCGTAGCGGAGAGAGTAGCGCGGACCTATTGGGAGTTGAGACCAAAGCCCGTGCCGTTGCAATCCCTTCCTTGCTGCACACGCGCACAGATGACGCACAGGCAGTAAGTGCGGCGCTGCGCAGGCGAAACATTAGCCTCGAAAACGCCAACGCCATCCGGCTGTTTGAAGGAGATTCGTTAGCCGGTGAACAGCAAGGGTTTACTGCCGAACAAGATGTGATTTGCATTGTAGCGGCGCCAGGCGGGCCCATGGCGGTAGATAGTCACAACCCACCAACAGATCTGGTCCTCTTCGTGGAGCGAGCGATAGTAGAAGAAAACCCGTCCCCAGTCCTGCCGGACCCGCTGGCGGAGCCCCGCCTGGACATCCGCGTAGATCGCTGCACCGCTCGCTCCTATGAAGTCTACGCCGGCGAGTATATACAGATCATCGACGTTGAAGGGCGAGAATGCTCAGATTTCCAAGCCTTCAACCGCGGCGGACTCGATCGCGGGATTGAACGCTGCCTGAATGCAACCACGACGAGGACGCTCATGGGTGCGGCCTACCCGGGACCGGGGCTGTTCGCAAAATTCTATGATATGGATATGCAGCCCATGGTGGAGGTTGTGCGAGATACCGTAGGTCGCCACGACACCTTCAATCTCGCGTGCACCGCAAAGTACTATGATGATATGGGCTACCCGGGCCACGTAAACTGCACAGACAATTTCAATTACGTGTTGCAGCCATTTGGCGTCAACCCGCGTCGGGGTTGGGAAGCGATAAATTTTTTCTACAATACCAACCTGGACGATAACAACCAGCTGTACTTAGATGAGCCGTGGTCCCGCCCCGGAGATTATGTGCTGCTTAAAGCGTATACCGATCTAGTATGTGCATCCTCCGCATGCCCCTGTGACATAGATGCCGCGAATGGTTGGAATCCAACAGACATCCACGTGCGAATCTACCCCGCAAAAAACATCTTTTCCAAAGCGATCGCCTACAGAATGACTACTGACGCCGAACCGGAACTAACTAAGGAAACCGCTTTCCATTCCCGCACATCAAAGCTTACGCGTAATTTTTCGGAGTATCGTGGTTACTGGTTAGCTAATACCTACAATAGCTACGGTGCCATTGACGAGTATTGGGCTTGTCGAGAAAGGGCCGTAATACTGGATCTCTCCCCTCTGAGAAAGTTTGAGGTGACCGGACCCGATGCGGAGGCACTGCTACAGTGGACGATGACCCGAAATATACGACGATTATCTTTGGGCCAGGTTGTCTACACGGCGATGTGTTACGACACTGGCGGGATGCTCGACGACGGTACGGTGTTTCGTTTGGGGGCCGATGCTTTCCGTTGGGTTGGCGGTGATGATTACAGCGGAATTTGGCTGCGCCAACAAGCCGAAGAGAAAGGCTTTCGCGCATGGGTAAAATCGTCAACCGAACAATTACACAACATAGCGGTGCAAGGACCCAGCAGTCGGAACATTCTGAATCAGGTAATTTGGACGCCACCGGCACAACCGGCGTTGGAAGAAATTGCCTGGTTTAGATTCACCATCGGGCGCGTTGGAGATTTCGATGGCATTCCAGTGGTGGTATCGCGCACGGGTTACACCGGCGAATTGGGATATGAGATATGGTGTCATCCGCGCCACGCAACCGGTGTGTGGGACGCGATCTGGCAGGCCGGAAAGTCTTACGATATGGTGCCCTTGGGTCTGGAAGCACTGGATATGCTGCGTATCGAATCAGGCCTCATACTCTATGGCGCGGAATTTTGCGACCAGACCGATCCATTTGAAGCCGGAATTGGCTTCACCGTCCCCCTTAAAACAAAAGAAGAAGACTTCGTTGGGCGCGAGGCACTGATAAGGCGTAAAGCCCATCCACAAAAGAAATTGGTCGGCCTTGAATTAGCCGGAGAGGAACCTGGCGCATCCGGAGACTGCGTCCATGTGGGCCGCCAGCAGGTGGGCGAAATCACCAGTGCTACGCGGTCCCCTATACTGCGCAAAAACATTGCACTGTGCAGAATGGCGGTTGAGCATGCTGCCGCGGATACCGCAGTAGAAGTCGGAAAAATGGATGGGCACCAGAAACGAATTCCTGCACGGGTAGTTCCATTCCCTTTCTACGATCCGGAAAAACAGCGCCCGCGAATGTAACTTAAGCCGAAGCCGGCAAAAAACTATAGCCCACTGGGCAGCGTTGAGGCGAATCCGCCGCCACAAGAGAAAAAATTGACTGAACCAAAAATCTCATGCAAAAACGTATGGAAACTCTTCGGCCACAATACGTCTTTAAAGGTAAACAGCCCTAAAAACTCGTACTTTCGCAGAAACTCGACAACGGCGTTGATCCAATCGATGAATGGCGCAACCATGGGTTTAGGAACGGTTACCATCCAGGCGGTCGTCTCCGTCTATGGTCTCGCCTTTTAAAGTCGGCCCCGGCGGCATCCCGCATCAAAGAAATGAACACGATGCTTGATGAACTTAAGGGCAAAATCATGTCCCTTCCCGGCATAAAGTCCTGTAATACTGTTTGGCGTGAAGACGGGCACGGCATCAGCATGTCAATTTACGATTGCCGCGCCTCAGCGGTTGAGGTTGCACCGGTGCTTGCAGCAATCTGGGCCCATTTCAGCAGCATTCTCATCACCAAACCCAACACCGAGGTTTATGACAGAACGCAAAATATGTTGGGTGAAAACTGAGAGCTGTTATCGTGCTTGAATCAAGGTCAACCGTTTGCAGCTTTGCTGAGCTTCAACCAGCATCCATCTTACTTAAGTCAAGTGCATAGTTTTGCCCACGTAGCATGACCAGCATTGTGCAGCCATTCTCTGACCTAGAGCAGTGGCGCGAACCGGGTTCAAACGTCACGAAATCTCCCTCCCTAAAGACGGTGCCGTCACAATCCACCAGTTCACCATGCAGCATCAGAAACTGCTCATGACCCGAGTGTTCATGCGGCGTAGTGGACGCCCCCGGTTTAAGTCGTAGCAGGAAACATTCAAAACCATTATCAGCTTGCCCGCTCAAATGCAGCCATTCCATATCCGGTCGTGGCTCACCGTAGCGATCGTACGGCTTCATTTCACGGTCTACGCAATGGATTACGCGGCGCAGACTGGGATCGAGCAGCGATTTTTTTTGCTGTTTCATGACCAAACCTATTTATCAAAGTCCAAGTAAAATCAACATTTTTGTCGACTAGCGATTAAGCAGCATAACCATCCATGTTAACGAATAACCGGATTTAAACGCTGCACCCGGCAAAACGCCAAAGCTAAAGCAGCGACGGCGGGTGGTTGCCCGACTGCTTACCGCGTCATAACCATGCTGCACCCGGGGAATTGGATCGGTCAAGTGTTTTTCGTATACTGTGATCCCACCTCGCACGGCCGGTGCGAGGGTGCAATACCATTCTTTAGGAGGAGGAAAGTAATGAAAACAACAAGCCTCAAATCCGCTCTGCGCGCGATGGCTACGTTCTTGTTTACGGCAGCAGCACCGATCAGTCTAGTGATGACCGACGCTGCGGCCGAGGAAAAGCTGCGTGTAGCAGCCGTATTCGAAACACCCATCGAGGAACCCTGGGTAAATCAGATTCACGTAGCGCTGAAACAGGCGGAGAAAGAGCTTGGCATAGAATACACGTGGTCCGAGAGTGTGAAGGCCGCCGACTTCGCGCGAGTAATGCGTGAATACGCAGAAGGGGGATATAGGCTTGTAATGGGTGACGCATTTGGTGCGGAACGCATTGCCCGGCGCGTGGCGAAATCTTACCCCGATATTGCTTTCACCTTCGGATCGGGTATTGGGCCGGCCGAGCCGAATTTTGCGGTTTTTGACAACTGGATACATGAGCCTGCCTATCTCGCTGGGATGATTGCCGGCAAGCTTACTAAGAAGGATACCGTAGGCACGGTAGCGGCAATGACTATTCCCGAGGTCAATCGGCTGAGCAATGCATTTTGCGCAGGCGCCAAGGAAGTAAATCCGGCAGTCAAGTGCAAATTCTCTTTCATCGGATCGTTCTTTGACCCACCGAAGGCTAAGGAGGCTGCTTTGGCGCAGATTGAGCAGGGAGTGGACGTAATTTATGCCGAACGATTTGGCGTTATTGAAGCTGCCGCTGAAAAGGGTATTCCTGCCATAGGCAATATGTCTGATCAGTGGGAGCTCGCTCCCGACACCGTTGTAACGAGCGTGGTTTGGGATATGTGGCCCACGGTAAAGCAGGTGGTAAGTCAGGTAAAGGCCGGCGTCTTTACCTCACAGGACTTCGGCCAGTTCTCCTACATGGGTAAAGGTGGATCCTTCCTCGCCCCCTTTCACGAGTGGGACAGCAAGCTACC
Source organism: Gammaproteobacteria bacterium (assembly GCA_024638505.1). Taxonomy (GTDB): domain Bacteria; phylum Pseudomonadota; class Gammaproteobacteria; order Arenicellales; family JAANXG01; genus JAHEKE01. The sequence goes on along the minus strand of JAHEKE010000003.1, from coordinate 81,195 downwards.
GAGCGAAGTGAAGGACTTGATTGCACAGCGCAAAGCAGAGATATTAGACGGAACCTTTCGTGTTCCGATTGATGAAAGTGCACCAAAATCAGAGTAATCACTTCTTGTGTTGATCTGGGGCGCCCCGCCAGGGGCGCCTTTATTCGGGCTGATATATTTTGAGTCTTCGCTTTCGAGCTTAGCGCACTGGAGGCCGGTCCGCGCCAGCGCATGACAACTTCTCCCATCCCGCTACTCGAGATGCGCGGCATCGACAAGCAATTCGGTGAGGTGCATGCAAACAAGTCTATAGATCTGCAACTGTTCAGTGGTGAGGTACTGGGCTTGCTGGGCGAAAACGGTGCCGGCAAAACCACGCTCATGAACATCTTGTTCGGTATGTACCGTGCCGATGCCGGCACTATTACCGTAGAGGGCCGCACTGTATCAAATCACAAACCGGCGGATTCTTTAGCTTTGGGAATTGGAATGGTGCATCAGCATTTCCATCTGGTGCCGCGACATAGTGTATTGGAAAACCTCATGGTGGGCGAACCGGGGCGTTGGGGCAGATTGGATGAATCCTCGGCCAGAGAGCGATTACTGCAGATTGGCAGCCAATACGGACTCGAACTTGATCCGGCACGGCAAGTGGCAGAACTTACGGTCGGCGAACAACAGCGCCTGGAGATTATTAAAGCGTTGTTTCGCGGCGCCAAAATTCTTGTATTGGATGAACCTACCTCAGTATTGACACCGCAGCAGGCTGAGGGACTGTTTCAGGCAGTGCGCGCCATGGTTGCCGACGGCGTAGGCGTTATCTTCATAAGCCATAAGCTGCACGAAGTACTAGGCATTGTGCAGCGCATAGCGGTGATGCGTCGGGGCGAAATGGTAGCGACCATTATCAACGACAATAACGTCACTCATCTGCGACTTGCCGAGCTGATGTGTGGTCGCGAACTTCAGCCGCTGAATAAACCCACGATCAGTCGCGGGCGATCACTATTACGCCTGGTGAATATAACCGTCGATGACGGGCGCGGTCACCCGGCACGGCTGCATAAGGTCAACCTTGATTTGCACGCGGGAGAGATCGTTGGGGTGGCTGGTGTTTCAGGAAACGGGCAGCGCGAGCTGGCTGAGGTGGTCGCAGGCGTATTAACGCCGTCTAGCGGAAGCATTACAGTTGGGGGTGCGTCGGTGGATCGAGCGAACAGAAGGGCTATGCAAGGCTATGGTGTCGCCTATATCCCAGAAGATCGCATGGGAGATGGTTTACTCACGACGCTGCCACTGTCTGACAGTATGATTCTTCCGCGCATGCACCAGCCACCCTTTAGCCGCTTTGGTTGGCTGAACAAGCAGGCGATTCGTCAATTCGTTGAGCAGCAAATAGAAAAGTTTGATATTCGCGGTGCCGATGTAAGTATACGCGCCGGCATGCTCTCCGGCGGAAATTTGCAGAAGGCGTTGCTCGCACGTGAACTTGCCTTCAATCCGGCGATAGTAGTCGCGTCCCAACCTACACGTGGGCTCGACGTGGCGGCGGTGGAGTTCGTGCATAATCGTTTCTTGCAGCTGCGCGATAATGGCTGTGGTGTGCTGCTGGTAAGCGAGGACTTAGAGGAGCTTTTCGCACTTTCTGATCGTATGGTCGTGATGTATGAAGGCCGTATCGTCGGACATGAGGAAACTGAAAAGACCACGCCCGCGGCCATCGGATTGCTCATGGCGGGTTCCAAGCAAGCGGCGTAACTCGTCCCTCGCGATGATGAAATTTACTCTAGAACCTCGAGCACACACTCCGACATGGCTCAACATCAGTTTGCCGGTGCTAGCGTTGCTGGCAACGTTGGTTTTTTGCAGTGGATTAATCATTCTCGCCGGCGCGGGTGTGCTGCAGGCTTACGGCGCACTATTCAAAGGCGCGTTCGGTAGTAAGTTTAATTTCGTCGAGACGCTGGTTAAGGCCGCACCGTTAGTTTTCACTGGACTGGCTGTGGCTGTGGCGTTCCGCGCCAAGTTTTGGAATATTGGCGCTGAGGGGCAGCTGCTGGCGGGAGCCATGGCCGCGGCTTTCGTTGGGGCGCGTGACGTCTTACCTATTTGGTCACTGCTGCCACTTATGATTATCGCCGGTTTCGTTGCCGGCGGACTGTGGGCGACATTGCCCGCTGTATTAAAACTGCGCTATCGCGTCGACGACGTGGTTGCGACTCTAATGCTGAACTTCGTCATGTTTTATCTGATGTTGGCACTGGTCGATGGTCCATGGAAAGATCCGCTCAGCGGCTATCCGGATTCGCCCGACATTCGCATGGACGCTGAATACCCTATTCTACTGCAGCAAACCCGTTTACACCTGGGCGTGTTGCTAGCCGGAGTCACAGCTATCCTTATTTGGTTGTTGATGACGCGCACTACCCTCGGTTTCGCTATCAGGGCGGTGGGAGAAAATGCACGGGCTGCTACTCATTCCGGCCTACCTGTTAAACGCGTAGTGTTTTTAACCGCAGTCATCTCTGGCGGTCTGGCAGGACTGGCCGGAGTCGGCGAAGTAGCGGGACTTCACTTCCAGGTGATGGCTTCACTGTCGCCCGGCTATGGCTACACCGGTATTGTTATCGCTATGCTGGCTAGACTTAATACGCTCGGTGTCATACCGGCAGCGATATTCTTCGCCGCGATCGCCACCGGAGCCGAAACTATGTCTCGAACAACTGGAGTACCGGTTTTCCTAGCCGATGTGATCCAGGGCATGTCGTTGATTTTTATGCTGGTGGCGTTGTTGTTTACTAAATATCGCATACGACTACGAGGCAGTGAATCAATGTACGAACACACATGAGGCTTGCACCATTAGCGAAGTTCTAGAGCAGGTATTCCAAGTTGGATTCTTCGCGGCCATGATTCGCGTTGCTGCCCCCCTATTGTTTGCAACTTTAGGGGAGATGTTTAGTGAGCGGGCCGGTGTGCTCAATCTAGGTATCGAGGGAATCATGTTGTTAGGAGCAATGACGGGATTTTGCGCCGCTTACTTCAGCGGCAGTTTATGGCTCGGCATCGCTGTCGCCGCAACTACCGGCATTATTTTTGGTGTGCTCATGGGGTTTTTAACGGTGACGCTTGGATTGAGTCAACACGTTTCGGGGCTGAGCGTCACCATGGTCTGCAGCGGGCTGGCCTTCTACGGCTACCGGCTGGTATTCGGTCAGCCATCGCAGCCACCTAACGTTAAAGCGTTTGAGGTCTTGAGCGTGCCCGCGTTGGCGGACATTCCGCTTTTAGGGCCGGTGTTGTTCAATCACCTGGCGTTGGTTTACGTCGGATTTTTATTGGTGCCATTGGCTGCGTTCTTGTTGTATCGCACGCCCTGGGGATTGAGCCTGCGTACGGTTGGTGAAAACCCTTATGCGGCGGCTTCGGCCGGTGTGCGCGTTGCGTGGTATCGTTATCAGGCCTTGATGATGTCTGGGGCGTTGTTTGGCATTGGTGGCGCTTACTTTTCACTGGCACAGTTCAACGCGTTCACTTTCGGCGTAATCTCCGGGCGCGGCTGGGTATGTATCGCGCTGGTTGTGCTCGGCCGATGGGACCCGTGGCGCTGCGCCGTGGCGGCGCTGCTTTTCGGAGCGGTAGATGCATTACAGCTGCGCCTCCAGTCAAGTGGAATCATTGATCTGCCGTATCAGATTTTCCTCATGCTGCCGTTTGTGGTGACGGTTGCCGCCATGGCCGTTCTAGCGCGAAATGCCCGAGCCCCGGCCGCGCTGTTGATCCCCTACCGCAGAGAAGAGCGCTAAGGCAAACAAATTTTCAAACTTGGTTGATCCCCAACCAAGGCCGCGCGAATTTCACTCTGAAGCCAAGCGCTTGTAGTCAGTTTCAGCAAAAATCAGCACTGCACGAAGCAGGTCATTGCTACAGGCGTTTTAGAAAACCGTACCATCAGTAGCAAGGTTAATCGGCGGGGATCCATCGGACCGGAGCTGCGCCGCGATCTGTCGGCCGGCAGCCCAGGTTCCGCCCTGCAGAATACTCGACAGGGATAAATGTTTCCGGCTTAGCAAGCGCTTCCTCACTTTATCGGCAATCTGATCAAGCAGAAACACCGTCAAAGCCCGCCACTCAACCACTGCTTCCGCTCCAATCTGCAACTGCCGCGACAGCAAACCGCGATCAGCCGGCACAATCACCCCCATGTCGATCAGTAATCCGCCGTTCCGATATTCGGGTAAACCGGTCAAACTATCCAAGCCCGTGACGTTCAGCCCGCCCCACTGCAGCGGTTCGATCAGGGAATAGCTGAGCCATTGGGAAAGCTTATGAAAGGGAACAATGTGGTTTGTGCTGTCGTTTTTTTGCAGCGATCTGTGATAGCCGCAATCCCCTAGATTAAAGCCATGATGAACAAGTCCGTTTGGCCAGATGGAGCCAAACCGAACGAGCACTTCATGCAGTACATCATCGGCCCTGATCGATCCATTAGTACCCTTCGCCAGGAGAGCATCATATAAATCTCCCGGACGTGTCAGCGCACCGTCTGCGGATAACGCCGCACCCAACCCCAGCAGCAGCTGCAAACGGCCTTCCACACCGAGCAGTGGATTATTCTCGGTGTGCTGGAAAGCTTCGGCCAGCTTCTTTAAGGTCAAAGATCGCAACGCCTGGGCGTCAATATACCAACCTTTTTCGCGCTTATACTTGGCCAGGTGGTTGAAGAATAAATCAACGCTGGCTGCGGCCAGACCCTCCGAGCGATTGAGCCTCCTGCCCGTCACCGGATCAATGAATTCCCACACTGGTCCGGCGCCCGCATCGAGTAAAACGCTGACGAAAACCAAATCAATAGCACTGCGTGTTCTGCTTGCGCTATCAGTTACATTCAGTCTTTCTTGACAGTAGTGATCCCAGAGATTGATACCATTTATGACGAAATGCCGCCACCTGCTGTGGTACGGTATGTCCAGTTGAGGATAGTTTTCCTTGCAGGTGTCCGCCACGAAATCTGCGCACGGATCGATTCTGGATGTATTTACTCTGAACCAAGGGGTCTGTTCATCAAGTGCCAGCTGCCCGATAACTGTGCAGCGTTCTCTTACCGCACCCGCCGTCAGCAGATCCCGCAGCGCTTGACTCACTCTATCAAATCCTCACACCCGTTCGCGAGCAGGACAGACGCTTGTTATCGAGCCCGTGATTCATGGTGCAGCGCGCCAATAAATTAGAGTGGTAGCTACAGGTGTTTCCGATCGATCTATACGAAAAATGATGTGCTCTGCGGGTCAGTAGTCTTTCAGATCGCGTCCGTGTTTTTTCGCCAGTTCCTGCGTCGTTGGAATATCGCCATCAGTAAAATATCCCGCCGCTTTTTTCGCATCCATTTCCACCTTGGCGTCAGAGGGAATCATATGGTCCGGAATCGGAACACGCTCAACGATTTCGATACCCTGTCCAATAATTGCGTCATGTTTTAAATTACTCATCGAAATGAAACGATCGATACGCGTAATACCTAACCAGCTCAAAACGTCCGGCATCAATTCCTGAAAACGCATGTCTTGTACTCCGGCGACGCACTCCGTTCTCTCAAAGTAGCGGTCCGCGGTGTCGCCTCCATGTTGACGTTTACGCGCATTGTAAACCAGGAACTTGGTTACCTCACCCAATGCGCGTCCCTCCTTACGGTTGTAAACAATTACGCCGGCACCGCCGCTTTGGGCCGTCTGAATCGCATCCTCAATGCCATGGATCAAGTACGGTCGGCACGTACAAATGTCCGAACCAAATACGTCTGATCCATTACACTCGTCATGCACGCGGCAGGAAAGCTTTCGATCCAAATCCACGATCGCTTCTAAGTCCCCGAAAAGATAAACGGTAATGCTGCCGATCGGTGGCAAAAGCACGTGTAAGTCAGGCCGAGTTACCAACTCTGAAAACATACCGCCCGTTTGCTCGAACAACGAGCGCCTCAACGTATGTTCATCGGTATTGAAACGTTGCGCAATGCCTGGCAGGTACCACACTGGCTCGATCGCAATCTTGGTAACATTAACCTCACCGGTTTTAAGTAATACCCTTCCATCCGCCTCCAGTTGCAGCCCGCTGTGCTTCGCGGTGAGTTCCGGCACCCGCAGTCGCGCCCGCGTCACGGCAATGGTGGGGCGGACATCTATACCGGCCTTGATGTGCTCCGCAAAAACGTGTTCGACCTTATGCCCCCATGGATCGATGGATACAATTTTTTCCGGATCGGACCACTGCGAAAATGGCCCCAGATCGACAGCAGGTGAGGTATTAGTCAAGTCCGGCTTGTGCAATGGATCCAGGCTACCTGCCGCAACCGCCAGCGCACGATACACTGAGTAAGAACCCGAGTAAGAGCCAATCGCATTGCGCAGACTTGACCCTACCGGGGTCGCCACCACCGGCCCTCTGGCTTTAGCATTATTTGCACCCCAGTGTATATCGATGGGCTTGCGACCCGCATGAGGATGCGACGTCAATACGATATGTTTAGACACTGTCGTGTTATCTGTCATGATGTGCTGGCGCATTCCGCATCTAGGCTGAACCCAGGTAAAAAATGACGACACGCCGATAGGTGCTTCACCTTAGATATTAACCTGTTCCCATTACCTTTGCTGCTTTTACGGCCTCCCGACCACGTTGCGCTGTGCCCCACTATGCAGGCAATAAGCCAGCATGACAACATTAGACCGTTTCATTACCGGCGATATCTTCGAACCAGATATCGGGGCGCTGTGCAATAAACTTAGACATGAGTGATTTGCACTGGGCATCATCTACTAAAACCACTTGCACACCGCATTTCTTCAAAAAATCTATATTCCCGGGAAAATTGGTGTCTTCGCCAACGACCACTCGCTTGATACCGAAATGAAGTATTGCACCCGTGCACATCATGCACGGGCTAAGCGTTGTATATAGATCGATTTCACCGTAGTCCTCACGCAGGCCCGCCGCTCTGAGGCAGTCTGTTTCGCCGTGCATTACCGCGTCACCTTCTTGCATACGCTTGTTTCTACCCCGTGCAATGATCTGTCCGTCTTTCACCATAACCGCGCCGACCGGTATTCCGCCCTCCTGAAATCCTGCCAGAGCCTCTTGGTAGGCCTGCCGTAAAAACTGAACGTCCTGCTCCGTAGGCACGTCTTTCGCTGTAGAGACTTGCGTTGTCCCGGTCATGCTCGCACTAGCTCCTGGCAGAGCACGTGTGGCGAGAAGGTGACCGGAACATTCTTGTCTTTTAGTAAGGCCAGTTCAGGTGTATCTGACTGCTGCAGCCCGATCACAACAGATCCTATGGAAAATTGTAGAATTGTCCCTGCACTCAACATATCTGGGTAGCGAGTAGAGTATAGCGTCAATTCAGCCTGATCGTTTCGCCTTCCTGCCTTTCGAATGCAGTCTACTTCCGCTACCGCGATAGGGTCGTTAATCTGCCTCGTCTGGTCGTGACTCTGCGCTACTACTTTATCGTCTTTAACCAATACGGCGCCCGCGCCAACACCTCCACTGAAGAGACTTTTTTGTGCTTCTTCGCAGGCGATGTCTAGATAGAACTGGTAATCCACTTTTCACTCACGGCGTTAGCTTTGGCACAATTTCCAGGTCGATCATATTGATTGGCAGACCAAGTACAGATGGTGTAGATTGTTTGGTCTTACCATCATAGAACGAATTTAAGATAATGAAAATAAAGGTCGTAGACCACCCGCTGGTACAGCATAAACTTACCTTGATGCGCAGAAGAGAAACCCCAACCAGCACGTTTCGGCAATTGGTCACTGAGATCGCCATGCTGCTTGGTTACGAAGTTACCCGTGATCTTGAGTTGACCAATCGGCAAATAGAGACTCCTCTAGAGGAGATGGAAGCGCCAGTGTTGGCCGGCAAAAAGCTTTGCTTTGTATCCATTCTTCGAGCCGGCAATGGCTTAGTAGACGGTATGCTCAGCTTGATGCCATCGGCGCGCGTGGGTCACGTCGGCCTATATCGAGATCCTAAAACGCTGGTCGCAATTGAATACTATTACAAAGTGCCACATGACATCGGTGATCGGCTGGCGATCGTTGTCGACCCGATGTTGGCGACGGCAAACTCAGCTATTGCGGCAATCGAAAGGCTGAAACAGGGCGGCGCCAAACGGATGAAATTTGTGTGCCTGCTGGCGGCGCCGGAAGGTGTCGAAGCATTTTCGCAGGCACACCCTGATGTCGAACTGTACACAGCCGCGGTCGACCGTGAATTAAACGATCACGGCTATATTTTACCAGGCCTGGGGGACGCCGGTGACCGTATTTATGGCACGCGATAGCACGGCAGAACCATCTCTCTGGAGTGCGACGGCGTCTTGAGACAGGCTTAGCCGGCACGATCATTTGTCGCAACAGAATTTTAGAGATAAACCGGGGAACCCAGCAAACAGTCGAGCTCCCTTTTTCTTACTTTCAACATCTGCCTGGTTTGGTTTTTCACCAAGCGTCCGCCCTTCTCTATGTCGTGGTCCCAGCATACGGGTTGTGTTAGTTTTTCTCATTATGTAACGATTTAATCCATCGAAAGATCAAAACATGTCAGACCTTCCGTCAAGCGAACAGATTGAAAAAATTATTGAGGCCATCGAGTCGGAGCAAAATCTAGACTCACTGCAGGATAATTTGGCTGAAATGCATCCGGTGGATACGGCACGCTTGCTGGAAAGCCTCGCGCCGAAACAACGCCCAGTGGTCTGGTTAGGGCTGTCGGACGAGGACAGAGGTGAGGTTCTGCTGGAAGTCTCTGACGGCGTACGAGACGATCTTTTGCAGAACATGGAGCGGCGGGATTTGGTCAACGCGGTGCGGAATCTCGACATCGACGACATAGCGGACCTCATTCCAGATCTGCCTGATGAAGTGCTGGCTGACGTCCAGTTTTCCGTGGACAAACAAGCAAAGCTCGGTTTGGACGAGGTGCTGTCCTATCCTGAGGACAGCGCCGGTGGCCTAATGAACGTGGATGCGGTAGCCGTGCGTGGAAACATAACCATGCGCGTGGTCATTCGATATCTCAGGCTACGCGGAGAGCTGCCGGAGAATACCGACCAGCTTTTTGTGGTCGACCGCAGGGGTAGGCTGATCGGCAGCCTGCATGTGACCGTACTCTTGACCGCGCCCCCCAATGAGCGGGTTGGCAAGCTGATGGAACGCGAGCCCGTTACCTTTAGGGCCATGGAAGCTCAGGATAACGTTACCAGTGCCTTTGAAAAGTACAACCTGCTGTCAGCGGCGGTAGTTGACGAGCAAAACAGGCTGGTCGGTCGAATCACAATCGATGATGTCGTGGATGTCATTCGCGAACGTGCTGATCACAACTTAATGATCCGTGCAGGCTTGGACGAAGAAGAAGACATGTTTGCCCCGGTAATCAGATCGACAAGAAACAGAGCTTTGTGGCTGGGAATCAACTTGATCACTGCAATCATCGCATCCTGGGTTATCGGGCAGTTTGAGGACACCATAGAGAGGCTGGTTGCCCTGGCCGTATTGATGCCTATTGTTGCCAGCATGGGTGGGAATGCCGGAACGCAGACGCTAACCATTGTCATTCGCGGACTGGGACTGGGAACGATTTCGTCGGCCAATGCCTGGCGCGTGTTCAAAAAAGAACTGCTGGTGGGTGGGTTGAACGGATTGATCTGGGCCTTGGTCGTAGCCTGCGTTGCTACGCTTTGGTATCAAGACCTAGGACTTGGCCTTGTCATCGCCATAGCCATGATTATCAACTTGCTCGCGTCGGCCATGGCCGGAGTTGTCATACCCATTATGTTACATCGGTTTGGAGTCGACCCGGCGTTGGCGGGTGGAGTTGCGCTTACTACGGTTACCGATGTGGTAGGGTTTTTTGCTTTACTTAGCCTGGCCGCTTTACTCCTGCTGTAGCAGCTGCGGTCGTGCCTAACCCGCGGTAAGTTTTTGCCGTGTTTTAAACGAACTAAACGCGTTAGCCACGATCAATGCGATACAGAAAACCACTATGGGCCAGGATCCCAACCGGACAAAGGGCGTAGTTCCTTTCATGGGCTGTACGCTGCCCCGCAATACCGCGGGCACGAACTGCTGGGATCGGGCCAGCGTTCGGCCTGTATGATCAATAATCGCTGATACGCCGGTGTTACCTGCGCGAATCATGGGCCGCCCGTTCTCCTGGGCCCGCATCCTGGCCATATCTAAGCGCTGATGCGGCGCAAGAGAGTCTCCAAACCAGGAGTCTTCACTGACGTTGATCAGTAGTGCTGCCGCCGGTAAAGTCTGCCGCATTTCCTCCAGAAACGCATCTTCATAGCATATTGACACGCCTGCGCTGACACCAGCCACTGATACAGGCTGCTGCGGTCTTTGCCAGGCGCTAAAATCCGACATCGGAATTTTGAGATACTCTATTATCCAGCCCAGCATGGACGGCAAGGGTAGAAATTCCCCAAACGGCACCAAATGTTGTTTACGGTACAGAGCCCGCTTGGAAGATAGCGCAACCACGCTGTTGTAGCTTTTTACGGAGCCATCCTGCGTCACACGTTCCAAAACACCGAACACAAAATCCGCAGGATGCTGCTGCAAGGTGTGCCAGAATTCATCCGGTAATCCATCCAGAAAAAACGGCAGCGCGGCTTCCGGCCAAACGATCAGATCCCGGTCGAGCTCGGGCGCGCTGAGCGACAAGTATCGCTGTAAAATCGAGTCTCTTTGCGCCGGTTCCCACTTATCGGCAAGCGAAACGTTACCCTGCACTACCGCTACTTTGACAGGTGGACCATTGGGCTGCACCAAGGACCAGTGACCAGCGGCCCAGCTGGTGAGCCACAGCGTGGCAATGACGCCAAAGAGGAGCAGACGGCGGGTGATGCCAGACTCATGCGCTGCCGCTGCAAGGATACCGGCCGCGGTCGCCGCAAACCAGCTTACGCCATAAGCGCCCAGGAACTGTGCCACCCCGGTGAAGGCACTTTCGGTTTGCCCGTAGCCTAGACTCAACCATGGAAAGCCGCTCCACAGCCACCCACGCAGCCATTCGGTCAATACCCACAACGCCGGTATTATTACTCCAGCCCGGACTATGTTGGAACCGGTGAATTGCGCTTGCAGCAGCCCGGCAATGGCGATGTATAGTGATAGAATCAAAATAAAAATCAAGGTCGCAAAGCCGGCCAGCAGAACCGGCATGTGTCCGTAGACATGCATGCTCACGTAAACCCAAGACACGCCCATTCCAAATAAGCCTATACCGAAGCATAGACCTAGAAAAAATGACTGACGGGCCCTCGCGTTCAGCCACAGATAAAACAATAATGCGGGCCCTGCAATTCCGAGAAGGTATAGACTAAAAGGGGAGAAAGTGAGAACCGTTGCGGCACCGGCAATGAAAGCCGCAAAGTATTTCAAACCAACATACCCAAAGCGGGAGGGGGATCTAGTGCAGATTCAGCGTAGTGTTGATTAAGCACTATTAGTGTAAAAAGGTTGTTTGTTCCGGTATAGGTTCGGTCTTACTTACCTTCAGCAAGTGAACGCGGCGACTATCGGCGTGCAGCACCTCAAATAAATAGGAGTCTATGGTTACGACCTCACCCCGTTGCGGAACGTGACCAAAACTTTTTACAACAAGACCGCCAACGGTGTCGTTTTCCTCTACATCGAAATCCGCATCAAAAAAAGCGTTGAATTCCTCCAACGGCAGCAACGCTTTGGTCACAAATTCATTCTCACCGTGTTGGTAGACCATATCGCCCTCTTCTTCCACATCATGCTCATCCTCAATCTCACCGACTATCTGTTCCAACACATCCTCGATGGTCACCAACCCGCCAACTCCTCCGTACTCATCCACCACGATCGCCATATGATTGCGGCTCGCCCGAAATTCTGTAAGCAGCACGTTCAGCCTTTTACTCTCAGGTATAAACACAACTGGACGTAGCGCTTCTCGCATATTAAAACTTCCCTTAGCGCCCTGTTCAAAATAGCCTAAAACGTCTTTGGCTAGCAGGATGCCGACGATTTTGTCGCGGTCGCCATCGATTACAGGGAATCTCGAATGGGCGCTTTCGATGAGGATGGGCAAGAATTCCTCGGGGGGACTGTCCTTTTCAACGACGACCATCTTAGAGCGTGGAATCATAATATCGCGGACCCGCAGCTCGGAGACTTGCAGTACGCGCTGAATGGTGTCAAGTTCCTCTTGGTCTAGCAGTCCGCGTTTTTGAGCATCCTGCATCACATCAACCAAATCCCGGGATGATTGTGGTTGATTACCGACTAACTTGTTGACCCAGTTGCGAAAACCAAGCCACAGATGGAGCGACGCACTAGGCGGAGGTTTTTCGGGGCTGTCCATCTATTAGTAGGGGGCGGGAAATCCAAGCCCCGATAGAATTTGCCCCTCCAACCGTTCCATGACTTCGGCTTCTTGCTCTTGCTCGTGTCGGTAGCCACACAAATGCAGTATTCCGTGCACAACCAGATGAGCCCAGTGAGCATCGACACCTTTATTCTGCGTCACTGCCTCCTGTTTCGCGACGGGGGCACAGATCACGATATCCCCCAGCAAACTCCCCTGCGCGTGGGGATCATCTGCATAGGAAAATGACAAAACGTTAGTCGCCCCACGACCCTGCCGAAATCTCTGATTGAGTTCAGCGCCCTCTTTTTGATCAACTATGCGTATGGTAACTTGGGCATCTCGATGCGCAACGGTAGAAAAAGCCCTACCCGCCCACAGCGACATAAGTTCTCGGCTCGGAACGTCTGAGCATTCGCTGCACTGCTGTACTTCTGTAGATAATGTCATTCCTTTACCGCGTCATATGCATCGATGATGTGCTGCACCAGCGCATGCCGCACGACATCGTTGGAAGTAAACCGCGTAACCGCTATACCCTTGATCTTCCCCAGCGTCTCAACCGCATGGCGTAACCCGGACATTGCGTCTCGCGGTAGGTCAGTCTGGGTGATGTCACCCGTAATTACCATCTTTGAGCCGAATCCCATTCGAGTTAAAAACATCTTCATCTGTTGCGTCGTGGTATTCTGCGCTTCGTCTAAAATCACAAAAGCGTTACTCAACGTGCGGCCACGCATATAAGCCAAAGGCGCAAGTTCGATCACGGTTCGTTCCAGAAGCTTGGCGACTCGCTCAAAACCTAGCAACTCATAAAGAGCATCGTAAAGTGGCCGAAGATACGGGTCGACCTTTTGCCCGATATCCCCCGGCAGAAAGCCCAGGCGTTCTCCTGCCTCAACCGCAGGCCGCACCAGCACAATGCGCTCTATTTCATCTGCGCTCAATGCCTGCACCGCACAGGCTACAGCTAGATAAGTTTTCCCCGTTCCCGCCGGCCCCACGCCAAAAACAACATCGCTGCTGAGGATGCTCTGTACGTAATCGTACTGACGCTTTGAGCGAGGCTTGACCTGCCTCTTTGCCGTTCTGATTTTTAGTTCAGGTCGTTCGTCTTTGCTGCCGTTGGCAACGTTGCGCAGGACTCGGTACACAGCCTCATCGTTTAACGTGGCTCGGTTCTTTGTCTGCGCATACAGCTCATTTAGACTTAGCTTAGCCTGCTCTGCCGACTTTTCGATCCCACTGATGCTGAACAAGGGCCCGCGGTTAGTGATCGCCACATCGAAGTAAGAAGCAATCTTTTTTAGATTATGATCGAATTGTCCGCACAAAACCGCTAACCGCTGGTTATCGGGTGGGTCCAAAGAAAAGGTGATCGGTGATACTTTGCTATTCAAAGAATCTTTTTGTTAGGCTGTTTTACGGTAAGCTGAATGGGGCGTGAGCAGACGGCCACGTAAGGAATTGGGCAGTGCCTCTGTTATGACTATATCCGCCATATGGCCAATGAGCTCACGGGGACCGTCAAAGTTGACGACACGGTTGTTGTCAGTGCGCCCCGAAAGCTGCCTGGCATTTTTTTTGGCGGTTCGATCAACCAAAACTTTTTGTTTAGTACCAACCATATCTTCGCTTATGGCCTTTGCAGCTGCGTTGATGGCGCTTTGTACAGTGCGCAGCCTCTCCTGCTTTACACGGTATGGCACATCGTCCGTGAAATCGGAGGCGGGCGTGCCTGGACGCGCGCTGTAGATAAAACTGAAAGACTGATCGAAGTTGACTTCTTCGATAAGTTCCATGGTCGCGTTGAAATCGTCTTCTGTTTCCCCTGGAAATCCAATAATGAAATCAGATGTTAGGTAGAGCTGCTGTCGTTGACTGCGCAACTGCTGAACTAGATTCTTATAGTAATCTACCGAATATCTTCTTTTCATCAACTGCAATATACGGTCGGATCCGCTCTGCACAGGTAGATGCAGATGACCGACGAGCTTAGATACATCTGCGTACACCGAAATGAGGGGTTCGGTGAAGTCCGCAGGGTGTGATGTAGTGAACCTGATGCGCTCAATTCCATCGATTTCGGCGATGTACCTTATTAACAGTGCAAGGTCAGCTTCGTCCCCGTCGTGCATCAGTCCGCGATAGCCATTTACGTTTTGCCCAAGTAGCGTCACCTCCCTTACGCCCTGATTAGCGAGCTCAACGACTTCCGTGATAACGTCATCAAAAGGTCGACTGAATTCTTCGCCTCGAGTATAGGGAACAACACAGAAGGTGCAGTATTTACTGCACCCTTCCATAATTGAGACATACGCGGTTACGGTATCCACCTTCGGCGGTGGCAGGCAATCGAATTTTTCGATTTCTGGAAACTCAATGTCGATGCTCGGTTTGCGCGTGTGCTCCACTTGATGTATGAGCTCGGGTAACCGGTGCAGCGTTTGCGGCCCAAATACTAGATCAACATATGGAGCCCGTTTAAATATTCCCTCACCTTCCTGACTGGCCACGCAGCCGCCGACACCAATTATAACTTCAGGTCTTGACTGCTTAATTTCACGCCACCGTCCTAGTTGTGAGAATAGTTTCTCTTGCGCTTTCTCCCGCACTGAGCATGTATTTAACAAAAGTACATCCGCCTGCTGCGGATCTTCTATGCGAATCATACCCTGAGCTTGATACAGCTGATCGGCCATACGTAACGAATCGTATTCGTTCATTTGGCAACCAAACGTGTGAATGAAAAGTTTTCTTGGCACTAGGTAGCAGGCAGAAGCCGGGAGCTATTGGTCTGTAGGCGAGCTAGGGGTGTGGTCAAGCGAGCTGAGTGAATTCAATGCTAAAGTTGTATTCGATTTTTTCAAATCTAAGTCTAGCTGAGCAAATGATAGAGGCTCAAGCCTAATATCCCACATCGCGTTGACCATGGCACGATGCCAAACAGCGTGTAGCTTCATAAGCATATGATTTAATTATATATATTTGCCTTACCTCCACCTGCCCGCCCAACCTGCAAAAAAACACCATGAGCATGGCACGTCGGTTTCAACGTCTTTAGCCTGAGGCACTGACTAAGGTATCACAACACCCGGCCGTCAGACTGCTTCATTCATAGCCTGCAGTAAACGATGAACCTCCTCCCTGGTGTTGTAATGCACCATGGATGCCCTCAGCACTCCCGGTTCGCTAGGAATGCCAAGTGCTTCAATACACCGTACGGCATAAAAATTACCACATCCGATGGCGACCTGTTTCTGCGCCAGATGCTTAGCTACCTCCACCACGGATCGATCTGTAGTGACAAATGATATCGTTGCTGCCCGGTCGCTTTCACCAGCGCGATCTTTTCCAATAAGCCGAACGCGCGGGTTATCACGCAAGTAGTCCAGCACAAGGTTGGCCAGATCCGTTTCGTGTTTAGCGAACAGTTTGAAAACTTTTTTGGCGCGCTCGTGCAGACCGCCTTTCTTCTCAGTAAAGTGGTGATGGTAGAGGGAATCGAAGTAGTCAAAGACGCCGTTCAACGCAGCTATTTCTGCATGCAGCGGCCCGGTCGGATTCATGCGATAGCGCGGATTTGCTGCGTTGAAGTAGTGTCCCTGGGCAGGAAGCGTGCGCAATACGTCGGCGTCACCCCACAGCACGCCCAAGTGGGTGCCAAAAGTTTTATACGTACTGAAAAGGATAAAATCCGCATCCAGTTCCGTCACATCGATAACTTTATGGGGCGCATAAGACACGCCGTCCGCAACCACCAGGGCTCCCACATCACGCGCAATCTTACTGACAGCACGGACGTCGTTGAAAGTACCTACTACATTTGAGCACAGACTGAAGCACACCAGGCGTGTTTTATCGCTAACCAGAGTACGCAAGTCCGCGATGTCAAGTTCACCATTGCCCGGGTCAATCTTCCATTCCCTTACCTTGATTCCCGCCTCACTGAAACGCCGCCAACAGCCTATATTTGCTTCATGGTCCTGATTGGTCACGATCACTTCATCTCCTTCGGCAAGCGTGGCGCGAACAGCTTGGGCGAGAACATACATATTCATCGTAGTCGATGGCCCCAGAGTGATCTCTTCCTCCCTGGCGTTGATCCATTCAGCAATTCTGCTGTAAGCCATGTCCATTTCTTCACCGGCTCTGATCGACATATCCGAAAACCCATAGGGTTGCACCTTGTATTCTGTAAAAAACCGGTACAACCAAGAACTGACTGATTGGGGCGCGTAGGAACCTCCGGCGTTTTCAAAAAATGCCCATCGTGCTGTCGGGCTATCGTTGAAACAGGGGAAATGCTGTCGGACAAAGTCTACATCTAACATTTATCAGCCCTGGTTATTCTGCGAATTCCCTGGACCACGTCTCCGCGCTGCCGAGATCTGATTATTCTAATCATGATTACTCATTGAATTACGCAGATGGTTGATTAAATCCACCTGGGTAATCAAGCCGTAAAACTTTTCTTTATCCGCAATGATGGCGACATGATCCCCTCTGAATACGGGCAGCAAAGATGTTATTGAGGCGTCCGGCTCTATCATTTCCAGTCGGGTAATCATGAAATCACGTACCGGATATTCAAAATACTCGCGCTTGTCAAACACCGCCATCAATAGATCAGACTCATCAATCATGCCAACTATTCGGCCATCTTCTAGGACCGGAAGCTGAGAAACATCATACATGCGAATGCGCGTGTAGGCCGCGATAAGAGTGTCGTCGGGACTGACGCTGACTACATCGCCCTCGTCGGCGCGGCGAGTTATCAAATCTCTCAGATCTCCGTAATGTCGTTGAGGGATCAGCCCCTGATTCAACAGCCAGGCACGGTCGTATGCAGTCGACAGATATTTATAGCCGGTATCACTTACCAGGGTAACAACCCTCTTTGCTTTTTTCTGTTGCCGGCAATATCGAAGCGCGGCGGCAAGGTGGAGACCAGTGGATACTCCCCCGAATATCCCTTGCATACGCAGTAGGTCGCGGGCGGCGGAGAATGCCTCCATGTCCGTCACGGTATAAGTGTGATCTACCACGTCGGGATCAAAGTTTCCAGGCGAAGCGTGGCTGCCGACATTTTTGATCAAGGACGAGCCTGCTACCGCGGCTTTCTTGGAGTCGGTGGAATCTGCAAGTAACGATCCTTTAGGTTCCGCTAGTACAGCGTCCAATGCTGGATTCATTTGCTTCAAAAAGCGCGTACATCCGGTGAAAGTGCCGCCGGATCTAACGCCGCAAACAAATGCATCCACGCGCTGCCCCATTTGTTTCCATATTTCCGGACCTGTACCATGCTCGTGAGCCAGCGTGTTGGCCGGGTTATTGAACTGGTCAAGGTAAAACCCGCTGGGCAACTCTCTCTCCAGTCTGTGCGCGATATTACGATAGTAATCTGCATGCGACGACTCTACGTCTGACCGCGCTAGCAGAACTTCGGCACCCGAGGCTTTGAGGTGGAGCACCTTATCGCGGCCGGCATTCTCCGGTACAACCAGTATCACCGGATAACCCTTATGCGAGGCGACCAGAGATACGCCCAGGCCTGTGTTGCCGAACGTGGCCTCGATAAGCGTGTCTCCCGGGACTACGCTGCCATCGCTTTCGGCTGCCTCTACCATGGCTTTTGCGGTTCGATCTTTGATCGAACCGCCCGGATTCTGGTTCTCCAGTTTTACAAAAAGCTCACACGGTCCGGCATCGAACTTTGTTAACTTCAGTAAGGGTGTATTACCAATCAAATCGAGCACGGATTGGGGCGAATTCATGTCAGGATCTCCATAGAAGTACATTGTGTGCTCTTGCTGTGGATCAAGTGATAGTGGACTGGATGAAAATATGAATCTTTGTCTGCTTCAATCCCGAAAGAAAGAAGACGATTGGAAATGTTCACAGGCACTGGCTGATTACTTAACTGATGGGAATCTGGCGCGGCGCTCTATCTGGTAAAGCTCTGAGTTGTTTCGGATGTAAGTCCTACTGGCATCAGTTTCAGGCTGATAGTCCCAACTAACATTCTGCTCAATCAAGTTCGGGATAATGGTGTGGCGGCGTCTCTGGCTCTCAATGATGCGCCCTTTTATTGCTTCCACATCCCAGCGCGCGCGGACTTCTTCGACAACAGTACTTACTTCTGTTTTGTGTTTCGGATTATCGGCCAGATTGTGCAACTCTTTAGGGTCGCTCTCCAGGTCGAAATAAAGCGGCGGATCGCTATCACCTGCGATAAGTTTTTTACTGCCTCTTCTAATCATAAATATGGGCTCCGTTGTGATCTCGGCAAAATACTGGCCAAGCGCCTCATCGTGACCGTCAATCCCGGACAGCTGCGGAAGCAAAGACCGCCCATCCATGACTGCTTGATAGTCGTGGCCCTTTCCGTCAGTCGCGAGCTCAACTAAAGTAGGCAGCAAATCGATCAACGACGCAGTGCCATTGGATATCTGCGGCCTGATCGCAGCAGGAAAACTCAGCACCAATGGCACCCTTGCCGCATGCTCAAACCAGGACATTTTAAACCACAGGCCGCGTTCGCCGAGCATGTCACCATGATCTGCGGTAAACACAATGACCGTATCACCCGCTAAACCGGTTTCGTTTAGACTGCTCAAGAGCTCTCCAACTTTAGCGTCTAGATAGGAAATGGAACCGTAGTAGGCATGCCTGGCATTCAGTATTTGCCGCGCACTGAGCGATGCATTTGCGATACCAATTTGTCGTCGTAAACGCTCCGAATGAGGGTCTGGTGAGACCCGTGCGTACTCGACTGCGGGCGGCTCTATGTCCTTGTCATCATAGATATCCCAGTACTCGGGCCGTGTGACGTACGGGTCATGAGGATGTATGTAGGACACCACCAGGCAGAAGGGTTCGCATGCACGCTCTCTTGCCCGATCATACAGGTAGCGTTTGGCTTGAAACGTGACCTCATCATCATAATCAAGGTTGTTTGAACGTAGGCATGTTCCTGCCTCGATGACCACATCCATGTTATGAAACCACTCAAATATACGATCGGGCTCATCCCACTTTGGTGTCCAGGTAAAGTCGGCGGGATACACATCCGTGGTCAGTCGCTGCGCGAAGCCGTGTAGTTGATCTGGACCGCAGAAATGCATTTTTCCGCACAGGCATGTACTGTAACCATAGCTGCTTAGATAGTGCGCAAATGTCGGTATGGTGGATGACAGTTCAGCCGCGTTATCCCAAGCGTCAATATTAGAGGGTAGGCAGCCTGTCATCATGGCGTAGCGGGCAGGCGCGCACAGAGGAAAATTTGTATAAGCTGCGTTAAAAATCGCGCCCTGTTCACAGATACTGTCCAGATGCGGTGTTTTCACCGTTGTGTGCCCATAAGCGGGCATAAACTGCGGCGCAAGTTGATCAGCCATAATCAAAAGGATGTTGGGCTTTCGTTTTGACACAATTTAGATCTCCGTGGATAGCACACGATAGCATGAACTAACATCTTGCCAAACCGGCTGCCAGAGTGCACGAGCAGGTGGGCTTTAAACGCTGAACTCGAGTGCAACAAAACCGCGCGGGCGCATCCACCAGGTAAGCAACATCATGATGATGGTGAAGCTAAATGCCGAGGTATGCGGTCTTTACATGCTCGTTGCGTGCCAGACTGTCCGCATCCCCCTGCAACGCGATGCTGCCTGTTTCAAGCACGTAACCATGCCGGGCAAGTTCCAGAGCTAAATCCGCATTTTGTTCAACCAGAACGATAGCCACTCCTTTGCCGTTGATGTCGCACAGGATTTTCGCGATTTCTTCCACCACTATTGGTGCCAAGCCCAGCGAGGGCTCGTCCAGCAAAAGCAGTGTTGGATCAGACATCAGGGCTCGACCGATAGACAGCATCTGTTGTTCCCCCCCGCTCAGCGTTCTACCCAGCTGGTTTCTCCGCTCCAGCAGTCTGGGAAAGTGACCGAACACCGCGTCCAGATCGCGCCTCACGGCAACCTTGTCACTTCTGGTAAACGCGCCAAGCTGCAGGTTCTCCTCTACTGTAAGATCTTTGAAAATTCTCCGCCCTTCTGGCACCTGGGCGATACCCAATTTGAGAATACGGTCCGGGGTTAGATGATGTATAGCCTGATCTCTAAAACTGATTTCCCCAGAACTCGGCTTTTCCAAGCCAGAAATGGCGCGTAACGTAGTGCTCTTGCCAGCGCCGTTCGATCCAATCAAGGTAATAAAATCTCCCTCTTCCACCTGGATAGATACACCCTGCAGCGCCGCAATTTTATTGTAATGCACATGTACGTTCTGCAGTTCCAGTAACATCAGTGCCGGTGTCCCCCACCCAGATATGCGCTCACAACTCTTGCGTCTTCCCGGATTTCAGTGGGAGAGCCCTCGGCCAGCAGCGTACCGAAATTCAGCACGGTAATGTATTCGCATAGACCCATGACCGCCTTCATATCGTGCTCAACCAGAACAATCGTGACTCCAAAATCATTAACTTTTTGCGTTAAGTTCATCATTTGCTTAGTCTCTTCCGGATTCATGCCTGCGAACGGTTCATCCATCAGTAAGAGTTTAGGACCGGATGCCAGCGCAGTGGCGATCGCTAAAGTCCGTTGTGAACCAAGCGGAAGTTCGGCAGCGAGCTGATCCCTGCGCTCGATCAGCCCCATGAATTCCATGACCTCCATTGACTTTTCCCTCGCCCGCTTCTGTTTTCCCTTATCCAGTCCGAGCACAGCTGAAAAAATGTTGGTCTCAGCCTGCAGATGACAGCCGACTAGGGTGTTCTCAAATACCGTCAGTTCTTGAAACAAAGTTGTTTCCTGAAATGTCCTCACGATTCCCAGACTGGATATGTCATGTGGAGCAAGACCTGCGATGGATCGTCCCTCGAACAATATATCGCCCTGCGTGGGTTTGTAAAAACCGGCGATATTTTTGAACATAGTGCTCTTTCCCGCGCCGTTAGGCCCAATCAGACCTCGAATTTCTCCTGCTTTAACGCTGAAGGTGACGTTATGCAAAGCGGTTAAACCACCAAAATGCTTACTCACATTTTGCACTTCGAGTAAAGACATATAACCTATCCGGGCGATTTGCGCTGGCTAAACCATTGACGAATACCTGACGGCACGCTCTCTAAACCCTTGGGCATAAACATGATGGCGGCAATGAGAATCACCCCGTAAATGGCCGGGCGAAACTCTTCTAAATCGCGCAGTGATTCATCGAGCACGGACAGCACAATCGCGCCCAATATGGGGCCAAAAAAAGTGTTGTAACCGCCAACGATTACCCAGATCAGAACAAACACCATGGTGCCCACCCCAAACTGGTGAGGAGTCACATTGCCCAGGTAGTGAATTTTTAACGCGCCGGCAATGCCAACAAAAAGTGAAGCAACGATAAATGCAAGGGAACGATACTTCCATGTATTGACGCCTACAGATTCTGCCAGCGACGCTTTCCAATGCACCGCATGGAGAGTCAAACCAAATCTCGAATTTTCTACACGGTACAAAATGACTAGGCAGATGGTCACTACGGACAGCACTAGGTAGAAGTAGGGTATGGGCTCCATGAAATCTATGCCGAGCAATTCCGGCGGCGGGATGCTGCTAACGCCGCTCGATCCGCCAAAAGGGTAAACGAAAAAAATCCAGGCCAAGCGAATGGCTTCACCCACGGCAAACGAACCGATTAAGAAATAAAACTGGGTCATGCGAAATAGCGGAAAACAAAGCAGCGCTGCCATTAATCCCGCGCTCACCCCCGCCATGGGCATGGAGACCCAGACAGGAAAGCCGAGGTTCTTAGACAGCAATGCGCTGGTGTATGCGCCGACACCCATCATCACGATATGAATCAAAGACCACTCGCCGGTCAGCGTCATCAGCCGATAGCTGACGACCACCAGGATGTTAATGAACAGAAAAATCATGAAATCCTGGTGGTGGTACTTGAGATAGTTGGGCAACACCAGTAGAGCCAGTAGCAGCACGAGAATCCCGGCGATTTGTAAAATACCTGCCTTTGACATACTAGCTACTCGCTGATCCGTCTCCCCATAATTCCGGTGGGTTTGACAATCAGCACCAGAACCATGATTAGCAATCCGCTCATTGTGGCAATGGTTCCGCTGAAGTATGCGGTGATGAAGGTGTGCAGAAATGCATACAGCACGGAGGCAAAAACCGCGCCCGGCAGACTGCCGATACCGCCGACAATGGTGACGATAAAAGCGGTGATAATGACGTTGTGCCCCATGTGCGGATAAATGTTTGAGATAGGCGCCATCAGCGCCCCGGCCAGACCTGCGAGTGCGCCGCTCACACCGATGGCAATCATTGATGTGCGATTGATGTTGATGCCTTGTAAGGCGGCGGCCTCGCGGTCAAGCGCCACCGCCCGCAGCGACCAGCCAAGTTTAGTCTTGGTTAAAAAAAACCAAAGGAGTGACAGCGCCGCTATACAAACGGCAATGCTGAATAATCTTTGGTAAGGAACGCGCACTATCTCTTCTATGATCAGCGTGCCGGAGAAAGGCGGAGCCACCTGTTTCGCCGGACCGGTGCCGCCTACGATAAGCGCCGCCACCTGTAATATAAACAACACGCCGATCGAGTTAATTAAGCCACCCAGTGGATCCTCCCGCTTGGGACGGAACAAAAACCGCTCCATGAACAGGCCGATTAACAATACTAGCAATATGGCCATGCCCAGGGCGGGGATGTAACCCATACCGTACTGGGAGTGCAGCAACCAGATGGTGTAGGCGCCGACCATGACTAATTCTCCGTGGGCAAAGTTGACCACGCCCATAACGCCGAAGACCAGCACCAGACCTACGGCCCACAGGGCGAAAAAACCACCTTGGATAAAACTGTTGATGATTGACTGGAGAAAAAGCTCCAATGCCCCGACCTCGCCGGAAGATTACGGTTGCTTTTATGTCAGTTCAAAGAATCGCTGCCGCTGCATGTAGTATAATTGTTCGTGCGCACCGGTATCGCGGATTCATCCGCGCGAACAATACTGATAAAGGGGGGGGCAGCCCCCCTTTGCGTGCAGATCCAGAACTGCCGAGCCCACCTAGGCGACGCGCAAATCAAGATCCTTCATCTGTTTCGACAGCTCGGCGACATTGGTTTCACACCAGTTGTATACGCTGCGGAATTCCTGGATGCGGGCGCGCCCGTCATTGATTGCCACTACCGGCCAGTCACCGATGACCGCGTTATCCAGACCCCACAGAGCTGCACCCCACCACTTGCCGGGTCCAAAGGTGTGAGCGGGTGATTCATCAGACTTCATCGCCTGCAGAACCTCCGTCGGCTCTATGCTGCCTGCAGCCTGTGCTGATTCCACCCAGTTGAGCAATATGGACGGATACTCCCAAGCCACGGCCGACCACTCGCCCGCATGATCCTTGTTGAAGGCCGCATCAAAACCACCGGGATCGGGGAAGTTTACGTCACCTCCGACGAGCTTGGGGTCATCAAAATCAGGAAACTGGAATACCAAGCCTTCAACGAACTCCTTACTGGTTTTGGCAATCACATCAGGATACCCGTCACAAGTGCAGGACACGATTTTACCCTCATAGCCCTGATGAAATAGCTGCTCAATGATGGGGGTGGTGTACACGTCGGTGGCCATGCAGAAAATGTCCGGTTTCTTAGCCAACAGCGAACTCACGATTGGAGCGAAATCAACTACATCAAAGCCGTGGAAGTTAGTATCCAGTACATCGATTCCAGCCACCTCAAACGCTGCTTTGTAAGTGGCGGCCGACTGTTTACCGTATTCAATATCGTTGGTGGTGATGATCACGGCAGTTTTGAGATCAGGATTTTTTTCCGCCAGCCACTCCACCCCGGTTACGTTGTAGAGCGGATGCGATTCGCAGGTGGCTACTAAATAAGGCGTATCCGGGGTGATATCGCTCGGCAGCAGGGTCGTGGTAAGCATTTTCTTACGCATTGCCCAGGGAATGATGGAAGCTACCGTCGATCCACCGAGCATCATTACCATCTTCACATCATCTTCCAGAACCAGCTTTTTGAATCCCTGCACGGATTTTTCTGTGTCGTAGCCGTGATCATAAGAAGCCATCTCTATCATATATTTATCGCCCCCGATCTCGACTCCGCCAGCGGCGTTCAAGTTGTTGGCGATGATCTCGCAGCCATAGAGACCGGGTAATCCCCATGGAGCATAGTCCCCCGTCATCGGAATGTTCATACCGATTTTGACGGTCTTAGCGTCGGCTACGCTGATCCGCGGCATAGAGGCGGTAAGCGCGGCTCCCATGCCGGCGATGGTGGTGCCCAGAAATCTGCGGCGGCTGAAGCGCTGCTGAAAAACTGCTGGTGGTGTTTTAGCCATTGTTTGTTCCTCCAGATTTGAGTAACGATGCCTCAGTATTTTATTTTGTGTCCAAATAACTTTCCTTTGAATCATCCATTGCCTGCAACCAAGGTGTATGGTGTTTTGGCTGCATGTTGCCGGTCATCAGAGACTTATAAGCATTATTGCGGAATCCCATGATGTCCTCATGCTTGTGGTGTTCCCATTCCATGAAGGTCTTGTTGACGCCTTCTACATCAAAACTTGGATAGTCGGTTTCATCAATGAGCTCCTGCACATAATCGCCTTGAAACCAGATCATCTGCTCGTCGTCCTCAAGCTTTTCCTCACGCGCGCGCCAGATCTTGCTGTGCTTGGTCATCTCATGTTTGGAGGGCAGGGTGTAGCGCCCGAGCATATAGTCGCGCGCAAGCCAGGCCTGAGCATCGAACATATTGAATGTGTAAAACTGATCCTGCATGCCAAGATACATCAGCTTGGGATTGTTTTCCCAGAATACTCCTTTATACAGGTCCAGCGGCCATAAACGATTTTCAGTCTTTAGGCGCAAATCGTCTGGTAGAAACGGGAAATGATGCAGATATCCAGTACATAAAATAATGGCGTCTACATCTTGAGTCGTGCCGTCTTTAAAGTGAGCCGTTTTACCCTCCACTCTGGTCAGAAGCGGGACTTCCTGCCAGTTTTCCGGCCAGTGAAATCCCATCGGTGCAGTACGGTGGCTGCAGGTGATCGACTTAGCGCCGTACTTGTAACATTGTGAGCCGATGTCCTCAGCCGAATAACTGGTGCCAATGATTAAAATATCCTTGCCTTTGAACTCGAGCGCATCGCGAAAATCATGCGCGTGCATTACCCGTCCGTTGAAGGTTTCGAAGCCTTCGAATTGAGGGACGTTCGGCGTTGAGAAATGACCACTGGCTACCACCACGTAGTCAAACTCGTCAGAGCTGACATTGTCTGCCACCAGATCATCCACCGTAACCGTGAACCTGCCGGTGTCGTCAGAGTACTCGACATAACGCACGGGGGTGCGGAATTTGCACCATTTACGCACGTCGCTTTTTTCCACTCGACCTTTTATATAGTCAAACAACACGGCCCGCGGGGGATAAGAAGGAATGGGCTTTCCGAAATGCTGTTCGAAAGTATAGTCGGCAAATTCAAGGCATTCTTTTGGTCCGTTGGACCAGAGGTATCGGTACATACTGCAGTGCACAGGCTCACCGTATTCATCTGTTCCGGTGCGCCAGGTGTAGTTCCAAATGCCGCCCCAATCCTCTTGACGCTCATAGCAGACAATTTCCGGAATGTCGGCTCCCTTTTCCTCAGCCGACTTAAACGCACGCAATTGTGCGAGACCACTCGGGCCCGCGCCGATAACAGCAACACGAGTTGACATGAAGCTTCCTCCAGAGATTTACAGGTGGTACTAGAGCTTGAATCGTTATGTTTTTGAAACTAAAGCGCAGATTCCCCGGTGTCAAGTCTGGACACAGCGATCGGTATATTTTTGGTACCGTAAGCCTGGGTTTAAACCTAATTCCGCTTAGGATAACTTAACCCCCACGCTGAAAACTGGCCGAACGCCCAGGTAACGAGATGACGAGTAGAAAAATCGTATGCACGCGAAGCACAGACTTCGAACCTTATGATTTAGATGGTCCCTTACAGCCTGAAATCTCACTGCTCAGGCTGTCTTACGATGCTGAAACACGCGAAGGTTCCTACATGATGCGAATGCAGCCGGGTGCGAAAACGATTACACATGCCCACAAGCGTCGCGAGGAATATATTATCCTGGAGGGCAGCCTGATTGAGGATGATGGCACGGTATTGACGCCTGGTAATTACGTCATCTACGAAGCAGGCACACGGCACTGCAGCCGCACGGAGGAGGGTTGTCTGTTACTGGCGATTGATTGGTCGCCAGGTGCTAAGATATGACTTCGACCGTAATGAAGTTAATAACATTCTTCTTGGGTTTAGCTGCGACCGCTTTAACCATGGCCGGTCCCAAACCGGAAAACCCGCTGGAACAGGTTTTCTACGATATCGGGGTAATCGGTTACTGCGGTCTGTCGCAGCATGCGGTAACGCAAGGATTTAAGCGCGAGGTCAGAAGAATAGTAAAGAGGGGCGCGATTGATGAAAATACGGTGAATGCAGCCCGAACGCGCGCCATAACGCTGGTTGAACTCGAATGGGATAACCGCGGACTGGGTGGGTTTCGCGGCTGGTGCCAAACCGAGGGTCAGACCGCTGTGAGACGATTCCTGTCTGTGCCCGAATGACAGATGCCTCATCCAAGCTTGGTTTGGCCCGTCACTCAGCCTGCTGAGCATAGCCCCTTCTGAGTTATCAGTTACCCGACGCGCGGGCGTGACCCTCGATACGTCGGGCAAACCGCCAGATGAAATTATCGTAACTCAACTCTCTGCGCTTTCACTCTAGCCGGGTGCATTAACGGTCAACCAAAAACGTGCATCACCCTGCCGCGTGCTGCCTGAATTTAGGCTACCCGCCAGATTTCGAACCATAGATATCGCGCCAGCTTCAACCCAGTCGGGAGAAACTTACAGCTGCCATAAGTTGGCTTCCAGCGGATAATCTAACTCTCCACCGCGGATGCGGATCTTGGTAAATCTGTTAAAGCGCTGCCACTCCGATTCGGGCAGGAAACGAAACAACATTTGCATTACCTCCGGCCGCTTGATATCAAGGAAGTGACCGCCGCCGATATCAAGAGGTTATCCATCAATCTGATCGCTGCGGCACAAGCCGTCGGCAACCACCAAGAATACCGCACCGCGCTCAAGGTCCAGGCACACCACAGTTCTGCTAAACTCCAGCTGACAAAACACTAACAGCTCCGAGTCTATTTCAACCGACGGATTATCACCTTCGATCATGCAACGTCCCAACCGCATCGCTGTTGCTCTTGGCATGCAGGATACCGCAGCGACTCTGACCGTCTTAAACGAGCTGACTGGTTACATTGGTTTGGCTGAAATAAGGCTCGACCTGATGGAGGAATTCGATCTCGAGCGCATCATTGAGTCCTCACCCTGCCCACTGATAGTAACCTGCCGGCCACGCCGTGAAGGCGGCCGTTACACCGGCAGCGAACGTGATCGCCTGGCAATATTGGCCCGCGCCAGTGAACTCAATTGCGCCTACATTGACGTAGAGTGGGACAGCATAGACTCTTTGCCAAACAGAGGGCCGTATACCAGGGTGATCATATCGCGACATTATTATGATTCTATGGTCACCAATGCATGGACCCAGTATCAGCATATGCGTTCTCAGGCCGATGCGGTCAAACTGGTTGGATTCGCCGAGCGGGTAAGCGATGCTCTGCCGATGCTTGAGCTTATGGCGAGGGCGAATACGCCGCTGATAGCCATCGCCATGGGTGCAGCCGGGCTGGTGACGAGAATGCTGGCCCCCTTTTTCGAGTCGTGCTTACTGACCTACGGCGCCGCCGGTCAGGATCTCGCTACGGCTCCGGGTCAGATCAGCGTGCAGGAGATGGTCGATCGATTTGCTCTTGATCGCATCTCCTCCAACACTCGCATACGCGTCTACCTGTACTGCAACTTAAAAGATGAGCCTGCCGTGCAGTTACACTGCGGAGCCAAAGCCGGTGTGCTGAGTTTAGCGCTTTATGCGCAGCGGACAGAATTGGATTCTGTCGCTGAAAGATTACAAGCGCTCAGTACCCGCATCACGGTTGAGCGAATCAATCAAGCATGACGTTGGCGTTCAGGGCACTACTCAATTGCTGCTGACTTCGTACACCTGCACCTCCTGAGCGGCGGGTAACAGCATTATCTCCAGCCTGCGGTTAAGGGCGCGGGTTGTGGGATCCTCGTTATCGGCAACGGGTCGATAAGGGCCGTAGCCCACAGCGCGGATTCTCTCCGGTGTGACACCCTGTGCCTGAAGAAAGCGCGCCGCACGTGCAGCACGGGCGGTCGACAGCTCCCAGTTAGTCTCGTAAATCTCCTGCAGGCTCTCGGAAATCGGTACGGAATCTGTATGTCCCTCCAGGCTGATTTGACGATCCGGAAACTCATTCAGCGTCACTGCAATCAGCGCCAAAGCCTTGCGGCCGGCGTCTTTCAGCGCGACAGACCCCGGATCAAACAGGATATCAGAGGCCAATCGAATTAGCGTCATGTCACCCTTGAGCTGCTCGATTTCCACATCTTTAGACTGCAGGTCAGATTCCAGCCGCTGTCGCAGTTCAGCGAACCGTGCCCGTATCTGCTGACGCTCCTGCTCTAGATTGTCGATTTTTCCGCTCGCCGTTAACAGCTGCGCGTTGATGCTTTCCACTGTGTTGGTCGTTTCAGAAAGCATCTGCTCGCGCGCCTGAATCTTCTCACTCAATTCCGCCGTCACCCGATCAAGTGCTTCTTGCGCGTCCTCCAGGTCAGATCGCAGCTGCTTTCTAGCTACCGCCATAGTCCCAAGTTCTTGTTTGAGCTGGTCGTGCTCATCTTTAATCAGTTTCAAGTTTCCGCTCAGAGTCTCCCGCTCCAAGGCGAGGCGAGACCGCTCCGCTTCGGTAGCGGACAAGCGATCCTGCAGCATGTCACGTTCGCGCATAAGCTCAGTGCGCTGCATTTCCATTTCTTCAACTTTCCCCTGATCGACGTTGCCCAAATTTTCTACCGTGGACGCTTGCTCAGCGCGAGCTTCGAGTTCAACTGCTCGCGCCAGCCGTGCAGCGTTGACCTCGTGCTCCTGTTTCTCCAGGTAATACATGGCCCATCCTACTGCTCCCACAGCGCCTAGAACCACCAACCCAGCGACCAGCCACCCTTTATTGTTGTTTGCCAACATTGCGGTCACCTCACCCACTCTGAACCCGTGCGCATTTTAGCACCATAACGCGCCGTCCTTCATCCTAAGCCGGATTTTTCCGCGGCGCTGGAAGCGCACGTAACGCCCGCTTAAAAAACGGTGCACAAATATTGCATAAATCAAATGTTAGAATGAGGATGGAGTTAAACTTTACCGCAGCGCAGCTAACTGAGAGTGCAAAAAAATGTCCCCGTATAAGCGAGTCTTGTTCCTTATCGGCTTGGTCTGTTTCTATGTGAATGGCTTCGCGCAGGCGCCGTCGCTTATGTTTGAACTGAAGGCGTCGAGCGCGGAATTCTATGCCCATCCGCATGACATTGTACTGCACCCAAACAATCAATGGCTGTACGTGGCGGATGTAGGCAACGACCGCATTGCAGTTTTGGATGCGGAATCACTGGATGAACTGGGCGCGTTTGCACAAAGTGAAGTCGTCCAGCCGCACGATGTAGTATTTGATCATAATGGACGCCTGCTGGTTGCTGACACAGGGAACAGTCGCATTGCCATCTTCGAACTACACGGCTTTGACGGGACGCTGGTCGGCTCAGTCGAAGAACATCTTTCGCGGCCGGAAGGCGTGATGGTTACCAAGGGTGGACTGATCCTCGCTACCGGGGCCGGATCTAACAACCTGGTTGTGTACCAAGATAAAGAAATTGTTGCTGAGGTGGACGGTTTTTCAGCGCCGCACGATGTTGAACTTGATCAAGACGGGAATATCTGGATCGCCGATGCCGGCAATGATCGCATGGTGCGACTTAATCAGAAGCTGCAGATCGAACGCATCTTGTCCGGTGACGACTACAATTTTAACGGGCCGCGATACATGGATTTCGATTCTGCTGGACGCCTGTACGTAGCCGATAAGTACAGCAATCAGATAAAAATCATTGACGCGCAGGGCGACCTGGTTGGGATACTGGGTGAAAAGCAGGAGGGAAAAGGAGAGGGTGTGTTCAACCGGCCCGAAGGCGTCGAGATTCGCAATCATGACCTATGGTTCTCTGATACCTATAACAATCGTATCGTTCGTTACAGGGTGCGCTCTGCGACGGACTAGATGCTGCTCGACTCTGCGCTGACCGTTACCGATGATGCGGCAGTCGCATGCAAACGTTGCCGGTGCCAATGGGTGTGCATTTTTTAACTAGATGGTCGCATTGCGGTCAAGCGTCGCGGAGACAGCTTCAGCCAGCTGTATCGATCCGTCGATTTAAGGGTGATAAGGAGCGTTTCCGCGTTACGCAGTACACGCAAAGGAACATCAACACCTGCTTCGCCCAGTGCCCACATAGCGCGATAAAACGTTGCCATACCGGAAACGGGGCTTTCGCCGACGCCTAAGATAATGTCATCGCGAATGATGCCGGCGCGAAGTGCTGGACTTTCTTCTGCGATCCGCGTGACGAACACGTGACCCCGGTATTCTTCTGTATATACCCCTATCCAGGGCCGCCTGGGCCTCGGGGCACGACCGGTTGAAATGAGCGATTGCAGTACCGGTTTCAAGGCATCAATGGGGACAAACATGTTGCCTGGCGTTGTTTTGTCTCCCTGATCGATCGCGTTGCTGACGATCAACGAGCCTATGCCAACGAGTTTGTTTTTTAACCCGATTAACGCGCTGCCGCTGAAGAATCGCTGCGGCGGTGCAATGAAAATTGCGTCCTCCAGCAGATATTCCCAGTAGCCGGCAAATTCACGTCTGGAAACCACTTTCGACGCCACTATGGGTTGAGAGCTGCCACTGCTTATGGCTAAAACCGGATCACCTACTGCAAGCGACTCTGATTGCCCAAACTCAAGGTGGGAAACACCCAAAGGTTCGTCTGCCCTCACCAGGCCGAACCCAGTGGCGTGATCGTAGGCAACAATTTGGGCGTTGATATTCGAACCGTCTCGGGTTGTGACCGTGACCGTACTGGCCTCAAGAATAAGATAACCTATAGTGAGGATCAGCCCCTGATCATCGATCACGACCCCGCTGCCCTCACGCTCCGTTCCCAGAGCTGGCGCTGTGCGCGCATCCGAGGGTATCACTGATTGCAGACGAACAATCGCGTTGAGCACCTCCTTCGGGGATGGCTGGGCCGAGACAGGCGTTACGCACAGGGTCAAAGTCAGCGCAAGAGAGAATAACGCCCATACCCGATTACGGCGCGATTGAATCGCTGGTTTTTCACCCACTCTTCGCATTAACTCATCATACCACTTCAGCTCTCAGCCTTTTAATGTAAAGGCTGGCTGCACGGCTTCTTAGTTACCGTGGCCCGCTCGCTCCGTCGAATAAATCCCTACCCAGTGTCCAGCTGCACTCTTTAACTATTACCCTGGCTGCGGCTCTCCTCTAAAATCCATTGGCGGAATGCCGCCACCTTCGGTTTATCTGCGGTGGCCTCCGGGCTGACAACGTAGTAGGCAAACTCCACGGGTAGACTGAGGGTGAACGGACGTATCAGATTGCCTTTGGCCAGATCATCGGCAGCCAGTGAACCCCGTGCCAGCGCGATACCCTGCCCCCCCACTGCAGCCTGAACCAGCATGCTGGCATCGGTAAAAATGGGCCCTCTGTTTGGATCAACTTCTTTAACCCCGGCAGACAGCAGCCAGGTTCGCCAATCAGCATGGTCATCATCATGCATTAACACGTGATACTTTAAATCTGCCGGACGCTTGAGCGGTCGAGCTCCCTTGAGCAGAGACGGACTACATACCGGAAAAACGTCTTCAGACATGAGCCGGTCCACCCTCAGTCCGGGATATCGCCCTCTGCCATAGCGCACCGCAATGTCTACATCATCTCTGACGAAATCTACCAGCACAGCAGTCGGCGATAATCGAATATCGATATCTGGATAAGCCATGACGAACCGGCCCAGCCTCGGCACCAGCCAGCGAGCTGCGAAAGAGGCTATGGTTGAGATGGTCAGCTTGCCGCGAACTTCGCTGTCAGTGAGGCGTCTAGTCGCTTCGTACAGCTGGTCAAACATCTTGCTAACCGGCGGTAGATACGTTTGCCCTTCATCCGTGAGCACCAGAGCGCGGTTGAGTCGCTGAAAGAGTTTTACCCCAAGGTATTCTTCCAACAGCTTAACCTGATGACTGATGGCGGATTGGGTGACGTGGAGCTCCTGCGCCGCCTTGGTAAAACTGAGGCGCCGGGCTGCGGCTTCGAAAGCGCGCACTGCGTTCAGTGGAGGTAAACGCTGTTGCATTATTTCGGATAAAAAAAACTAATCTGATAGTTGATTATTTATCGTTTGTTGTTTGCTGAAATAGACCTTAATCTGGGCTTCATAGCTCGAATTAACCCGTGATGCGCAGACACCACTGCATCTTATCAGATTAGGAGAATACATATGAATACGACAAGTTTCAAATCCGGTGCTGGGCTGCTTCGACGCACCCCCGCGGCCAGCCAAGGCGCGCGCGGTCTCATGAACCGAACGATAAACGCGCTGCTCTTATGGAATGAACGGGCCAGGCAGCGTCAGCACCTGAGCCGGCTGGATGACAGGCTGATCAAAGACATGGGCATCACCCGTGCGGATGTAGAGGCGGAAGTACGAAAACCATTCTGGAAAAGCTGATAGGTCGGGTGCGCAGCAACCCGGCACGAGGCTGGTTATTACAAACCGGTGTGCAGCCCAGATGCGCACCGGTTCTCGCGCTAGAGCTGCGGCTATCCTTCTTGCAGCCCAGGCGCGCCGCTATCAACGCAATGGTGCACACAGCAATGTTGCAAACTACTGCCGGGGAGTGGTTATCCCGTGCCGCGTGTTTACCTGGCGATATGCGGAGTCTGGTGATATGTCTCTGCTTAGCTGGCCGGTCAGGCCGATGTAATACTGCCAAAGCGTATCGAATGTCTTTTCCCAGCTGTAGCTTTGTGCGGCGCGTAGCGCAGATCTAGCCATGGATCGCCGCAGATCCGCATCTGCACTCAAATGCAGGATACGGCTAACAAATCCGTCTATATCCGCTGCGTCGACCAGAAAACCGGTAATCCCGTTCTGCACCAGTGACTTCGAACCAGGCGCATCGGCGCATACCGTAGGAAGACCTGACGCCATTGCTTCAAGCGTAACGTTGCCAAAGGTATCGGTAGTGCTGGGATAAAAAAACAGATCAGCGGAAGCATAAGCCGTGGATAAAGCATCCCCCGTAAGCTCTCTGGTAAACACGCTGGCGGGAAGCTCCGCGCGCAGGGGCGCGTAGCCAACGCCATCCCCAACGATGACCGTTCGTATAGGCTTAGAGCTCATCTGAATTCTGCGGCAAACTTCAGTTAGCACTTTTAGACCTTTTTCCCATTTTAGGCGGGCAACAAACAGAGCGACAACTTCCTTTGCATCGATTCCCAGCTCACGACGCCAGACTTCAGAGCGGTGCGACGGATTGAAAACCGTGGCATCCACACCGCGCGGCCACAGTAGAAAATTGCCATTGACGGTATGCAAATCCAACTCCTCAATCATTGACTGCGTTGGCACATACACCTGGTCAAACTGACGATAGAACCAGCGGAAGTAAGTCCAACCAAGATGCTCGAACACCCTCGGGACTGATAAATACTTAAAATATGACACTATGTTGCTGTGAAAGCTTGCAACCGCGGGCAAACCTAGCCTGCGGGCGAAGCGCTGCGCTGCGATTCCTAGGCCGTCGGGTGCCCCAACGTGCACCAGGGTATTCGGGTATTTCGATATTGCCGCCTTGGCTTGCCGCGTCAGGCGGAAGGGAAAACGGTATTCAGATTGAACTGGCAGCGGTATGGATGGAACTGAGATCACGCCTTCTGGCAGAGGATGTTTCGCCCGGGAAGCCGAACACAGGACTGTGGCTTGCACGCCCCTGGACCGCACATAGCTGGCCAGACGCCGCAGGGTGATTATCGAACCGTCGGTGACCTCGAGGAAGCTGCCATTGGTAATAATGACGTGCTGCAAGTGCGACGGTGTCATGGTTGTATTCTTCCTAGCGTTGATTCCCCAGTGCTGAACCGTATGCCTGTGACTGATTTCATATTTTACTATACCTCAAATAGCGACACTTATGATCTGCAACTATTGACTGCGAGAAAACATGAGTTACAGTAGTAGATAGAGGTTATTACACGGGGGTGTAACATGAGTATCTCTTTACAGCCGCGTAGTTCAGCGGATGAACTGCTTTTATGTGCGCAAAAAGAACTTTCGCTGATTATTGCAGCGGTTGACCGGCTGCGAGATTCAGCTATTACCAACCTGAGCGAAGATCATCCATGTACGCTGGAGATAGAAGATTTCGCCTGGCACACGAAGCAGTTTACGGACGGCCTGTTACAGAGACTGTCTACGGCGTAATCGAATCTAGGAGCTGGGCGTCGACCCACCCGACGATATCGTTCGCGCTCATCGCACCGGGCTGACGGGCAACTTCTTGCCCTTGGTGAAACACGATCATGGTAGGTATGCTGCGGATTCTATAGCGGGCTGCTACTGCCGATTCGGCATCAGTATTGAGTTTTGCTAAGCGAAAGCGGGGTTC
Source organism: Gammaproteobacteria bacterium (assembly GCA_024638505.1). GTDB lineage: Bacteria > Pseudomonadota > Gammaproteobacteria > Arenicellales > JAANXG01 > JAHEKE01. The sequence goes on along the minus strand of JAHEKE010000003.1, from coordinate 46,047 downwards.
CAGGATGCGCGCTGCCTGTTCGAACGCGGGTGCCATCATTTTGCACGGTCCACACCATGGTGCCCAGAAATCGACAACCAGAGGGATGCCGTTACGCGAAATATGGCGGTCGAAATTAGCAGCGGTTAAGCTGACCGGTTGTGCATTAAATAGTTGTTGCTTACACGACCCGCATTTCGGCTGATCGACCAGTCTGGCCGGGGTGATACGGTTGGTCACCTGGCAATGGGGGCAGACAATGTGCAGCGGCATGTTTATTTTCTACTTATTCTTCGTACATACGTAACCGGGTACGCAAACGTTCGACTTCATCCAGCAGGTCTAGCGCCACGGCTACCCCCGCAAGATTAAGCTCAAGGTCTCTTTGCAAACGCACCGCGCGCGCAGCGCGTTTGACGCTGCTGCCTAAAAATCGATACTCACTTTGTTCGCTGCTGACAAACTTCGGCGTGAGGATGCCCTCTTCTACGAAGGCAATAATTCTTTCACGCTCTACCGCACAACTTCGGCATAGATCACTCAAGGTCAACTCGATTTGCTCGTCTACAACTATGCCGGTTAAAACTTTGCGTGTATCGACCATTCTTTAGACCGCCATGTGCTGACGTGGATTGAATGCCAGCTCCCGCGCCATATCCTCATAAATCTTACGCTTTTTATCCGTATCAGCCGGAGGTAAGACAACCTTGAGTACGACAAACAGGTCGCCTTTATTCTGGGCCGGGATACCGCGACCCGCGAGGCGCAGCTTGTGCCCTGGCTGGGAAGATGGCGGAATATTGACGTCAACTGGGCCGGCCGGCGTCGGCACCCGAACTTGTGCGCCCAGCGCCATCTCCCACGGCGTGAGCGGCAGATCGATATACACATCGCGACCCTTCACCCGGTACAGCGGGTGTGGCCGAAATTCAACTTCGAGATAAAGATCTCCTGCTCGTCCCTGCCCCATCCCAGAATCGCCTTGCCCGGTCAGACGGATGCTTTGTCCCTGCCGCACACCTTTGGGAATCTTTACGTTTAACGTTCGATCCTTGGTGCGGACGTGACCTGTGCTGTCTAAGTGAGGTGAATGCAGCGAAATCTGGCGGGTGGCTCCGGTGTAGGCATCTTCAATATCAATCATTACCTTGGCATGATGATCTTGGCCCTGCGCGGAAAATCCGGCACGTTCGCCTCGCGCACCGACGCTTTGTCCGAACAGCGACTCGAAAAAGTCGCTGAACACCGACGCATCGTCTCCGCTGAACTCGAAGCCCGCATCCCAGCCTGGCGGCGGCCTGAAATCCTGTCCGGCCCGCCATTGACTGCCCAATTGGTCGTAAGCAGCGCGTTTTTCCGGATCCTTCAGTACCTCATACGCCTCGCCGACCGCTTTGAACTGCTCCTCCGCGTTGGCCTCTTTGCTTACATCGGGATGATACTTGCGCGCCAGCCGTCGGTAGGCTTGTTTAACCTTATCCTGGGTAGCGTCTCGCTCGATGCCTAGAGTTTTATAATAATCTTTATACTGCATAGCAGGTATGTGGGGATGAATCAGCGCGATGCCAAGCTCGCATTATCACCTAATCGTTCATTTTTCATCCCAGTTTGTGACGTCGCGCCGCGCTACGCCGGGACAAGCGTAATCAAGTCGGCCACGCTCAAGTAAAATGGAGGACGATTTCCGTCTCCTCAGGAGTGAAGCCAGTGAAGCTCAATAATAAAGTCGCCATAATAACCGGCAGTTCACGCGGTATAGGCAAAGCCATAGCGCAACGATTCTCGGCTGAGGGTGCAAAAGTGGTGATCAACCACAGGCAGTCGTCGGACCTGGCCAAAAATGTAGTCAACAATATTACGGCCATTGGCGGAGAGGCAATCTCGGTAAAAGCTGACGTTGCTCAACGCGCTCAAACCGATCATCTCCGGGACGAGACTTTACGGACATTCGGTCAAATCGACATTCTTATCAGTAATGCGGGCATCATCATCGACAAGCCCTATATTGAAAGTACCGAGGAAGATTGGGACGCAGCCATGGATTGCAATCTGCGCGGATTCTTTAACGTTACGCAATCTATTCTGCCGCACATGATCGAACGAGGTTATGGTCGGGTCATAGCAACCGGTTCCATTATCAACGAAGTTGCCGATTTTGCTGGCAATAAATTCGCGGTATGCACGGCCTCCAAAGGCGGTATCCTCAGTATGATGCATCCCATAGCAGCAGAAATGGCGAGCCATGGCATTACCGTAAACTCCGTCTCCCCCGGCTATATTGCCACAGAAATGCTCGATACTATTGATTCTGCGGGGCTGGAGGAGGCGCTGAGACTGGTCCCCATGCGCCGCTACGGCAGCCCGGATGATATCGCCGCCGCAATGGTGTTTCTAGCATCCGACGATGCCGCCTACATAACGGGGCAAACCATTCGGGTGAATGGCGGTATGTCAATGAACTGAGAACGACAAATTCAAACGGGCAGGAGTCTTTACTAGCACTTCACGCGCATGACTTTGGTGTACTTATAACCGGTAACGACCTCAATGGATCCGGCAAGCTGCTGATCCAGTGTAGGATCGTCCGTATCGACCCGCAGGCACTTTAGATTGTGCAGCTTATCCGGCGTGGCAACCACCAGAATGTTGCCCTTACCGACGCTGCGAATCACCTCCGGGGTAAACTGTCTATTGCCCCGCCCGAATAGAAATCCGTTTCCGCCCAGCGGCGTCACAATAATGATTCGTTTCGAGTGACGCGCCATCAGAGCCAGAATCGCGGCTTCATTCAGATCTGAGCCCACCCGCTTGCCGGCGCATACCGCATCGACCCCGAGCAAGGTCTTGTCGACGCCGATAGCGCTGGCCACCGCCTTTACCGTTGTCCCTGGTCCCAGAAAATACAGCGTTTCTTTAGCCATGATTTCAGCTACGTACTCACCGATTTCACGCTGACTCTCCACATTGGATGCCCCCAAGCTCGAAGCCTCCTTTCCCGCCTGTAGGAACTGTTTAACGCTGGGCACCAGTAGGTAGCCGTGCAGCTTGGCATCAAGCACTCCTTTACGGAATGCCTCCTCGTCAATATCGAGAACCTCCTCTTCGTTTAGTTCTACTCCTTCGATAAATGCATCCACCATGGATGCCGCAGCTTTAGGATTCAGCGCGAAAACCGAGCTATATACCTTCACGCCGGAAGGTACGCCAACCACTGGGCAGTTCAGCGCCAGGGCGTCATAAACATTACGCGCCGTTCCGTCTCCACCAACAAAGACCAGCAGGTCTATCCCCTGGTGTAGCATGTCAATGGCAATCCTTCGGGTGTCTTCGCCAGTTGTCTCCATTGACACTGCGCCGACCACCTTATTGGCTATACCCAAATCATCGACGTATGCCTGGCCCATACTGCCGGGGGCCACCATCAGAGTAATACGTTCCGGGTGCTGCAAATGAGACAGAAACTCTTTCGTCCTAGCCGGAGCAACCGGTCGGGCGCCGAGCTCCGCCGCAACCTGACGCATCTCCCCATCAGTCCCTTTCAGGCCGACACTCCCTCCCATTCCCGCAATGGGATTTACGATAAGGCCGATCTTTTTAAGCACGACGTTCTAATGAGCTCCTACGCCTGTTGCTCGCAAGGCCCGGTCGAGTCGAGTCGAAAATACGGCACTGATAGATTGGTCTCGCTCCGTCGCGGATTGCGGAATCGTATCTCTTGGGCGGTCGCGCGCTGTTGCCGCACAAACTAATCGCATGTTCGACCAGATTCCCGCACCTCCTGCTCAAGATCCCGGCTAAGCTCGCGCAGAATGGTTTTTAACGATCCAGTCGATTCAAAAATACGGCGTTGGCGGATGTAACCGAGGTCTTCTTCCACCGCGGCCTGCAGCGTATCGAGGTAGTGCTGTTCCCCATCATCACGCACAATTCCCTTAATTTCACTCAGCACGTCATCAAATATTGATGACAAGGAGCAACTGTCACCGGCGTTGTTCCGGATGTATTTTGCAGACAGCCCAAGATGAGAGGCCTGATAGTGATTTTCTTTTTCCAGCCACCAATGCAGCGGTACCGGCAGAGTCGCTGGCCTGTCGCTGCGCCTCGTTCCCTCAAGATAGAGCGTAACCGCCCGCACGAAAGCAGCCAAAGCAGCGGCTCGAGCCACCGTCGCCTGCACATCCATAGTGCGAATCTCTATTGTACCTAGATGCGGACGCGGACGAATATCCCAGTGGATATCATTAATCGTTGGAAAGACACCAGCCCGCGCCATGCATTCCGCAAACGTACAAAACTCATCCCAGCTGGAGAAGCTGGGCGGGATGCCGTAGCTCCGCGTAGCGGCAAGGATGCGGTGTCTGTATGATGCAAATTTAGTGTCATGACCGCGCCAGTATGGAGAGCTGGCGGAAAGCCCAACAAAAAGCGGAAGGAATGCCTTCAACTCACGCATCACTCGAATTACCGTTTCGCCGTCCGGCATCCCAATATGTATGTGAGTGGCAAAGGTGATTTGCGTCCGGCTCAGATACCCCTCGGTCTTCTTCATATAAAGATAGCGCGGTGAGGGAGTAATAATGGCCAGGGCGGTGCTGAACGGATGCGTGCCGGCACCACACAGCTTGACACCGAACTGATCGCACGTCCGCATCACCACGGCCACCTTGCGCACGATGTCTTTTTGTAAATCCTCGGCCCGGCTGCAGATGCCGGATGTCACCTCTATCGTATTTTCCTGATACTCGGCCTTTATGTGTTCGTCTTCAGTTAACTTTCGCAGGATAACGGGAGCGCAATAGGCCAGGTCAAGGCTGCTTGTGTCCAGTAACTGGAACTCCATCTCCATGCCCAGGGACAAAGGAGCGGATGGCGTGAATTCCATGGTACAGCGCTATGCAGACTGCACTACCGCTGCTGCTTGGTGAACCACCTCTGCAAAAAAGGCAGCACCAACCTGCAGGACTCCCTCGTCTATGTCGAAGGCCGGACTGTGCAGGGGCACGTACGGCTGGTCGCCGCTCCTCGCACCGAATCGAACGTAGCAGCCTGGCAGCTGCTGCAGATAATAGGAAAAATCCTCCGATCCCATACTGGGATGGTCCATCACCATGAGACCAGACTCACCGACCACGTTTCTCGCAGCTTGCAGCGCGATTCGCGCTTCTCTGGCGGTATTGACGACGGGCGGATAGCCTTCGCTGATCTGCACCTCTGCCCGGGCATTGTGTAAATCCCCAATTGACTCCGCGATACGGCGGATGCCTGCATGCAGATGATCCCGCACCTGCGGCAGGGTGGTTCTGATGCTCCCCTCTAGAATGGCCTCCTCCGCTATGACGTTGGGCGCGCTCCCCGCATGAACAGTGCCTATAGTCACAACTGAAGGATGCACGGGGTCAATCTCTCGCGACACCAGGGTCTGCAGGGCGATGATTAGCAGACCAGTCACCACAACTGCGTCCACCGCTTCGTGCGGACGTGCACCGTGGCCGCCTTTACCCGTAATCTTTATTGCGAATCGATCAGACTGTGCAGTCACCGTTCCCTCGGCAACCATAATCTCCCCTACCTTGTAGTGATGGGTGACGTGCCCACCAAATATAGCCTGTGCACCGTTGAGCCAGCCTGATTGCAGAATGACCCTGGATCCTCCGCCTTTTTCCTCCGCCGGCTGGAATACGAACAATGTATCTCCCGGCGGCGGCGACGATTTCAACAATCTGGCGGCACCAAGCACCATGGCCATGTGTGCATCATGGCCGCAGGCGTGCATCCGGTCGTTATATGCAGAGGCAAAAGGTAAGCCCGTGTTTTCCGCGCCTGGGAGCGCATCCATATCGGCGCGCAAGGCGAACACGGGTGCGTTTGGATCCGTGCCGGGCAAACGCCCAACCACTCCGCCACCTTGACCGCCATATTCATACGGCACCCCCAGTTCTTTCAGCTCCGCAATGATTTTAGCGGCCGTCTCCTGCTCGTTGAAAGCGAGTTCCGGATGGCGGTGAAAAGCCCGGCGAAGCGTGACGACGTGAGAACTCAGGTCTGGATCGAGATAACTGTGCATTGATGGTTATCGACGGTCAGGGACGGCAGCTGAGGAAGAATCAGGCGCGTGTCTACACCTCGTAGTCTTCGCCAACGTAGCCTAACTGATTTAAGCCTTCTTCCAAGTAGTCTGAAAGCAGCGGGGTGCCGATCAGGTAATCCGCCGTTTTCGAATTCCAGTTATCCCCCGCCTCTTTGACGGCGCTCTCCCAGTCTGAAAAACTGCCCCGCCCCAACCACATCAGGGCAACAAGCTGGACCTGTTGATCCGGTTCAAGATCTTCGATTGCCGTTTTCAGCTCCGCGTGTACCGGGTCAATATGGTTTTCCTGGGCTGAACCGGTCCATCCCTCCTGTATATTTGGTTCTGGCTCGTCGAGATCAGTTATCTGTTCCTTCGCATAGAAATCCCGGGCGAGATTGACTATGTAGCTGACCGTCTCTGGATTGATATCGAGCGTTGTTCTGTCATTCATAGCTAAAACCTACCAATAAAATTCCCATTAAAACCTGATTTGAATCAATAAAGTCGGCAATAACGCGCGCTTAACTACATGACTATGTCAACCAATGCAAAAATCACCCAGTCTTTACGCGAAATTGCGCAGCTGCTGGAAAACCAGAAAGCCAATCCTTTCCGTGTGAATGCGTATCGGCGGGCGGCCAACACGGTTGAGTCATTGCATACCCCAGTGCAAGACCTGGTTGAACAGAAGGGTATCGCCGGGCTCACCTCATTGTACGGCGTTGGTGAAGGCATTGCCCGGTCAATTTATGAATTCGTCGCCACCGGCCGTATGTCGCGCCTGGAGACCCTGCGCGGAGAGCACGATCCCATTGCGCTGTTTACGCAGATTCCAGGCGTGGGCCCGGTACTCGCTAGCAAAATTTGTGACCAGCTTCATATCAACACGCTTGAAGCGTTGGAGGCGGCCGCACACAACGGAAGATTGCGAGAGCTGCCCGGTATGGGCAAAGGCCGGGTGGAATCGATTGCCGCCTGGCTGGCCAGCGTCTTGGGCGAACGCAGACGCCGCCCGGCCGCGGGCAGCACGGGAGAGGCGCCCTCCGTTTCTACCCTGTTGGACATTGATGAGCTGTATCGCAGGCGAGCGCAAGCAGATGAGCTGCCGCGTATCGTACCGCACCGGTTCAATCCTGAAGGCAGGGCGTGGTTACCGTTGATGCACGTTACGCGCGGTGATTGGCATTTCTCTGCTCTGTATTCGAACACCCAGCGGGCGCACGAATTGGGACGCACCCGGGACTGGGTAGTGATTTATTTTTATGATCAACATCACCACGAAGGCCAATGCACAGTGGTCACCGAAACCAAAGGCGACCTAATCGGTCAGCGCGTCGTCCGCGGCAGGGAATTTGAATGTCGAGAACATTACGCCGCCAAACACGGCGGACAGAAGTAAGAAGACAGGCGCGCTGTTACTTCACGCAGACACAGGTGCAGGTGCATAAGTGATTCACTTTCTGTGACACGCTGCCGAGCAATAATCCCTTAAGATTGCCCAGGCCACGACTGCCCATAACAATCATGTCAACGCCGTGCTTTTTTGCGACCTCCAGAATTCGGCCGGCCGGATCACCGTCTTCAACGATCCTTTGCACTTGCCTGACGCCTTTGTCTTTAGCCGCGTCAACGGCATCGTCAACCAGCCTGTCGCCGATAAAGGCATGGATTTTCTGATTGGCGTCTGATCGCGATCCAGGCCGAGGGATGGGTGCGCGCGGAACGGGTTCATTGGCCGGGGCGGGCTCGGTTACGTGTTCGACTTCCGCCATATGAGCCAGTTCCTCAGGTACATCACCCTGCCCCATCACGTGCATGATAATCAGCTTTGCCTTGTATTTGTTCGCCAGATCAGCGGCGAGCGCAAGCGCTCTGCCCGCGTGCTTAGAACCATCGGTCGTGGTAAGGATAGTACTGATCATTCTCTTTCTCCTTGCGTATATTATTTGGGCCTGGTTGCGGTTTTTTTCTTTTGCATCTTTTGTAGGGCGATTTCTCGCATACGAAACTTCTGCAGCTTGCCGGTCACCGTCATTGGAAATTCTTTAACGAACCAGATGAACTTGGGTACTTTAAAGTGGGAAATCCTTGACTGCAAGAACGCCCTGATTTCCTCCTCGCCGGCAGGTTTATCCTGCTTTAACTGAATCCAGGCCATGACCTCTTCACCATAGTACGCATCTGGCATTCCAAACACCGCAACTTCCGCGACGGCCGGATGGGTGTAGAGCACATCTTCGATCTCACGCGGATAGATGTTTTCACCCCCACGGATAATCATCTCCTTCAAACGCCCGGTTATCTGCACATAGCCGTGTTCATCCATAACCCCCAGATCACCTGACGCCAGCCAGCCGTGCTGGTCAATGGCCTTCGCGGTCGACTCAGAATCACCGTAATAACCCTGCATTACATGATAACCGCGAAAACATATTTCCCCGGTTTGTCCAAGAGCTACCGTCTTACGGGTCTGTACATCAACAATTTTGACTTCCTGGTGCAGCAGATTCTTGCCGACGGTGTTGATGCGACGATCAATGCTGTCATCCTTACTGGTCAGGTGAGTCAGGGGTGATGCTTCAGTCTCACCGTAACCGATCAAAATATCCTCGCAGTGCATATCCTGCATCACACGCTGCATCAAAGCCGGCGGGCACGGAGCTCCGGCCATTATTCCCGTGCGCAAGCTGGACAGATCGAAATCCTTGAATCGAGGGTGCTCCAGCTGCGCGATGAACATCGTCGGGACGCCGTGTATGCCGGTACATTTTTCCTCATCTACTGCGCGCAGCACGGACAGCGCATCGAAGTGCTCACACGGAATAACTAGACAAGCGCCCACTGAAACGCACAGCAGATTGGCCAGAACCATGCCGAAACAATGATAAAAAGGCACCGCCACCGCGAGGCGATCGGTTTCGCTGAAATACATTGCCTGTGCGGTGAAATAAGCGTTATTGAGTATATTGTGATGCGTTAATAACACCGCTTTCGGCGACCCCGTCGTTCCCGACGTATACTGAATATTGATCCCGTCATCGATGTCGAGCCCGGCACTGGCCTGGTCCAGAACTTCTGCGGTCACAGACTCCCCCTCCGCAAGCAGCTGCGCCCAGGAGGTAAATCCCTGATGCGCTATTTCCGCTTGCTCCGGATGTGCCGGGTCATAAACGAAGATGCGGCGCAGCATAGGAAAAGCTTCGCTGTGCAGCCCGTCCGCCGGGCTGGTATCAAGTTCCGGCATAAGTGTCAGCAGCATGCCTAAGTAGTTACTTTTCCTGAACGAGGGAATAACAAACAAACCCTGGATTTCCGATTTGGTAAGTGCGTAGGCCAGTTCGTCAGGCCGGTAAGCCGGATTTATGTTGACCAGGATCGCGCCAATTCGAGCGGTGGCCAGCTGAATCAGCAGCCATTCGAGGTTGTTAGTAGACCAAACGCCAATGCGTTCACCCTTGCCAAAGCCTATAGCCAGCAGCGCACCGGCCAGCCTGTCGACGGCCAGCGCCAGCTGTGTGTAGGTCAGTCGTCGTCGTTGTGGAATAGATACTGCGGCTTCGTTGCGCGGGTAGCGCTGTACGATGTCGGCGAAACGTTGCGCAATCGTCACCCCCAGCAAAGGGCGGTTACCGCCGCGATGGTAATAGCTATTTACGCCAGGACACACCTTGAGAAACTCGACTAAGCACGCCGGTCAGATCTCCTCCCGACTTGGTTTTAAACGAAACCGGGGGCAGAGGAGAAAACCGACCAACGACGATAACCCATTGCTTTATTTACACGATCATTGGCAAGTGCAAACGCTGCCTGCCTCGGTAATATGTCTTGCTGCCGCGCAGCATCCAGCACGAGCCTGGTGTTGCGTTTGAGCTTTTGCGCGATCACCGACAGTGCTTCCGATTCACTAGATCCGCGGTACTCCATGGCGGCACAGATCACGCCTCCGGCGTTCGCAATAAAGTCTGGGATACTGAGCACGCCTGCCCTGTGTAATTGCTCTTCCGCTGCTAAAGTGGCCGGGATATTTGCTCCCTGAATGACCAGCTTGGCTTTCAAGCGGGCTACATTATCAGCGCGCAGAACGTCCGGCCGGGCCGCCGGGATCCATATTTCGCAATCCATATCAAGCACAGCTTCCGGCACCCCCTTCGATCCCCCGGCATAATCCATGACGCTGCCGCCGGTGTCTTTTAGTTCAAACAGGGCGTCGATATCTAGGCCACCAGCATTGCTGATTGATCCGCGCGAATCAGATGCACCGACCAGCACCGCGCCTTGTGCGGAGAGAAATCTGGCAGCGTGCTTGCCTACCGCACCAAAACCCTGCACCACGACGCGCGCACCTTTTATCTCCAGATCGCAATATTCCGCCGCCACCAGCGCACACTGTGTTACGCCCCAGCCGGTCGCTCCGATTTCATCCAGGGGGATGCCGCCCATCTCCCGCGGTAGGCCGACCGAGCGCCCGATCTCATCCCGCGCCCAGGCCATACACTCCTCGTTGGTCCCCATATCAGGACCTATAATGTATTCCCTCGTATCTCGCAGCGCAGAGGCAAACGCCCGCACCAGCAGCTCCTTATCACCTTTGTCCGTTTTAGGATCAGCAAACAGAACGGACTTACCTCCTCCGTGAGGCAGCTCGGCCGCTGCGTTTTTCAGCGTCATCGCCCGAGCCAGCCGGAAGCATTCGGCCGTGCTCACGTCCGGTGCCATGCGCAGCCCGCCGATGGCCGGGCCGGCGGCCACGTTGTCCACAACCAAAATAGCCTTTAGGCCGATAGTTGGGTCGTATACGTGAATAATTTTTGTTGGACCGAGTTCATCGGCAAACTGGAAGCCGTCTTCCATCAATTAAACCTCAATGATTCAATCTGAACAGATACAAACACATTACATCACCCGCACTTATGATTTAGATCAAGCCGACAGAACAAGTAACAACGGGTATATCGCAAATCTTGTTTATTTTGATTTCTATCAATCTCTTACCTCCTGTTTTGGCCATACTGTTCATGATCAAATACCAAGCCTGATACATAAATTTTGCATATAAAAAATTATACCCACCGGCACAGTGGCAAGGTAGCGCAGTTCGAAGTCCGCTTTACGCGCTATCTCGATAACAAAGGCAATGTCGTCAACACACCTTTGCCATCATGGGCGAACAAGTCTGATGTGCTGATTCCCCTGTACAAGAACATGATACAGACGAGGAAGTTTGATCAAGCTGCGCTGAATTTGCAGAGAACCGGGCGTCTGGGCACCTACGCCTCACCGCTGGGCCAGGAGGCTATCGGCGCCGCCGTCGCGAGCAGCATGTGGGCGGAGGATGTGCTTGTTCCCTCTTATCGCGAATTCGGTGCACAAATGTGGCGCGGCGTCACCATGACCGAGCTGCTGCTTTACTGGGGGGGTGATGAGCGCGGCAGCGACTACCAGGTACCGCGTGAGGATTTTCCCGTTTCGATTCCCGTCGCCAGTCACTGCTGTCATGCCACAGGTGTTGCTTACGCGTTTAAACTGAGGAAACAAAAACGGGTTGCGGTGTGCTGCCTGGGAGATGGAGCGACATCGAAGGGTGACTTCTATGAGTCACTAAACGCCGCCGCCGCCTGGCACGTACCCGCTGTTTTCATAATTAGCAATAATCAGTGGGCCATATCGATACCGCTGAACAAGCAGACCTCAGCGCAGACGCTGGCACAAAAAGCGATAGCAGCCGGTGTCGTCAATGAACAAGTTGACGGGAACGATTTGATCGCGCTGCGCGCGGTAACCGAGCGTGCGATTGACGAAGCGCGTTTCGGTGAGGGACCGAGGCTGATAGAGGCCTTGACCTACCGCCTGGGCGATCACACTACCGCTGATGATGCCTCGCGTTACCGCTCGCAAGCTGAAGTCGAAGAACAGCGCAGCAACGACCCCATTCTGCGACTGCGCTCCTACCTGCTTAATGCTGGATTGTTGACAGAAGCAGATGAAAGTGAGCTTAACCAAGAGTGTGAACGCAATGCCGCAGCTGCCGTCGAACAGTACCTAGCCACGCCGCCACAGACTGCGCGCTCCATGTTTGATTATTTGTATGCGCACTTGCCGGATTCTCTGCGGCGTCAGCGGGACGCGCTTGCGGGCCAGCAGTGCGATGGCTGAAATCACCCTGGTAGAGGCGGTCAACCAGGCGCTTACCTGGGAGATGTCGCACAATGAAAATGTACTGGTACTGGGCGAAGACGTAGGAGTGGATGGGGGCGTATTCAGAGCAACCGTTGGATTGCTGGAAAAATTCGGAGACGAGCGGGTGCTGGACAGCCCGTTATCCGAGACCCTGATCAGTGGCGCGTCAGTCGGTATGGCGACGCAGGGATTGATTCCAATTGCCGAAATCCAGTTCATGGGTTTCGCTTACTCAACTATTGACCAGATTCTGAACCACGCCGCAAGAATGCGTAATCGGACCCGCGGACGACTGAGCTGCCCAATGGTTTTACGTGCGCCTTTTGGCGGCGGCATCCGGGCACCGGAACACCACTCAGAGAGTACCGAGGCTTTGTTTGCCCACATACCCGGACTGCGCGTCGTTATTCCCTCATCCCCCATTCGCGCATACGGCCTGCTGCTGGCCGCAATCCGGGATCCGGACCCGGTAGTTTTTCTCGAGCCTAAACGTATATATCGACTGGCCAAACAGGAAGTTCCCAACAACGGCGATGCCCTGCCCCTGGACGTTTGCTTTGTGTTACGGCCGGGTAACGATATCAGCGTCGTCACCTGGGGTGCGATGACGCACGAAGTTATGGCCGCTGCGGAGCGGCTGGCCGATCAAGATGTCTCAGTAGAGGTTATTGACGTCGCCACGATCAAGCCGCTGGATATGAAAACGATTCTTGAGTCGGTGGAGAAAACCGGACGGTGCGTGATTGTACACGAAGCTGCTCTGAGTGGTGGTTGGGGAGCAGAGGTCGCTGCCCAGGTGGCTGAGCACGGATTACTGGATTTGCTTGCGCCAGTCAGGCGCGTTACCGGTTATGATACTGTTATGCCGCTGTATCGGCTGGAAGATGAATACATGCCGTCCACCGATCGCATAGTAAACGTCATCAACGAGGTACTGGAGTTTGCGTGAGCATATTTAACCTGCCGGATTTGGGAGAAGGCCTGACTGAGGCTGAAATAGTTGAATGGTTCGTTAAAAGCGGAGACGAAATCACAGCCAACGATCCTTTAGTATCGGTGGAAACCGACAAGGCAATTGTAGAAATCCCTTCGCCGCACAGCGGTCGTATTCAAAAGCTGTTTGCCGCAGTCGGCGACATAGTGCAAACGGGTAAACCGCTGGTTGAGTTTGTTTCTGACGAGGTGCATGAAGACAGCGGCACGGTGGTCGGCAAGGTCGTCAGCGGTGAAGAAAGGATAGAGGAAAAAGCGGCTCCGCTCAGCCGCAAGACCGGCGCGACGGTCAAAGCTACGCCTTCGGTCCGGGCGCTGGCCCGGCAGCTCGAGGTTGATCTTGCCATTGTCAGCCCCAGCGGACCGCAGGGAACGGTGACCGCGGCTGACGTCAAGCGCGTGGCAAACCGCCTGAAAGAACTGGGCCCGCTCGAACTGCTACACGGTGCACGCCGAACCATGGCCAGTAAAATGACTCTGTCAGGCGCTGAGGTCGTGCCCGCGACCATCGTCGATGATGCCGACATCGATCACTGGCCGGCAGACAGAGACATAACGGTCAGTCTGCTCATGGCAATTGTCGCAGGCTGCAGCAAAGAGCCCTGTTTAAACGCTTGGTTTGACAGCCACTCACTGGGCCGGCGGTTGCTGGCGAAAATAGACATAGCGGTAGCAGTGGATACAGAGGAAGGACTGTTTACCCCGGTCGTCCGCGACGCGGCCAATCGTGACTATCACAGCCTGCTGCAAGGACTCAAGCAGCTCAAGTCTGATGTCAAAGCGCGCAGCGTGCCGGCGCAGGAAATGCGCGGTTACACCATCACCCTGTCAAACTTTGGCACGATTGCTGGACGCTACGCCGTACCCGTGGTGGTGCCACCAACCGTAGCCATACTGGGGGCGGGACGCATAGAGCCGCAGGCAGTGGTGGTGGATAACGCTGTTGTTGCACACAGGGTACTCCCTCTGTCGCTGACTTTTGACCATCGTGCGGTAACCGGTGGCGAGGCGGCCCGGTTCCTGGCTGCTGTGATAAGCAGCCTGCAGGCAGCGACTGAAAGCCGCTGATGCAATCGTGCAGTCAACGATGACGCCGCGCTGACGGATGAACCGATAATCAACCCAGTGCCCACTCTCCGAAGGAAATGATGGCCAGGGAAACGATAACAATACCAATGACATCAAGCAGCGCACCGGCTTTAAGCATATGCCGCACATGCAGGATACCGCTACCAAAAATAACCGCATTGGGGGGTGTCGCAACCGGCAGCATGAATCCGAGCGTTGCAAATAGCGCAACCGGTAAGGTTAAAACTAACGCGGGTTCACCCATAGCCACCGCGCTTGCACCGGCAATAGGCAGAAACACCGCAGCCATTGCGGTGTTACTGGCCAGCTCACCGACGAATACGATTAGTGCGCCAACCGCCAGTAAAAGCAGGAACAGAGGTAAAGCACGCAGCTGCGCCAACTGAGCACCGAGCCAGCCGTCCAGGTCCGAAGCCCCGACAGCCGTGGCCAGCGCCAGCCCACCGCCAAACAGAATCAATACGTCCCAGCGAATTGCCGCAGCCTCCTCCCAGGTCAGAAGAAAACGCCCACGTTTGAAATCTACCGGCAGCAGGAACAGCAGCAGTGCCCCCATCATGGCAATACCTGTATCGGACAGCCGCAGCCATGGCAGGAACGCGTTGAGTATCGGGTTAAGCAACCAGCATGAAACAACCGCGGACATCAGAATCGTCAGCGTGTATTCAGCCCGGGACATCGCTGCTAAGGCGTTTCGCTTTTGTTTTATTACCTCTGCCGTTCGCGGTGAATGCTCGCTGGCAACGTGAAAAGCAAAACGCGTCAACACGAACCAGGTAATCGGCAGCAGCACGAGTACCAGCGGTAAGCCAATCGTCATCCATTTAAAAAAACCGATTTCAATGCCGTGTGCCTCAGCCATATATGCTGCAAACAGAGCATTGGGCGGGGTACCAATGAGCGTTGCTATACCGCCGATAGTTGCGGCATAGGCAATACTGAGCAGCAGCGCGGGGGCAATACTTTGTGCGTCGGTTCGCTGCTGGCCTCCGAAGGTCGCGGCGATCGAGAGTCCGATCGGCAGCATAACCATCGCGGTCGCCGTATTGCTGACCCACATGCTGAGAAATGCCGTGACTGCCATGACCGCAGCAATTACTTTCCGCGGGTTTGAGCCCGCTGCGGACAACACCGTCAGGGCGAGCCTTGCATCCAATCCCCACACGTTCATAGCGCGGGCCAGGAGAAAGCCGCCGAGAAAAAGGAAGATTAGAGGGTGGGCGTAGGCAGACGCCGTGGTTTCAATGTTGCTCACCCCAAGAACAGGAAACAGCAGCAGCGGTAACATCGCCGTCGCGGCGAGAGGCAAGGCCTCCGTCATCCACCAAACCGCCATCCATAACCCGACCGCAGCTATCGACCAGCCCGGCTGAGACAATCCATCGGGCGCGGGGGTTATAAAGATAACCAAAGCTATCGCCGGGCCGAGGAATATACCGATCAAGCGGTGGCGGAAAAACCGGGATTGCGCTTCATTCGCACCGGGTATGTCGGTGCCCTTGGTCACGTTAGTTATCCATGAACAGAAAAAATGGTTGCAGTCAGGCTTTTTACCCTTGTGGATAGGGATTTTTGCCGCGCATCATGGCCAGATTCCGCGCTGCAGCGTCGCCCGGGCCAGGCGTTCGATGGCGACAATCCATGCGGCAGTCCGAATATCAGCCGCCGCACCATTTGTCTCATCGCCGCTGATCGTATTCAGGGCCTGCCAGCGGTCAGTTACCGTCTCCACGGCGCGATGCATTCTCTGGCGCAGCTTTTGATTAATATCCTCCAATTCCCATACTTCGTTACTGATATTCTGCACCCATTCAAAAAAGCTCACCACCACGCCGCCACCGTTTACCAGGATATCAGGAAGAACGACGATACCCTTGCGATAAAGTATTTCGTCTGCTAACGGCGTAACCGGATTGTTGGCTGCTTCGACTATCAGTGAAGTCGATACTGATGCAGCGTTATCGCCTCGGATTTGATTACCGAGAGCTGCCGGGATGAGTATGTCGCAGTCCACACCCAACAGCTCCGCGTTGCTTATGGTTTGCGTTTCTGCAGTGCCCACCACGGTCCCGTTTTCTGCTTTGTGCGCCATCACCCGGGTTAAATCCAGCCCCTGCTCAAGCACGATAGCACCTTGAGAGTCGCTTACTGCAACAATGGAAGCACCTGCCTCATTGAACAACCGGGCCGCCGTAGCCCCAACTTCGCCGAAGCCCTGAATGGCAACACGCGCACCCGTGATCGAAGGCAGTTGAGGAAGCCTCTGTTTCTCAAGGAAGCGCTCCGTTGCATACAAGCAGCCGCGTCCCGTGGCCTGATCACGACCAAGCGATCCGCCAAGTTCCAACGGCTTCCCGGTTACCACGGGCCGGTTGTTTTGTCCCGGATGCAGCGCGTCATAGGTGTCATAGATCCACGCCATTGTCTGCTGGTTCGTATACATATCAGGTGCCGGAACATCGATGTAAGGACCGATGTTGTCTCCCAATTCGCTGACAAAACGGCGAGTAATGATGCGCAATTCTGTCTCGCTCAAGTGTTTCGGGTGACAGATCACCCCACCCTTTGCTCCACCGAAAGGCACATTGACCAAAGCACACTTCCATGTCATGAGCGCAGCCAGCGCTGCCACCTCATCTGCCGTCAAGTCCGGATGGTAGCGAATGCCTCCTTTGCCAGGACCCATTACCTTGTTGTGCAGAACGCGATAACCGTGGAATGTGTGCACCGAGCCGTCATCCATTTGTACCGGGTAGCACACGGCAATCGTGCGCTTGGGATTTTTAAAAAAATCGATCAGGCCACGCTTAAAATCCACCAGATAAGCCGCTGCTTGCTCAAACCGCTGCCGACTTATTTCAAATGGATCCAGATTTTCGGCAGGCAGCGCAGCTTCACTTTCGCGCTTTACGTTTGGTTTATCCGTTTTTTTCTTTATGCGCTCAGCCATTACTGTATCGGCCCTGCTGAAATTGCTGTTGCGATTTTTTCTGCGCAGTCAACACTAATCCGCTTCACGGTTGATACTGCAGCAGTGGCGGGCCTGAATATCATCTAATGCAGTTAACACCTCCCCGGTAATCGGGTTAGGCCTGAAGGTGGTGCAGCCTTTCAATCCCATGTCATAAGCACGCTGGTAGACGGTTTGAAAACTGTCAAATTCATATTCTGCAGGGATGTTAATCGTCTTTGATATGGCATTGTCGACATATGGCTGTATCGCCGCCTGCATGGTCAGATGGATATCAGGATCTAAGCTCCTGGCATCGACAAACTGGGCTGGCAGAGGCGCATCCACACCCTTAAGTTTTTGCCACGCACCGTAACTGTAATCGACCAGCTCGAATTCCTGTGGCCCGTGTGTCTCATCCAGCACGGTGCGTTTATGTAAATAGCCGAATATCGGTTCTATAGAACTGGATACGTTGTTGGCCAACAAACTGATCGTACCGGTCGGAGCGACGGCGATCAGGTGGCTGTTGCGTATACCGGATGACTCTATTTTCTCCTGTATTTGATACGGTAGAGCGCGGATGAATTCTCCTTCGACGTAACGCTGCTGTTCAAAGTAGGGAAAGGGTCCTTTCTCCTCGGCCAATTTAATCGACGTGCTATAGGCAGTATGACACAGGTCTCTGAAGACGGTCTGCGTAAACCGCAGCGACGAGTGACTGCCGTAAATATGCCCCAGCATGATCAGCGCGTCAGCCAGGCCGGTGATGCCCAGTCCAATTCGACGGGTGCCCTGCGCCTGCTTAGCCTGAGACGCGAGAGGGTAATGGGAAATGGATATAACGTCGTCCATCATCCGTGTGGCCACAGCTGCAACCTGGGTAAAATTCTCCGTATCAAACCACGCTCGCCTGGAAAACGGTTCGCGCACAAAGCTTGTCAGATTGATCGATCCCAGGTTACAGGCGCCGTAGGGTGGAAGTGGAACTTCGCCGCAGGGATTGGTGGCAACGATGTGCTCGCCGTACCAAAGATTATTCGATCGATTGATACGATCAATAAACAGCACTCCGGGCTCCGCATAATCATAAGCCGCACGCATTATGCGCTGCCAGAGCGCTGCTGCCGGAACGCGCCGGTAAACCTTGCAGCGCACGGGAGCATCGAATCCCGGCCATGTCCGCATAAGCGAATCGCTGGAACTGCGACGGTCTGCCTCTGTTTCAGGGAAAACTAACGGCCAGTCTTCATTTTGCGCAATAGCCCGCATAAAAGAGTCGGTGATAAGAACGGAAAGATTAAAGTTACGTAACGCCTGGGGATCTTGTTTTGCGTCGATGAAGTCCTCGATGTCGGGATGATCACAGCGTAACGTCGCCATCATGGCACCGCGACGGTTACCGGTGGATAGAAGGGTAGAACACATCGTATCCCAGATGCGCATGAAGGAAACTGGCCCTGAGGCGATACCCCCCACCTCGCGGGCACGGGTGCCTCTCGGTCGCAAGGATGAAAAATCGCAACCTATGCCCCCGCCCCGCTGCATAGTAAGGGCGGACTCTTGCAAAGCATGGAAAATGCCGTCCATCGAGTCCTCGATTGTGCCCATGACAAAGCAGTTGAACAGCGTAACCTTGCGGTCGGTACCGGCACCGGCTTGAATGCGCCCGCCGGGTAAAAACTTGAAACCATCTAGTACGGTGTAAAAGCTATCCTGCCATTTCTGTATTTCTTTTTCTTCCGCTGCGGCAATAGCATCGGCTACGCGGCGCCAGGTGTCGGTTATGTGTCGATCCTGTACTACCCCCTCATGTCGATAGCGATACTTCGTGTCCCAGATGTACCGGGATATCTCTGCGCTGAAGGGGTTAACGTTCATAAGCAACCCTTAATATATGAAAATCGTATGCGCTTAGTTGATCCTAATCAAAACCGCTGAGATCAATCTGCTTGAGAATCTATTACTATTAAATATTTCCCTGAGGCGATCACCATGGCAAAGGAATCAAAAAAAGCAGCTGAGAAAGCGGCGAAAAAGAGTAAACCAAAATCCGAGTCGGCGGCAGAAGAAACGGAACTGATGCGTCCGCTGATGAGCCTGCGCGATCAGATAGAGGATATGTTTGACCGGTATGCCCACGGTTGGTCGGGGCACTGGCCGCGCCTGGGACAGCTGTGGGACGTTGAGCCTGGGTTGGGATTGAAGGGGTTTGGGCGCACCCCGATTGTGGATATGAGCGAGACGGATAGAGGCTACGAAATAACTGCGGAGCTGCCCGGCCTGGATGAAGAAGACGTGGAGGTCAACGTAACCGACGATGTGTTAACGATCTCCGGTGAAAAGCGGGAAGAACACGAAGAAAAGAAAAAAGACTACTTCATGCAGGAACGCCGGTTTGGGCAGTTTAGGCGCTCGCTGCGCCTGCCGCAGGATGCCGACAGCAGCAAAATCAGCGCACGCTTCAAAAAAGGCGTGTTAAGCGTCGAGGTACCCAAATCCAGCGGGGCCGCCGAGAAAAAAGGCCGGAAAATCAGCGTCAGTAAGGCCTGAAGTAATTCCTGCTGCCGGCGGTTTGCTCACCGGCACCTGGTGAAAATGGCGGCGGTACCTGGGCTCGGCTAGGAGAGTGGCCCGTACTTTAGGCTGTGGCTGCCGGAATTCTCCGTACTGCATACAGTTCGGTTCAGCCTGCGTGTCCTTTATAGAATTATTCACTACCGAATGAATCCAGACATCAAAGCCTTTTTTGATGAGACTACGAACACCGTCTCCTACGTTGTGTCGGAGACAAAAACGTACGGCTGCGCCATTATCGATTCAGTGCTGGACTACGATTACAAGTCAGGCCGCAGCGCAACCGAATCCGCCGACCGCATCGTCGCGTACGTGAGGCAAAAAGGCCTGAGCACTGAATGGATACTCGAAACCCACGCCCATGCCGACCACCTGAGCGCCGCTCCCTATCTGCAAGAGCAATTGGGCGGTCGCATCGGTATCGGTGAACACATCAAAGACGTGCAGCGGATATTTAAGAAAATTTTTCATGCGGAAGAATCGTTTTGCACTGACGGATCCCAGTTCGACCACCTGTTTCAAGACGGCGAGGACTTTCATATTGGCGGGCTACATGCTAAAACTATTCACACCCCCGGACACACACCTGCCTGCTTGACCTATCTGGTCGGCGACACCGCCTTCGTCGGCGATACGCTGTTTATGCCAGATTACGGCACCGCGCGCGCCGATTTTCCGGGTGGGGACGCTCGGATTCTGTATCGCTCCATCCGCAAGCTGCTCTCTCTACCGCGGGACACGCGCTTGTTCATGTGCCATGACTATAAAGCGCCCGGGCGAGATGACTACGCGTGGGAAACGACAGTCGCTGCCGAGCAGGACAGCAACGTACATGTACACAAGGGGGTGAGCGAAGAGGAGTTCGTCAAAATGCGCAGAGCACGGGATAAAACCCTACCAATGCCAACCCTCATTCTGCCGTCAGTACAGGTAAATATGCGCGCAGGGCATTTCCCACCAGCAGAAGAAAATGGCGTATGCTATCTAAAGATACCTTTAAATTTGCTCTAGTTTTTCACTGACCTGTAACAGGATTGAGTCATAACACCGTTCCACGCAAGGCTTTATGATCCATATCAATGCAAGTGTCGGTCACTTGTGATTGACTGTGCATACCAGAGTTACAAAAACAGGATCGGTAAAGCATGACTCATATCAATGAGCTGGTAGAGCAGCATATCCGGGAGCACGAATCGCGCTTGAAACACATCGACGAATTGCTGCAGCGCACGCGGAAAGCGGGGGATCAAGACGTTGATGCGGAACTGGAGGAAGTGAAACGGGATCGCGAGCAGCTGTACGAGCATATTCAACAGGTGAAGAAAACTCCGGAATACTGGGCAAAAAAAGCACTAGATAAGGCCGGCCCAATGGGGGTATGGGATGCAGTTGCCCAGCGATTGGAAAATCTCGTTGAAAGTATGGAGCGGAAAACGGGGCCTAAGTGATCGCGATTTACCTTTTCCTATAAGTTCGAACACGCTTCGAATTGATGATCCGCTGGCCTGAGCACGCAGGCTGACGAGACACGGTCCCGACACCCCGAATCTATGCTGACATCCATCCCTGCGCACGGGGAGGCGATCAATCATCAAGCGCCAGAAACACCCCTTAACGAGCGCTCAAACACCTGTTTTGCGGGAACCGTCGTAATGTAATATAGACGGTACAATGACCCCTGGCTTGAACTCATCGAGATCGAGGTGTTTATGGTTGACCCTAAAGTTGTAAAAGTCGAGGAAACGAAAGAAACTTTCCGCCAACGGATTTCCGATTTACTGGAGGACATGTGGGAGAGAATCGGTCAGCACCATCACGGCGTCTCCGGTAAATCTCTGCACGGTGTAACTCCGGATACGGACCTGTCTGAGAGGGGAAATGCGCTGACTTACAGCCTCGAGCTCGCCGGCATGGATGAGAACGATGTGGAAGTAACCATCGACGCTGATCGACTGATCATTCGTGGGGAAAAGCAGGATGAAAGGGAAGAAGAAAACGAAGACTATGTGTTCAAAGAGCGCAGATTCGGCCGCTTTGAGCGCAGCTTTACCCTGCCGGCTAATGTTGACCAGGAAAAAGTGCAGGCAAAGTTCAGCAAGGGCGTGTTAACCGTCACGGTACCGCGCACCCCCAGCGACAAAGGTGAAGCAAAAAAAATACCCATTACCAGCGCCTGAGGCCCGCCGGTGAGAATGCATTCTTCGCCCTAATCCTCAAAACTGTCGGCCGTTGAATAAGCGGAGGCGTAAATGAATAAAACGCTGGCGGCAGAAGAGATCATGACGGCGTTTGGCCAACGCACTGGCCTGCTCGACGACGCGCAACCGCCCCAGCGCTACCTGTGGACCGATGCTTTTGCAGTTTGCAACTATCTCGAACTATACCGTCTGAGCGGCAAGAAACGGTATTTGAGTACGGCGCTCAAGCTAATCGATCAGGTGCACGTCATCCTGGGACAATACGGTGTCAACGATTCGCGCACAGGTTGGATCAGCGGCCTTGACGAAGATTCGGGTAAACAGCATCCCACGCGGGGTGGATTGCGCATCGGAAAAAAAATGGCCGAACGCAAACCAGACGAGCCCATTGATCATGACCTGGAATGGGATAGAGACGGCCAGTACTTTCATTATCTCACCAGGTGGATGCACGCGCTTAACGTAACCACCAGGCTTGTTGCAGATGATTGCTTTAACCTATGGGCTTTGGAACTCGCCCAGGCGGCCTATGCAGGTTTCTCCTTCACCCCGCCGACCGGTGGAAAGAAACAGCTGTACTGGAAAATGAGTATCGACCTGTCTTACCCCCTGGTCCGTTCCATGGGCCAGCACGATCCCTTGGATGGATTAATAACCTACACCCAGCTGCAGGCTACTGCCGAAATCGATAAAGACGTGCGCTCGGGGATCAGCCTCGATCGAGAGATCTCAGAGTTATCCACCATGTGTACGGGCATGAATTGGGTGACCAGCGACGCGCTGGGAATCGGCGGTGTCCTGACCGATGCCTGCAGGCTGGCCCAGCTCATGGTCGAGGCGCAGGTACAAGAAGCTGACAGGCTGGCAGCGTTGCTGCGAGATGCGGAAGTCGGTCTGCATATGTTCGCGCATGTGGGCCATCTCGCCCGTTCTGCACGGCAAAGACTTGCGTTCCGTGAACTGGGCCTGTCCATCGGGGTGCGGGCCATGGAGACCTTATCGCAGGTTATCCGGCAACACTCTGCCGCTTTTCCCGATAGTCGCAAGTTATCGGCCCAGCTATCTACGCTTGCAAAGTATCGCGGATTGGCCAGTGATATTGAGGCGTTCTGGCTGGATCCAGGCCATCAGCGCAGCCCTACTTGGATTGACCATTTCGATATCAACACGGTTATGCTGGCCACCAGTTTAGCGCCGGCCGGCTACCTGGTTCTGCCCTGACCGAGCGGACAGGCTGTCGCCCCGGGCTGAGCGAACTTATACCACGTTGTGTAAAGGGCCGACTTCTCCCTCATGAGTAGCGTGCAAAACAGCCAGATCAAGTTGGCGAAGCTGCCGGACCAGCTGCCTGGCTACCATGTATTGGAAATGCTCTGCCAGCGCGAGATGTGAATTGTATAGCAGATTGAAGGCAGTCTTCGGCAGTGATGCTGTAGTCACGGCGGTGATGGTTCGACAGCTGGAGTATCTGGGATGATCGTCGATAAGCGACTGCACACCGAACACCTCGCCTGGGCGAATCGTTCCAAGATCATCGATGCCTCGACCACTCGTGCGTTTGCGCGACACCTGTATCTCTCCCTCCATCAGGATAAACAGGTTTGCATCTTTCTGTCCTTCTTTCAACAGAACGCGGCCTGGCGGGAAACGATCAACGCGCAGGGCACGCTCAAGCACCGCCAGCTCCGCCTGGGTGAAATCCGCAAACGTCGATTCACACTGTAAGAATTCAGCCAGATCCATTTTTCACGCCCCAATCCTTGCAGCCATTCCCAACAAGTTTTTGGCCACCTCGGTGTACCAGCGTTTCTTGGTTTTCATATCGGAATCCGTAATTTCACCGTCAATGAATTGGATCGTCGCTCTGAGGCGTTTCGCCAGATCGCTGGAAAACAGCTGCAGCAAAATACTGGTCAAAGTAGGACATTGTCGGCGCAGCGCCATAAAACTATCGTGCGACAGCCGCAGTACGGCGCAATCCTGAATAGCGGTAACTCGAGCTACTGCGATTGCCGGTTCAATCATACCCATTTCACCAATCCACTGTCCGGGGCCGAAGTCGCCCAGTATCGTGCACTCATCGCCTGCTTCCAGACTAACCCGGACCGATCCCGAGCAGATTAAATGTACGCTGTTACTCTCCACTCCAGCGGAGATAACATCCTTCCCCGCCGGAATATCGCGCATTGACGCCGCGTCGAGCAGATGCTCCAGGTCTTTCGACGAGGCTTTTGTAAAAACTGGGAACAGCTGCTTGATTTGGTCAGGTGTCATATCTTTTTAAGCCCTGACCAAGATTCTAACCTGAGCGAAAAACGCTTGATTGATGCAGATCAATGTATCACGGTGCCTACTAGCTAAAAATTTTACTCATCAGCTGGCGCAGCTTGTTTGAGCAGTCGTTCGGCAAAAATAGACAGCACCCCCAGATTGGATCCACCGAAACCCTTTACCACCGCGGTATTAATACCGACGACGCCGCCATCAAGATTAAGCACGGGCCCACCGCTGCCACCGATGGCGGTTTCCGCATCAAAGACGACGTAGTGGTCCGATAGCTGGCTGACGATACCACGACTCGCCAGCGGCTTGATGTAGCCTGCGGCCGACAGCCCTTCGCCAACAGACCAGAAGTCCACGTCCGCATTGCTGCTGATTTCTTCAATGAATTGAGGCTTTGCCCGCGCCAGCATTCCCGCCATGCCCAGCGGATAGCCCACGACCAGAACCTCATCGCCGGGCTTTGGTTTGTCGGTGACAAACTCAAGAACGGTTATGTTGTCTATGCTGGCTCGAGCCTGTAGCAGAGCAAGGTCGACTGCATCATCTGACTTGAGGTGGTCAACATCAACGGGTTCCGCTATTCCCGGAAAAAAGGCTCTCATTTTGACAATCATCGGGCGCAAACCATGCTCATCAGGCATCTTTGCCCGCTCATCCGCCAGCCAGGGTTCGGCTACATGTTTATTGGTCAGCAAAATACGCTCACCGTTTACTGCAAACGCGGTACCGGTAAACGGAAGTTCGACCAGGGCGGCACGCTCATCCAAGGTGAACAGATAAACGCCCTCGGGTGATTCGATGTAGCGCAGCCGTTGCCCGCTTGCGGGATCGACGAAGCCGAATGAGCCCTGCACGAACGCGACCGAAGGCGTGACCTTGGCCAAGGTGCGCGCAATAATATCCGAACGCGCCTCCAGCGACTCAACCCGCTGCACCGCCTGCTCTAGCTGAACCTCTACCTGCTTGCGCAGCTGTATAAAATCACTTTTTTTAATGGCCTCGGCCCCAGTCTTTTGTAATAAGTTGGCAATACCCTCGATGCGAACCGCCTCAGTGGACAAGCGCTTTTCGAATCGGTAGCTCTGTACAATCAGCACGACCACGCTCACTACCAGTAGCGCGATCAAGAGCAGTACCCCCAGCCGGAAAAAGAGGGTGGTCTGGGTGACCAGGTCTTGGGCAAAGCGGGTAAAGAACCAGCCGGCCTTGCCGATATTTGAACGGCCATCGGATCGCGCTCCGTTCAGAGAATCTGAAAACGCTTCAGCCAGGGTTTTTTTCGGCGCGACGCCAGGGGGATAGAGGCGAAAACGCAGCACCGGTCCGGTGTGCCCTAGTTCAAGAAGATCGCCTGACCCCAGCACCTTGCTGGTGACGCGTTCTCCGTTGACCCATACCTCGTTGTCGGCGATTATCTCCAACTCATACGTGCTGCCCGAACGGTGTAACGTTGCTATGCAGTCCGCCTCGATTACTCCGTCGGCGGGCGCAATGCGTATATCAGGCTCTGCACCACGGATGATATGCATAGTCTTGTCACGCAGCTCTACGACCCGGCCACGGTGCGTGCCGGAGAGATATCTGAGTACTGCGGTTTTGCCCTCACCGGTGCCGCGTTCGACAGTTGCTGGGCTGTTCTGCATGTCCTGATACTTTATTGTATGTCCGGCAAAGGCTGCGCTAGAAAATCAAAGCCGGTAGTGCCCAGACGAGCGGGCTGCCCGATAAACCTGCCAGGCCGTGACCAGGCCCTGAGCAGCGAAGCCGGCTGAGCCGCTCCTAGGGTAGTCACATGAAACCAGTGGGGATCATATATACGAATAGTAACGGTTCCTTAGCCTGCGTGGCCATAACGACAGCATCGGCGGTGCGCACGGTCTGTTCCAAGCTATGGTGTCTTTCAATATTGATGACAGGCTCGGATCCCATACGCGCAGCGTAGCCTGCGATACCGCTACTGATTCTACCGAGCGCGACAAGGGTAATTATCGAAGCTGGAATCATTTGCCAAGGTCGCCTACTGGGCAAGATCGGCACTGTCCACTGCCTCCAGATCAAAAGCAGCCTTGAGCAGAGCCTGCGTATAGGGCTGTCTCGGCTGATGAAAAACCTTTGCAGCAGGACCCTTTTCAACCACGCGCCCCTGGCGCAGCACAATCAGGTCATCACTCAATGCACGCACCACGCTTAAATCATGGCTGATAAATACGTACGCCAGCCCATACTCGCGCTGCAGGCCGCTGAGCAATTCGATGATCTGGATCTGCACTGATCGATCCAGCGCCGATGTCGGCTCATCCAGCACAACCAAGCTGGGCTTCAGAATCATGGCGCGGGCAATAGCGATACGCTGACGCTGGCCGCCGGAGAATTCATGTGGATAACGAAAACGATACTCGGGATCCAGGTCAACTTCCTGCAGGGCCGCAATAACTCGTGTCTCACGTTCAGACTCGGATGGAACCAATCCGTGCGCCTCCAAACCCTCGGCTATAATCTGCCCAACCGACAGGCGCGGACTCAAGCTGCCGTAGGGATCCTGGAAAACGATCTGCATTTGCTTTCGGAAAGGCTTCAGTTGCCTGGTGAGCATGCGATCGATCGCCACACCGTTAAAGTTAATTGCACCCCGGCTGCTGATCAGCCGCAGCAGAGCCAGGGCTAGCGTGGTTTTACCGGATCCGCTTTCGCCGACCACACCAACCGTGTGCCCAGCGCGGATGCGGATAGATACATCGTCAACGGCCTTGATGTGATCGACTGTACGGCGCAGAATGCCTCGACGTACGGGGAACCAGACGCGCACATTTTCTGCCCGCATGACCTCTACCGGATTTGGATCGTCAGGATGCACACGCTCCGCCAACTCGGCGGACAGCAACATCTGCGTATATTCGTGCTGCGGTGATCTGAATATCTTCTCGCTAGTTCCGTGTTCGACGATTTGCCCATCGCACATAACGCATACGTAGTCCGCGACCTTACGCACAATTGTCAGATCATGGGTGATAAGCAGCATAGACATGCCCAGCCGGTTCTTCACATCTTTAAGCAGCATCAATATCTGTGCCTGAATAGTCACATCCAGAGCCGTGGTTGGTTCGTCTGCAATCAATAAATCAGGCTCGTTTGCCAGCGCCATGGCAATCATGACGCGCTGACGCTGCCCGCCGGATAGCTGATGTGGATAGGACTGCAGGCGGTCTTCCGGATCCCGTATCTGTACCAGCCGCAGTAACTCCAAGGTTCGGCTTCGAGCTTGCGCTTCGGTCAGACCTTTGTGCAGGATTAGAGTTTCGTTGATCTGCTTTTCGACTTTATGCAAAGGATTCAATGAAGTCATGGGTTCTTGAAATATCATGCTTATCCAATCACCACGTACACGCTGCATAGTCGATGCATCTGCACCCATCAGTTCCTCACCTTTAAATTTGATGCTGCCACCGGGGTGGAATGCAGTCGGATACGGCAAAAGCTGCATGATGGAAAGCGCGGTCACTGACTTACCTGAACCGCTTTCCCCGACTAGCGCTACGGTTTGACTTTGATCGATTTGAAACGAGACTCGTCGAACGGCTTGGCTTTCACCGTAGGCCGAACGGAAGCTAACGCAAAGGTCGCTCAGCTCGAGCAAGGGTTTGGTCGAAGCTGCGGTCATACTGGCGCTCATCCTAGATGTTTACGCGGATCAAACGCATCGCGCACTGCTTCACCTATAAAAATCAACAAACTCAGCATTAGAGCGATCACAAAGAATCCGGTCAAACCTAACCAGGGCGCCTGCAGGTTGGCTTTACCCTGTGCCAACAGCTCGCCCAGAGAAGCCGAACCGGGCGGCAAACCTATCCCCAAAAAATCGAGCGAAGTCAGAACCGTAACCGAACCGGCAAGAATAAAAGGTATGAAGGTGAGGGTCGCAACCATCGCGTTTGGCAGCACGTGACGCAACATGATGGTTAGATTCCCAACCCCCAGCGCCCTGGCGGCGCGCACATAGTCAAAATTCCTTGCGCGCAGAAACTCTGCCCGCACCACACCGACAAACCCCATCCAGCTGAACAGCAGCAGCAGGCCCAGTAACCACCAGAAATTAGGCTCAACGATGCTGGCCAGGATGATTAGCAAATAGAGCGTGGGCAGTCCGGACCAGACTTCAATGAATCGCTGAAACAACAAATCGAGCCAGCCGCCGAAATATCCCTGCACCGCTCCAGCCGATACCCCGATTACGGCACTGATAACGGTGAGGCTGAAGCCAAACAAAACCGAGATGCGGAAGCCGTAAACTACCCGCGCCACCACGTCACGGGCCTGATCGTCAGTGCCCAGCCAGTGCTGGGCGTCCGGGGGTGAGGGCGCGGGTACTGGCAAATCCCATGCCACGGTGCGGTGGTCGTAGCGAATCAGAGGCCACAGCATCCAGCCATGTCGGTTGATAAGCTCTGCTACGAAGGGATCGCGGTAATCTGCCTCGGTCTCGAACTCACCACCGAACGCGGTCTCCGGGTAAGCTTTCAGCACCGGGCTGTAGAAATCACCGCGGTAATTGACCAGAAATGGCTTGTCGTTGGCTACAAATTCGGCAACCAGGGTAAAAACAAACATCAGCAGAAACAACCACAGCGACCAGTAACCGCGTTTGTTTGCTTTGAAGCTGTCGATTCGCCGCCGCGTAAGCGGAGTTATCCTCAATCTTAAGAAGGTCGGCTGACTCAATACGTTTGTGCTCATGGCTGCACGCTATCGCAGCAGCAACGGCTTGATGCTTGGGCAGAAACTTTGGTGCGACGGCGGCTCATACTTCCCGGGCCTCAAAGTCGATGCGCGGATCGATCATGGTATAAACCAAATCTCCAACGAGATTCATCACCAAACCCAGCAGCGAAAAAAAATACAGCGTGGCAAACATCACCGGATAGTCGCGATTAAAAGCGGCCTCAAAACCCAGCAGACCGAGCCCATCAAGCGAAAATATGATCTCGATCAGTAACGATCCGGTGAACAATATGCTGACAAAAGCACCGGGGAATCCGGCAATCACAATTAACATCGCGTTCCTGAACACATGCCCATACATCACTCTCCGCTCACTCAGGCCTTTGGCGCGAGCCGTGGTTACGTACTGCTGATGGATTTGGTCCAAAAATGAGTTCTTGGTGAGCATCGTGAGGGTGGCGAAGCCACCGACGGTCATAGCCGTAATCGGTAGGGTAAGGTGCCAGAAATAATCAATAATGCGATCGGGCCAGGATAATTCGTCCCAGTTTTCTGAAACCAGTCCGCCCAAAGGAAACCAGTCGAGGTAGCTGCCGCCGGCAAAAATAACCAAAAGAAATACAGCAAAAAGAAAGCTAGGTATGGCCGTGCCAACAATAATGACTACGCTGGTCCATACATCGAATCGGCTGCCGTCTCTATTGGCCTTGGCGATACCGAGTGGAATGCAGATAAGGTAGACCAGCAGGGTTGTCCACAACCCAAGAGAAATAGACACCGGCATCTTGTCCAGGACCAGATCAACTACTTTGCGATCGCGGAAAAAACTCTCCCCAAAATCGAACGCGAGGTAGTTCTTCATCATGGAAAAGAAGCGCACGTGTAGCGGCTTATCGAAACCAAACTGTTTCTCAAGCTG
The DNA here is from genome assembly GCA_024638505.1 of Gammaproteobacteria bacterium. Lineage (GTDB taxonomy): Bacteria > Pseudomonadota > Gammaproteobacteria > Arenicellales > JAANXG01 > JAHEKE01. The sequence continues at coordinate 16,096 of JAHEKE010000003.1, read as the reverse complement.
CGCAATGAATTCCGGGTCCAGCCCCTGCGCACCCCGATACTGGCTGCTGCTGGTGGCAGACTGGTCAGCTTTCACCGTAGTCTCGCCCGTGCCTGAACGGGTGACGCGCTCGGTTATATCCGCACCTTGTCCCGTGAGCTGGGCAATTATCTGCTCCACCGGCCCGCCCGGCGCAACGTGAATAACGATGAAATTGATCACCATGATGGCGAATAGCGTCGGGATCATGAGCAACAGCCGCCGGATAATGTAAGCGGTCATGGTTTTATACTCTGCGCGATTGCCAGGCGCGCCTGAAAACGAAGTATCCGATCAGCAACAGGGCAGCCAGAGCGATGACGGTCGTCACCTGGCCCGGCCGTTCGGACTCGACCGCCGCCTCGGTCAGCGAAACGTCATCCTGCCTGGCGCGCTCTAGATTGGCCGCCTTGATTTCGTCGTACCACCAGCGGTCAAGCATGGCACCGTTTCTGGTCAACGTAGGCGGGCGCGAGAACTTATCCCAATACAGCACCCGGTCCGCTTGGATATGCCAGTTGGGGATCACGTAAAACCCTGACAGCAAGACTCGGTCCAGCGCGCGGGTGCGCGCCACCAGACTCTCCCGCGTCGGCGCAGCAATGACAAGTTCAATGAGCTCATCGACCACTGGGTCCTGGATGCCAGCGAAGTTGCGGCTGCTGGGATTTTCCGCCGCGGCTGAACTCCAGAAATTTCGCTGCTCGTTGCCGGGAGACTCCGACTGGCCCCAGGTAAAAATAAACATATCGAAATCAAAGCTGCGCAACCGATTAATATACTGGGTCTGATCTACCAGCCGCACTCGGGCATCGATACCAAGTCTTTTCAGGTTGTGTACAAACGGCAAAACGATTCGCTCGAACGCAGGGCTGACCAGCAAAATCTCAAAACGCATCTGCTCCCCGGTAGTAGCGTCGACGAGCTTCAGGTCGCGCACAACCCAGCCGGCCTGCTGCAGCAGGGTAAATGCCTGACGCAGATTGTCCCGCTGCCAGCCGCTGCCATCGGTAGCGGGTGCCCTGTAGGGAGTGTGGAACACCCGTGCGGGTAAACGATCGCGGAACCTCTCGAGAATTTCCAGCTCCTCGCCCCCAGGTAAGCCGCTCGAGGCGAGTTCAGAGTTGGAAAAATAACTTTCGGTTCGCGTGTACTGACCGAAGAACAGATTTTTGTTGGTCCACTCAAAATCAAACGCGTAGGCCAGGGCCTCACGCACCCGCTTATCGGCGAATACCGACCGTCGTGTATTCATGACGAAGGCCTGCATTCCCGTTGGCAGCCGGTGCCTGATGAGTTCCTTTTTTAACCAACCTTTCTCGACTGCCGGCACGTCATAGTCCAGTGCCCAGGCCTTGGCCTGATTCTCCTGGCGAAAATCGATATTGCCGGATTTAAGGGCGAGACGAATGGCTGTATCATCGCGATAAAAATCGACTCGCGTTCGATCAAAGTTGTTTAAGCCTACGTTGACCGGCAGATCCTTTCCCCAGTAGTCCTCAACCCGCTCTCTAACAAAGTAGCGTCCAGCCTCGAACTCGGCGATGCGGTACGGGCCGCTGCCAAGAGGAGGATCCAGCGTTGTTTTTTCGAAATCCCGCGTGGCCCAATAGTGCTTCGGCAGAACAGGCAGCTGACCGACAATGAGGGGTAATTCCCGGTTGCCTTTTTCCCTAAAGATAAATTTAACGCGCCGCGGGCCGAGCTTGCTCACCTCGCCCACACCGCTATAGTAAAAACGGTATTGCGGCGAACCTTTAGTGGTTAATACTTCAAACGACCACACTACGTCATCTGCGGTAATCGGCTTGCCATCGTGCCAGCGCGCTTCTGCGCGCAGATTGAAAATGACCCAGGAGCGATCCTGCGGATACTCAACAGTCTCAGCGATTAATCCATACTCGGTAAACGGTTCATCCGCGCTTGACGTGAGCAGAGTCTCTACCGAACCCGTACTGGCAGAATTGCCCTTAGGTATGAACCCGTGGAAACTATCGAACGTACCCTGGCTGGCGAGCCGCAGGGTTCCACCTCTGGGCGCCGCGGGATTGACATAGTCAAAGTGCTTGAAGTCTGGGCCATACTTGGGTTCGCCGTGCATGGCGACACCGTGGCTTATGGTGATGTCGCCGGCTGCGGCTGAAAGGCTTGGAAAGAGTACCAGCAGGGCAGCAAATGTTGGAAACCTGTACATGCAGAAACGGAAATGGTGATCGGTCAGAGGGCGCCGACGGTCGATCGAAAGTTATGGCTGGCGGCGTGGGCTTTTGTTGGCAATCGGTAACACAAAAGAACTTTGTTGCGAATGACTCATGTCGCCCTTAACCTACCCACTGCCGGGGCCGACCAATGTCCAAGTGCACGAAATCACTTTTTGGATAGTAGCCAACACCACCCCAGCCCAAGTCACGCCCGACCCGCCGCAATACGGAGAGCGGCGTACCCGGCAAACGCACGTCTATGGCTTTACCCAGCATATGCAGGCTGCGTTTGGCCACGCCGCTGCTCTGCGCGTTTAACTTTGCGTTAGTTGCGGGTGAGCGATAGCCAGAGATAACGTGGAATTCTTTTTGACTGGACACCCTCGCCTGAACTGTGGCCAGCAAATCCAGCAGTCCGGTGTGGATGGCCTTTATTTCATCGGTACGAAAATCCCTCAGCACATATGCAATTTCTTCCAAAGCACCGCTGTCGTAGCGGCCGTTTGCCCAGTATTGACAGCGCAGCTGTTCGTGTGTGTGTAAGTTTAAAAATCCCAGCTCACGTTTAGTGCCCAGATGGTCAAGCCCCGCCTGCGCCCGGCTTGGCAGCCATAAACCGGCAGCGACCCCCAGAGTATGTCTCATGAACGCTCGACGATTTAGTTGAGATTTGCGCTTATACATAATGCCTTACCCTTATTGACTTGATTGGTCTGCACTCAGTGCCTGGCTCAGTTTCTTGTCGCGACCATAAATGTCTTTACGAAAGTTCAGAATGCCCTGACTGTCTACCCACGCTGTCCAATAAACAGTATAGATGGGAATGGGGGCACTGAGCATAATTACGAAGTTCTGCTCATGCTCGAGTGTCTCAATAATTCGTGCCCGCGTCCATTCGGGCTGATCCCGAAGCAGATAAGCCGTCAGTTCGAAAGGTCTTTCCAGCCTAACACAGCCGTGGCTGAAACAACGTACCGCCTGTGAAAACAACGATTTGTTCGGCGTATCGTGCAGATAAACGCTGTATCGATTGGGCAAATAGAATTTTACCCGTCCAAGCGCGTTAGCGGGTCCGGGATCCTGCCGAAATCGATAGGGGAAATTAGCCCTGCCGACATTTTTCCAATCGACGTCAGCGGGATCAATCTGCACCACTTTGCCCTGGTCCACGCGCAGCACGCGCATATGCTCACGCTGAAGATAGCCGGGGTCCTGTCGCACCTTTGGCAGCATTTCCTTGGTCGCAATATTGAACGGAACTTCCCAGAAAGGATTCAGCGTCAGATGAGTTATCTTTGAACTGAAAACCGGCGTTTGCTGAAAAGGTTTTCCAACTATAGCCCGCATCCACAGAACAAGATCTTCGTCTTCTACAACTTCAAGACTAAATCCGGCTATATTAACCACGACATAACGACGCCCCAAAGATCTTGGCAGCCAGCGCCAACGCTCAAGATTATACTCAATTTGCGACACCCGTAAGGCAAGCGGAACTGCCATGGCGGCATAGGTCTCTGGACCCGCGATACCATCGATCTTCAAACCGTGCCGCACCTGGAACCGGATTACCGCCTGTTCCAATTCACCATCAAAGCTGTTTTCCTGCGGATGATTACTTTGCAAGTCTTGCAGAAACATCAAACGTTGCCGCAGCGATTTGACATCCGCGCCTGCATCCCCCCTTTTTAAGGTACGGTGGAGCGGATTGAATTCGATCTCCTGCTGCCGTAACGCGCGGTAATCCGACAAGGCACGGCGCAACGAAGCGTAGGAAGATGACCTTGGCGCCAGGGCAGACAAGGCCGCGCCTAACTGACCGGACGATACGGCAGATGCCAGCCACTTAAGGTCGAGTTGTTCGGGGTCCGAGTCCTCACCTTGGCGCAGGGGGCTGTCACTCAGTCTGCCTTTGAGCAGATCGTCGGCGTAGCTGATTAGCACATCGGTCAGCAGCAAGTCCGTTCGTGCAAACTGGCGCGCTGCATCATTTTTGTTCGATTGATTGACTAGCTTCTCAATCGCGGCAAGCCGATAAACACTCGGATCCAGTCCTTCCCGCCAGGCTGATCGTATGGTCGTGATAAGTTTATGCGCCTGCGGTTGTATTTGACCAGCCAGGCTCCATAGCGGAGTGAAAGCGGAGCTTCGGTAAAACGCCTGCACCTTGCCAGGGGAGGATAGAGGCAAAGCTGAACTTACCCGCTGATCGATTGCTGCGAGCGAATCAAGCTCATCTTGTATCAATACCGACACGCGTTCCGTCCAGCCAACGGCATGGACCGGCATTGCAAAGTGGTCGAACAATAATAACAGCAGTCCAACAGCGATTACCGGCAAGAATCGCTCGCGCCTTCGACAGGTACGCCGCTTCACCGCAGCCCGACTTGCCTAGACTGCCGTGTTGGCGCTGGAGGTAGGTTTCAGCACCGGCAATTCGTCTGCCGTAAGCGTCTCTTTTTGTAACAGCCTCTGAGCCGTTTCTTTCAACACAGCACGATGCTGCGTCAGGGTCTCTGTCGCGCGTTTGAAAGCGGCGCTCAAGATCTCGCGTACCGCACAGTCTATCTCGCGCGCCGTCTCCTCGCTGTAGTCTCTCTGCCTAGTTCTAATTCTGTCCGGTACATCAAGGAAGGGGTTGGGTTGCTCCTCATAGGTCATCTGGCCTACGCGCTCTTCCATTCCGTAGCGCGTGACCATGCTGCGGGCCAGCTCCGTTGCCTTAGCCAGATCATCCGCGGCGCCGGTTGAAAGCTCGTTGAATTCGAGCAGCTCCGCCGCACGGCCGCCAAAAAGCACCGCCAGTTTAGTTTCCAGCTCGGTACGTGTCATCAGGTATCGGTCTTCCGTTGGTCTCTGGATGGTGTAGCCCAATGCACCCACTCCGCGCGGAATGATTGATATCTTGTGCACTGTATCGGCTCCGGGCAAAGCCAGCGCAATGAGAGCGTGGCCCACCTCATGATATGCCACGACCTCGCGTTCATGCGGATTAAGCAGCCTGTTCTTTTTTTCTAAACCGGCGGTGATGCGCTCAATCGCGTTGTTAAAGTCATCCATTTCAACTGCGGCTGCATTACGCCGGGTGGCCAGCACCGCTGCTTCATTAACCAGATTGGCTAGATCTGCGCCGCTGAATCCGGGGGTTATGGACGCGATCACATCAAGGTCCATGTCCTTTCCCAGAGATATCTTTTTTACATGGACATTGAGTATTTGTATGCGACCCGCACGGTCCGGTCTTTCAACCAGAACGTGCCGGTCAAACCGTCCAGGTCGCAACAGCGCAGGATCCAGAATCTCGGGACGGTTGGTTGCTGCCAGCAGCACCACACCCTGTCCAGGATCAAAACCATCCAGCTCAGCCAACAGCTGATTCAGCGTCTGCTCCTTCTCATCATGACCACCGCCCATGGGGAAAGCCCCCCTAGCCCGGCCCAGCGCATCAAGCTCATCAATGAAAATAATGCACGGCGCCTTCTGTCTTGCCTGATCAAACAGATCGCGCACGCGCGCCGCCCCAACGCCGACGAACATCTCCACAAACTCAGAGCCATTGATAGAAAAAAATGGCACTTTAGCCTCACCGGCGACGGCTCGCGCAAACAGCGTTTTACCTGTCCCGGGCGGGCCGACGAGCAGAATCCCCTTCGGTATGCGTGCCCCCAGCCGACCATATTCTTCCGGTCGCTGCAGAAAAGCGACCACCTCTTCGAGCTCTTTCTTAGCCTCATCCACGCCGGCGACATCGTCAAAGGTAACCTGCGTATCTTTTTCCATGTAAACCTTGGCTTTGCTTTTACCGACGGTCATAAAACCACCCAACCCGCCCTGCTTCTCGGCGATTTTACGAAACAGAAACAGCCAGATAGCGAAAAATACAATAATGGGTAACAGCCAGGACAGAACATTGGCTAGGAAGTTGGTTTCAATAACGCCGGTATACTTCGCCTCATACTTTGCCAGCTCGTTCGCCAGTGCCGGGTCCACCCTGGTTGTCACAAAATTGATGCGGCCATCTCTGGTTGGGGACTTAAGCTTGCCGCGAATGTGCTGCTCTCCCACTTCTATTTCAGCGACCTTGCCCTCCTTGAGTAACAACTCAAACTCACTGTAGGAGATGGGCTCGGTCTGCTGGTACTGCGCCCACATATTCTGCAGCAGCAGAATAACCAATACCGCAATAAAGACATACCAGGTATTGAACTGAGTCTTTTTTTCCATCATAGGCGGGACAATCGCGTTACCGTATCATCATCGGATGGTATTTATACCAGAATACGATGACAGCCGAGTTTGCCAGCGAGCATGTCCGCCGTTTCTGCATACTGCCTGTAATCCCGCGGTAGAATCAGAACCGATCCACCGCTCAGCTGCGCCACATCGATGATTTGCTCGGCATCAGACATGGACAAAATTTGACATCCGGCAACACCGGATCCTTTCAGCTCGCTGCTTAAGCGGGAAGTTAGATCACTTTGCGCCGCGCTTTTCGGCAGAACCACGTTAATATCAGAACCAGATTTTTGACACAGGCTCAGCGCCAACTTTAAAGCGCGCTCAGCCTGCTCAGATTCATCGTAGAAAACCCAGATTGGTTTTTTCAATGAACCCGCCCTTCGTAGGCCTGACCGGGTGGATTTCACTCGGCCCAAACCGTAAGCCAAACTTGTAACATTGTGCACAAACACAATGTCGCTTTTATCGGCAATTTCCAGAGCGGCCGCCGCATAGTGGCCCCGCACCACCTTCATTGATACGCTGATGCGACGTTTCGCTGACTCCTCGCTCAATCGTTTTTCAAACTTTTGCGCGTCAGCCTTAAGCGCACGGGTGACGCTGTCTGGGCTCAGCGAACGCATGACTCCGCTTGATCGATCCAACTCCTTGGCAAAAGGCAGCTCGGCCAGCTTGAACAGATTGATATCCTCCACAAACAGGGCTACCAGTTGTGTCTCAAGATGCGAGGCAAATTCAGCCGCCGCTTCCAGTGCGTCATAATTCTGCAGTGATGCGTCTACCGCCATTAAGATGCGCCCGACCGTATTACTTGAGACCGGGGTCAACCGTCTTCTCCTGTGGCAGATTCTTTACGAGTAAAATTCTTACGGCGTAATGCTAGATTGGTCAAGGCTTGCTCCACCCGTGCGTTAACGCTTTCGGCAGGAAGTTGCCCGGCATCATCGCGCTCACCAGCACTGACCCCGGTGAGCAGCTCAATAGCCTGGTCAACGTGATGCACCGGGTATATTTTAAACTCATCCCGCCGTGCCGCCTCCACTACATCCCGTCGCAGCATCAAATGCGAAACATTGGCGCTGGGGATGATAACTGCTTGCTGTCCGCTCAACCCGCGCAGTGAACAGATATCGAAAAAACCCTCTATTTTCTGATTGACGCCACCGATGGCCTGCACCTCACCGCGCTGGTTCACCGATCCGGTTATGGCAAAAGCCTGCCGGAGCGGCACATCAGACAGGGCGGACAACAAAGCGCACAGTTCAGCCAGCGAAGCGCTGTCCCCGTCGACTAGGCCATAGGACTGCTCAAACACGATGCTGGCAGCCAATGACAGCGGGTATTCGGCAGCGTAGTTTGCCGCCAGGTAGTTAGTCAAAATGAGCACGCCCTTGGAATGGATTTTACCGCCGAGTTTAGTCTCACGCTGAATATCCATAAACTTCCCGTCACCCAGCCTGGTGGTGACGGTGATTCGTGAGGGCTGTCCAAAAGAAAAGTCCCCAAGATTGATCACTGATAAAGCATTAATCTGCCCAACCGTTTCGCCATCGGTGTCAATCTTGATCAGACCCCGATCAATCGCTTCATAAGCATAATCCCGGATGCGGTCATGACGATATATTTTTGAATCAGCCGCCGACTGAATGTCGTCTACAGAGACTTGGGCTCGACCGTTGGTCTGCGCAATGTAATCTGCCTCGCGCAATAGGTCCGTTATTTCGCGCAGGTTTATAGAAAGTTTGGTTGAATCCTCGGCCAGTCGCGAGCTGTATTCGATAACACGGGCGACCGCCTGGCGGTCGAGCGGGAGCAGTTCTTCCTGCCTGGTTATGCGTTTGATAAGCCGGGCGAACAACATGCCGGAATCATCGGCACGGTGCATATCTTCATTAAAATCAGCGGCGACCTTAAACAGATCGGCGAATTCCGGATCATAGTGATTCAGCAGGTAATAGAGTAAGCGATCGCCTACCAGTATCACTTTGATATCGAGCGGTATGGGTTCAGGTTCCAGCGAGGTTGTGTTTATCAGACCGTATGCCTTTTCCAATGACTCAATGCGGACCTCGCGAGCCCGCAGTGCACGCTTGAGTCCCTCCCAGGCAAACGGCTGACGCAACACCCGATCGGCATCAAGCACCAGGTAGCCGCCGTTAGCCTGGTGCAAATCTCCGGCTTTTATAAGCGTGAAGTCAGTAACCAGTGTGCCCATCTGTGCCCGGTACTCGATGCGGCCAACCAGATTTGAGTAGGTCGGTAAATCCTGATAGATAACCGCCGCAGCGTCAGTATTTTCACTATGGTCAACTACGACGTTGACCCTGTACCGGCGTAACGCATCCCCTTTGGCCGGCTGTCCGATCAAGAATGCTTGGGGCGATTCAGCATCCTGTCGAAACTCACGAACGTGGTCAATGATGTCCTGCTCTACCTGGTCCAGATACTTGCACACTTCCGGTAATTCACGGTGATTTTCCCTGATACTGTCGATCAAATGCCCGACCGCATAGCGGGCGATCTCGCGATCGATCTGCTTGAGTTTTTCCCGCGTTTCCTTCTGCCAGATGGGGATCAGACGAATAATCTTCTGCAGTTTTTTTTGCAGGTCTTCGACGTCGGATTCGATCTTCTTCTTATCTGCGTCATGCAACCGTTTGAACTCTTCGGGATTAACTACCTCGCCCCGCTTATCCAGCGGAGCGAATGCGAAGCCGGAAGGTGTATGCAGGAATCTGATATTTCGTTTACTCGCCTCCTGCGATAGCTCTTCCAGCATCTTATCCCGCCGTGCAATGAAGTCCCGCTCGAGTTCCTCCGTACGGGAATGATATTCCTCCGTTTCAAACGCAGACGGAATGGCCGTACCCAGATCTTCTATCAGCTGCTCCATGTCGTTGCATAGCCTAGCCCCATAGCCTGGTGGCAGTTCCAGCGCGTTGGGTTTATGCGGTTGGCCGAAGTTGTATACATAGCACCAATCCGACGACACAGATCGCTTTGACGCTTCTTCCTGCAGGATGTGCTGTACTACTTCATGCTTTTTAATGCCGGCAGGACCGAGGGCGTAAATGTTACAGTTGATTCCTTTAACATGAATGCCGTAGCGCAGCGCAGAAAGCGCTCTCGGCTGACCGATCACATCTGCTAGTTCATCCAGCTCCGCCGTGGTTTCGAAATCCAGATCATCAGTCGCGCATGGCGTATACAGCGACTCTGCTGGTAGCGCCTCGGGAAGAACCATTTGTTATTCTCTTCTGACTTTACTTGGATTTACTACTGTAGTGACGTTAAACGGTATGGCCAAAATGGCCGCGCTGCGAACCCTCCATTAATCGCGCAAACTCGGGAGACTCCATCCGCACCAAATCTACGTGATCGCCTGCTTCAAAATATACGTGCTCTTGTTCCAGCAGGCATTCATCGAGGAACACATCCATCGCCCAGGCTTTTCCAATAGGCGGGACTGCACCCAGTTCGCAGTCCTTGAAAACTTCTCCCAGTTCGGTCTCGCTGGCTAGTTCATAGGTATGTCCAAACTTTCGCTTCAGTTCAGCAAGATCTACGTGTTCACTGGATTGAATCACGACCATGATGTAGTGCTCTTCGTCTTTCAGAATAACCGCTTTCGCCAAGGCATTTCCGGATACGTGTGCCGCCTGCGCGGTCTCCATGCTGCTGCCGGTATGAGCATGGGGCACCAGATCATATACAGCGTTCTTTTGCTTCAGGAAATTGTTTAATGTTTCAGAAATTGCCATGTCGGCCTCCTCTCTAACTGAGACAGTTACTTAACATAGTGGATTAAAGGAGATGGTTGTTGACATGAGTCAAAATTACCTGCCGCAGATGGTATCACGGTCAGGTGCAACATCAGGCTTACCTGAAAACCGGGATTTTTATCGCCGCCAGCGGATGAGTAAGGGCACAAACCTGATGCATATCAACTTCTGCCTTGAGCGCTTTGGTCAGAATGATATATGTTAACCAGGCAACGGAGGAAACGATGGCACATAGTTGGATAGTGGTGGCCGACGCCGCCAGAGCGAGGATATTCTCTGTAGATGGCCCGCTAGCGCCGCTGCAGGCTTTACATCAATTAGTGTCACCGCAAGCGAAACTGCACGATCGAGACATCGGCTCAGATCGGCCGGGGCGCGTGCACGATAGTCACGGTCAAGGTCGTCATGCTATGGGAACGCATAACAGCCCGAAAGAGCAGGATGCGATTCGTTTTGCCAGCGAAGTTGTCGACCAACTCGAAAAAGGGCGTGCGGCTGAGGAGTTTAACCGGCTGATTCTGGTTGCCGAGCCTCGCTTTCTTGGACTTTTACGTAAAGCCGTTAAACCCGCCCTGGAGCAGATGATTACCGTGGAAATCGACAAGGATCTGAGCAAAGCGGACGAAGATACGATCCGCAGCCATTTGCCTGATCGCATCTGAAACTCAGAAACTAGGCAGAAAACCGCTGTTCAGTCGGCAACGTCGACTTTGACAACTACGCCACTTTGACGACTGCTGCCCGACTGCGCGCTGGAAAGAATACCCTGCTGTTTCAACTGCCGGGTCTGGCCTGCTCCGCCGATATTGATCCACTCCCCTAACTGTCCCGAGATTACCGTACTGACACTCTGGGTATCGATTGTGCCGTCGTTACCGCGGATTGTGTCCCCGTAAGAACTGATTTCAAGGTTGACCTGGTTACCATTCACCCGGGGCACTACGTAAAATCCGCTGCCAGCGCTGTTGCGCGCCGCACCATAATCAGCATGCCCTTTCTGGTAGTGAACGATGCTTGGCGTATAAAACTCAGTACCGCTATGAATATACGCGGCGCTGCCCTCCAGCACGCGCACCCGCTGACCGCCCTGGGTGCTATGGGAAGCCTGCTGTCGATCGATTTGCCCTGATATCGCGCCACCCTGTTGACTGTCATAAAAGGCGTTCAACGCGGCTTCGCTTTGCTCGGATTGAATCTCGTTTTCCCGCCGCACGGTAATTATCAGGTTCTGCAAACCTGTATCGATCTGCGCCAGCAGGCGCCGTACCTCCGCCACAGTCTCACCACTTGCCCGCAGGATCAGTTTGTATCCCGTACCGGAGACCGCCTCTCCCGGCTTAATCATTGGACCGACCAGGGGAATGATTTCCTCCACCGGTCGGTTGTGCAGGTCAATTACTTCAATCTTTTGCGCCACCGCGACCGGTGTGACCAGCAGCAGTGCGAGCAAAATGGATGGAAGCAGTTGCAATGTAGAGAAACCGTCAGGCGCCAAATATTGTACTAATTATAGAGCATCTGCACGCGCACATGGTTTGCTGCCGCCGGCGCGCCGTAAGCTCGCTGGCTAACTGTGCATCGCTGACCCACCTAATGTCTGACGAGACTTTGCATATTTCACTGAATGTTTAAGCTTACCCGAGGAATCCATGTTCTTGAACGTCGATCCAGACGGCTCTCAGTTGTTTCGCCATCAAAATTAGTGACTGATCGCTTTAGATCTGACTTATCGATATTTTGCAATGTGTTGACATTGACCACCGCATAAAGCTTGGCGCCGATCTCGCTGATAACGATTGGCACCACCCCGCAACGACGGCAAACGTAAAACTCCGCTGTTTCTGTTCCGAAACGATACCTGTTGACATGTTGGTCATGGTCTATGTTGATATCAAGCATGCCCTCTGGGTCAGAGGTATATAACCCGCCGTGCATCTGGCAGAAAGAGCAGCCGCAAGCACGGACTGCTATTGATTTGCCTTGCTGCGGTCTTGCAAATACGAACTTGATATTGCCGCAGTGACACTGCCCCTTGATCATCTGCCTGTTCGCCGCCAAGGCCTTAACCCGCAAGTTCATATCAGCTGTCCGATTTTTCCACCGCCAGCCAGTTGTTAAATTCCTGCCAGTCACCCCCCGCGGGGTGTTTGCGATGCAGTTCTATGATCTGGTGATGCTCGACTGCACTTTGATCAAACAGCTGTTCCAACGTTTTCCCGCGCACCCTTGTGAAAAAGACCCATAATATTGCCAGGAGGAGTAGGTAGATAATGTATCCGTAGATCAACATGCTTCATGCCCTTAATTTTCCGCGGCTCGATTTTGAGTTTATCAGACAAAGGGCGGTTGCAAGCGCCCCAAAATCGCTGCCGCTTCGGCGCTCTAACGCTCTTAAATTCGCGGGTTGACAGCATTATATATAACTACTATTCTAGTTATTTAGTTATTTTGTTATGAGGCTTACCATGCTGGCGATCGAAGAAGCGGCCCAAGGATTCGCCGCCGCCGGATCGGAACCCAGGCTGGCGGTTCTGCTTGCCCTGGTTCGCGCTGGCCCCGAGGGTTTAACCGTGGGAGACATCCAGGGGCGACTGGGCCTACCTGCTTCCACTCTGGCCCATCACCTGAAGTTCCTTGCCGCGGGTGGACTGATCGAGCAGGAGCGGGCGGGTCGCGTCGTCATCAATCGCGCGGCCTTCGAACGCATCGAAAAACTCGCCGATTTCCTGCTGCGCGAGTGCTGCACGGACGCCAAGTCAACGCGGCATGCCGCGCACCGTCGCGCAGCTCGATGAACGATACATTGACGTGTCTGAGTTAGTAGTCAAGAGCTTCCAGGATTTACGGCGGAGAGCAGACAAGGCGACTTCAGTATGGACCCTCATACTGCTGATACCCCTTGCCGTCGCCCTACTTGATCCTGGGCAGTTTGACTCAATTGTTTCCATCGCGTCACGGTCGCTTCTCGGCACGCTGCCCTATATCGTAACGGCCGTCCTGCTTGTTGCTTATATCAAGACGACAGGTGCAGAGGCGCTCGTGGCAAAAGCATTCGCCGGCCGTGAGACGCGGATGATCATTCTTGCTGCTTTGTTCGGGGGGCTTGCCCCGTTCTGTTCATGCGAGGTGATTCCGTTTATCAGTGGACTGCTGGCGGTGGGCGCACCGCTGTCCGCGGTAATGGCATTCTGGCTATCATCACCGCTCATTGACCCACCTACTATACTGATCACGGCCGGCGCGCTTGGTTGGGACTTCGCGATAGGCAAGACCATCGCCGCCGTGATGCTTGGCCTTATCGGTGGCTTCGGCATTCGACTGTTAACCCATCAGGGCATATTTCTCGCCCCGCTTCGACAACGCGGCGGTGATGACAGTTGTGTATGTGGCCCCTCACCTTTCAGCGGCACAATAAAATGGCGCTTCTGGCACGCCTCCGAGCGGCGAAAGACTTTCGGTTCTGAGCTGGTGTCGAACGGCGTTTTCCTGATCAAATGGCTCACCTTTGCCTATCTTCTGGAAGCCCTGCTCGTCACTTATGTGCCAGCGGAATCCATCGGAGCGGTGGTGGGCGGTGAGGGCTTTTTCCCAATCGTGGTTGGTGCCCTGGTGGGGGCTCCCGCCTATCTCAATGGTTACGCTGCACCCGCGCTGGTGAGCGGACTAATGGAACAAGGCATGAGCGCCGGTGCGGCCATGGCGTTCATGACCGCAGGCGCGGTAAGCTGCATCCCCGCCATGGCTGCAGTCTGGTCTTTAGTAAGGCGACCCGTTTTCATCGCTTATGTGTGTTTCGGTATAGCGGGCGCGATCATTATGGGCACGGTCTTTGCGTTCTTCGTATAGCTGACGGCATACGCATCCTGCAGCGCACAATACGCGCTTGATCAAGCCCGCATCCTAAGTATGCAGGCGGTTGACTTCAGATATCACCCTAATCCCACTGATGCTGAGGTTCATGCTGACGGGGGCTCCATAGCCGGATTATTCTCTATAATGTTTAAGAAGGAACCATGCGCAGGAATCTGACTCCAATATTGAACAAGCGGGCAGAATTGACCCTATGATGAGACGCAGCCACCTTTTTCCATACGATTTAATACCAGGATTGGATTTGTTTTAATGTTCGCGATTTTTTCAGCAAACCAGTGGGCCACGGACATTTGCCCGCCGCGCCATACCGGGCTGCGGCCGGCGGAACCCGTGCCGTTGTTTAGCGCAGACCATAATTGCTGCGGAACCATTCAGCATTGCGCGTCGTATAGCTGTGGCGTATGCTCAGCATCGGGTTTAACAGCGGATGCCGGCCATGTCACAGGGGTGGATCGTGCACCCGCCAGAGCTGTGAAAGGGGGTGTTAGCTACGGCCTGGTATTTTTACATCCACCCAGCCCCTTTCCTCGCTACTCTGCCTGAACGTGCGATGTTTTCCGGTTCGTTTATATTGCAGTGAATCTGTATTTGCATCCTGAAAAAAAGGATTGACGCGGAGAAAACTTACCAAGATGAATTTTTTGAACAAGAGCACTTGTAAGCTGCTGCTGGCCGCGGCGCTGGCTTTACCCGCGGTAGCAGCTGCCGTCCAGGACCGGTGGTATTCTGCAGAGCAGATTGCCATCGGCAAAAAGGTGTATGCCCAAGGGTGCGCAGGCTGCCATGGGCAGAACGGGGAAGCCACGCCGAACTGGCGTGAAGCAGATGACCAGGGGCGATATCCGCCTCCTCCGCTAGACGGCACCGCCCACAGCTGGCACCACTCAATGGATGTTCTGCGTCGTACCATAATGCAGGGTGGTGCAAGTGTAGGGGGCGCGATGCCTGCTTTCGCCGGCGTGCTAAATGCTGAGGAAGTGGAGGCGGTCGTAGCCTACGTGCAGTCTCTTTGGCCGGCTGAGATATACCAGACGTGGGCAGGGGCGCATCTTAAAGACGCTGCTGCCGATACCTCGAGTACGCCTGCTGATACCTCGAATACGTCTGCTGATAACGAAAACAGTGGGATTACCAAACGTCTGGGCAACCTGCTTAGTCCGGACACACCTATCGGCAATCCCGAAGAGACGCCGCTAAACGGTATTTATGAGGTGAAAGCCGGCGGTCAGTTTGTCTATCTGGACGGCACCGGCCGATATGGGTTGATCGGCAACTTGATTGACTTGGACACCGGTGAAAATCTGACGGAAGCGAAGCGCGCGGTGGAGCGTGCGACGAGGATTGCGTCCTTTCCACCGACAAATAAAATTATCTTCCGCGCGGAAGGCGAAGAGAAGGCGTATATCGACGTTTTTACCGATACGACGTGTCCTTACTGCCGCAAATTGCATTCTGAAGTCCCGCTGCTGCAGGCCGCTGGCATCTCAGTGCGCTATCTTCCTTTTCCGCGCGGTGGTCCCGGCAGTCAGGGCGACAGCGAACTGCGCGCGGTCTGGTGTGCTGCTGATCGCGTGCAGGGCATGCACCTGGCAAAAACACAGCAAGTCATTCCACAGAACGAAGGATCCTGTAAGGCTGCGCAAGCCGTCATCGCAGGCTATCAGCTTGGAAACGAGCTGGGGATCAGAGGTACACCCGCGATCGTACTGCCTGACGGATCGATCATCCCCGGCTACCGCCCACACGGTGATCTGATTGCCGTCCTGGGCCTGGGTGAGAACAAGTAAAGTGCCGCTATTCAATCGAATGCCTGATCGATCTCCCGAGCGCGGCCGCTAAGGAAAGCGCGAGCTGGGCTAGACAAGTGAACAATTTGACGAAGAATCTTATTTTATGGCTGGTTATTGCCATGGTGTTAATGGCGGTATTCAACAATTTTGCGCCGAACAAGGCGGCGCAGAGCCAGCGTTTGGATTATTCGACCTT